>NZ_CP092473.1:3197500-3920000 GCF_014287515.2 Roseburia rectibacter
TGTAAAAGCAGCGTTGATTTACCGATTCCCGGATCACCGCCTACCAGTACTAAAGAACCCTGCACGATCCCACCTCCAAGCACACGGTCAAGTTCTTTCATGTCTGTCGACATACGCTTATCCTGTGTCATCTCGATCTGCGAGAGCGGAACTGTCTTCGCTTCCGTTGTTTTTGCTGCTACCCTGCCGTCTTTTGCTGCACTTTTTTTGTCGATCGTCTCTTCAACAAATGTATTCCATTCCCTGCATGCCGGGCACTGCCCCATCCATTTCGATGATTCGTAGCCGCACTCCTGGCAAAAAAATACGGTTGTTTTTCCCTTTGGCATATTTCTTCTCCATCTCTTTTTATTGCTTATCAGTATACTTACTTTTGCAGTAAAAAGCAATGTTGATGATAAGGTTATTTTTTTACTTTGATCTTTACTGCAGAACTCTGAGTTTTAAAGTCTGCAAGCAATGCATTTTTACCATTTACAACTACTTTGTAATAGTATGTCTTTTTCTTCTTTGCTTTCTTATCTGCAAAAGTTGTTTTCTTTGTGGTTCCGATCAGCGTATATTTACCGTTCATTTTTTCTGCACGGTAGATCTGATATGTTTTTGCGCCTTTCACCTTATTGTAAGAAACTGTAACGGTTCCCTTTTTGTTGTTTTTCAGTTTTGCAGCAATTTTCACACCATACAGAATGGATGCAGGTTTACCGGAAGCATACTGGGTACCGCTTCCATAAGACATATAAGAAGCTATTCTTGTTCCCTTTTCTCCATATGCACAGACGGTATAGTAATAGGTCACTCCACTTTTCAACTGCGCCCTATCATATGCCGTTGTCTTTGTGACAGAACCGGTCTCTCCATAATAATCCGTATAACAAGCCTCATTTTCGTATCCTGTATCATCATTGGAATCTTTTGCGATCAGATTTCCTGACACTGCATATAGTTTTTCATCTGAGTTATATACCGGCATTGATATGGAACGGTATACTTTATAATATTTTGCACCTTTTACCTTTTTCCAGGTAATTTTTACTGCTTTCTTTTTCGTATCATAAACAGCTTTAATGGACTTTGCTGCCGCAAGTGAAGTAGATTCTTTTTCTGCTGTCCATTCGCTGTATATTTTTTTTGAGGTATAGGCTCTTACCGATACGTTTACATATTCCCCACCTGCTAACCCTTTGATGGTATATTTATTTTTCTTTGCCGTAACCACTTTCGGTGTAGCTGTTTTTTTCCGTCCATATTTATCATATATTACATATCTGACCTGATAACCTGCTGCAAACTTGTCTGCATCCCATTTTGCATTTACATTCTTTCCTTTATTCGTAAGAACTACATTTTTTGGTGCTTCTAACTGCATTTCAACACTCGCTGATCTGGAAATATATTTTAATGCTTTTCCATCCTTATAATATGCATTTACAATATAAGTATATTTCTCACCGGATTTTAGTTTTTTATCCGTATAACTTGTTGTTTTTGCATTTGTGATCGTTTTTACCAGTTCATATTTTGAGTTATATACATTGTTGGCAGAGTTTCCTGAATTTAAGGAGTTTTTAACTTCCGTCACATCCTTGTCAAGCTCAGAAGTTCTGTAAATCTCATATTTCGTTGCAAAAGAGACTTTTGTCCAGATAAGTTTTGCTGAATTTTTTGAACTTTTTACAACCTTTAATTCAATGTTATTTACACGGCTGGTACTTGCTGTAATGTTCTTATATTCACTGTAACTTTTTATTTTTCTGTCCGGATCATAATAATAAGAACGGATTTTATAAGTATATTTTGTATTTTGCTTTAAGTTCTGATCCGTATAGATACGGTCTGTAATCGTTGCTATTTTTTTATATTTCTTACCAGACAAACGATAAATCTCGTATCCTGTATTATTTCCTTTATCAAAAGATAATTTTATGCTGTTTTTTCCGGCTTTTGTGTATACATACGGCACACTTACTTTTTCGGTGCAGCTTACCATATTTGAAGCCGCACTCATTGCCATATAATAAGTCATTCCAACAGACATATCTTTATATATTTCATTTTTCTGATTATCTGTTATCTTTATTTTCTGGTTTATTGTATATACCGGTTTCTTCTGTACCTTGTAAAGTGAACTGTCTGTATCATACGTGTGTGCAACAAATGTATATTTTACTCCCGGCTTTAATGAACTGAAACTGTATGCGCCATAACTTCCTGTTGCTTTATAAGCATGTACATAACTTTTTATCTCTTTCCTCTGAAGTTCTGTCAAAATATCTTCTAAATAAAGTTTTTTCTGTGCCCCGTTACCATCCGTATAATATCCATACGCACTCAAAAGCTCATAATTATAGTATGCCGGTATCTTACTGTCTTCAAAAGCATAAATGATCACATCTGCATCTACCGGCGTCCATGAGAGCTGCCATCTTTGTCCATTTTCCGTCTTTTCTATCTTCAGATTTTTTACGACTGGTATGTTTCCATTTACATTACATGTTACGTTTGCTGCTTCTGAATAACTTCCGTCTGAATAATACCCATCTTCCGTGGCTCCTAATCTGACGCAGAAATAGTTATACGGTAATGCTGATTTTACTGTAAAATCACAATACGGTTTCACTGCATAGGTATAGTCTGTTTCAAAAGAATCATTTTCTCCCTTTGTATTGACATATGCATCATACAGCGAACCACCATGTTTGTAAAACTGTAAAAAACTGTCTGCATTTGTGATATTTAATGGCTTGCTGCTTTGTATATAAAACAACTGGTAATTACTTGCACCATTCTGTGGATTCCAGGAAACCGTTATTTTTTTGCCATTTACTGATGCCTTTACACCGGTTACTGCCGACAACTGTTTTACAACTTCATTCTTATAAGTATAAACATCTGACCACTGACCATACATGTCTGCTACATATTTCGTCTGTTTTGATTCTACAATGTATCTGCTGTTATCATCCCAGTTCTTATATTCTGCTTTCTTTATGTCCGTAACTTCATGGTAATATACGGCACGCACTTTTACATTTACCTGCTGTCCCTGGGAAAGGACAACATATGGAATTATTTCGTGATCTGACGGTGTCATTGCATGCAGTTTTCCTTCCGAAGCATCCAGAAACAGACCTGACATGCCGTAAACATTCGTATTGCCATCGCAGATCACCTCATATCCGACTTTCATCAGATCTCCGGCTTTATTTTTGAGTGTCGCCTTATCATTTGTAATCTCATTCCAGCTTATCTTTACATTTGATTTTTCAAATGAAATTTCATATCCTCTGCCTGCATATACAATATATTTATATGTTTTTGACTTTGAATCATATTTTCTAATAGATTGTAATTTTTTATAAAAGTTACCATTATAATTATAATAAATCACTTTATCGCCATCTTTTACCGCATAGCGGTCTATTACATTCTGACATTCTTCGTCCGAATCACACATACCGATCTCCGTAATCTCATCACCTTCCGTTATGTAATGATAACCGGTTCTATCGCATGTCTGCATATACAGATACGTCTTTCCATTGACCTTATACATACCATATGCATCTTTATACTGCTCTGTATTTCCTTTTATTATGGTCTCCGCCTTATAATACAGTCTTACGAATCCATCAATATCCGTGCTGCCACACTGTCCATAATAGTCATTGCCATACTTATATAATCCTACTGTCTTATCCCATAAACTGCTTCTTTTGACTATTTTATAATCAACTCTCTCATCCGGCGTACCTGCCACGATCACGCCATTCTGAAACTGATTTACATAAACATATCTCAACAGCTTCCCGGACTGTGTGGTCAGAGTATAACAATTTCTTTCTCCGCTTACATTGATGACCTTTGACGGCTTATCGATTGCAGCCCGTTCTTCCTCTTCGGTTTCTTCTTCTGTCTCTTCTTCGGTTTCTTTTTCAGTTTCCTGTTCCGTTTCTGTCTCAGTCTCAATTTCCACAGATTCCGTCTCGTCATTATTCTCCGTATCTTCTGTTGTTTCTGTGTTATTCACGTTCTCAGTTGTTCCCTCAGTTTCCGTCTCGTCAACTTTTTCTGTTGTCTCTGTAACTTCTGATACTTCTGCTGCCTCGCTCTCTTTCGTCTGCCCGTTGTCATTTTCCACAGACTCACTGTCTGCTTCACTTTCTGTCTGTTCCGTAGCCCCGACAGCTTCCATCGCATCTTCTGTCTGTGCTGCGGTTTCTGTGACTGTCTGTGGCACTACAGCAGCCCACACTGATGCACCATCTCCTATCGTCAGCGTTAGCGCCATCGCAAATGCCGCCATACGTTTCCAGCCCGTGAGCTTTTTTCTTTTCATAACCTTTTTCTCCTTCTTATTTATTACGCGTAATCACGCGCATTTTTTATGTTACTTTAACAGTTTTTGGCAGTCAATCGTACTTTCGTACCTGAGCGTACACACAACAATACGATACAGACTCTGTGGTCATTTTATGTAACAGGGAATTTCAACGAAATTTCCTATTACATAAAAAAAGAAGCTTACATGCCGCTTTGACACATAAGCCTCTTTTGATTTCATTTTCCGTTTCTAGCACTTTGTAACTTTCACATCTACCGGATGGTCACCGAGTTCTACGCTTAAGCTTAATTTGCCGCCAAGATTGGTCTTCATCTTTCCTGCATCTGCGCCATCGATCGTGATGTCGTACTCTGCCTCATCCTCAAGTCCCACTGTAATCTGTGCATCTTCCGGTCCCTCTACCTGAAATGTCAGGCCTGTATCTGTTGCTTTCAGATTCATGACAGCCGTTCCCGGAACAGATTCATACACGAACATGCCATTGCGCTCTAACTTGGTAATCTCGGAAAATGTCTTCACTTTGTAGATATCTCCCTGATGCTCAAAATTATCAAGTTTCGCCTTTGCACCTAATGTGTAATCCCCAAAACTGATCGTTCCATCTGCTTCTGAACGAATTAATTCGCTGATCGTTGCCATTTTTTCCTCCTGTGATAAAGTAGTTTTCTCTTTATCGTAAAATTTTGTGCCCTTATTATATAATATCCCTGTTACGATTTCCAGTGCTTTCCCGGATATTTCAGTAAAAATTTATTTTGTTTCGAACACGATCTTTTCTTTGTGAATTGTCACGGTCACATCCATGTCTTTTTTCACTTTTCCAGATAAAATTTCTTCCGCCAGCTCATCCTCAATATCATTCTGAATCTGACGACGCAGCGGTCTTGCACCATATTTCGGGTTGTATGCCTTATTTACGATATACTTCTTAACGCTGCCACGTACGGTAAGGTGGATTCCCATCTGTTTTTCACAGCGTTCTGTAAGTTCTTTTAACATCAGGGTAACAATCTGCTCCATATCATCTTTATTTAATGAACGGAATACAATTGTCTCGTCAATACGATTCAAAAACTCCGGTTTAAAAATATGGCGCACCTCTTCCATAACACTGTTTTTCATCCGGTCGTAATTCTGTTTTTCATCATCTGAAGCTGCAAATCCAAGTTTTTTCGGCTCAATGATCGCCTGTGCTCCGGCATTTGAAGTCATAATGATGATCGTATTTTTAAAATCTACCTTGCGCCCCTGTGAATCTGTAATATGTCCATCATCAAGTACTTGAAGCAGAATATTAAATACATCCGGATGTGCCTTCTCGATCTCATCGAACAGGATCACAGAATATGGATTCCGGCGCACTTTTTCACTGAGCTGTCCGCCCTCCTCATGTCCTACATATCCTGGCGGTGATCCGATCATCTTTGATACACTGTGTTTTTCCATATATTCTGACATGTCAACGCGGATCATGGACTCTTCACTGCCAAACACCGCTTCCGCAAGTGCCTTTGATATCTCTGTTTTTCCGACACCGGTCGGTCCTAAAAACAGGAATGAACCGATCGGGCGCTTCGGATCTTTTAATCCGACACGTCCTCTGCGCACTGCTTTTGCCACCGCACTTACTGCATCCTCCTGACCGATGACACGTTTGTGTAAAGTAGCCTCTAATTTTCTTAAGCGCGCAGCCTCCCCTTCGGCAATTTTTCTCACCGGGATTTTTGTCCATCCGGATACCACATCTGCAATATCGTCTTCTGTCACTTTTAACTTTTTACTGCGGCCATCTTTCTTTATCTTTGTCTGTATTTTGGTAAGCTGTTCTTCACACTCTTCTTTTTCATTTTTCTTCTGCTTTGCACCTTCCACATCACCGTCATGTAAAAATTCCAGCATTTCCTCTTCTAACATGTTAATGCGGTGTCGCAGTTCCACAACTTCTTCCGGTCTTCCACCTGCACGCAGACGTACTTTTGCTGCCGCCTCATCCATAAGATCAATTGCTTTATCCGGCAGGAAACGGTCGTTAATATAACGTGCCGACAGGCGAACTGCTGCTGATACTGCCTCATCCGTGATTTTTACCTGATGATGCTTTTCATACTGATCCCGCAGTCCTTCTAAGATCTGCACTGCCTCTTCTTCTGTTGGTTCTTCCACTGTAACCGGCTGGAATCTGCGCTCTAATGCAGCATCTTTTTCAATGTATTTGCGGTATTCATCAATCGTTGTTGCACCGATCAGCTGCAGTTCTCCACGTGCAAGTGCCGGTTTTAAAATATTAGATGCATCTATCGCACCTTCCGCTCCACCTGCCCCGATGATCGTATGCAGTTCATCGATAAAGAGCAGGATATTACCTGCTGCCCTTACTTCCTGAAGTACTTTTTTAATGCGTTCCTCAAACTCTCCACGATACTTTGAACCTGCAACGATCCCAGACATATCAAGGGATACAACTCTCTTTCCAGCAACGGTGTCCGGAACCATTCCGGTTGTGATACGCTCTGCAATTCCCTCAACGATCGCTGTCTTTCCTACTCCCGGTTCACCGATCAGGCAAGGGTTATTTTTTGTTCTTCTGCTTAGGATCTGTATTACACGGTCGATTTCGTCCTGTCTGCCAACCAGCGGATCTAAAGCCCCCTCGGCTGCTAATGCAGTCAGATCTCTGGAGTACTGATTTAGTACCGGTGTATCCGATGCAGTTTTCTTCACCGGTTTTCCATTCATGAAATCTTCTTTATACAGGCTTGCATCTTCTCCCATGGCAATCAGGATATCCACATACATTTTCTGGATATTGACTGCTAACGTATTTAAAAGTCTCGATGCCACACACTCCGTCTCTTTCATCATTGCGATCAGAATATGCTCCGTTCCGATCTCCTCTGAATGAAAACGCGCTGCCTCTCTGGCTGCACCTTCTAACACCTGCAATGCTCTTGGTGAATATTCTTTTGCCTCTGCCGTCAACACCTGTGCGTCCGGCGCAATCAGTTCTTCGATCAGCTGCATGACTTTGTCAAGCTCGACACCATTTTCATTTAACACCTGTGCAGCAACACCTGTTCCTTCCTTTAAAAGTCCGATCAGGATATGCTCCGTTCCAATATAGTGGTGATGCAGTGATTTCGACATTTTTGAAGCCAGATCAATTGCTTTTTTTGCCTTTGTTGTATATCGTATCTGCATAGTCTCTCCATTCTGTTCCTATTTATAAATCATTTAAATCGATGATCTCTAAATCATCATCTTCCTCTTCTTCTCTCGGAATATGTTTTTTCTCCGGAGTATGTTTTCTTTCCGGCTGCTCTTTTCTCTCCGGGCGGTGTTTCTCCTCCGGCTGCTCTTTTCTCTCCGGGCGGTGTTTCTCCTCCGGCTGCTCTTTTTTCTCCGGACGGCGTTTCTCCTCCGGCTGCTCTTTTTTCTCCGGGCGGTGTTTCTCCTCCGGCTGCTCTTTTTTCTCCGGACGTTTCTTCTCTACCGGTGAGAACTCCTCATCATCATCCCAGTCCTCATCTTCAAGATCATCCGACATACCCCTTCCGAATAATCCTGCATGTACTTTGTGGATCTTTGACACGCCGATTTCGTTTTCTGTCTCGTCATCGTCCCTGTCTTCTGTTTCATCTGCCGTTTTTGTCTTTCCATGGAAGAAGCCTCTTCTTTCCGGTTCAATATCATTTTCTTCTTCCATACTGCTGTTTTCTTCGAAATCAGCATCCTCTTGCTGCTCCTGATCCTTTACTTTCTTTGCAGATTCCCAGTCCCAGTCATCCTGATCTTCTTCATCATCCCAGTCATCTCTTTTGCTTCCTCTTAATAAGAGATTAACAATAATCACGACGAGTACTGCGATCACAAATGCCATGATTCCCATCATATTTCTGGAAAAGGATTTTTCCTTCGCATACTGTTCTGAGAGGTCATTGTATTCCTGCTGAAGATATTCCATATTATAAGTATCATCATCTTCTGCTGTCTCAGTCTCCGCATTCTGTCCGTCCGTTCCATCTGCCGGCTGGTCTGTCGTCTGTCCATCTGACGGCTGATCTGCGGTCTGTCCATCCGCTGACTGGTCTGTCGTCTGTCCATCTGACGGCTGATCTGTGGTCTGCCCGTCCGTTCCATCTGCTGGCTGGTCTGTCGTCTGCCCGTCTGCTGCCTGTCCTTCTTCTCTTGTCAGCGTGATCGTATACTGGGCAAGTGCCCCGTTCTGTGCCTTTACGACAACTTTTATCGTATTGGTACCAACCTGAAGATTGTCATTTCCTGTGATCGACTGCACCGTCGCAAATTCATTGACCGGTGTTGCCGTCACCGTAACGCTTGTAACATCATTTGGTACGGTAGCTGTATATTGTACTGTCTTTCCTGTAAAATCCGGGGATAATGTTCCCGCAGAAAGTGATAAAACTTCCAGCGAATTATCCGCGGAAAGTGTTGTCTGTGCAGCAGCCACCTGAATCCCGGCAGCTTTTATATCTGTCGCAGGCTCTGCCACAATGCAGCCAATGCAGAAAAGTGCAGCGATAATTGCTATTTTTCTCTTCATTTGCTTCACACTCCCTTTATTACCATCATCACTATGGAATTATATGAGATATTCGAAAAAGCGTCAACCTCAAACTCCTTCATTGTCAAATTCAGGAATAAAACTTTCCTCAGCTGTCTCTCCATCCTGGATAAAACCATTTTCTATTCCTATATCAATCGCAAAATCGACAACTTCATTATATTCACGTTCCGTAATCCTTCGGTTTAATTCCGGATATTTTTTTACATTGGAAAGCGGCGTGAACTGATGCATGATACTGATATATATTTCATTGCCATAAGTTTCATGCAGATATGATAAAACTGCTTTGGAATCTTTCGTACATCCCGGCAGAATCAGATGACGCACGATCGTCCCCCGCTTCATCAGAGAATCTTCCCCATTTTCAAAAACAGCTTCTCCCGTCTGACGCACCATCTCCTTTATCGCCTCCTTTGCCACAGAAGGATAATCCGGTGCATGGGAATATTTTGCACTTAAAGCGGCATCCTGATACTTAAAATCCGGAAGATAGATATCCACAATTCCCTCCAGAGAACGGATCGTATCCACATTTTCATAACTGCTTGTGTTATAAACTATCGGAATTGTTAAATTCTGGTCTCTGGCAAGCTCCACTGCTTTTATGATCTGTGGTGCAAACTGTCCCGGTGTTACAAGATTAATATTATTTGCGCCTTTCTCCTGAAGTTCCAGAAAAATTTCACACAGACGTGCGGTACTTATGACTTTCCCCGCCGTACCATTTGCAATATTTTCATTCTGGCAGAATACACAGTGCAGCGCGCAGCCCGAAAAAAAGACCGCCCCGGAACCTTTTTCACCCGATATACATGGTTCTTCCCAAAAATGCAGTGCGGCACGTGCCACCTTGATCTCATCTGTCTGTCCACAGATCCCGCGTTCTTTCGCTTCTCTGTTTACAGCACACATTCTAGGACACAATGTACATATTTTCATAGTATAACATCACTCTTTCTATTTAAATTAATGATTGCGCAACCGTGTCTTTTTTTGTATGATAGACATTGCAAAAAGAAGATCAAACACAAAGGAGTTTTTCTTATGAGTCCAAAAAACTGTATGGTAGCACAGTCAGGCGGTCCTACCGTTGCGATCAATGCCAGCCTTGCCGGTGTGATCGACGGTGTGATGCGTTCTGATATGTATGACACGGTTTATGGTTCCTTAAACGGAATCACAGGTATTTTAAACAATGATTTGATGAATCTTTCTGAATTAATGCAGCAGAATCCGGAATATCTCGACCGCTTAAAAGTCACTCCGGCAATGTATCTTGGCTCCTGCCGTTACAAACTGCCGAATTATTTAGATGATGATTCTTCCTATGTATTCATTTTCAAACAGTTTGAAACTTACCATATTGATGCATTCTTTTATATTGGCGGCAATGATTCCATGGACACCGTTTTAAAGCTCTCTGAATACGGTAAGCGGATCGGCAGCCCGGTGCGTATCATCGGTATTCCAAAAACCATCGACAATGATCTCTGCGAAACAGACCATACACCTGGATTTGGTTCTGCTGCAAAATATATCGCATCTTCTCTTTTAGAGATCGCACATGACACATTTATCTATGCAGTCAAGAGTGTGACAATCGTCGAGATCATGGGACGTGATGCCGGATGGCTGACTGCTGCATCTGCACTCGCAAGAAACGGTTATAATACAGCACCTCATCTGATTTATCTCCCGGAGGTTCCATTTGATAAAGAAGATTTTTTACTGGATGTAAAGCGTATGCTTTTTGAGCGTAACAACGTGATCGTTGCCGTATCCGAAGGTATCCGTGATGCTTCCGGCAACTATATCAGTGCTTCTGAGAGTTCTGTTGACACGTTCGGGCACAGCCAGTTAAGCGGCGCCGGAAAAACGCTTGAATTTTTAGTCAAGGAAAAACTTGGTGTCAAAGTCCGTTCCGTAGAAGTCAACGTATTACAGCGCTGCGCAGCACATCTCGCTTCAAAGACTGATCTTGATGAGGCATTTGCTCTCGGCAGAAAAGCTGTTGCACTTTCCGAAGAAGGGGTTACCGCTTCCATGGTAACAATGCGCCGTATCTCCGATGCTCCGTACGAAATCGCCTATGAGCATGCCGAGATCCGCCACATTGCAAATGAGGCAAAATCAATTCCGAGAGAATGGATCAACGATGCAGGCAATGATGTCACACAGCCACTGATCGATTACCTTTCACCTCTCATACTCGGTGAAGTTCCGGTAAAATACGAAAGCGGTATCCCTGTCTATATGGATGTCAGTCATTTAGCAAAACATCAATAAATTTACCGATCTCAACCCACGCTCTTTTAGATTCCGGCAGCATTTTTGCTGCCATCTGAAAGATGTGGAACATTCCTTCATAAATACTGATTCTTACTTTTACTCCCTGTTCTCTGGCTTTTGCAGCCACATCCACAGAATCCGAGAGCAGCATTTCATAAGAGCCGACCTGTATCAGCATCGGCGGAAATCCCCTGAAATCTCCATACAAAGGTGAAATATAAGCATTTAACGGATCGTTGTCTCCGATATAATCCTTATTATAGATAAGGCTGTCCCTTGTTTTTCCAAACAGAGGATCCTTCTCATAGTTTGTCTCATAAGACTCTCCACGCGCAGCAAGATCTGTCCAGGGTGACATCGCTACGATCCCGCATGGAAGCTGTTTTCCCTTATCTTTTAAATAATGACATAACGCCATTGCAAGACCACCCCCTGCAGAATCGCCCGCGATGATGATCTGCTCAGAAAACCACCCCTGCTCCAACAGATAACAATATGCTGCATAGGCATCCTCTAAAGCTGCCGGATACGGATGCTCCGGTGCCACACGGTAATCAGGGGTCAGCACGCTCATTCCATGACTGACTTCACAGTATAGTCCTGCGAACATGCGGTATGCATTCCGCATTGCTCCAACATATCCCCCTCCATGAAGCTGTAAAATGACCTTTTCTATATTTGGATTTTCTTTTGACTGCAAATATTCCATGGAAAAGTTGTCCATTCCGATCACTTCTAAGGAAAAACAGTCCGGGCATTTCCATGGCGGTTCAGAATCTCCGATCTTTTTTCTTAATTCTCCGTTTTTTATCTTCTTCCCAATCAGGTGATCATTTGTCACATGGGCGATCAGGTCCCTCATGACTTTTCCCCTGATGCTCGCTTCGTTTTCTCTCATCCGATTGCTCCTGTTCTGCTGATGTTTGCTCTTTTTATTCTAATGTATCAGCGAATGTGAAATCTTCGCTTTAACTCCACTCTTGCTCTGCGGTCTCCGATGATCAGTGTTCCAAGAAACAGAAACAGGGAAAACGCAAATGCGATCAGTGCAAAAAGCTGTGCCGTCACGATACCGGTAAAAATCAGTATTACCGGAACAATGCTGCATAAGATCATAAAAATCTGCCACATCATATAGCTCTGCCAGTTTCTGCGGTTTACGATCATACATATGATAATACCCATATCGACCAGAATGATTGCTGCCGGTATCGCATAGTTGACAGACCAGCCACGGTATCCGACCACAAAATCAATCGCGATCACGACCAAAATCGCCATCAGCGTAAGTACCGTGATCTTGGCACGGTAACCTGTTTTTCCAAGGATTGCAAAGCGGATCAGCATATATCCGTAGAAAAATGCCAGTCCTGCAATGGCACTCCACGCTATTTGGGACTCGGTAACTATATTGATATAAATAAGCAGCACCTCAGCTAAAAGTGCACAAAACAGATAAATCTTGCTTATCAGCGTCATTTTTCTGGTGTGCACTCTCACATCCGGGTACATGTTTTCCACATCACCTGTATGCTCTAACACTGACCCACAGAGCGGACAACGCTCTGTTTCATCTGATATCTCCACATTACAATTTCTGCATTTACTCATAATTTACTCCATTACTCTTTATTTCTACTGCAATCCCATCTGAAGCAATTTTCCGGAAAAAGCCACGCTGCACGGATGCATCCACAAGATCATAACTGAAACTGAATACAAGTGTATCTCCGTAAGAGCAGATAGTTCCTTTCAAATGCTGCCCTTTCGACATTGCAAGAAACGCCTGAAACATTTCCACGTATGGACGGTAATCTTCTGACACGGAAATATTTCCAATATTGGTGATTGTTGCAGTATTTGCAAGCGCAGAGGTTGTATAAACATATTTCATTGCCAGATTTTTCAGAAAAAGTGGAACTATCCTTGCGATCATAAGCTTCTCATTGGAAACATTATAAGAAAAAAGTTTTTCAAGATTTTCCCTGTTGATCTGACTGCGCAGGCTTTCTTTCACTATCTCAACTACCTCCGCAAACGTATAGGTTTCTTTGGTCGGATGAAACTCTGCAGAAACCATGGCAAAAAAGTTTTTTGTGGTAATCGAATTAAAATACGGGCGCAGATTGACCGGTACGGCAACACGGATCGGGCACTTTGACGGCATGCCGTGCAGACACTCCGTATAAACACTCCAAATATATACGCTTACCAGATATTCATTGATGCTGACTCCCATCGCATGACAGACATTTTTTAATTCGGGGATTTTCATGTAGCCGTGCATCACACCAAACTCACCCGGTCTTAACTTTTCCCCACGGATCAGGTATGCCTTTTTTGTCTGATAACCTTTTGCAGAGCTTTTTTTGTAATTCTTTAAAAAACTGTCCTCCCTGTTCAAAGACGTATCAACGCTTAAAGAATCCCCTAATTTTTTCTGAAGATCCTTATGTGCCAGACGCAGATACTGATAGGTCAGTTCTTTTAAGAAATTAATTCCTCCCATACCATCTGTCAGTACATGGAATACTTCCAGATTGATCCGGCATTTATAATAAGTCACACGGAACATATAACTGCGGTTTTTGTTCTGCTGAATATACCTGCATGGGAAATTGTTCTCCATACGGACTTTCGGCGCTGCCTTTCCGTTCTCCTCAAAATAGTACCAGAATACACCCTGACGCAGTCTTAAATTAAAACCGTCAAACTTCGGCAATACCATATCAAGTGCCTTCTGCAATAATTCCGGATCAATCTCTTCTTTCAGTGTAACACTGATCCTGTATACATTGCTCATGCTCTCCCCGGCTATGACAGGAAAAAGATGGGCTGTATTATCAAGTCTGTCCCAGCGAATGTCACGGTATGCCGGAACTCCTTTATTCTGTTTCTTCATATATTCCTCGCTTCTGCATACTCTGCATGCCGTTTTAATTTCTATTTTGTCTGTCCTTAGCCGGCTTATAAAATATGCAATCTATTGTATACAATTATAAAATAACATCACATAAAATACAAGTTTTGGCATATTGAAATTCTCTGATATATTTCTGTAATTTTTCTTATTTATTTCTTAAATTTACGATTGTATAAAATTTTTCTACATATTATAATATTTTTGTAACATTTATAAAATACTTATAAAAATGGAGGATTCACTTATGAAAATTTTCAAACGAACAGCAAGCTTGTTCTTAGCTTTCTGTCTCTGCGCCGGAATGCTCTTACTGCAGCCGCAGTCAACAGTATCCGCAGCCACCACAACCACACCAACCACCAAAGTACTGCGTATATACAGCAGATCACAGAGTAATTCAGATATCCATATCAATTTACCAAAAGGTAAAGTCTGCTATGTAAAAAATATCAAGACAAACAGCAAAAATCTGATTGCCAAAAACACCCGCTACTATACCAGCACTTCCACAGACGAATATACAAATCCTTACGCAGAAATCGGTCTTTATGCAAAGAAAGAAGGTACATACAAAGTAACCTACAACATCTGTGATAAAGCAGGTAAAAAACTTTCTTCCGGTAAAGTAACCGTATATGCAAAAAATGACTCACCGGTTAAATCTGCCAAGTTTGCAAACAAAGAAATTAACAGTGCTCTTACAGGCAAATCATCCGGCAAATTAAGCATCAGAATGAACAAAGGGTATAAGCTGAAAAAAATTACCGTTGCCACCTACGATAAGTCAGGTAAGGAAGTTGTTAAAAATTTCAAAAACAACAGTACATTAAAACTTGGTCAATATGCCTATATCAGCAGGAATACTTACTCTGACAGTTCCAGTTATTATACTTCACTTGCTGCCCGGACCACAATCACCGTCACTTATGTTGACAAATATACAAAACAGGAATATCAGCTTGTTTATATAATCAGGCGTCTTGCAAAATAATCCAACAGGAGGAATATTTAATATGAAATCAATGAAACAGATTGTCTGCACCATTCTTACACTTTGCCTGTGTGTCGGATTATTCATGATCCCTTCCACTCCGGTATCCGCTGCAACCACACCAAGTGTGTCAAAAAATGTCGATGTTTACTATTATCCAAGCTACCCTGATGTCAATGATTATGCCATTAGTGTAAATCTTGGAACATACGGAAAAAACATTAAAAATATAAAAACAAACAGTAAAAATCTGAAAGCAAAATTAACAAGCCTGAATCTGAATACCACTCAAAACACTGGCTATATCGGTGTCTATGCAAAGAAAACCGGTAATTACAAAGTTACTTTTGATGTATACAATGCCAAAAACAAAAAAGTAAAATCACTCTCTGTAAAGGTAAGGGTACTAAGCGCAGTCTCTTCCAACAATTATCCTTTCAAGAGTTTAACTTTCGATGGGAAATATTATGATTATTCGACTCTTTACACCAAAGATTCTGTCAAGATCAATGTAAAAATGAACAAAGGATATAAATTAAAGAAAATTGAATACAGAACTTACAGTAAACCAACAGTAACCTCTTCAACTTCTACCAGTAAATCCATCTCAAATACAGAGAAAACCACAAAAACCGCAAACGGAAAAGCTATTAAATTAGGACGTTATGCAAGCTATTCCGGATACAGCTATGTATATGAATCTACATACTCTCCTGATTATAATTATGAATCACATAATATGTATACAAGCCTGCTTGCGCCAACGACTGTAATAATTACTTACCAGGACAAGAACAAACAGACCCGAAGCATAAACTATACACTCTTCCGTATTGCAGATGATGTAAAATAGAAGGCTGTATTCTTTACAGATATATACTTATTATTACACCAAAAAGCGAGAAAACCATCAAAAACTGGTTTCCTCGCTTTTTGTTCTATCATATCAGAGTATTGTTTGTATTCTTTTCTATCTCTCTAACGGATATTTCTCTGTCAGAGATTTTACGATTGCACGCGCTTTATCAGCTGCCGACTCACCCTCCTTGATCATCATGGCGATCGCCTCTGCGATCTGATCCATATCCTCTGTATTAAGACCACGGGAGGTAACTGCCGGTGTTCCAAGACGTACACCGCTGGTTACGAACGGAGATTTCGGATCGTTTGGGATCGTGTTCTTGTTGCAGGTGATATTGACAGAATCGAGAAGTTTCTCCACTGCCTTTCCGGTCTGATCATAATTTGTCAGATCAACAAGCATCAGGTGATTGTCTGTACCGCCGGATACGATTTTAATATCACGGCTTAACAGTCCCTTGCAGAGTGCCTGTGCATTATCGATAATATTCTGCTGGTATACTTTAAACTCCGGCTGAAGTGCCTCTTTAAAGCAGACTGCCTTCGCAGCAATCACATGCATCAAAGGTCCGCCCTGGATTCCAGGGAAAATAGCTTTGTTAAAGTTATATTTGTCTGCGATTTCCTGACTGGATAAGATCATGCCTCCACGCGGTCCACGCAGTGTCTTGTGTGTTGTGGTTGTGACAACGTGTGCATACGGGATTGGGCTTGGATGAAGTCCTGCAGCGACAAGTCCTGCGATATGTGCCATATCGACCATCAGAACTGCTCCGCATGCATCTGCGATCTCACGGAATCTTTTGAAATCAATGGTTCTCGCATAAGCACTTGCACCTGCGATGATCATCTTCGGCTTGCACTCCATTGCGATCTCTTCTACTTTATCATAATCGATAAATCCCTCATCATTGACACCGTAAGGTACAATATGGAAATACGTACCGGAAAAGTTCACTGGGCTTCCGTGTGTCAAATGTCCGCCATGGTCTAAATTCATTCCCATCACTGTATCACCCGGTTTTAAGATGGCAAACTGGACTGCCATATTTGCCTGTGCGCCGGAATGAGGCTGTACATTGGCATACTCACATCCAAAAAGCTCTTTCGCACGCTCTCTTGCAAGCTCCTCCACTACATCCACACATTCGCATCCACCGTAATATCTTTTTCCCGGATAACCCTCTGCATATTTATTCGTAAGAACGCTTCCCATTGCTGACATTACTGCCTTGCTCACCCAGTTCTCGGATGCGATCAGCTCAATATGGCTGTTCTGACGCTCAAATTCATCGGTAATGGCATTTGCCACTTCCATATCAACTGCCTGAATATCTTCCAGTGTATACATAATTGGTAATACTCCCTTCCTTTGCTGTTTGATCAATGTGTCTTTCTACCAAAAACACTTGTCTTTTATTTCTGTTTATCATTATATATGACTTCCCTTTTTTTGGCAATTCCAAATACCACAGCAGTTATATCAAATAATTATAAATGGTATAAGCCCTGTCGATAAAGCAGGATTGCTGCCACGATCTGCAAAGCCAGGATCAACGGCATTCCTATGACAAAATACCAGTGTCTCGTCTTATGGTGGAACACATACATTCCAGCCCATGTTCCGATACTGCCTCCTAAAATGCTGACCAGAAAAAGCATTCTCTCTGAAATACGCCACCGGTGCATTCTCGCACGTCTTTTATCATCTCCCATGATAAGGAATCCAGCCAGATTTAAAAATACCAGATAAGCTGTAATCGTATCCATGATTTTCTCCTCTCACAAAAAAACCCCGGCAAAACTACCGGGGCTTTCATTCATAACAACAGTTTTTATTCTGTTACCTTATTTTTACCTACATGAATCTTCATCACATACCACAACTCTGTTGCAATACAGATAGATGAATAAGCACCGCAGATAAGACCTGCCATCAGAGGAAGTGCAAATTCACGGATGCTGGTCACACCGAGGATGAACAGCATAAATACCATAACAAAAGTCGTCCAGGAAGTATTGATGCTTCGTGACAACGTCTGTGTCAGGCTTCGGTTTGCAATTTCCATCAGAGACTCTTTCGTCTGCTTGCCATGTTTTGCTGCAAGGTTCTCACGGATACGGTCAAAGATAACGATCGTATCGTTGACGGAATAACCAATGATCGTCAGCATACATGCGATAAAGGTATTTCCGACAGAAATACGCATCAGGGCATATACGGTAAGTACGACTAAAACGTCATGAACCAGGGCAATGATCGCACTTGCACCAAAACGGATATCTTTGAAACGGAACCAGATATAGATCAACATGCAGATTGTTGAAATGATCACCGCTTTAAATGCATCCGCACGCATCTCGCCACTGACTGTGGAACTGATACTCTGGAATGTGATCGTAGATTCATCCACATCAAAATTGTCTGCAAGTGTCTGGTTCAATGTATCACGTTCTTCCTTAGACAAAGTTCTTGTCTTGATCGTGATCTGTGTTGTTCCCTCCACTTTGTTTGCCTGGATATTGCTGTCTCCGGTCACTTCTTTTACAGCCGGGATAATGTCTTTCTCAATGTCCTCAATGGTATATTCTTTACCAAAATCAGCAGTAGTGGAAGTTCCTCCCATGAAATCAAGTCCATAATTTAAGGAATTCTGACCGGATGCTTTATGTGCTCCCATACCAATGAATCCGGCAGCAATAATTGCAAGAGAGATTCCAAAGAACACATATCTCTTCTGCAGGAAATTAATAGTCTTTCTCTCTTTGGCACGTCCGTAGAATTTCTCATCTCTAAGTCCTAACCAGTAGAAAGCATAAAGAATCCATCTTGTCACAACAAGTGCTGTAAACATGGAAAGGATAATACCAATCATAAGTGTATAAGCAAATCCTTTTACAGTACCGGAACCTAATGACATCAATACGACAGATGCGATCAAGGTTGTGATGTTACCATCTAAGATTGCGGACATTGCCTTATGGAAACCGGTTTTCATTGCAGTAATAACTGACTTACCTGCTGCGATCTCCTCACGGATACGTGCGAAGATGATAACGTTGGCATCTACCGCCATACCGATACTTAAGATGATACCGGCAATACCAGGTAATGTTAATGTGATTTCAAATAAGTATAAGGTTGCGATCACAAGTGCTGTATAGATCGCAAGTGCTAAAGTTGCTGCAACACCCGGAACTGCATATACGATGATCATAAAGATCATAACGATCACAAGACCGATCGCTGCTGCTTTTAAACTGGAGGAGATTGCCTGGCTTCCAAGCTGTGCCCCTACCACGCTGGACTCTAACTCTGATAACTGCAGGGAAAGAGAACCGATACGGATCTGTGTTGCTAAAGTCTGCGCCTCTTCAAAAGTACTCTGACCGGAAATCTGTGCTGTACCTCCGGTAATTGCCTCCTGTACGGTAGGATAACTGATGATTTCTCCATCATATACGATTGGAAGTGCTTTTCCGACATTTTCAGATGTAACATCTCCGAAAGTCTTTGCACCCTCATCCGTCAGGGTAAGCTGTACAACGTACTGTTTGTTACCATACTGGTCTGTGGTTGTTGCAGCCTGTGCATCTGCTACCTGATCACCTGTCATAAATACAGTACCATCAGAAAGCTGGAACTCTAAGGAACCCGGATTACCCAGTTCCTCTAATATCTTGCTCGCATCTGTAACACCAGGGATCTCAACGGCAATACGGTCATCTCCGACCTGATATACAGAAGCCTCTGTACTGTAACTTTCCACACGCTTCTGGAGTTTGTAGATCGTATCACTCATATCTTCTGCGCTTGGATTTTCATCCATGACCTGATAGGTAATCGATACACCACCGGACAGATCAAGTCCAAGCGGAATACTCATTTCCTCCCCAATACCGGTCGATGAAAGAATAATAGATGCATAATAGGCAAGTCCCACAAATGCAGCGAGAATCGCAACTAATATGACTGCTGCTTTACTCTTTTTCATTTTCTTTTTCCTTCCTGTTTCTTTTTTATTCACAATCGGCTTCGGCAGCCTTAATCATGATTGCACATTCAATACGTTTTTTCTGCAGTTCACATCCGATATCATATGCTCCGCAGATATCACCGCTGAAATTATACGCATTTGCTGCACATCCGCCGCTACAGTAGAACCTGGCAAAACATTTTCTGCATTTTTCTTTTGCATAGACGTTGCAGCACTTAAATTCATCACGGATCTCTGTATTTTTAATCCCCTCATCCACATTGCCGAGCAGGAACTTCTCATTGCCTACAAACTGATGGCACGGATAAAAATCACCCCAAGGCGTTACCGCAAGGTACTCGGTTCCCGAACCACAGCCGGACAGACGTTTTGCCACACACGGACCACCTTCAAGATCGATCATAAAATGGAAGAAATTAAAATCATCTCCCTCTTTGTGACGTCTTACCATCTCTGCAGCAAGCTTGTCATATTCCTCAAACAGTTTCGGAAGATCCTCCTCTGTGATCGCATATGGCTCACTCGGCTCTGCAACTACCGGCTCCACAGAAATCTGTTTGAAACCAAGATCGGCAAGATGAAGTACATCTGCTGCAAAATCAGGATTGTAGTGTGTGAATGTACCACGCACATAATATTTGTCCTGATGTCTGCTCTCTGCAAATTTCTGGAACTTTGGAACGATCAGATCATAACTTCCTGCCCCTTTGCGGAACGGACGCATCTTATCATGAACTTCCTTTCTTCCATCGATACTTAAGACCACATTTGCCATCTCTTTATTACAGAATTCCATGATCTCGTCATTTAAAAGCACACCATTTGTGGTCAGTGTAAAACGGAAATTCTTGTCATGCAGCTTTTCCTGCTCTCTTCCATAAGCAACTAAGTCTTTTACGACCTGCCAGTTCATAAGCGGCTCGCCGCCAAAGAAATCCACCTCAAGATTTCGTCTGTTACCTGAATTGGCAATTAAGAAATCCAGTGCCTTCTTTCCAACTTCAAAGGACATCAGTGCCCTTCTTCCATGGTACTCTCCCTCCTCAGCAAAGCAGTACTGACATGCCAGGTTGCAGTCATGTGCAATATGCAGGCAGAGTGCCTTGACAACCGTCGGGCGTTTTTTGAAATCCATGATATAGTTTTCGTAAGTGTCCTTTGTAAAAAGCGACTCCTCATCGATCAATGTCTGGACTTCATCGATTGCTTCCTCCACTTCCTCTTTGCCGTATTTTCCGGACAGTGCAGATACGATCTCATCCCTTGCATACGATTCCGGCTGGCTCTGATCGATCATCTCAATGACATCATAAGTCACGTCATCCACCACATGAATCGCTCCGCTGTTTACATCTAAAACAATATCATAGCCGTTGTTCTTATACTGATGAACCACTATAATATTTCCTCTCTTTCTATCTGATTTTACAGCAAAACATTTAAAGTTTTCTGCAAATCAATGTATTTTTTTCAAGTATTACGGCATTTTAATGTTGCCGATAAAACGTACAAATGACCGCACGCTATGCGAACGGTCGTTTGCAGATTCCACTTATATCCGACCGTATGATTTTCATCGTTGTATCACACAGTCATTTTGTATCATGCCATGATGGCATATCTGGCACTCATATGCACAATTTTTACCATGCTATGCATGCCCGGCTGTACCAGTTCAAATCTTATTTGTGCTCGCAGCTCTGGTTTCCTACTGTACAGGATGTCTTGCATGCAGACTGGCAGGATGTCTGGCACTCGCCGCAGCCACCTTTTTTGATTGTGTTCTGTAATCTCTTGGTATTTAATGTCTTTACATGTTTCATGATGCTTCTCTCCTTTTTTGTAATTTCCGCACACATGGGATACGCCATTTGCCCACTCCCCGTAATACTATGTATTTATTCGCTTTCGCGCGGAGTTCTATTAACCTGTATAGTATAACATAACTTTTTTCATATGGGAAGTTTTTTTTATTCCGCATCCTTCGGCAGGATGATATTAAAGATGATCGCCACAATGGCTGCCGGAACAATACCGGAACCGCCAAAGATCAACTGGATACCCTGCGGCAGATGTGCAAGAATACCACTGCTTGATCCGATTCCGTAGCCAAGTCCCAACGCAACGGAAACGATCGTGATATTGCGCATTGTCATCGGTTCTTTTGTGATAAGCTGGATTCCACTGATCACGATGGATGAAAACATCATAACAGCCGCTCCGCCAAGTACACTCTGCGGCATGATCGAGATCAGTGCTGCAAGTTTCGGGAATAAACCGCATAAAATCAGAAATACTGCTCCTGAGGCAAGCGCCATACGGTTTACGATCTTTGTCATTGTGACAAGTCCTACATTCTGGCTGAAAGAAGTATTCGGCAGTACACCAAAAAGTGCTGCAAGGGAAGAACCGATCCCATCACATATGACACCGCCGGAAAGTTCTTTGTCAGTAGCTTCTCTGTCCATTCCGCCTTCCATAACGCCGGAGATATCTCCGACTGTCTCAACTGCAGTGACAATAAACATAATCAAAACCGGTACGATTGCTCTCCAGTCAAATACCAGTTTGACCGGCATTAATTTCGGAACGGAAAACCACGCTGCATCCGCAACTTTATCCCAGTTTAATACCCAGGCTTTTGTATATTCCACACCGTCTGCATTGATCCCTGTTGTTGGCAGAACCAGCCCCATGACTGCTGCAATAATATAGCCTGCCACGATACCGATCAGAATTGATGAAGCGCTCGCCATGCCTTTCATCCAGTGTTTGACTGCTACGATGATCAGTAAAACGGCTGCACCAAGCAGTAAATTTTCAACAGAGCCAAAGTCATTTGCCGTATTGCCGCCGCCAAAAGAATTGACCCCAACTGCGATCAGGGATAATCCGATCGACAATACGACCGTTCCTGTAACAACCGCAGGGAAAAATTTACGAAGCGGTTTTAACAGGAAACCAAGAATACACTCAAACAGACCTCCAATGACGGATGCACACATAATTGCCCCATACGCAAGAATGCCTCCTCCCATCACCTGAACTACACTGTTGAACACACCGATAAATCCGGAACTGGTTCCCATGATGATCGGTACCTTTCCGCCAACCGGTCCGATCGCAAACAACTGAATCAGCGTCACGATTCCGGCGATCAGCATCGCATTCTGTAAAAGGTCGACCTGCAGACCCCCAAACTCTTCACCCGCAATGCCACATGCCCCTGTAATGATCAGGATCGGTGTCAGGTTTCCAACAAACATTGCCAGCACATGCTGTAATCCCAGAGGGATTGCCTTTTTCAGTGGAAGTTTTCCATAAAATTCGTACTCTGCTCCCTGTCTCTTTTGACTTTCCATCTTTTCCTCCTCGTGTGTATTTTTTGCATGAATCATTGATATTCCCTGCTCATACACGCTTTTCTATGAGTATATCACGCTCCCAATATCCAGCGCAAGTACTCTGTGTATATCTGATGACCTGGACAGATATTTAGCTGTTACTGTTCACACATACTGTGTGAGCAGTAACGATTACAGCCCATTTTAAATGCATCTTCGATGCATGGGGCTGTAATCTGGCATATTATAGTCTTTGGCGCACAGCTTGACAGCAAGTGTCAAGCTTGCGAGTGAACAGTAAATTTTAGCTGATCATGCCCCCCGCCATACCGGATGCTGCACAGAGTATAAATGTTGTTGCCACCTTGGGAATCTCCATGGATATTCCCTGTTTAACCAGCACCGATATCAGAAATAAAATGCAAAAATAAATGGTACCTGCCGCAAATCCCCATAAAAATTTCTGTGTTTTCATAATTTTTCCCATTAAAAATCCACCGATCGCACCGGAAACAATATAGATGACAACGATTCCAACTTTCACTGCCGCTTCACTCAGATCAAACTTATACAATAGTGCTGCTAAAAGCAGCAGGAACAGGCAGCTTAACAGGAACATGACAAGTACAGACACCACTGCCGCGGCGACCGGATTGTTCTTTGCATCTCTTGTTTTCATTTTTGACTGTATATTCATTGTCCACTCCATAGATTTTAGATTCTGTTTCACTATATGAAAAAAACGCAAAAGCTATGCAGAGTTTGCATGCTTTTGCGTTTTTTAGTTTATACCTTTTGTTAGCTTATAAATATAAGATGCTGTATGCTGCTTTGAATGTTCCGCCCTGCGGCAGCATGTTTTCGTAGTCGCGCTCCTGTAATGTACCGGTAAAATCTGTGGCATCGCATCTTCCGTACCACGGTTCAATGCAGACAAACGGAGCATTTTTTCCTTCCGGCGACCATACTGCAAATAATGGTGTGTCAAATTTTACAGTTACATATGGTGCTCCGTCACGATCAAGTAAGGAAACTTCTTTCGTCTGTTTTCCCTCTGCCATGTAGGTGCATTTATCAAAAAATCCTTCTGTAAATGTCACGCAGCCATCTTTTAATGGTAAAATTTCATCTTCCATCACAGCCATGCCATCCGGTGTATTTCCATGATGATGGATCGTGTCCGTAAGCCCGCCAAATTTCAGTCCATATCCGGTTTTATTTGCTTCCCCGTGAATCGGACAGTTGAATGCAGGATGTGCTCCGATAGCAAACCAGAGTTCTTTTGTGTCAGTGTTTTCCACAGTCCAGTTCACTTTTACCTCATTTTTGCACAATTCATAGCCAATGTGCAGTGTAAAATGAAATGGATATTTTTCAAAAGTCTCTTCTGTATCAGACAGCACAAATGAAATGGTTTCTGCGGTCTGTTCTTCTAATGCAAATTCCATATCTCTTGCAAATCCGTGTTGTCCCATCTTATAGGTTTTTCCATCGTAACGGTATTCTTTGTTTTTGGGCGCACCGACAAACGGAAATAATACAGGGGATGTTCTGCCCCAGTACTTTTTATCACCACACCACATATATTCAAAGTTATCTGATTTTCTTTTTACAGATTTGATCTCTGCTCCAAATGAGTCAATCTCCACTTTTAAATTTTCATTTTCCAACGTATATCTCATATCTGTCTCCTCTTCATACAGGCATTTCATTTCTCATCTGCCTGTCACTGCTCATTTTTCATTGCTGTTACATTATAACCTAACTTTTCCATAAAATCTATCCGGCAATCGTTTTATTTTTCACGCTACATACTGATACATGAATACAAAATGGCAGATGCTTCCAGCCATGACAAACAGATGAAATACTTCATGGGAGCCAAACTGACTGTGCTTCGCGTTGAACACCGGCAGTTTTAATGCATAGATCACACCGCCGACAGTATAGATCAGACCGCCTGCAAGCAGCCACAAAAATGCTGCCTGGGAAAGAGTGGCTAACAGTTCCCGGAATACAAACAGACACACCCATCCCATTGCGATATAGATCACGGATGAAAACCACTTCGGGCAGTTGATCCAGAGCACTTTTATCAGCATTCCTGCCGCCGCAATGCCCCACACTGCCGCAAGCAGCGTATAACCCGACTTCCCGCCAAGTACGATCAGACATACCGGCGTATAAGATCCGGCAATCAGGACAAATATCATCATATGGTCGAGTTTGCGGAATATCTTTAAAATTTTATCCCGGACAACAAGCGAATGGTACACCGTACTTGCACCATAAAGCAGCACCATGCTTCCCATAAACACGGCCATTGCCAGAATCGTTGTATGATTTCCATTCAGCGCAGCCTTGACTAACAACGGCGATGTGGCAAATATTGCCATCATCATAGCTATAAAATGTGTAATAGCGCTTCCCGGTTCACGAATCCCTATCTGTAACATAATATGACCTCCTTTTAGCAAAATAGTATTTATTATTTTTACATGTAGTATTTATTACTATATCTTTTGTATTTTGATACTACTACTTATTATACATTATGTCAATTATATTTATGCTACATTTTTTCTCAATTTTTGCAGGTTTTTGGAAGGTTTACACAAATTTGCAGAACGAATTTTCCTATGAAGATTTGGATATCAAAAAAACTGCCGCCCGCAGAATCTTATTCATCCGGGCGGCAGTCCTCTGTAAATCTATTCTTTTTTATAATTCGCAGTTGTTTACGGTTCTTGGGAACGGAATAACATCACGGATGTTAGACATTCCTGTCAAATACATAACGCAGCGCTCGAAACCGAGTCCGAATCCTGCATGTCTTGCAGAACCATATTTGCGGAGATCCAGATAAAACTGATAATCTTCTTCTTTTAAGCCGAGTTCATTGATTCTTGCAAGAAGTTTGTCGTAATCATCCTCTCTCTGGCTTCCTCCGATGATCTCACCGATGCCAGGTACTAAACAGTCTACTGCTGCAACTGTCTTTCCATCATCGTTCATCTTCATGTAGAATGCCTTGATCTCCTTCGGATAATCCGTTACGAATACCGGACGTTTGAAGATCTCTTCTGTCAGATAACGCTCATGCTCTGTCTGAAGGTCTGTTCCCCATGATACTTTGTACTCGAACTTGTCATTGTGCTTCTCTAAGATTTCAACAGCCTCTGTATATGTCACGCGGGCGAAATCAGAATTTGCTACATGCTGTAAGCGCTCTAAGAGTCCCTTATCAATAAAATTATTAAAGAATGCCATCTCTTCCGGTGCGTTCTCAAGTACATAGTTGATGATGTATTTTAACATGCTCTCTGCTAAGATCATGTCATCCTCAAGATCTGCAAATGCGATCTCCGGCTCGATCATCCAGAACTCTGCTGCATGTCTGGTCGTATTGGAATTTTCTGCACGGAACGTCGGTCCGAATGTGTAGATGTTCTTAAATGCCATCGCATAAGTCTCACCGTTTAACTGTCCGCTTACGGTAAGGTTGGTCGGCTTATTAAAGAAATCCTTGGAATAATCCACGGTTCCATCCGGATTTTTCGGAAGATTGTTCATATCAAGTGTTGTCACCTGGAACATCTCTCCTGCACCCTCACAATCACTGCCTGTGATCAGTGGTGTGTGTACATATACGAAGTCTCTCTCCTGGAAAAACTTATGGATCGCATAAGCGATCAGGGAACGTACACGGAAAACCGCTTCAAATGTATTTGTTCTCGGTCTTAAATGAGAGATCGTTCTTAAATATTCAAAACTGTGTTTCTTTTTCTGCAGCGGGTAATCCGGTGTGGAAACACCCTCGATGTCAATCTTCTCTGCCTGGATCTCAAACGGCTGCTTGGTTCCCGGTGTTGCAACGAGTTTACCTGTCACAATGATCGCTGCACCAACGTTTAATTTTTCAACGTCGTCAAAGTTTTCCAGAACATCTGAATACACGACCTGAACCGGTTCAAAAAATGTTCCGTCGTTTACCACGATAAATCCAAAATTTTTGGAATTACGGATGCTTCGCACCCATCCACCGATCGTCACGGTCTGATCCACATATTCTTCCTGTTTGCGGAATAAATCCCTTACATTTACCATATCCATAATTGAATCCTCCAATCCCCATCTCTTTGGTCTTCTTTTGGGATATTTATTTGATTAATTTGCTGCTTCTGTCTCTGTTGCATCAACAGCTTCCTGTGGCTCTGCACTTTCTGTGCTCTCTGTCTCTGCCGGAGCCTCCACAGTTACTTCTGCGTTATCCTTGACAGACTGTAATGCAAGATTATCCACATAGATCTGTCTTAAATACTTCTCGCCATACGTTGCATCGCCATAACCATAGTTCTTATATAAATCTTCTTCTGATGAAAAATTGTTACTGCTCATCAGTGTCTGCACATAGGAAGAAAATCCGTCTTCATCAAGCTCTGTTCCTTCTTTTTCTGCGATCGCACCTGTGATGAACTCCATGGAAATATTTTTCTCCATGCCGGATCTCCATTCCTGGCGTACCTCATCAAGTGTCATATTATACTGTTTGCTGACATAATCTTCCAGTTTGGAATCATCCCCGTCACAGTTGTTCTGTACAAACTGTTTCTCATAATCATTGACACGGGCTGTCAGATAATCCTCCGGAATGTCTACTTTACAGTTATCTAACAGATACTGCTGCACTGCTGCATAAGTGTCACTGTCCTTGTTGCTGCTTGCAGTGTTCTCAAGAAAAGTTTTGATCTGTGCATACATATCATCTACAGTATCAGCCTGGAACTGTTTCTGTGCGAACTCGTCATCCACATCATCAAGTGTCATCTCTTTCTGGATGGAATTGACTGTAAATGTAAATACAACCTGCTTTCCGGCAAGATCTGCATTACCGTAATTATCCGGGAATGTCACATCGCTGTCAATGACATCGCCGACCGATGCACCTTTTAAATCATCTGTAAAGCCATCAATAAAGGAGCTTGACTGGCTTCCTGCGGAACAGTTATTGTCCACATCGATATTCTGATCCTCGGCACTTCCATTATCGAATGCCTCTCCGTCTAATTTTCCAACATAGTCCACATTTACGATGTCACCCTCACCAACCGTGGTTTTGGTATCATCTGCAACATAGAACGGTCCATAATAAGAGAACATCTGCTCAAAATAATCTTTTGCATCCTGATCGTCCACATCATAATCACCGGTGATAGTAACCGGCACTTTGCTGTAATCACAAAGTGTTACATAATCAGATGCCTTCAGATCATAAGCAGGACTCTCATATTCTACTGCTGCTTCTGCTTCTGTCGTTTCTGTACCGTTTACTGATTCTGCAATCTCTGTTCCCTCTGCGGCATTATTTTTCTTGCCGCCACATCCGAGTGCAGTGACTGCCATCATCGTACAAAGCATTAATACTACTATTTTTTTCTTCATAATTATAATTACCTTTCTAATCCTTTCAGACGAGCTTTTCCGTCTAACCTTAATAACATACCACAATTTCTGCAAAAATAAAAGCATGTTTGACAAAAGTTATCACATATGATAGTTTTTTGAAAAAGGGGCTGAAATAATGGGAAAGACACTTATATTAGGAAAAGATACAAAACAACTCGATAAAGATGTGGAATTATGCCGCACAACCAATGAAAGGATCAGTAATCAGGCAGCACAGTTACTGATTGAAAACCAGATCCCTTTTACAAGAAGTTTTATTAAGATTCCATTTTTTTTACGTGAAAAATACCGTGGCGCACACCAGTTTTATGTGATCAATACCAACCGCAACCGTTATTCACAGGCAAGACATACACTCGATCATATGGATTCTGTTTTCCGGCGCGGATTGATCGTGAGCAATTATTAAGATGGGGACTTGAAAATTCAGGTCCCCTTTTTTATACCTCACAGACCTCATACAGGTAACTGTTTCCCTGTTTTCCAACTCTGTCTACAATCTTTAAATCTGTCAGTATCAGAAGTACTGTCTGCGCCAGCGACACAGGTATTTTCGCATATTTTGAAAAATCTTTCGTAGTAAAAGGCTCCGGCAGATCAAACGGGATAAACTGCATATAATCTTCCCTTCTCTCGATGCATACCTCTTCCACAAACTGCACCGGAATACGGTCATAGCGCTCACTGCCTTTCTTTTTATCTTTGCTCCAGCCGTTTAGCAGACGGTATTCTTCCATATCGATCAGGGCAAAGCGAAATCTCAGATTTTCATCTTTTAAAAAAGGACGGATTTTATATAACTCTTTAAATGCCAGATAAGGATTACCTTTTTTCGGCGACTTTCGCTTTGGTGACATTTCCCCGCTCTCCTCGTCGATCCAGGAAAGCCATTTGATATGAGGAATCGGATAAACGATCGTTACCGGATAGCTTTTTAGAAATGCATCGAGTTTTCTTCTCATAACATTAAAGGAGCGCGTCTGTATCTCGATGATCTCGGTTCCTGTAAAAATATCTGCCACAAAATTTTCGATCGGAATCTCATGCATGTCCGTATCCGGTGCATAATAATTTTTCAAAACGGCATGTACCGTTTTCTCGGAAAGCGTCCCGATTCCCTGACGTTCCCTGTTTATCCCGATCACTTTATTTTTTGCAGCTTCAAACCTTACTTCATCAATACACATGACACACTCCCTTTGCAGAATGCAGTCCTATTTTCTTTCCGGATGCTTCATGTCCTTTAAAATATCAAAACAGTCAAAAGTTCTGAAGTAATCATCCGGTGTCTCCGCACGGCGGATTAACTGGGTAGAACCATCTTCTTTTAACAATACCTCCGCAGAACGAAGTTTTCCGTTATAGTTATATCCCATGGAGAAACCATGTGCTCCGGCATCATGGATCACAAGCAGATCTCCCATGTCGATCTTCGGCAGCATACGGTCGATGGCAAATTTATCACAGTTCTCACAGAGGGAACCTGTTACATCATATTTGTGGTCACATGGCTCGTCCTCTTTTCCCATAACGGTAATATGATGATATGCCCCGTAAATTGCCGGACGCATCAGGTTGACCGCACAGGCATCCACACCGATATACTCTTTGTAAGTATGTTTTTCATGGATGGCTGTCGTAACAAGGCAACCATACGGTGCTAACATGAAACGACCCATCTCTGTATAGATAGAGATATTTCCAAGTCCTGCCGGAACTAAGATCTCCTCAAAAGCCTCTTTGACGCCCTGACCGATCACACGGATATCATTCGGAGTCTGATCCGGAGTATAAGGTACACCAACACCGCCGGAAAGATTGATAAACCGGATATCGCATCCGGTCTTATCGCGCAGTTCCACAACTAATTCAAACAACTGTCTTGCCAGTTTCGGATAATATTCGTTTGTCACTGTGTTGCTTGCTAAAAACGCATGCACGCCAAAATGCTTTGCACCTTTTTCTTTTAAAATTTTAAATCCCTCGATGATCTGTTCATGGGTGAATCCATATTTTGCATCACCAGGATTGTCCATGATCCCGTTGCTCATCTTAAACACTCCGCCCGGATTATAACGGCAGCTAATTGTCTCCGGAATCTTTCCGATCGTTTTCTCTAAGAAGTCAATGTGGGTAAAGTCATCTAAGTTGATGATCGCACCAAGTTCATTTGCAAATTTAAACTCCTCGGCCGGTGTATCATTTGAAGAAAACATAATATGTTTTCCATCAAAACCCTGGGAATCTGCCAGCATTAATTCTGTTAAAGATGCACAGTCGCAGCCACAGTCATATTCTTTTAAGATATCAAGAATATATGGGTTTGGTGTTGCCTTTACCGCAAAATATTCACGGAATCCCGGATTCCAGGAAAATGCCTCTTTGACTGCCTTAGCATTTTCACGGATTCCTTTCTCATCGTAAAGATGAAACGGTGTCGGATATTTTTTTACGATCTCTTCGAGCTGTTCTTTGGTTACAAAAGGTTTCTTCTTCATAATTTTTCCTCCAAGATATTTAAAATACAGCCTGTACCAGCACCATATAAAGCACTGTGCCGACGCCGATACTAAGCAGGTTGTTTCGTTTCCAGACATGAAGCAGTATCACCACTGCCACGGATATAAACTCCGGAAGCCCATATGGATAGGATGTAATACTTACCGCCTTTAAGCAATAAATCACCAGCATCCCTATCACTGCGGGCGGCAGCACCTTTCCAAGGTACTGTATCACAGGCGGGATCGGTTTTCCCGGCGGAAAGAATAAAAACGGGCAGAGTCTTGTAAAAAAGATCGTTCCCGCAACTGCTGCAATGATAACAAGTGAACGTGCCACACTAACCGGCATGATGCTCTACCTCCTTTTTCTGTTCTGTTTCTTTATCCAAAAACTTTCTGTACGGAAGCAGAATTAACATAATGCAGATCATGGTCGGCAGGATAAAATTGTCTGCCCCAAAGATCAGCAGGCAGATCAGTCCGCATCCAAGTCCGATCAGCACACTCGGACGGTTTTTTGACTCCATCCACTGTTCCACCATGATCACAACAAACAATGCCGTCATCGCAAAATCAATGCCTGTTGTGTCGATTGGAAGCACCGAACCAAGCAGTGCTCCGATCGCCGAACCTGCGATCCAGTAAAGCTGGTCTAACAGTGCGATCGCAAATAAGAACTGTCCTTCGTCCACATCCTTTGGCACTTTCGTTACAAAAAATAAGGAATATGTCTCATCTGTCAGGGAAAAGATCATATACAGACGTTTTTTTCCCATCTTTGCAAAACGCTCTAACAACGACAGTCCATAAAAAATATGCCGGATATTTAACATAAACTCCATAAAGATCACCTGTAAAAGGCTCACACCCGGTGCAAAAAAGTTCACGGCGAGATATTGTCCGCTCCCTGCATAACAAAGAACGCTCATCAATATCGCCCACAGAAAATTATACCCTTTTTCCTGGATCATCACTCCGAAAGCCATGCCGATAAACAGATATCCTGTCATGACCGGTATGGTATATGGAAATGCGGCTTTAAATGCTTTTCCATAGGAGGATTTTTTACTTATTTTGTTTTTTTCTATTTCACAATCCATTTCTTTTATCTATCCCCTGCACTTTATCACTTTAGCTTATCGCACTATGTACTCTACAACAATTTTTACGATACATCAAGACAATTTTCAACAAAAACTTCACTATTGCAAAAACATGTGCTATACTTTTTCTAGTCGCGTTTTACACGAAAAGGAGTTATGAATGAGTATTACCGTATTAAACTATATGGATCAGGCATTAGTTGACCGTATCCATTCGCAGGCTGCCAAACGTGCCGAAACTGCAAAGCAGACTACTTCAGACGATTTTGCAACCGTGTTAGCTGACAGTACAAAAGCTATAGAAAACAATCAGAACACCATCAGCACCAATACCGCCGTATCTGATACATCGACCGTATCCACAGGTCAGACTGCTGCATCATCCGCAAGTTCTTATACTTCGAGCGAGCTTGACTCTATTTTCGAAGATGCAGCCAATACCTATGGTGTTTCTTCTATTATACTAAAATCAATTGCAAAAGCAGAATCCGGATTTAATCCGTCTGCCGTAAGCAGTGCAGGTGCCGTCGGTATCATGCAGTTAATGCCATCGACCGCTGCTGCTCTTGGCGTTTCTAATTCCTACGATGCCAGAGAAAATATCATGGGCGGTGCAAAATATATCAGTCAGTTATTGTCCAACTATCAGGGAAATATCTCCCTTGCTCTCGCCGCTTACAATGCCGGCAGTGCAAATGTTGACAAATACGGCGGCATCCCGCCTTTTACTGAGACACAGAATTACGTTAAAAAGGTTCTCTCTTATATGGAAGAATTTGGTTCTGCTGTTTCTAATACGGTATCTTCCGTTTCAGACCAGCTTTCTTCTATTTTCAGTCTGACCGGAACTGCAAGAGATGAAGCAAATCAGATGCTCGCTGATTTCTTCTCCTCCAAAAATATCAGTAAAGATGCACTCGATATCTTAACTGCTATTTTAAAATTAAAAAATATGATATCTGGTCAGACAACATCAACAGATGTCTCTTCTGCTTTACAGAATACGGATACTACAACATCTGCTGTGGGAAGTACCTCTGAAACCCCATCCGACCGCACTGCAGTCCTTACTTCCATAAATTCTGATTCTGAAACAATTGAAGATATCACAAAAGACATCCCTGTACGCGTGATTCCTTCTGCAGAAACAGATACGGACGAAGATACTGATACTAAAACAAACACAGATATTGATGCAGCTGTCAGCACAGATACTAATGACGATGTCAGTACAGACACTGACAGTGAATCTTAAATATCCTGTTGCCTGCGGATTGCCCGCAGGCAATTTTTATGTCGATCCTATGGATCTCAAAACTTCTGTCTGATCCGTAACTGTTTCATACTTTCCTATATCGTTATGATAATTCTTCAATCTGTCCCTCTAAGTAGTGATTAAATTCTTTCATAAACTGATACACCGTCTTTACATCCTCTGTAGAATAATGGGACAAAAACTCCATATCCCTTTTTTCCCAGCGTTTGTGACGTTTTGCATGTTCCTCAAACAACATTTTTCCTAGATCCGTCAGTTTAAAATAGACTTCTTTTTTGTTTGATTCCAAAGTGTATTTTTCAATCAGACCTTTCGCTAACAGCTTCTTTGTCATTTTGCTGATCGCGCCTCTTGTCATCCCCATATTTTCTGCGATCTTGGTAACATTGGGTAACTCTAATCTTCCAATATAGTCAATACAGTGCGTCTCGGAATAGCCATATTCATCGAGACATTTCCCCTCGGTCAGCTTCGAGAGCATGTCCTGCCGCTCTAACATCAGCGCAAGCTCTTTTAACAGAAGCTCCTGCTCTTTCATACATCCACTCCCTTACATAAAAGCAAATATTGTTTCCTTGTCAACAATTACTTCTGTTTTAATATAGCGCAAGTTTGTTTCCTTGTCAACAATATATGACAAAGATTCTGGGGAAAAAAACAGAGGCGTCAAGATTTTTGTCTCTTGATGCCTCTGATGTTTTTACTGCTTACGCGTCAAAGTGAAATCCTGCCAGTAAAGAGCCTAGGCTGGTGCCTGTGGATTCTGTATCGGTATATTTTTCTAATTCTTCCTCTGCAACACCTTCGGTATCAACCATCTCTTCCTGCAGTGCTTTCATGCTGAGGCTGATCTTATTATCGTTGGTATTGACAACTTTTACTTTTACCTTCTGTCCCTCTTTTAACACTTCGGACGGCTTTTTGATACGGCGCTCACAGATCTGTGAAATATGTACCAGACCACTCAGTCCGTTTCCAAGGTTTATGAATGCACCATATGGCATCAGTGACTCAACAGTTCCTTCCATGACAGTGCCAGGCACGATCATGGAGATCTTGTGTTTACGTTCTTCGGCTTCTGCCTCTCTTGCTACTGCCTTGCCGGATAAAACAAGTTTTTCTTTTTCTGCATCCACAGTGATCACGCGTACCTCGATCTCTTTTCCGATCCACGCATCGGTATCTTCCACATAATCAAGTGTGATCTGCGATGCCGGGATAAATGCACGGATACCTTCCAGATAAGTAACAACACCGCTCGGTACGCTCTCTTGGATGCGCACTTTTACTGTCGTCTCACCTTCCATCATCTGTTTTAATTTATCCCATGCGAGTATATCGTTTGCTTCTTTCTTTGAAAGTACGATATTGCCTGCACCATCGTCTTTCTGTACCACTGTTGCCTCGATCACATCACCTTTATGTACCTGCTCTAGCACATTAAAATCAGGATCATTGCTTAAATCTGCAACTTTGATGATACCCTGCGCATAATATTTTAAATCCAGTGTTACTTCCTCTTCATTTACATCAATGACAGTACCGGAAATGATGTCTCCCTCGTTGATCCTGCGGAAAGAGGCTTCCAGTTCGTCTTTGTAGTCGTCCATTGTTTCCATTGTGTGATCCTCCCATTTGTTAATTGTAATACCTGTAAAACTCACCCACTTTTTCTGAAATTGCGAGAGACTGACACATGAAACGAAGGCACGCTTCCGCTGCGTGTCGCTCGCAACGGATACTAAGTGACCAAAATACGGTCACTAAGTACCGGCGGCTCCCCAGCACCTTCTTATTCATTTGTCAGTCTCTCGCAATAGCTCCACATTTTGTTGAGTTTTGCAGAGATCTACATTTTCTAAACGGTATTATAACACACCCGTCCCTAAAACAAAATGACAACTTTGAACAGATCCCCGTCGACCTCGACGTGGAATTCGCCGTCCTGGGCTTCGGTAAAACTTTTTGCGATCGCAAGACCAAGTCCGGAACCTTCTGTGTTTCTTGAACTGTCGCCACGCACAAATCGTTCCGTGATCTCATCACCGCTGATATGTATTTCCTCAGCAGACATATTTTTTAAGATGATTTCCACAAGGGATGCTTTCTTTCGCACCTCTAAATAAACCCTGCTGCCCTGCATTGCATATTTGACCACATTGACAAAGAGATTTTCAAAAATGCGGTAGGTTTTCTGGTTATCAAGCATTAACAGTACTTTCTCTTCCGGCACATTCCACTTAAGTTCGAGTCCCCGCTCTTTCATCTTATCCACATGTTCAATACTTACCTGTTTGATCAGGTTTACAACATCAAGTTCCATCTTATTAAGTACGATATTATTGCTGTTTGCCTTGCTGACTTCAAAAAGATCTTCGATCAGCACCTTAAGGCGCAGTGATTTACGCTCTAAAGTATCAATGTAAGAACGTCTTTCTTCCTCCGTGATGTCTTCTTTTTTCAGCAGTTCAATGTATGTCGTGATGGCAGTGAGCGGTGTTTTTAAGTCATGTGAAACATTTGTGATCAGTTCTGTTTTCATACGCTGGCTCTTTACCTCTTCCTCCACAGCTTTTTTCATACCGGTCTGGATCTGCGCAAGTTCGTACCGGAACGGATTAAATATGCCAAAATCCCCCTGAATCTCCTGATCAAGATTACCTTCTGCGATCGTCTGCATGGCATCTAACATCGCATGATAATCTTTATTGATCTGCTCATAATGTTTCTTTATAATAAAAAACAGGACGATCGAATAGACAACTAATGCACCGATCCCAAAGAACCAGAACAAGGAACAGGCTGCAAGCACTGCAAAGTTTATAACGACAACTTTTAAGATCAGTTTTGTCGTTTCCTCACTGAAATCAATGTGTGTGATCTCCCCGGAGAGTGTGTTCCACCACTGTCTGATCCGGTTGCCTGTCTTTTTAAACTGTTTTATTATCCATGGGAAGATCTGATAGACCAGACTGTATCTTTTAACATATTCCCATAGTCCGACTGAAAATACCGGTCTCAGCAGATATGCGGCTGCAAACCACATTGCATAGATCAGCCACAAAGTTCCAACTACAGTAAGTACGCTGATCACAACATCATAAACCTGTCCACCCATCAGTTCATCTGCCGCATCCGAAAATGAATCAAATCCATATGACCAGATAAGTTCCATAAAGTAATTCTGCAGACACAGTCCGCAGATCACACCTGTGACTCCAAGTTCTGCCGCGTAAGCATGTACCTTTCCATCATTTAAGATATTGCCTCCGGCTTTTTTCCCTGTCATAAAAAACATAAATGCGATCACCGCTACAACAGATGCGCCATACAATGGAAGTGCCCCATTAATTTTATAGGCGGACAGCTTTTCAAAATAATCTTCTTCCTCATCACTGCCAGAATCATAAAGAATATTTTCAGATGCTTTCTCTTTGGAAATACCGATCACAAACTCTATATTTTCCGGTCCTTTGAGCACGGGCATGTCTGTCGGATTAAAATATTCTTCCAGATTAGTTTTTAACAGTTCACTGCGTTCCTGTGCCCCTAAGGATTTTACTAAAAGATCGCCGCTATTTTCCCTGTCTGACAGCAGAGGAATTACTTCCATCGCCCCGACTTCATTAAATTTTACCGCAAACAATTCGCTGTAATATTGTGCCAGTTGTTCACTGACATCCTTTTCCTCTCCACCGAGTACACTCTCTAAATTCTGCGTTGTATTTTTCAGTTTACTTCCATCTTCGGATTCCATGACGCAATAATCAATCTGGGAACGGATTTTTTCAAACTGACTGCTCCATTCATCCATCACCGACAATACTTCATCATTGGTTACCTGCTCTAATTGTTCCTGTGACTCCCACCTGTCGGTTTCATCCGCTTTTGCATAAGATGCGATATAAAGATCTGTTGCTGACATCTCCGTCTCACTCTTCTGATTCTGATATTCCAGATCGAGCAGATAAAATCCCTCATACAGATTTTTCAGAAACTGTGTCCGAATCTGCGTATCACTGTCTGCACCTGTTTTTGCTGCTTCTGTCTTTTGCATCCAGTCTTTGCTTCTGCGATTGATTCCCGGATAGCATAAAAAATTGATAACTGCTAAAACAAGAAGAAACCCTGCTGTTATCACAATCCCCGCCTTACGGCTGTTTTTCCATTTTATATCCAACGCCCCACACCACCTTTAAATATTTTGGTTCTCTCGGATTGATCTCGATCTTATCCCTGATATTTCTCACATGCACCATAATCGTATCCGTATTGATCGCTTTTTCATTCCAGACACGCTCGTAAATCTCGTCCGCCGAATAAACTCTTCCCGGATTTTTCATCAGAAGTGCTAAGATTTTAAACTCAATCGGTGTCATTTTTACCGGTTTTCCATCCACAAATACTTCTACCGTATCTTCATTCAGCTCAATTCCGCCAATGATATGTACCCTGTCATTTTCCTTTTTCTCCTGACTTTTGTTGTTAAACTTTGTATAACGCCGGATCTGGGAATTGACGCGCGCCATCAATTCTAACGGCGTAAATGGTTTTGTCACATAATCGTCCGCTCCGATGTTCAGCCCGATCACTTTATCTGTCTCCTCTGATTTCGCCGAAAGCATAATTACAGGAAAATCATGATGTTCCCTGAGTTTTAATGTCATTGTTACCCCATCCATACGCGGCATCATGATATCAACGATCGCAAGATGTATCTCCTTACTCTCAATAATCTCTAAACCTTCTATACCATCTGCCGCCTTATAAACGTTATAATTCTGGCTTTTTAAAAATATCTCGATTCCATCACGGATCTCTTTGTCATCTTCTACGATTAAAATATTGTACTGTTCCATTATTTTTGTCTGTGTGAAAGATTTTCACACTTCTCCCCTTTTCTTTCTGTGCCGCAGATATTCCTTTTTGCCACACTTCCTATCAGTATATCATTTACCTTATCAAAATGAAACAAATCCTGTATTATTCCCGGCACAACTGATATCTTCCTGCTCTTACCCTCCTTTGAGTATTATCATACCTTCCGAATGCAAAGAACGCCCGCAGAAAAAAATAAAGATTTTTGAAAGATTCTCTTTATATTTTCCTTATTTCTGCAAAATTCTCTTTTTTTCTCTATATTTTTGTCCCTATTTACATTTGTGTGTCTGATGTATCAACAGTATAATGATACATTTCACGAATTGTGTATGCAATTAGAAAATCAAGTAGTCCAAATTCCATAAAATGAAATTTTAGGGCAAATTACAGACATTGGCTTGGCTGTAGTATTTTTAAACAACGTGTGTTAGACTACTGTTATACAAATCAAAATTTATAAAGGAGAATATTGATGAAATTATTTTTATGTTCGCACTTTTCAAGTGTAGGAAGTCTGATAAAGGAAGAAATTGAAAATAAGAAAGTCGCATTTATTCCAACAGCTTCACTGCGTGAAGGCTACACCGGTTATGTCGGCTCGGCTCGAAAATTATTCAAAAAGTTGGGAGCGATCGTAACTGAAATTGATATTTCAACGGAGGCTTATTCAACGATACAGTCTGTTTTTGAAGAAGCAGATGTGATATATTTTACCGGCGGAAATTCTTTCTTTCTTATGGACCAGCTCCGTAAAACGGGAACTGATGGACTGCTGAAAAAGGAATTGGCAAATGGAAAATTGATGATCGGCGAGTCGGCAGGCGCAATTATATGCGCTCCAAGCATCCAATATATCGAGCAAATGGATGAAAAGCCGGAGGACTACTCACAAGAAGATGATGCAGGGATTGATTTGATTGATTTCTATGTTCTTCCGCATTATCTTACAGCACCATTTAAGAAAGTTACCGAGAAAATAATGACTGAGTTTTCGGATTTGAATCTATGCCCAATTAACAACCGTCAGGGAATTGTAATTGATGGTGAAGATTCAAAGGTTATTTGCAAAGACTAATTTGAAAATTCCAGTTTGTCAATTACAAGTGACATTGAAAGAGTCAGCCCATTCAAGGTGCTGGCTCTTTCAAAAATTCCATTCTAATAAATTGCATGATAACTTAGAGTAAAAATGAATACCCATTAGCCGGAAATGAATAGAAAATGAATAAAAGTGTGGTGTTTCGTATAATTATGAGTTAGTATGCATCAGACACACTTTTGTAAAAAGGGAGATATTTTTTTGCATTTCACTGATAAGAGTGTTACAATACGAATGTTATTAAATTTTCGAGGAGGTTTACTTATGGACAAGAAAACAACAGGAATCGTTTCCTACATCACGCTTATCGGCTGGCTGATTGCATTCTGCGCCGGTGACAAAGAGCTTCCACTTTTAGGAAGTATTAAGATTTTAAACTAAGATATTAAAAAAACATTATTATGTAAAAACCCGGCTTTAAGGTTCATGACCCCAAAGCCGGGTTTCTTTTTCTGTGCACAGACCTGCCTGCTAAAACAGGCAGTCTGCTATCTTATACGATTTTCTTATACCTCTACGGTAATTTTGTCTAAGTGCCAGATATCATCTACATATTCCTGAATCGTACGGTCAGATGAGAATTTACCGGCATGCGCGATATTTAAGATTGCACTCTTTGCCCAGCCTTCCTCATCTTTGTATGCTTCCATGACGCGTCTCTGTGCATCTGCATAGGAACGGAAATCCTTTAAAATGAAATAGGTATCTGCAAACTGTGTACACTGTGTATTGAGCAGTGAATTGTAAAGGTCACGGAATAACTCAGGATCATTCGGTGAATAAAATCCATTGATGAGCTGCATCAGTACCTTACGGATATCCTGATCACTGTTGAAGATCTGCATTGGATCATAGTCACGGTTTCTTTCATGCGCAATGACTTCATCGGAACTCATACCGAAAATAAAGGCATTTTCTTTGCCGACTTCCTCTACGATCTCAACATTGGCACCATCCATCGTTCCGAGCGTCAGCGCACCGTTTAACATGAATTTCATGTTACCGGTTCCGGATGCCTCTTTGCTGGCTGTAGAAATCTGCTCACTGACATCTGCTGCCGCAAAGATCCACTCTGCGATCGATACACGGTAGTCTTCAATAAATACAACTTTGATCTTGCCATTAATGCTTCTGTCATTGTTGATGACATCTGCAACATTGTTGATCAGCTTGATTGTAAGTTTGGCATTCTTATAGCCTGCTGCTGCTTTTGCGCCAAAAATAAATGTTCTCGGATAAAAATCCATATCCGGATGCTCTTTTAATTCATTGTACAGGTACATAACATGCAAAATGTTGAGCAGCTGACGTTTGTATTCATGCAGACGTTTTACCTGCACATCAAAGATAGAACGTGGATCTACTTCGATACCATTATGCTCTTTGATATATTTTGCAAGACGCAGTTTATTCTGGTATTTGATATTCATGAACTCCTGCTGTGCTTTCTTATCAGTTGCATAAATCGCCAGCTTTTCAATATGGGCAAGATTTGTGATCCAGTCATTTCCGATATGCTCACTTACCCAGTCTGCAAGCAATGGATCACCATGCATTAAGAAGCGGCGCTGTGTGATTCCGTTTGTCTTGTTGTTGAACTTCTGCGGGAATAACTCATAAAAATCATGAAGCTGCTCATTCTTTAAAATCTCTGTGTGGAGTTTTGCCACACCGTTTACGGAATATCCTGCTGCGATTGCAAGATGTGCCATCTTCACCTGACCATCATAAACGATCGCCATGCGTGCAACCTTGCCGTTATCGCCAGGGAACTCCGCCTGGATCTGTAAAATAAATCTGCGGTTAATCTCCTCAACGATCTGATAGATACGCGGAAGCAGCCTTGAGAATATCTCGATCGGCCATTTTTCAAGTGCCTCAGCCATGATCGTGTGGTTGGTGTATGCACAGGTCTTTGTTGTGATCTCCCATGCCTCATCCCAGCTTAATCCTTCTTCGTCAAGTAAAATACGCATAAGTTCTGCCACTGCAACAGTCGGATGTGTATCATTTAACTGGAATGTCACTTTCTCCGGCAGTTTGTGGATATCATCATGATGTTTTTTGTAACGTGCCAGCGCACGCTGTACACTTGCAGATACAAAGAAATACTGCTGTTTTAAACGAAGCTCTTTTCCTGCGATATGATTATCATTCGGATAAAGTACTTCCACTAAGTTGCGGGCAAGATTTTCCTGCTCTACTGCCTTGTGGTAATCACCTTTATCAAAAGAGTCTAACTCAAAGCACTCCATCGGCTCTGCATCCCAGATCATTAAGGTATCTACCACATGATTGCCATAACCTACGATCGGCATATCATACGGTACCGCTAAAACAGACTGGTAATTTTCCTGTATAAAACGTGTTTTCCCCTCTTCTGTCACTTCTGCACGGACATAACCGCCGAATTTAACTTCATAGGAATACTCCGGACGGCGAAGTTCAAACGGATATCCATTCTTTAACCAGTTATCCGGCACTTCCACCTGAAAACCGTCTTTGATCTTCTGTTTGAACATTCCGTACCGGTAACGGATACCGCAGCCGTAAGCTGCGTATCCAAGTGTTGCCAGTGACTCCATAAAGCAGGCTGCAAGACGTCCGAGTCCGCCATTTCCAAGTGCCGGATCCGGCTCCTGATCCTCGATCTCATCTAAGTTCAGACCGATCTCCTCAAGTGCCTCTTTGACCTCTTTGTACATTTTTAAATTGATCATGTTGTTGCCAAGCGCACGACCCATTAAAAACTCCATGGACATGTAGTAAACCATCTTTGGATCCTGTTTGTCAAACGCTTTCTGTGTGGCAAGCCAGTCATCAATAATGACATCTTTTACCGTGTAGGAAACTGCCTGAAAAATCTCCTGCTGTGACGCCTCATCTAACGTTTTGCGGTAAAGATTCTTTACATTTTCTTTTACATCCTCAATAAACGCTTCTTTGTTGAAAACATTTTCCTTCATCTAGTTTTCTCCTTTTTTGACTCCAAGCAATACTTTTTCCCCATTGATGTTCCATTCCTTGCAGTAAATTCCGTTTTCTCCGGAGTCAAAAGAATCAGCTTCTGCTACAACTTCAGTACCTAAAACATCACCCATGATGTCATTTTCGTACTTATTAAAGATGTCGGCTACTTTTTCATCTGCATGATAGTAAATGGAAATTTTATCCATAACCTCAAATCCGGCTTCCTTACGCATGGTCTGGATCTTGCTGATCAGCTCACGGACAAATCCTTCCTCTACCAGTTCAAGTGTCAGGTTCGTATCAAGCACAACTGTTACCGTATTATCTCCTTCCGTCACATAACCTTCCATCTGTGTCATCGTGATCAGAAGGTCTTCCTCGGAAAGTTTTACATCATCACTGACAGAAGGCAGCGCAAGCACGCCGTTTGCCTTTAATTCTGCCATTGCCTTATTTCCGTCTAACTCTGCAAGTGCTTTCTGGATCTGTCCTAAGAACTTGCCATATTTCGGTCCGACAGTACGAAGCTGTGGTTTGAAAGTATAGCTTGTATATGCACTGACATCCTCTGTGAAGTTTACTTTCTTCACATTTAACTCATCCTCGATGATCTCCACAAAATATTCTGGCAGTACATTCGGTGCTTTGACATACATATTTCCGATTGGCTGACGATTCTTGATATTTGCAGAGTTACGGCACGCCCGACCCATAACAACGATCTTTAAGACCTCATCCATATTTTTCTCTAAATCTTTGTCGATCCAGCTTTCATTGACTGCCGGGAAATCGCACAGATGGATACTCTCCGGTGCCTCTGTATTGATGGAACGCACCAGATTCTGATAAATCTCCTCTGTCATGAATGGGATCATAGGAGCTGCTGCCTTACAGATCTCAACAAGTGCAGTATAAAGTGTCATGTAAGCATTGATCTTATCCTGCTCCATGCCCTTTGCCCAGAAACGGTCACGGCTTCTTCTGACATACCAGTTACTCATGTCATCCACGAACTCATCGAGTACCTTTGCTGCCTCCGGGATGCGGTAATTTGCAAGGTTCTCATCTGTTCCTTTGATCGCAGAATTCAGTTTGGATAACAGCCATTTATCCATAACGGATAATTTCTCATAATCTAAAGTATATTTCGTCGCATCAAACTGGTCAATATTTGCATACAGTACAAAAAATGCATAAGTATTCCACAGAGTACCCATGAATTTGCGCTGTCCTTCCTGTACCAGCTTACCGCTGAAACGTTTCGGGATCCACGGTGCACTGCTTGTATAGAAATACCAGCGGATCGCATCTGCGCCATAAGTCTCTAATGCATCAAACGGATCTACTGCATTTCCTTTGGACTTACTCATCTTCTGTCCGTTCTCATCCTGTACATGGCCAAGAACGATAACGTTCTCGTAAGGCGCTTTGTTAAATAACAGTGTAGATTCTGCCATCAGGGAGTAGAACCATCCTCTTGTCTGGTCAACTGCCTCAGAGATAAACTTCGCCGGGAACTGTTTTTCAAATACATCTTTGTTCTCAAATGGATAGTGATGCTGTGCAAATGGCATTGCTCCGGAATCGAACCAGCAGTCGATTACTTCCGGTACACGATGCATTTCTTTTCCACAATCCGGACATTTGAATGTAACTGCATCGATATACGGACGATGAAGTTCTACTTTGGCATCATTTGGATTACCGCTTCTCTCCGCGAGTTCTGCGCGGCTTCCGATACACTCCTGATGACCACACTCACACTCCCATACCGGAAGTGGTGTTCCCCAGTAACGGTTACGGGAAATACCCCAGTCCTGGATATTCTCAAGCCAGTCACCAAAACGTCCTTTTCCGATGGACTCCGGAATCCAGTTTACGGTGTTATTGTTGCGGATCAGGTCATCTTTGACTGCAGTCATCTTGATGAACCAGGATTCTCTTGCGTAGTAGATCAGTGGTGTGTCGCATCTCCAGCAGTGTGGATATTCATGTTCAAACTTCGGCGCATCAAATAATAATCCTTTTTCATTGAGATCTTTTAATACCATAGGATCGGCTTTCTTTACAAAAATACCGGCATATGGTGTTTCTTTTGTAAGCTCACCTTTTCCATCTACAAGCTGTACAAATGGAAGGTCATATTTTCTTCCGACAGCGGCATCATCTTCACCGAATGCAGGTGCGATATGAACGATACCAGTACCATCTGTCATGGTTACATAGGTATCACATACGATGTAATGCGCTTTTTTGTGCTGTTTTTCGATAATCTCTTTTGCACAGTCAAATAAAGGCTCATACTCTTTGTACTCTAAATCGCTTCCCTTGTAAGTCTCTAATACCTCATATGCCTTTGTTCCCTCTGCTGCATCCTTATCAAGCAGTTTGCCAAGAACCGTGTCAAGCAGTGCCTCTGCCATATAATAGGTATATCCATCGACAGCTTTTACTTTACAGTATGTCTCATCCGGGTTCACACAGAGTGCAACGTTAGACGGAAGTGTCCAAGGGGTTGTGGTCCATGCAAGGAAGTATGCATCCTCTCCGATTACCTTAAAACGTGCAACTGCGGAACGCTCTTTGACAGTTTTATAACCCTGCGCAACTTCCTGTGAAGATAACGGTGTACCACAGCGCGGGCAGTAAGGAACAATCTTAAATCCTTTGTATAAAAGGTTTTTATTCCAGATTTCTTTTAATGCCCACCACTCAGATTCGATAAAATTATCATCATAGGTAACATATGGATTATCCATATCAGCCCAGAAACCAACGGTCTTAGAGAAATCTTCCCACATTCCTTTGTATTTCCAGACGGATTCCTTACATTTTTTGATGAAAGGCTCCATACCATATTCTTCGATCTGCTCTTTTCCATTTAAACCAAGGAGTTTTTCTACCTCAAGTTCTACCGGAAGTCCGTGTGTATCCCAGCCGGCTTTACGCGGAACAAATTTTCCTTTCATGGTCTGGTATCTCGGGATCATATCTTTGATCGTACGGGTCTCCACATGTCCGATGTGCGGTTTGCCGTTTGCAGTTGGCGGTCCGTCATAAAAGGTGTACGTCTCTCCTTCCTTGCGGTGTTCCATGCTCTTTTTAAAGATGTCGTTGTCATTCCAGAACTTTTCGATCTGTTTTTCTCTGTCTACGAAATTCAGATTCGCATCAACTTTCTTATACATTGCTAACCTCCATTACTTAAATAAAGAGTCGTTTGCGACTCTTTCGCGCCCGAGTGGTGCTGTTTACAGCTAACTTCTTCTCCACGAGGTGCGCATCATTTTTCATTCACAGGAAATCCTGTGAATGAAAAAAGCCCTCGTCCTGTATATAGGACGAGGGCTTGATTTCTTCGTTATACCACCTGATATACAAATGTACACGGTAAAATCCGGATACATGTTCCCTGTAACGCAGGAAATGCGTCAGCGCTTACTCTGCCTCGAAAAGTCCTTATCTCGACCTGCCGGGATCATTTCAGACTGCAGCTTGAAAGTGATCTTCATTCAGCAGATACTCGCACCGGTTTCCACCTGCTCCGGCTCTCTGTTACTTTTTCTGATGAACTACTGTCTTCGTCATTGCCTTTTGCCAAAAATCTAGTTTTTAGTATAGACTCGGAAAGTAAGAATGTCAAGAGTCCAGATACTTTTATACCGCACGCTTTTATACCGCACGCTTTTTGACATCCGCGATCACTGCCAGAAACCTCTCTTTCATCTGTGCCTCTAACAGTTTGACATCCATGTCACTGCCCGTACATGGCACAAATCCTCCTGCCATCGATGCGTGACCGCCGCCATTGCCAATTCCCTTCAGTGCCTCTGCCACGATCTTTCCTGCATCGAGCATACTCTTTTCACTGCGCACGGAAAGTTTGATCCCGTCTGACTTTCTCGAATACACAACGGAAAATGACACTTCTTTTAAAGCAAGCATGAAATCGGATATATTTGCGATCACCGGACAATCTTTCCCTGTATTACAGAAGCTGATATCATCATAAACCTCAATGCTTGAAATGGCGCTGGAATATGCCATCAGGTCATCAAAACAAAGATTACTGTTTTCTAACATATGAATGACCTCATAATCACATTCATCAAACATCCGGTAGAGCATCTCAATATCAAGTTTTGATACCCCACGGCTCAAATTGTTGGTGTCGATCCTTATACCGTATGTCAGAGTCGTCGCAATCCTTCTATCCATCGGGATCTCATTCTCAAAGAAATACTGCGCTACGATCGTTGCACAGGCACCCACCCCCGGACGGATGTCCTTAAACCGGTATGAAAACTTTTCATTTTCGGGATGATGGTCAATGCAGATGATCTCATCCCCCGTAATATCTATGATATTGGAGTTGCCTTTCTGTGCATCTACAAGGATCACTTCATCTTCTTCCGTCAGGATCGCTCCAAGATCTTCCACATTCAGGAGCTCAATGTTCATCAGTTCCCGCAGTTTATCTGTGCTGTAACGGTCGATTTTTCCTTTGTAACAGATCGTCGAAGTAATACCATTGTGCTTTAATAACTCCTGTATGCCAAGCGCACTTGCGATCGCATCCGGATCCGGGAAATTATGTGTCTGGATATATACGTGTTTTCGGTTGATCTGTTTTAACAATTCTTCTAGCTTTGTCATACTGTACTATTTCCTTTACCACTCATCCGTAATCTTTTTGACAGCATTATTTTTCATAAACATGATTCAGTCCCTGTTCTTCTCTGCAAAATATTTTTCTGCCACCTTTTTTGTCACAAGTTCTGAAAATGCCAGAATCTTATGCTGTGCTTCCGGAACACTTCCAAAACCATATGCAGCATGTATAAATCCGACTCCCGCCTTTTTGCTTGCCTCATAATCTCCCTGGATATCACCCACATAGACCGCTTCCTCTAAATGATTCCGGTCTGCCAGAAGTCTGATATTATCACCTTTCTGTAAAAGATTATTGCCATAACATTCAATATCTGAAAAATAATCCCAGAAATGATAGTGATCTAAAAATGCCTCAATGTAACCTTTCTGACAATTACTTACAATATAGAGTTCATAATTCTTTTTTAATTCTTTGAAAGTATCCTCAAGATCCGGGTAAAGCACACCGCCGTGCTCTCTTAAATAATCATTTTCTATCCTGCAGCACTCTGCTAAAAGAGATTCCTGCTCTGCTTCGGAAAGTTCCGGGAATAACAGCTTTGCGATCACATCCATGGTTTTTCCCATAACGCCCTTGATATCTGCTTCCGTGAGTACCTTATTTATCCTTCCATCCTGACGGATCGCTTCGTTCCAGGATTCAGCCACATTGGCTGCGGAATCCCAGAGTGTACCGTCCATGTCAAAAATAATTCCCTGTTTTTTCATAGCAATCTCCATTCCTGTCTGTGAAAAATCCGATCTTTCAATCTGATCTGCGTTTTAACTGCAAATTAATTTACCGGTCTTATTTTTCCATTAAATGATCTAAATTATATATGTCGGCATATTTTTTTTCAAAATAACGCACCAGCGGCTCTGCTGATACTTCTTTGCCGCACACATTTGCGATCACTTCTTTCGGTGTACGTGTACTGCCATACCAGTGAATTTTTTTGTTCAGCCATTTTGTGATCTGTAAAATTCTGCCATCTTTTAAGATCTCATCCACCGGTCCTAATTCTTTTTCAAGCTCCTCTAAATACATTCCATCATAGATGCTTCCCAAAAGATAACTTGGAAAATAACCGAATGAGCCGTCTGACCAGTGCATATCCTGCAAGATTCCCTCTGCATCATTCGCCGGGGTGATATCTAAGTATTCTTTCATTTTCTGATTCCACAATTCCGGCAGATTCCCAACCGGAATATTCTCACGGAAGATTGCCTTTTCCATTTCATAGCGCAATATAATATGGAAGCAATAGGTCACCTCATCTGCCTCGGTACGGATCAGGCTGTTTCTGACATGATTGATCTCATGGTAAAACTCATCCAGCGAAATCTCCTTCATCTGCGGCATCAGCTCCTGCACTTTCCCATAAACCGGAATCCAGAAGTTGTTATTGCGACCTAAAATATTCTCATAAAAACGGGACTGGCTTTCATGAACGCCCATGTAATGACAGCTTCCGGCTACCGTATTGTCATATTCCGGATTGACATTCTGCTCAAAGATCGCATGACCACCCTCATGAATTGCAGAAAACATTGCTGAGATCGGATCATGCTCGTAATAATGATTGGTCACACGGACATCTTTTGATGAAAAATTCAGTGTGAATGGGTGCTCTGTCTCTCCCACTGAACCGGCATCTTTGGAAAATCCAATGTAGGAAAGTAAAAGATCCTGTACTTTTCTCTGGTCATCCGGATCAAAATAAGCATGGAACTTTGCATCATCCGGCTGTTTTGCGGCAAGTATTTTTTTCACAAGCGGAATCAGTGCTTCCTTTAGTTCACCAAACAGACGATCAATCGTTGCAGAATCCATTCCCTCTTCATATTTATCTAACAATACATCATAAACTTCTTTGCCAGGATCCGTATAACCTGCCATTTCTCTGGTAAGTGCGATCATTTTTTCTAAATGTGGTGCAAAAATAGAAAAATCAGATGCATTCTTTGCCTCTTCCCAGGCATTTCCGGACTCTGCCTGCTCACGCACCATCACTTCATAGCGGTCTTTTGGAATCCGTCTGTCTTTTTCCATATCACGCTGCATGCGTGTCACGATAAACTTCATCTTATCCGATAACTGTTCAAATTCTTCCGGCTTCTTTAATTTTTCCAACATTCCATAAAGTTCATCCGAAGTAGACATCGCAAAACTTTCCGTTGAAAAATAGGTCAGCGCATCAATATGTCCTGCCTGTCCCAGTTTTGGTGCACATGTTTTCATGTCCCAGTACAAAAGTGTATTAATATGTTCATATTTTTTCATTTTATCGAGATACTGCTCGAATTCTTCTAATGTTTTACTCATGTAGTCCTCCATTTTCAGAACGATGCCATTTCCACATACGGCATGCCGTTCTTTCTGTTCCATATTAACACAGGACATGTGACCTGTCACTTATTTTTAGTATAACCAAAAAACACCACAGACATGTCATTGTGCATGTCCATGGTGTTTTTTTCAATCGTGATCAGACAATATTGTTTATTTTACCTCTACTGTCCAGCCGTATTTATCAGGCAGTTTGCCCCACTGGATTCCGGTTAAGGTATCATATAATTTCTGTGTCAGCTCTCCGATCTTGAAATCGTTGACCGTTACAACATCATCTTTGTAGCGGAGTTCTCCGACAGGAGAGATAACTGCTGCTGTACCTGTTCCAAATACTTCCTCAAGTGTGCCGTCATGTCCGGCTTTCATCAGATCGTCTACGGAAAGTCTGGTCTCATTTACTTTATAACCCCAGTCTCTTAACAGATGGATCATGGAATCTCTTGTTACACCCGGAAGAACAGTTCCCTCAATCGGTGCTGTGTAGATCTCGCCAGCGATCTTGAACATGATGTTCATGGTTCCAACTTCCTCTACATATTTACGATGCTCGCCGTCTAACCAGAGTACCTGAGAATATCCCATTTTCTCTGCTTTGACCTGTCCTAAAATGGAACCTGCGTAGTTACCACCGCATTTTGTAAATCCGGTACCACCTTTTACGGCACGAACCAGCTCGTCCTCGACTAAGATCTTAACCGGGTTGATTCCCTCTGCATAATATGCGCCAACCGGGCAGCAGATAATCATAAACTTATAAGCAGATGCCATATGTACACCAAGTGCGGCTTCTGTTGCAAACATAAATGGACGGATGTAAAGAGATGTCTCAGGTTCTGACGGAACCCAGTCCTCTTCAACTTTTACCAGTGCTTTTACTGCCTCCACAAACATATCAACCGGGAACTCCGGCATGCAGAGTCTTGCGTTGGAATTAATCATTCTCTTTGCGTTCATTTCCGGACGGAATAACTGGATCTTGCCCTCTGCTGTACGGTATGCTTTCATGCCCTCAAATGTTTCCTGTGCGTAATGTAAAGTTACACATGCAGGATCCATGGTAATCGGTCCTTCCGGAACGATTCTTGCATCTTTCCAGCCCTCTTCTTTTGTCCAGTCCATAACAAACATATAGTCTGTCATATATTTTCCGAATCCAAGATGTTTCTGATCCGGTTTCTCCTTTAAATGTTCTCTTTTTTCAAATCTGATATCCATAACATATGCCTCCGACTCTCTATCGTTTTTTTCTGACCATCATTATGATACTTTCTTTTTTGAGTGTCAAGATTATTCCAAAGGCTTATATTCGCCATTACTTAAATTCATAATATTATTTATTATTCATAAGCATGCGTTATACTATTTGTAATCGAAATAGGGCACCTGATAAATGATGGCTCACACTTAGTTCTGCCCTGCGATTACTTTTTTTAAAGGAATCCAGATGATAAATGCGAATACGCTTCCGATTGCTGCTGTGATAAGCTGCGTCACGGAAAATGTTGTCTGGAATACTGCCATTTTAGGTACCATTGCTTCCGGGAGCAAGGAAGGGATTAAGATCAATGCGATCACGATTCCCATAAATAATGCTTTTGCGATACTGCCTGCTGCCATACCTGCGATCAGTCCTGCATTGCCCTTGATCTTCTTTGCAAGCAGACTGACGGCAACCACGAGAATCATATTTCCGATCATAACACATGGGATGATCGCCGGAATTGCTGACATGACAGGACTTCCCGTGATCAGAAATGAAGTAACCGGCGTGATCACTGAGAGAATGATCCCGCATGCCATTCCTGCACCTAATGCGGCAATGATAAGACATGCATTAATGATCGGTCCCGTGATATAGACGCTTGTGTTTTTAAAGAACTGGCTCACGATACAAATCGCCAGTAAGACTGCTGTTGTTGTAATTTGTTTCGTTGTGATTTTCATAAATCCTCTGCTCCTTTTTCCTGTGTAATTTTCGCAACCATCATAGTACAACACTTATAAAAAGTCAATTTTTGAACAGCCCTATTTTTCTCTTGTCAATTAAATCAGGGAATTTTATAATAAAACCAACATATAAATATTTTGTGCACTGATAAAGGAGATTACGCTATGCATACATTTCAGCCTATAACAGCAGATATGATAGAATTCGATCCATTTACAAAGATTGGCAAAGAATGGGCTCTGCTCACCGCAGGTTCTAAGGATAAAGCAAACACCATGACCATAAGCTGGGGCGGTGTCGGTGTCTTATGGGGTAAAAACGTCGCTTTCGTATTTGTCCGTGATTCCAGATACACCAAGGAACTAATCGATAAAAACGAATTTTTTTCCTTAAGTTTCCTGTCTGAAAAATACCGTGACGCATTAAATTACTGTGGAAGCCACTCCGGTCGTGATGAAGAAGACAAAATCTCTGCTGCCGGATTAACACTTACTTCCCGTCACAGTATTCCATTCATCGACGAGGGAAATATGGTCCTGTTATGTGAGAAAATGTCTGCGACAAGATTGACGGAAGATTCTTTCCTGATGCCGGAAATCGCAAAAAAATGGTACACAGATCATGACATGCACACAATGTATATTGCGGAGATCATTGATATTCTGGCAAGATAATCCTGAACACCTTGCTTTTTCCAAAAATCAATGCTACAATATTTTTTGAATTTTGTTCTAAAAAGTAAATATATGGAGGATTATTTATGAGCCCAGTTACTATCGTATTACTGGTTATCTTAGCCGTCTTAATCATCGGACTTGTTGTCCTTTATTTTCTCGGGAAGAAAGCACAGAAAAAGAAAGCCGAACAGGATGAACAGCTTGCAGCCGCCGCACAGACCGTATCCATGCTGATCATAGATAAGAAGCGAATGCGTATTACCGAATCTGGTCTTCCACAGGTTGTGATCGACCAGACACCAAAGATGATGCGCCGTACCAAACTTCCGATCGTAAAAGCAAAGGTTGGACCGAAAGTTATGTCTTTGATTGCAGATGAATCCGTGTTTGATTACATACCGATCAAGAAAGAAGTAAAAGCTACCGTAAGTGGTATTTATATCACAAAGGTTACCGGTGTACGCGGACCTCTTGAGAAACCGGAAGGTAAAAAGAGCTGGAGAACCAAATTAAAAGAAAAAGCTGTCCGTGCAAATAAGGAGCTCGAAAAAGAAAAAACTGAACTTGAAAAAGAGAAAAGCAAGAAAAAGAAAAAATAAATGATAAAACCTGAAAATACCGCAGATGTGAAGATCGCATTTGCGGTATTTTTTATCAGTTCAATTTTTTATATCATTCATACTGGCATCTATTTATGCACTCTGTTTCTGCTGTCCCATTACGCTACAGCACCCAGCCTGCTGCCTGCATCTGTGTTTCTACCATATGATGATAGATTCCCTGTTTTTGGAACAACTCATCCGGTGTTCCTTCCTCTGCAACTACACCGTCTTTTAACACGACGATCTTGTCTGCATTTGCAACTGTACGCATCCTGTGTGCGATGATAAGTACTGTCTTATTCTGGATCAGTCTTGATAATGCTTCCTGGATCAGCGTTTCATTATCCACATCCAGTGATGCCGTAGCCTCATCCAGTAAAATAACCGGTGCATTCTTTAAAAATGCCCTTGCGATCGAGATTCTCTGACGTTCTCCACCGGAAAGTTCCGAACCATTTTCACCGATCATGGTTTTCCATCCATCCGGCAGTTTTTCTGCAAACTCATCACAATGTGCTAACTTTGCGGCGGCAATGACTTCCTCATCCGTCGCATCCTGTCTGCCGATACGGATATTTTCCATGATCGTATTGTTAAAAAGTGTAACATCCTGAAATACGATGGAATACAACGACATCAGTGTTTCCGGATCGATCTTAGAGATATCCATACCGCCTACTGTGATCTTTCCTTTTTCAATATCCCAGAATCTCGCAGCCAGTCTTGATACCGTCGTTTTTCCGCCACCGGACGGTCCGATCAGTGCTGTTACCTCTCCCTGTTTTGCTGTAAATGTGACATCCTCTAAGACAGCTTCTTTTTTATCATATGAGAACCCCACATGGGAAAATACAATATCATATCCGTCATGATCGAGTTTTGTGCTTCCCGTCTGGATCTCATGGGATAAAATCTCATCCAGACGCTCACTCTGTATATTTGCATTGATCATCGCAGCTAAATTCTGCAGGGAAATCTGCATTGGATCATAAATTCTCGATACAACCAGTAAAAACATGAAAAATGTCAAAACGTCAATGCTCCCCTTTGCAAGAAGTACACCTCCCGTCAGGGCAACTGTTGCAATCCCAAGTTTTAATATCATCTGGGCACTTGCCACAAATACAGCCATTCCGAGCTCTGTCACAATCGCATGTTTTTCAACTGCTCTGATCTTTCTGTCGAGTCCTTTCATATATTCGCTCTGCGCATTATTTGCCTTAAGATCACGGACTGTCTCAAGTCCTTCCTGAATCCCATCGGCACATTCCATTTTCAGTTTCATCTGTTTTCTGCTCAGGCCGTTTTGAACCTTCCCGGAACATCCAACGATCAGGAAGGAAACAGGAAGTACCCAGAGTGCTGCAAGTGCCATTCTCCAGTCAAAGAAAAAGAGACTTAATGCCACAAGTGCCGTGGAAATACATGCTCCGATCAGCTCCGGAATCACATGGGAGGAAACCGTCTCCATGGTTGCACAGTCTGCCATGATCGTACTAGTCAGATCCGAAAGATCTTTTTTCCCGAAAAAAGAAAGTGGAATTTTTCTTAATTTTTCCGCAAGAGTGATACGTCTCACACCGCTCTCCACATAAGTTGCAAAAAAAGTTGCATTGTACTGGATATAGGTAGTAGCTGCGATCAGTGCCAGACTAATGATACAGCCTGCAATATAAAAACTGCCTCTTCCACTTAATGTTCCCTCCATATAGTCCTTTACCAGAAAATAAAGCATCCCCACCGGAAACATCAGGACAATATCTGATATCGTGACAGAAATAAATGCTTTTATCATATCCTTTGCACCCTGATCTGAAAGTGCGTATTTATGTTGTATTTTTTCTTTGAATGACATGTTTTATTCCCCCACTTTCCAACGAACAGATTTATTGTATTCGTTCCACATATGCGCATACAGCCCCGTCATCTCTGTCAGTTCTTTATGTGTTCCTGACTCAACGATCTCTCCATCTTTTAACACACAGATCCGGTCGGCATCCACAACCGAAGATAAACGGTGTGCGATCATGATCACTGTTTTTCCTTCAGATAATTTTGAAAATGCCTGCTGTACTTTCGCTTCATTATCCGGATCAGCAAATGCAGTTGCCTCATCTAAGATCAGAACCGGCGCATTTTTTAACATTGCCCTTGCAATCGAAAGCCGCTGTGCCTCACCACCGGATACATAAGTTCCTTTTGCCCCGATCACAGTGTCAATTCCATCCGGAAGTTTCCCGATAATATCCTCACACTGTGCATTTTTCAAGGCTTCCATAACTTCCTCTCTTGTCGCATCTTTCCTGCCTATGCGTACATTGTCATAAATGGACATTTTCAAAAGTTTACTATCCTGGAATACAAATGATACCATGTTCATAAGCTGTTCCGACGGAATGTCCCTTACATTTACGCCGCCGATTTTGATCTGTCCCTCTGTCGTGTCAAAGAATCGCGCGATCAGGCTTGCAAGCGTTGATTTTCCACCACCGGACGGTCCGACAAACGCAACGTGTTCGCCCTCTCTGATTTCCAGGTTGATGTTATGTAAGGCATTTTTTGCGGCATCCTCATAGCGGAAAGATACGTGGTCAAACGTAATCGACATATCTTTTGGAGCTGCTTTTTCTGCTGCTTCTGCCAGTGGTTTCTTTTCTAAAATACCATCGATCCGCTTTAACGCATCCTCTACGATCATCTGATTTTCACTTGCGTACATGATCTTATTTAATGTAACCGTAATGATCGGTGTGATGATAATATAAAACAGCAGATTTAATAAAAACGTGTCATTTTCTCCGCCCCTGCTGACCACATAAAAAGTAACTGCAATCAAAACAGCAAATGCTGCGTTGATGATCATGGTATAAAACGTCATCGGAAGTCTCAGTTCTTTTGTATAAGCGATCGTCCATTTCTCGTACTTTTCGATGGAATACTGGAATCGTTTGAACGAAAATACCGTCTGACCAAATGTCTTTACGACCGGAATGCCACGGACATATTCAACTGCCTCACTCGACATTTCTTCGAGCGCATTCTGATACTCTGTCATTTTATCCTTCATCCGCTGCCCGGTCATGCTTCCCATAATTAAAAATGCCGCTGCCACCGGGATCAGACTCAACAGTCCAAGCCTCCAGTCAAACATCAGAAGCAGTACTAAAAGTCCCACCGGCGTTGCGATCGCGCCTGCCTGATCTGGCAGCTGGTGTGCAAGATATGTCTCTGTTGCCTCACTTGACTCGTTAACGATCTTGCGGAACTTACCACTTCCGTCACTGTCCATAAATCCCATCGGCAGTGTCATAATATGGTGCATCAACTGTGAACGGATATTCGCCTGCACATGAAATGCTGACAAATGGGAACACATCAGCCCGCAAATGTAAAGCGCCATCGATAAAATTGCAAATCCTACTGCATGCCATCCATAATCTGCAATATTTCCTGCATTTTCATAATGAGGCGCCACCTCTAAAACTTCTTTTATCACTTTCCAGATATAATAAAACGGCACCAGTGCAATCCATGCACTGACCACAGAAAATATCCACGACAGGATCGTCAGATATTTATAATTCCCGGCATATTCAAAAAGCCTTGCCAAAGAACTTTGTTTTTTTAACTTCGCATCACTTTCCATCTCAAAGACTCCCTTTCCATTTTTAGTTCTTGTTATACAGCACTACTTTAAATTAGTTTTCGCTAACCAATGATTTTTTTAGAAGGCTGTCATCCTGTTACCAGAAATGTACAGCCCATCTCTTACTCCCATTTCAGAATTGCATTCCAGCCTCCATAATGGTATTTTTCCAGCATATCCATATAACGGAGTGCCTTCTCCTTCGTCATTTTATGGCGTACCACCTCAAACATACTCTCAAATAATGCCCTCGTCATGATATGGATAAAATCCTCGGTGATCACCTCGCCATCTTCCGTCCGGTAATGAATGACGTCCATATACTTATAAGTATATTCTGTCTCGATCTCGACAAGCCGTTCCACAAAATCCTGAAACTTTGTTCCGTAGGAAGCATCCAGCAAAAGCTCAAACACTTCAAAATTGTCATAAATATAATCGATCATCTCCACCATGCCGGATGACACATAATGCTTCATCTCTTTCGGCTGCTGTTCTTCCTCAAGCCCGTGAAATGTCTCCTGTATATGCAGAAATCTCTGCACCAGATGATCTGCTGCCGGTTCTACGATTGCAGAAAATAATCCTTCTTTATCTTGAAACCTTGAATAGATCGATCCGGTTGTCGTCCCTGCCTTTGCCGCGATCGTCCGCAGGGATGCATCGGAATAACCTTTTTTTAAAAATTCTTCCTTTGCACAGGCTATGATTTTCTCTGAAACTCCTTCTACTGGTTTTGTCACTGGTTCCTCCGCTCATTTATAACAGTGTTATATAACACTGTTATAAATATAAACATTTCTTTTTTATTTGTCAATATGTGAATCCTATTCCTATTTAAAATACAACAAAAAAAGCATGCTCTGCAATTCTTTTGAATCGTAAAACATGCTTTTTATATGTGCTTATTTTGTTTTTCACATACTACTTTTTATGCTTTCGCTTCCCCTTCCGGGAAAATGATCTTATTTACAAAGAAAAATACAACCATTGAAACTCCACCGTTTAATACGGTTGTTCCGATATTGTAGAGCCAGTCCGGCACGAACATACCGGCTACTGCTACCCAGATACAGTTAATGGAGTTTACAATACAGGTCACGATACAGAATGCGATCAGATACCAGAATGCCTGATACCAGATATTGCCCTTACTCCGGAATACGAAGGTTCTCTGGATCGGGAAATTGATGCATTCTCCGATCACCATGGCAACCATGTATGCACAGAAATATGGAAGTCCACCGTGTGCGGCATCATAACCGATAATGTTCCATTTAAATGTCTCTCCAAATAATGTGATGTCGATTCCCGGGAATCCAAAATCAACATTTGGAAGTCCTGCAAATGCGAGCGGCAGAAACAATAACATCAAATATTTGAATACCGTGATCAGGTTACTTACGATCACGAACAGACCGCCCTCCCGGACCCATTTGGAGGCTCCGGGATGCTTATCTGCAAAGTTCTGCCATAGATTTTTTATACCATTCATTTATGCTTTCACCTCTATGTGTTGTTCCTCTGCATAATCCTGTTTTATTCTGCTGATGTTTCAGTTACTGTCTTTACCGGTTCTTCTGCGGCATCTTTTTTATATTTTTTGATGGTAAGAACTTCTAAGAAAATAACCAGTACTCCAAGAATGATATCGATCACGATTGCAATGATCTGCCAGTTCATCAGACCTGTCTTTAAGTTCTCAGGATCATATGCACGGCTGTTTACAACAGTGTACATAATATTTTTGGATGCCTGACGCATTGCTTTCACACCTGTTGCGCTTGTAGTATCTGTCACATGGTTTGTCTCTGTATCATATGCAACTAACATACAGTCTGTACCACCGCGGATACCCATATCAGAATCCATGTATCCGTAAACACCAAAGTAGTCAGTTAATACAAATCCACGGAATCCCCACTCATCACGAAGGACAGTTGTCTGTAACGGATATGTTCCGCCTGCCCACTGTGTACCGATATAATTGAAGGAAGACATTACTGCTTTTGCTCCACCTTCTTTTACAGCGATTTCAAAAGGTTTTAAGTAAATTTCACGGATTGCCTGCTCATTTGACCATGTACAGAGCATTCCGGTACGGTTTGTTTCCTGATCGTTTAATGCAAAATGTTTGATATATGCATAAACACCATATTTTTCAGCACCGATCACTGCGTTTGCAGCCATTTTTCCTGAGAGAACTCCATCTTCCGAATAATACTCGAAGTTACGTCCTGCAAATGCATTTCTGTGTGTGTTCATCGCTGGTGCATACCATCCGGATACTTCCATTTCGTCTGCCATCTTACCAATGCTCTCACCGAAGGAAAGTGCAAGGTCTTTGTTCCAGGTATTTGCGATCATAACTGCGGACGGGAATCCAATGGAGCCTGTTCCTGTAAAGTTGTTATTGATGGATGCAGGTCCGTCACAGTCAACGGTCATAACTTTTCCAACACTTGCAGCTGCAGATGTCTGATATCCGCCAAGAGCGATCATTGTATCCATATCGGAAACTGTCAGCTGGTCAAGCAGTGTATCCCATTTTTCATCATCATAGGAAAGACCACGCATATCAGCAAGTGTCATTCCGTTTTTCGCGCCTGTTGTCGGCATTTCATCAGAATCATTGTTGTAATTGTTTGGATCATAATTGCTGTTATTTAAGAACTCAGCTTTCTCATCCTCTGCTAATGTAAAGTTTGAAGGAGCTGCTGTTGCTTTTGCATAGTTTGCAAATCCATCTGCTCTTGAAAGATATGTTACATCTCCTTGTGCATATGCAAACTGATTTGTTGCAGCTACATCATCGGTAGAACGTGCATTATTCTCATCATATACAACGGTATCTGCAACACTTACGGTCTGTGATGCGATCGTATTGTGTGAATCAGAGTTGATAGAAATCTCATAGTCACCAGCCTCTAATACATAGCATCCATTGCCATATGTATCATAAGAAGCCATATCTTCTTCTGAGAAACTTACATTGATTGTCTGGGATTCACCCGGCTGTAACACATCTGTTTTTGCAAAATCGATCAGATTTGCAGATGCTTTTTCAATTCCACCGTTTGTATATGGCGGATTGTAATATACCTCTACCACATCTTTTCCTGCGGCAGTTCCGTTGTTTGTTACGGTAACGTCAAAGGATACTTTACCGTCTGCTACGGTAACATCTCCCATCTTCTGTTCAAAATCTGTATAAGAAAGTCCATATCCAAATGGGAACTGAACCGTCTTATCATAATCAATGAGTCCTTCCACTGCTGCTGTCTCATAGAAACGATAGCCAACATAAATGCCTTCTACATAGTTGACAAAAGATGGAATTGTTGCTTCTTCTTCGCCTGTTCCGAAGTTTTTGGATGTAGCGGCAAACTCATCCATATTGTCATACAGGAAGTTTCCAAAGTTGTTATAAGTCGGTGTTGCTGTCAGATCATATACAAATGTATCGCTGGTTTTTCCGGATGGATTTACCGTACCGGCTACGACTGCGCCAAGAGACTCAAATCCGGACTGACCTGTTCCAGGACACCAGATTGCACCCTTGATCTGTTTATAATCATTTAAGAATCCAAGTTCCATGGTGTTTGCACCGTTATATACAACAACGACATTGTCAAAGTTGGCACAAACAAGGTCTAACATATCTTTTTCTGTCTGGCTTAACTGTAAATAATGTTCACCAGCTTCAAAATCTTTGTAATTTTCAGAGTTATCTGTGTAAGTTACTTTGCTTACATCAGTTGGAAGGTCTGCTCCCTCACCACCAACACGGGTAATTACTACCATTGCTGTATCCGAAAACTCTTTTGCATTGTTGATCAGCTCATCGCTGTAAGAATCTGCTGTAGGCTCCGGCAATGTCCAGTCCTGCGCCCACATACCAACTTCCGGTCTGTCCTCACGGTACGCTTTGTAGAAATCGGTCAGTTCTGTATTGATCTTGTATCCGGCATCCTCAAGACCACCAAGAAGTGTTGTTGTCTCATATGCGTCGGATAATGCTCCTGATCCTGTACCACCGTAGCAAGGATTGGTAGATGCCCATCCAAACACGTTGATATTCTGTGTATTTGTAAGTGGAAGGATATTGTCCTCATTTTTCAATAATACAATACCTTCGTCCGCGATATCCTCACAGAGTGCTGTTGCCTCATTTGAGGTCTCCTCTGTGATCGTACCATTTCCCATTGCAAGTGAGATCATACTTGACATCGGGATAAAGCAGATCAGATTGATAATCACAACTGCTGCCATAAGGAATGCAATCCATGCTTCCTTTCTCACCAGTTTCTTTACCGGTTTCTTCAATTTCATGCATGCCACAGTTACAATAATTGCGAGCGCTAATGCAATACCCAGCGCAATCAGGTATGGCTTACAGGAATTGAGAACGTTGATCACGTCATCCATGTTAATTGCTAACATTTCTAAATCCTCCCTTGTTTTCTTTATCCGTTTCGGATCTTGTAACTGTATCCTACCACATCACACATTCTTTGGTAAAAATCTTCACAATCTGCACTTTTTTCGCATAAACTGTTTTGCATGTTGGAAGTTTTAGACAAAAGAAATGCCATTGTTTTATGCATTGTGCATAAAACATGGCATTTACTATCATCTTAAATACAATTCTAAATTATTTTCCGATCAATACTTTCTTTCCCTCAAAAGCAAATCCGTAGTGTCTGATCTTTTCTTTTTGGATTCCTGCTGCAGTCAGTCCGGCGTCATAATTTTTTTCCCTGATCTGTTTTAAAGCGGACTGCACCGTATCTTCTAATGATTCTTCTTCATCTGCCTCATGGACTTTAAATTCCATTACGATCGCATCTTTTTTCCGGTCATGAGGAACCAGCATGATATCATATCTGCCGTAACCGCTTTCCCTGTTTGACCGCACATCATAGGAATCCCGCAGTTCCACCAAAAGTCCCAGTACAAATCCATGATAAAAACGCTCTGGCTGTGCTCTTTTCGATGGATGATTTCCGGTATCAAAACTGCTGAAAGTTGTGAGTGCAATATCATTCATATAAATATTCATCTCTTTTAAGTTCCCTTTTAATAATGCCTCTATGAACTCATTATAGTTCGACATGGAATCATCAAACCATCCTTTAAACATGTTCGAAAACATACTGTAAGTTTCCAGATTCGTGATACGAAGATGATACCACGGCTCTAACAGCATACCTCGGTATTCCACCTCTTCTGCTTTCATTCAGATACGCATGCTGCATATATGTTTCTTCAATAATATTTTTTATTTTTCGTACGGCATCCTCATAATTTGTCTGTTTCACATCCGCAAAACTTAAAAAGATGACCGGATAAAATCAGACTTATCTACAAAAAAATAATTGCCTTCCCGCAATGCTGCAAAATTCTGTTTTCCAATACTGATATGCGGTAACATATCTTTCATTCCCCCAGTTCAGTTTTAAAATTATATTCTCTTTTCCAATTATAAAAAACCGGACTCTTTTCTTCAAGGGATATCTGTCTTAAACAATGTTACAATTCACAGTTTAGTTCTGATGTCCTGCTGACAATGCTCCATCTACCGGAATGGCTGCACAGACTACTTTCATTCCGTTTTCACCAAAAATTTCTGCAATTGACTCCCCAATACCTCTGCTTGCACCTGTTACAATTGCTACTTTTCCTTCTACACTTGAAAAATTCACTTTACTCAAATCCTTCCTTTTGATGCTATTTATGCCGACACCCTGTGTTCTTCTTTTAACCATTCTACTTCGTCATAAATTGTATCAGCAAATGGTCTTGTCTGATACCCCAGTTCTTTCTTTGCCTTGCTACTATCATATGCATTATTTCGTACTAAGTTGTATAGCATTAATTCTGTTATCAATGGGGCCTTGTTTGTTAGTCTTCCAATTGTCTCACTTACTTTTACAATAATCCTTGTTAATGGCATTGGAAGAATTATTTTCGTCATTTTCACACCACTTGCATGACTGATATAAGCAAACATATCTTTCATCCAAACCACATCATTGCCCAATATATAGCCTTCTCCAATTCTCCCCTTATCTACCGCAGCAATTGTTCCTGCAGCCAAATCTCTTACATCTACTGAATTGAATGACCCCGGAAATCCTACCTTATTTCCCCCATTACAATACTGTTCAATAAAAGTCGATACCGGTCCACCAGCGTAATCATTTGGTCCACATATACCTGTAGGATATACTACGCACGCCTTTAATCCTTTTTCTTTTACTGCATCAAATACTAACTGTGTTGCCATAGCTTTTGTTTTTCCGTAATATCCAACTATTTTATCCAGGTCAAATTTTTCCGGTTCTCTCATAAATTCCCCGTGCGGAAGCTCTGCCACGGTTCCTGTCGAACTTACATATACAAGTTTTTCCACGTTTTTTTCCAAACAAAAATCAATAATATTTTGGGTTCCCTCAACATTAACCCGATATACCAGTTCACTGGGTTCTTCCTTTAAATACACAATACTTGCACAGTGAATACAAACAAGTTGTTCCTTTTCCACATCAAAAAAATTTTCCAAAGAAGTCTTATCTGTCAAGTCACCATACACGATTTCTACTCCTTCCGGAATGTGCTTGACAGCCTTATCCCCCTGCAACACGAGTCCTCGCACCCGGCATCCTTTTTCAACTAACTGCCTGGCAATATTATTCCCAAGAAAACCAGCCGCACCTGTCAATAAATATATTCTGCTATCCTCCATCCTGATATTCCTCCTTCTTTTCCTGTTCTTTGCATACCTTAACAAAGGAAGATAAACGCAGTATAAACTTTTTCAAATTAATTTTAAAAATATAGTGACAGTGGTTCCCTTTCCCAATGTACTTTCCACCCATATGGTTCCCCCGCTAAGCTCCACAATGCGTTTAACTATTGGCAATCCCATACCAAATCCACTGGTTTCGTGGGACGCATCCCCCTGATAATAACGTTCAAACAAATGCTGCTTTGTCTGCTCATCCATCCCCTGCCCCTCATCTCTCACAGTAATCCATAGATCATCCTGTGTTACCTTTCCTTCTACAAAGACAAGGTTTCCTTCTGATGAATATTTTCTGGCATTGTCCAATAAATTTACCCAGACCTCTTTCATTAATTCCTCATTGCCATAGAATTTCATTTCTGGCAGCTCAGCTTCAAGCTGAATATTTTTTTCTTCAAAAGATGGCATCAGTAATATCGCGCAGTCACGGATTTGAGAATCAAGCCGGAACTCTTCTTTTTTCCGAAGTACTTCCATATGATCCAGTTTTGATAACAACAGCGTATTTTGCGATAACTGTGCCAGTCTCCCAGCTTCCTCCGCCATTACATTCAGATATTCTTTTTCCTCTTCTCTTGTAATTTCATTATGCTGCAGATATTCTGCCATTCCCTTTATTGAGTGAATCGGTGTCTTAAATTCATGCGAAAAATCCTTCATAAATTGTTTCTGCTGCTCATCTGCATTTTTTAATTCTCTTACCATCTGGTTAAAATTCTCATATATGACTTTATATTCACCAGAATTTTCTATGGGAATCTCCACATCTAACTTTCCGTTTGCCACATCTTCCATTCCATTTAAAAGTTTTTCCATCCTGTGGTACAGCATAACTGAAATTATCGCAATCACGATTCCACATAAAGATCCCATAATCTGATAAATTGCCACACTCCAGGCAAACACATTATCACCTGCATGACCGTAATAATAAAACCTGATTGCCATCGTAAGCAGGTACGATACAACGGAAAAAAAAGTAACAATAAAAGCTAATACGATTGCCCAGCGAATGGTTCCTATTTTCTTGTTTCTTTTTGCCCCGTTACTCATTCAGTTTCCCTCTATAACCCAATCCACGAATCGTAACAATTTCAAATTCATTCCAGTCTGCAAATTTCTTTCTCAGACGGTTGATATGTGTTCTTACCGTTGTCTCATCTGAATTTGAATCATATCCCCAGATATTGTCTAAAATCTGGGATACCGTAAAAATTTTATTTGGATATGAAAGCAGTTTAAACAGTAATTCAAATTCCTTTTTCGGCAATGTTATCTTCTCTTCCCCTCTGACTACCATGTTGAAATCCTCACTGATTACCACATCTCCAATAATAATCTGTTTCTCATTGCTTATCTTTGCCCTCCGGAGCAATGCCCTGATCCGCCACTGTAATTCCTCATAGTTCACGGGTTTCGTCATATAATCATCAATTCCAATAGCAAATCCCATTTTTTTGTCCTGCCATTCTTTTTTTGCTGTTAAAAGAAGAACCGGTGTGTTCTTATCCATCATCCGAAACTGCTCCACAAATTCATAGCCATTCATTTTTGGCATCATAACATCTGCAATGATCAGATCTACTGACTGATGCTTTAACAGTTCCATTGCCTCCATTCCATCCGATGCTTCTACTACCTGATATTCGTTTCTCAAATGCAGTTTTGTCACCAGTCTTGCGCTGCTGTCATCTTCAATAATTAATACCTTCACCATATATTTCTCCTGTAAAGCAAAACTTGGCATCAGAAATATCTGATACCAAGTCTCCCATTCCGTTATTTTGTCATTTACAATGAATATCTTCCTGAATCTAACACTTCTCTTCTTCCATCGGGTAAAATCACCTCTGCATGCGTATTTGACGGGATTTCAAACTCATATGTGACTTTGTCCCCATCATATTTCCAGCCGCTTTCAATTCTGCCATATGGCGACTGATAGGAAGCCTTCGCATAGCCAAGGACTTTATCGGGATGCGGACAGATTCTGATTTTTCCATCTGAAACCTGTATTCCGCATACGGCATCCAGGATCCATCCACATATTGCGCCATAAGAATAATGGTTTAACGATGCCTTTACCTCGCCCTTTTCATTAATACCATCCCATGTTTCCCAGATCGTTGTAGCTCCTTTTTTCACCTCATAAAGCCAGCCCGGTCTTGTATCCTGCAGCAACAGCTTATATGCAGTATCCTCATATCCGTAATCACACAGTACCCTTGTCAGATTCGGGGTAGATAAAAATCCGGTATTTAAATGATATCCACATTTTTTTACCAGTTCATTCAGATCGGCTGCTGCCTGCCTTGCTTCATCCCCATCTAAAAGTCCAAACGCAAGTGCCCTCACATAATCAGCCTGTCTGTCTGAAGAGATCTTTCCATCCTCTGTTGCTATAAAACGCCATGCCTTCTTTGCCATCTCTGCGGTTTTACTGTAATAAGCAGCGTCATCTTCTTTTCCGAGAATCGCTGCGATCTCTGCTAACATCCGCCCTGAGTATGCAAAAAATGCTGTGGCAACTTTGCCCTGTGGTGTGCGCATAGCGGAAGTACTTTCCACATCAGGCTCACACCACTCACCATAATCAACTCCTGTTTCTATCGTATATCTGCGGTATGGATTTCTCTTAAATCTTTTTACAGGGTTCACTGGACGCTTTTTTGCACGCTCTTCGAGAAATACATACCATTTCTTCATCATCTCATAATTTTCGGATAAAATCCTTGCATCACCATACCGCCTGTACATCTCATATGGAACAATGATACATGCGTCCCCCCATCCTACGGAACCGGCAAGAAGCCCCGAGAAAAAAGATGACTTGTTATTCTTTGGTGCAATATTTGCAATTTTTCCATCATCAAACTGCGATGTTCTGCACTCTGCAAGCCATTTTCGCATTACCGGATAGGCATCCATAAGATACAGTCCTGTATGGGCAAATACTCCCATATCCCCAGTCCAGGCTGCCCGTTCTCTTGTAGGACAATCGGTAGGAACATCACAAAAGTTGGATTTCTGGCTCCAGATACTGTTTTGCACCAATCTGTTAATATCGTCATTTCCACACTCAAAAATTGTCAGTGTATCCATCTTTGAATATACTGCAATTGCAGTAAATGATGCATCTGAGAGGTCAATCACTGTATCAGCCTTTGCATATCTGAACCCCCATATAGAGAACTTTGTCTTATAGTGATTTTCTCCCTCTGCACATGTATACACAACCTGCTGTTTCGTGCCACCTTCTTTATGACGTTTTCTGTCCTGAAAATTTTCCTGCGTGAAATTACCATTTTCGTCTAAAGTCTCTCCATGTGTCAGGACAATTGTATCTCCTTCATGGGCATTCAGTGTAAACTCCACATATCCTGCAAGATTCTGTCCAAAATCTATAACCGTCTCTCCATTTGGCGTCGTTATAATCTTTCCCTTAAAATACTCCATTTCACATACAGGAACACAATCAGAACATATCAACTGATCAAAAGAAAAATCCTCCACCTTTACCTCATGGTACTCTGACACCTCAGCCAGTCTTGCATCCACAATTTCCCCCTGCTGCATATCATTTTGACGTATGGCACCATTTTGTGAAGCCTCCCATGTTTCATCCGAAACACATACAGCCCTGCCATCTGCCTCAAGCTGAAACAGCAGGGCAATATCTGTACCATAAATATTCCTGTCTCCATCTACTCCAGAGACACTTCTGTACCAGCCATCACCAAGAATCACTTCTACTTCATTTCTGCCCTCACATAAAAGTCCTGACACATTATAGGTCTGGTATGCAAGTCTCTTATCATAATTATAGCTGCCTGGTGCAAGCACAAAATCCCCTGCTCTTTTTCCGTTAATCCAGACTTCATATAAACCATGGGCAGTTACATACAATCTTACACTTTTATTTAGGATTTTTTCATCACATTGAAAATGTGTTCTCAGATAGCTGGCTGGCTTATGTGCCTCCGGATTACATTCAGACTCTGGATTTATCCATTTTGCCATCCAGTCAGACTTATCTAACAACCCCATTTCAAAAAAGGCTTCCTCACTCCACTCACCAGCTTCATCCCTTTCGTCCCATAGTCGTATTTTCCAGGATATACGCTGTCTGCTTTTCAGCTCCAACGGACAATACGTATGCATACTGTCCGACTTTACCCGGCTACTGTCCCAAACCACACAATTTTCATCCATAGCCACGATCTCATATGCGGTCTGTCTCCTGCCATCTGCACAATTCCATGACAGATATGGCTCCTTTATATCAATTCCTATGGGATTTATCATATGTTCTGTTCTTAAATTAATTGCTCGCATAATTTTTCCTCATGTATATTTAAACAGTTCCAATATGTTCATTCAAAAATTTTGCAGATGCCTCAAATGATTTTATCGGCGACTTATCTATCCAGTTTTTGTGACTTTCCAGCACGACCGCCTCCACTCCTGACGACAACGCCTGCCCACATAAGGCTTCAAGATTCATGTTACCATATCCAAGTTCACAGCTGTCTGACTTAAGAATCGGTGTCATTACAGGCTTTGTAAGCTTTGTTCCTCTGTCATTAATGTGGTACAGCTTCATTCTGCTGCCCAGCATTTTCATAACATCCAGTGCGCACACACCAGCCTCTGTCGGCCAGTAAGAGTCAAACTCAAAACCTACATATTCTGGATCTGTATTTGAGATAATATATTCATACGCATTCTGTCTGCCATCCACTTTTTGAAATTCGTAATTATGATTGTGATATAAGAGATTTATACCCTCTGCTTTCAGTTTTTTTCCAGCTTCATTGAGCCTTTTACACAGGTCTGTAACCTGCGTCTTATCGCGATAATCAAAGCGGTACATTCCTGTAATAACAACATTGGTGGTATTGTATTTTTCTGCTTCCCTCACTGTCTTGGCAAGTTCTTTTTCTATACCACCTAAATCCTTATGCAGACTGACAACAGAAAGTCCTGCCTCCTTCACCAGCTTTGCCCAGTCAAGATTGCCTCCTTTTCCTGTAGGCATGCCCGCAGCCATCGTGAGCATCCGCACCATAAATGGGGTAGGATTAACCATAAAGCTGTTTAGTTCGATTCCATTATATCCGGCATTTACCATCGCCTGCAGTGTCTCTTTTGCCTTTGCTTCACTGCCTGTCACTGTTCCAAGCATAATCTGTTGTACTGCTTTGATCGCCATGAATTTTCTCCCTGTTTTTCTTATCTTACAAATTTTCTACAAACTGAAGTTTTCCTTCCGTAATTCCATTTTCATTAAATGTATCCACTCTTACATAGTAAGATTCTCCGTCAACAAGAGCTCCTATTCTCTTTTTCGTGTCATATGCGAGATAGCTGTGATACAGCTTATCCGGTTTAAGTCCCCAGAGAATATTGTATCCTGTCGTCCCATCCGCTTCATCCTTCTCCTGTGAATCAATCACAATCTCCATGTCTATTCCGGAAATTCTTGCTGCTTCATATGATGCCTGTTCCGGCAAACTGCCTGCACCTTTACCGAACACTCTGAGTCCACTGACACATGGCTTTTGACCGTAAGGTACTTTCATATCAGACAACCTTATGTAGCGAACCTCGATGCCGTTCTCATATACTAAAAAGTCATGGCTTAAATCCGTATCTGCTTTTGTCTTATCTTCTAATACAAAGAAATTTTCCCCATCCACAGAACCCTCTAAAAGGTACTGGGTAGCAATATCTGCTTCCTCAATATATCTTGCCTGCGTTGTTCCTCTAATCTGACCAGGAACAGGAATATTTATTTCATCATCTGCAAAATTAATCTGAATCGCATGCACATCCATAGCTTTTCCCAAATCCATCATCAGCCATTCTTTTCTATCGGACGATGAAGCCTGCCACCAGTTCTGCACATTTTCATTGCAGGCAAGTTCTGGCGATTTTCCTTCTGTATAGGATGACGCTGTCATTTTCTTACCATAAGATAACAGCATCCACTCTGGGTTTTCCCATATATCATTTTCTTTATTATCTGATACATGAACCGGCCAGTCCCCATACCTCTGATTACAGCACAACTCACCTTCCTCATCATATGCAGCCTTCCAGATGCCGACTCTTCTCTCAAAATCATGGTTTACGCTGATCCGCATTGTAGCCGCATGCCACAGATTCCCCTTATAATCCTCCATCGTAGAACCATGACCGGCACCTGGCATAAATCCACCTGGATGATAGGAATATGGATTGTTTTTTGCCGGTGTGAATGGTCCTAACGGCTTGTCTGAGACATATACTCCATCTCCATAGGTATTATACTGTGTACCGGCAAATGCATACTGCAGATAATATCTGCCTTCATGCTTATCCATCCAGGCACCCTCAATATAAGGTTTATCTGTGAACATTCCCCTGATCATCGGGATATACATTTGCGGGATCTGCTCCACAGGTGTCCCCTGGGATTTCATGAAATTGTCAAAACAGGCGTCCACCTCTTCCTTTGAGCGTGGCAGCTTACCGTTATCATCACCAATCCGCTCATATCCATATTTATAAGGATCGGCATATATCAGTTCTTTTTTCTCTCCCTTTGGATTCATGGTCTGTGGGTCTAACTCCACTCCCCACATAGGGGTCTCATTTGAACAGCCCCAGTAAAAATAAACCTTTCCATCATCATCCACAAACAGATTCGGATCCCAGAAATCAAAGGTTCCCTCTATCTTCTCATATGGTCCGTTTAAGATATCTTTTGTGCGGTACCTGTCGCATTTTTCCCCTTTTTTTGAGGCACAGAAATATACATATTCCCCCATCACACGCACATCCGGCGCATAATCATACAACGGAAGTTCTGATGGCAGTTTATGATTTTCCCATTTTACCAGATCATCCGAAACCCATACACCAAGAGTCATGGATGCAAATATGTAATATCTGCCTTTAAACGTTATCATGGATGGGTCTGCTGCTTCGCGGCAGACAGCAATTCCGTTTTTCCTCTGATCCGCATTGAACTGATATCTGTAATTTATATTTACCGGATTACAATAATACTTCATTTATTTTCACTCCATATATTTTCCAAGTTATAGTTGTCCCAGAAAATAGAGACTCTTTTTCGGCATACGCTTCATGGTGGATCTGTCTACTGCTATCAGTCCGAATTTCATTGAAAAGCCCTTTTGCCACTCAAAATTGTCCAGCAGCGACCAGTGGCAATAGCCTATCACCGGTATATGATCCGCAATACATGCTTCCACTCCCTTTGCTGCCTCATCAATAAATGCAACCCTTCTGGTATCGTCCTCTGTTGCTATGCCATTCTCTGTGACCATGATCGGCATATTTTTCTTCCCAGCTTTTGTATACTCCTCATGCACTCTTCTGATCACATGTTCCAATGCCTGTGGATAAAATTCATACTCCATCTGTGTAATCTCTGCCCCCTCAGGCACAGGACATATTCCATCTGGTCCAATAAGGCTTCTGGTATAATTCTGAAGTCCAAAAAAATCATCATCCTTTATATAGGGAAGATAATGTGTAAATTCCTCCTCCCACTCATGCTTTGCAGCTGCATCTCCACCATCAACAGCCTGAATATCATGAAGTGACAATGACAATCCTATCAAAAGTTCTGGATGAACCTTTTTCATCGCATCTCTTGCAGCCTGATGCGCACGCATTACAAGGATATCTCCTTCTGGTGTTCTTGCACTGACAAAGATCTGCGGTTTTTTTGTTCCAAAAACTTTTTTGTTTTCAAATCCCTGCCAGAACATATTTTTCAGCATTTTATTAAAATTCATGCCAACCTGAGCGGTGCCTTCCATGTTCTTATCTTTTTTACTCTTTTTTCCTTCCCTGCGCTTCGCCATCATCTGACGCTTATAACGCTCTGCGATCGCAGCTACCTGAAGTCCCATATTTGCTTCATTGATTGTGATGACATAATGCATGAGGTCTCCAAGTTTTTCTGCCAGATATGCACAGTATCTTACAAAATACTTTACGGTTGACTCACTTTCCCATCCGCCTTTTTGTATCAGCCATACTGGTGATGTAAAATGCATCATGGTAACAACCGGTTCTATTCCATGATTCCTGCAGCATTTGAGCACCTTTCTGTAGTGCTCTGTTTCTGCTTCATCAAATTTTCCCTCTTCCGGCTCTATACGTGCCCACTCTATGGAAAACCGATAAGTATTCAGCCCAGCCTCTGCCATCAGACGGATATCCTCCTCATAACGGTTATAATGGTCAACTGCGTTTAAAGATGGCTCATTAAAGTTCGTATGCTTTAAGTGCTCCATTGCCCAGTAATCACTGTTTGTATTGCTGCCCTCTACCTGGTGCGCCGCAGTTGACGCACCAATCATAAATTTGTCTGGAAATCTGCTCATTTCATCTGACCTCACTTCACTGCTCTCTCTCAATTAACTACCATAATTTTCCATTTAAAGAACCTTATTTCTTTGGAATCTTTCCAAGTGCTGCTGCAAGTATCTTCGCCTGCTCTCCATCTGCATCGATTCCTCCCTGTGCCAGAAGTTTCTTTAACGGCTGTCTTGCAATCATAGCCATCATTGTCTCTGGTATCTTTACATTCTTACCCATACCTCCAGCCACTGAACCCTGCATCTGCTTCATCATCTGCGCAAGAAGTGCCGCTCCCGCCGGTACAGCCTGAATCTCTGCCATCGTGCTGTTTAACGAGAGATATCCGCCTTCTTCCTTTTCAGACTCTTCCTGTGGTTCTTCAAACCAGTTACAAACCTTTGTGGCATCCATAAAATACGCCGGATTTGGTTCACTGACCTTTTGGATCGTCATTTCATCGCTTAATGCCTCATGATCTGTACAGACAGCTTTTATCGTATGCTCTCCACAGATTGGAACCTCAAATTTAAATATATGCTCACCTTCCTGCTCCCCAAAGAGTTTTCCATCCACATAGAGGGCTATCCTTTTCTGGTTAGAGTAAACCTTAATCTCTGTGACCGTTTCTATACGGTCTGCATATCTTCTTCCGCAAAGATGAACGAACGGTTCATCGCTCCACCATGCCTTGTAAATATAGTAAGCATCCTTTTTCTCTTTTCTGTCAAAGGTGATAAGTCCCTTGTGATTTTTACCAGGGTCGCCCGCCTCATCTCGTCCTGCAGCAGCAAATTCAAACATATTCCATACATAGGTGCCCCACAGGTATGGTCTTTGGGAAATCATCTCAAGCATATGCTCATGGTACACTGCCATATAGCTTTCTGTATAATCACCTTTTTGCGGCTTTGGTGACTGCAATTTAATTACCGAATCAGCACCATACTCTGTCAGTCCGATCACTGTATCCGGATGTTCTTTGTGGAACTGGTCAAAAAATGCATCATTGTCTTCCATCTCCCCCACATACCATCCATAGTAGAGATTATAGCCTCTGATATCCGGGAGACTTACAAGCGGACTGTCTGTCTCAAGCATAAACAGATTTGCCATTGCAGATACGCGGCTCTGATCCATTCTGTGAATCATATCGTTTAATATTCTATGATTTTCTAACAGATCCTCCGTTACCCCCTGTAAAGATATTTCATTTGAGATAGCCCAGCAAATAATAGACGCATGATTATAATTCTGGACAATCAGTTCTTTCATCTGTGAGATCGTGTTTTCTCTTCCACCATCCATATGTACTGTGATATACGGTATCTCAGCCCATGCCACAATTCCTTTTTCATCGCACAGATCATAAAAATACTGGTCATGCTGATAATGTGCAAGCCGGATTGAATTAGCTCCCACTGACAATATCAGCTCCATATCTTCCTCATGCATCTCTTTTGTAAGTGCATTTCCAACGCCCATCCTGTCCTGATGGCGTGATACTCCCCTGAGCGGATAGCTCTCTCCATTCAGGAAAAATCCTTTTTCAGGGTCAAAGTAATAGTTCCGGCATCCAAATTTTGTGGTAACTTCATCAATTATATCACCGTTTTTCTTAAGTTCTGCTGCCGCTGTATATAAAAATGGATCTTTTAATCCATTCCACAGATGAGGATTATCAATGATAAGCGTTCCTGTATAATGTCTGATTCCACAAAGTGCGTCCTCATCATAAATTGTCTGTGTGTCATCTTCCGGGATATAAAGTGTTACACTCTGCGAACCAGAATCTCCATTTACCAAAACACTGATCTCATCTGCATCACCACATACATATGCATCAAATCTGACCTCTGCGCTGCCATCCTCTTTCACTTCTGGTGTCACATAAAAACCTTTTCCACCATAATAATCAAGGTCAAAATGGTTCTTTGGCACAGTGATAAGCCTCACATCCCTGTATAAGCCGCCATAAAATGTAAAATCTGCTTTCTGTGGATATACGTGGTCATTTGGGGAATTATCCACCTTGATTTCAAGCTCATTTTCATCCATAAGTCCATCTGTCAGATTTACATGATATGTAGAATAGCCTCCGTCATGTGACGCAAGCTCCTTCCCATTCAGGCTTACCTTTGATGATGAATTTGCTCCGGTTATTTCAAGATATAACTGCTCTCCATCCTTAAGTTCCGGTTTTGCAAATTTCTTTGTGTAAATGCACTCTCCTCTGTAATAATCGGATGCGCTCTGTCCATCTGCTGCATTCCAGGTATGCGGAAGAGTCACTTTTTCGGTGACTCCCTCCTTTTCAAATATATAATTATCATTAAATAAATTTATTTTTCTCATACTTACACATACTCCTTTATTACTTTTTCTTTCATCTCATTCTTCTTTGCCTCTATCCTCTTTTGTACCTGAACCATTTCCTCTTTTGTAAGTTTACAGTTTTTCATAGCTATAAGTGTCACAATCCATCCAAGAATTGGCATCCCAAAGTATATTATCATTGTCACCACAAAAATAGGGGTTGTAAGCGGCTCGTTCGGCTGTGGCATAGTATTTGTATATCCGATAATCGCCACGGCACCGGTTGCAATGAGTGCTGCTAAGGAAGAGATCAGTTTATCAATGAAACTGTAAGTACCTGTAACAACGGCTGGTACATATCTTCCACTTCTGTCAAGCTCATAGTCAATGATATCTGCCATAAATGATACATCCGCTGTGGTAACACACATTTTCGCTCCGTTCAGCACAAGAGTGAGTATGACATAAGCTATCATTGTAAATCCAAATGTTGAGATTGTGCCCGGATCAATTACGATAAAGAATACAAGTGATATTACTGCAACTGCCATACATATCTTTGTCCATGTCACAATCGCATTTTTGCTGCCATATTTTCCTGCATATCTGGCTCCAAAGCCGGCAAATACGATCGAAGGAAGCATGCTTATCACAGAAAGCATTGTGGCAAGACTCATATTTCCAATAATAATACCAAAAAGCATTGTTGTAATCACTGCCTGTGATGCTGTCTGCTGTGCAATTTTATCAGATGCCTGAGCGACAATGTATGCCTGTAATGGTTTATTTCCCTTTAATACATCAAGCATATCCTTTACTTTAAGTGGCTCCTGTTTCTTAATTCCCAGATAATATTCCGGCTTGTCATATTCTGAAATTCCTATGCATACAAGCACAATGCCTGCTGCTGCCACAATCATGCTTACTCTCACTGCAGCTGACAAGAACTCCTGATTATATGTCCCTCCAAATTTCGGAAGTAATACCATGTTAAGTATAACCGTCATTATCATAGGAACAAGATAGTTAAATGCTGTCTGCCATACTCCGATTGTAGGACGCTGTTTCGGATCATTTGTCATAATTGCCGGTAATGTCTGCGCTGTCATATTTGTAATTGTATAACCAATAACGTAAATTACATATAACAACGTAAACACAACGATTCCATGGCCCTTTGATGAGAACACATCAAACATGGCAAGAAGTGCAATTGCTTCAATAACAAATCCTCCCAAAAGCAGTACCCTTAATCTTCCAAATTTCGTGTCCACCTTGTCATATATAATTGCTAAAACAGGGTCTGTCACACCATCAAAAATACGTGTACATGTCAGAATAATTCCTATGACAGCTGTTGAAATTCCATATCCAACACTTGCACTATAGCTTGCCATACCAATTAAAGAATAAACCGTCATTCCAACCATTGCATTACATGAGTACAAAATAATCTGCCATAATTTTGCACGACGGTATTGCACACCGTCAATTTCACTTTGCGTTAATTTCTTTTCCTTCCTCATAAAAAAACCTCCCTGGTATCTTTTTGTTAAATATGTTTTGATCTGTATTTACATTAACATATGATCCATGATATAGTTAGAGTAAATTTGATATAAATAGTATTATTTTGATATTTGTATAAAAATCACAGTCTGCCGCCCGCAGCGGTATCTGATAACATATACATGACGGGGGATATCTAATGAATGAGAAAATTTTCATGGGATTTGTAGCAAATATACTGGGCATCAGAATCTGCAGTATTGCAAATGATAATGCCTCTCTTGATTCATTTGAACAGCAAAATTGCTTTGAAAAAACGCTTCAGCCGATGTACACCGCAGAATATCTGCATTATCTGCTGGAAAATGCAAAAAAAGACGTATTTTATGAGATTACAGACTATCTGAATACAAATCTGATTCTATTTTGTTTTGATAATACCTGTTACCTGCTGGGTCCCTATGTAAAAAATACTTTTTCATCACTGGAAATGCAGGAATTATTAGCATCCCACAAACTACCTGCAAGCATTCTGCTGCCACTGAAGCTATACTATGATCAGTTTCCACAGCTCAGCTATTCCATGATCCACGGTACCGTACTTGCTGCCATGCGTACCTTTATCCCAAATACACCTGAATTTTCTTACAGAAAGCTGACCGGATTCCATGAGGAGCTCAAGACAGATAAGCTGATTTTAGAATCCAATAATACCTATTATCAAATCATAGACAGATATGAAACGGAGAATTATTTTCTCAGAAAAATATCAGATGGGGATATAGACGGTGTCCGTATGGCTTTTGAGAGTATAGCAAGCAATTACTATGCCAACACCTCCCAATCACAGCGTTCTCTATATTCTACCGACTGGAATGGTTTTGCCATCCTTAGAACTCTTGCCAGAAAAGCCGCTGAGGCCGGTGGCTGCCCTGTGGTAAAAATAGATGAAATAGCACAAGAAAGTATCCAGAAATTTGCCTCCGCAAGAACCGGATCTGAACTGGATAAGATTCAAAAAGATATGCTGATCAGACTGACCCAGGCTGTTCATGATACAAAGCATATGTCACAATACTCTCCCGTTATCCGAAATGTACTAAACTACATCTCCATCAACTATTCACAGGACATTTCCCTGCACGAATTATCGGATACAAATCATGTAAGCGAAGAACACCTGTCCCGTCTGTTTAAAAAAGAAATGGGTATCACCCTGACCGCATATATAGCAGATTTACGCACAAAAAAAGCTGCCGAACTCTTAAAGACCTCCATGCTTTCTGTTGCGGAAATTGCAATGTATGTAGGATATCCTGACAGCAATTACTTCGTGAAAGTATTTAAAAAGCGATATGGGATGACACCATCCGCATATCGCTCGTACTAGCTTTTATTTTTCATATAAAAATTCTTCTGGCAGTGTAACATGAAAGTCTTTCGCAAGATGACGGAAATTATCCGGTGTGATGGTCTGCAGCTTATCCGGTCTCATGGAAAGCATTTTTACCAGAATCTCCGCGGATTTTTCTGCGGTGTGCATCAGACCAAACGTCAGGTCAAAATCTTCCCCGGCCGCAAACATACCATGATGTGCCCAGACCGCAAGATCATATTTTTTCATCAGTTCACTGGTTGCAACTGCGATCTCCCTGCCGCCCGGTACCATCCACGGAACTACGCCAATGCCTGCCGGGAATACGACCGGACATTCGGTTGCCATCTCCCAGAGTTCTCTCGTAAACACTTTATCTTCCAGCGGCAGAACAAACGTCAACGCAATGATGTTCGTGGTGTGCGCGTGGTATACGACACGGTACTTCGGGTTCTGTATCTTCTTCACTTCCAGATTCATCAGATGGCTTGGCAGTTCTGATGTCGGTCTGCCTCCATTTACCAGTCCCCATACGATGCGGTAATTTTCGCCTTTTTCATCCAGTTCGATCATACAGATGGAATCTTCCGGTTTAATGATGACGTTGCGGAAATATTTGCCGCTTCCGGTCACAAGAAAATATTCTCCCGCCAGATTTGGAACGGATGTCCCGATCGGCTGCCACTTCTTTGCCTCAAAGTTTTCTTTTACGGATTCTATTTCCTCCGGTTTGACACGATAGGACAGATTTCCGCCATTTCTCTCATGCCATCCCTGCTCCCATCCGTCGTTCGCCATACGGATAAATCCTTTTACAAATTCTGCATCTATAAATTTCATGTTCGTTTCCCTCTTCTCTGTAATTTTCAGGTATTCACAAATCCCCGTCTAATTTGCTATATGCTATTTTTTCAGCTATGCTCTCTTTACTAACACTTCGCGCTCATATTTTTCAATCTCATCATAGAAATGAAGATCATCACACACGCCTTCCCTACGGCAGTATTCTTCCCAGACTTCTCCGATCGGGAGCATTTTCACAGCCTCATTCATCACCATGAGTTTCCCCATCTGATTGGTATCCTGAAGTTCCTTTAACATCTCATTCGGTGTGCACAGAGCCATCAGAAGTGCTTTCTGCCAGCTGCGGAAACCGGTTGCAAGTGCTGACACACGGTTAATGCTTGCATCAAAGTAATCTAATGCCATGTAAACACGGTCTAATGCGTGATCTCTTACGATCTCTTTTGCCATCTCTTTTGTCTCATCATCCAAAATCAGCACATGGTCGGAATCCCAGCGCACACCCCTTGTAATGTGAAGTGCAAATTCTGGGTAAAAACAGAGCATTGCCGGGATCTTATCGGACACATACTCTAACGGATGATAATGTCCGTTGTCCATAAGCGGCATACATCCATCGTGCAGTGCCGCAAAGCTCAGCGTAAACTCCGCAGAACCTACCGTATAAGACTCCACACCTATTCCAAACACTTTTGATTCCACACACGGTTTTACAAGATTTTTATCATACGGCTCTGAGAGGATCTGCTCGATCGAATCCTTATAGCGGAGACGCGGTCCCATACGGTCTGCCGGAACATCCTTAAATCCATCACCGGTCCAGATGTTCATCACACACGGCATTCCGGTCTCTTTCGCAAAATATTCCGAAATACGGATACATGCTTTTCCGTGGTTGATCCAGAACTTTCTCGTCTCCTCGTCCGGGCTTGATAAGGTCAATCCGTCCTTTACTTTTTCATGGGAGAAAAATGTAGGATTGAAGTCAATTCCCATGTTGTGTTTCTTTGCAAATTCTACCCATTTTGCAAAATGCTTTGGCTCTAAGGCATCGCGGTCTGCAAATTCTCCCGATCCAAAAATCGCATAAGATGCATGGATATTCAGCTTTGCCGTTCCAGGCATCAGTTTCATTGCCTCTTCCATATCTACCATGAGCTGTTCCGGTGTCTTCGCACGTCCCATATAATTTCCGGTTGTCTGGATTCCTCCGGTCAGTCCTCCGTCATTATCAAACCCGATCACATCATCAAGCTGCCAGCAGTGCAGTGATACCGGAACCTTTTTCAATATCTCAATTGCCTGATCTGTATCCACACCTAATGCTGCATATTTTGCTTTTGCTGCTTCGTAACCTGTCATATTTTACTTTTCCTTTCTATTCTGTATCCTGATTACTTGTAAAAATATTTATTTCAAACGACTCTGCAATACATGCCCTTGCTGCCTTTAGGTCTTTTAGTTCTCCCGCCGCGATCATCTGTGCAGCAAAGTTTCCGACTGCTGTTGCCTCTGTCGGCCCCGCATATACGTTTTTCCCTGCATACTCTGCCGTCAGTTCATTTAAATAATGTGCGTTTGCCCCGCCGCCGACAATCTGTATTCTGGAATAATCAATACCTGTCAGTTTTTCTATTTCCTCTGCCGTTTTTGCATAATACTTTGCAAGGCTGTGATAAATGACCGCGGCTAATTCACCAATTGTCTGCGGAATCTGTTCCCCTGCTTCTTCGCATGCCGATTTTACTTCCGCTGTCATATTTTCCGGTGCAAGAAATCTCGCATCATTGACATCTACAAAGGATCTGATCGTTTCTTTTGATGCAAGTGCACAAATTTCTCCAAATCCCATATCCGGTGCGCTTTCTTTTTTCACTGACTGTATCATCCATAATCCCATGATATTTTTCAGATAGCGGAATCTGTAATCATAACCGCCTTCATTTGTCATGTTATGCTGCATACTGACTTTGCTGCAATCTGCCTCTTTTAACTCTGTTCCCATCAATGACCATGTGCCGGAACTGATATAAAGTGCATGCTCCTCCTGCGTTGGAACTGCCATCACCGCAGAAGCAGTATCGTGCGTTGGCGGAAGAACTACTTTACAATCAAATCCAACCCTGTTTTGAATATCTTCCGTCAGTCTGCCTAATTCATATCCCGGATTTTGAATTTTATGGAAAATTCTTCGAGGATATCCAAGCATATCTATCAATTCAATATCCCAATCTTTTGTCACAGGATTCACAAGCTGGGTCGTTGTCGCATTTGTATATTCCTGTACCTTTTTCCCAGTTAATAGAAAATGAAAATAATCCGGTATCATTAACATACTTTTTGCCCACTCAAGCTGCCCCGGCTGCTGCTCTTTGACTGCCATCAGCTGATAGATCGTATTGAAAATCTGTTTCTGTATTCCAGTTCTTCCGTATAAATCGTCTTCCGGTATAAACTCATATACTTTCCTGCCCATATCTTCCGTCCGTCTGTCCCGGTACGCCACTGCATCCCCGATACGTTCATCATTTTCATCCAGCAGAACAAAATCGACTGCCCATGTATCAATACCCATACTATATGGGATTTTTCCTACCATGGCACATTTTTTCATCCCAGTCAGAATCTCTTGAAATAACTGGTCCACATCCCATACTTTGTGACCATTTTTTTCAATCATGCCATTTGGAAAACGATATATCTCTTCCAAAACAATTTTGCCGTTCTCCAGGTGCGAAAGCATATGCCGTCCGCTTGAAGCACCGATATCCACAGCCAGATAATATTTTGTATTCATCCCTTACTCCTTTCCTTCTCTTTTGCTGAATTTAAGATATCAAAAATAAGGACAGTTTTTTAGACTCTCATTCGACTAAAAAACTGTCCTTATTTTCTCTTCGTAATACTTTTCGTCTTTCTTTTATTTTGTCTTTAAATTTGCTGAAAACTATTCAACTCTTCCAACAGATATTTCGAAGAGTCAACATTTTTTATCACTTGCTCGTGAATATTTAAAATTGAATTTGCAAGTTTGGTCACATTTTCTGTTGCATTGCTTACTCCACGCACATTTTCCTCTACTACAGCTGATATATTTGTAATGCCATCATTCATCTCTGCCATAATATTACGAAGAGACATAATATTTTTATTGAAAAGACCTGTAATAGTATCCATATGATCTGCCTTTTCATAATACATATCTGTTGCAGCCTCAAATTCAACATAATCATTCATTATCTGATTTTGTATGAAATTCATGAGATCTTGTGCATTTGTCATCAATTGATTGACTGCCGCAATAACACGAACACTGATACCCTGAATGTCATTTGCCGTATTCTTACTGTTTTCTGCCAATTGACGAATTTCCTCTGCGACAACAGCAAATCCCTTGCCAACTTCCCCCGCTCTTGCAGCTTCGATAGAAGCATTTAATGCAAGCAAATTCGTCTGACTTGCGATCTCAAGTATATCGTTAGTTAAATTATTAATACTGCTGATTTGCCGACTTTCTTCAATGGATAAAGATAATGCCTGACTCTTTTCGTTAATAATATCAGAAATGTCTGTTTTCTTCTTCTCTGTCTCCTCTTTAACACCAACCGCTAATGCTTTAATATCAGAGGCAATTACAACACCTTCATTAACTTGATTTCCAACATCGTTAATTGAACTCACTATATCATTGGTGTTCCCGGTAATTCCCTCTATAGAAGATGATATTTCTTCCATACTCGCAGTAATTTCTTCCATGGTAGACGCAATATTATCTGCATTTTCATTTGAATTGTTTACTTCTTCATTCATTAATCCAAGTGAACTTTGCATTATTTCTGACTGCTTTCGTATTTTTTGCATAGCATTCTGTAACTGAATGATAAAATTGTTAATTCCATCCGATAACTGACCAATTTCATCCCGCGAACTAACAGTAATACGCTGCGTAAGATTTCCCTGTTTCTTATTGATACCATCAATAATATCATTTAGCTGCCGGCTGGCTTCACTTGCCGGTCTACTTACAGTCTTACTTATAACCAAAAAGACAACTACTGATACCAAAGCAAAAAAAGAAAATAGAATTTTTGTCATTATTAAATTTGTCTCAACAGCTTGATTATATTCCTTCGATAAATCAGAAATTCCCTGCTCAAGCTCCTCTGTAAGCTCCTTTTCCGTTGTTTCTCCCATATCAACCATCAGATTCTGAAAATCTACACCAAGAGCTATACCAGCCTGCACAAAATCCCCCTTGTCAACATACCCTTGTATTATGGCAAATTGCGAAATAACCTCTGTTAAAAAATCCTCATATGTATGGATTTTATCTTTTAACTCTACATTATCGATATTTTTCAGATATTCATCCATCTTACTCTCACTTGCCGTAATCGTCGAAATTTCCTCTGCTAGTGAACTTTCCAACTGTTGACGTAGCTCTGCATCATCATACAAACTGATAATGTTAAGATATTTCTGACCTCGTTCCATACTTTTTTGGATAGTGAAAATCTCTGTCTGAATCGGAATATACTGTTTCGTTATCTGCAATCCAGCCTGTTTTATACTATTCTGCATTCTTATAGAAAACACTGTATTTAATCCAAATATCAAAACAAATATAATAATCATTAAAAAAACTTTATTTCCAATTTTTTTCATACAAATACCCCACTCTTATTTTTCAGAATAATATTTTCGAAGAAAATAAGCAGGCGCACAACTCCAGGCATGACAGTAACTATTAACAATAGTCCCACCATAAGGTGATTCATCCGGATTATTTGGATTATATAACTCCCAAAACGTATCCGCACCAAGTCGTGCCATACCTCCCCAATATTTCTCCATAACACTAAGAGCCTCTGTTTTATCACCACATTTAAGTAATGCTTCTATATAATAGTGATACATATATGGGGTAATCATTTCAATTGCCTCTGTCTGTGTCGCAACATCATGTAAAATTCGAATTCCACTCTGCTCATCTACAACATCACCAAGAATCATCCATACCTGGCTTGCGTAGGAAATCTGCCTGCAATCACCACTGACAAATAGTCCTTTTTCTTCATCATAAAAATGCATCTTAGCAGCTTTTCTATAAAGTTCATAAGTTTTCATTATGCATTCTGCATCATGGTCTTTTCCGATTTCTTTTGCAATGGCAACGGCACTTTTCATCGCATACAGCAAAACACCCTGTGCACCTGCCTGCTTATTTAATTCCAGTGACCAGTCAAGAAAACACCAGCCGAGTTTATTGCAGTCTTTTACCACACCATCATTACCGACCTGTTTCTGTGCCAATACAATCTGCATTTTTGCTGTTTCCCACAAATCTTCAAGGGCCTCACGATCCTTCGTTTCTACATAATAATCCCACAGGGCTGCCACAAACAATAAAGAGTAATCAAACATACTGGTATCATCTACTTCCGGTTCTGGCTCTAAAAATACACATGCACCCACCTGTCCATTTTGCATCGGTAATGCAGCAAATAAATATAAACACCCCTTTACCATATCATTCATCTGATATGTCTCATAGTTTGCCAATGCCTGTAATCGAAGATCTCCCATCCAAAGTCGCCGATCACGTTTTGGTCCATCTTCAAAAACTTTCTGCATACAATCATGCAGTGTATGGCACGCAATATGATCAATCTGCTCCAATTCTTTATGCACATTATGATATGGTTTTAACTTACTATCATCTGCAGAAGATAATGCGATTGCCATGACATCTTCAATAACCAAATTAAATTTTGAACTGATATCAAGTATATCAATTTTCACATAGCGAAACGAATAACGCCTCGGCAAAGTATACTCTCCCGGAATCAGATCAAAATGAAGTTGTTCCTGTTGTACCCACGCTGAACAGATCCATCCCTGATAATTCTCCACATTTTCTTCAAATTCTTTCAAATTCTCTGCAAAGGAAAATCTAATCCAAACCGGAGCATCTGGATGTGAATTGACATAACCCATTTTTACTTGAAGATGTCCTACCAAATGTTTCCCAAAATCAATTGTTACCGAATCGCCTTTTCCTAAAGGTTTTGAAAAAAACTGTCCCTCTTTTGGAGGAACCAGTGTCTCCTTAACTTCCGGCAATAAACTTAATGCCTTACTTAAAAATTCTAAATTTTTTTTCATGTATTTGTTCTTCTCTCACTCTTACCATTTTAAGTATTCTTTTCCACAAAACGGATCTACCGGACTCTTGCCAGTAAAATTGCTTCTTCCCATAAGTTTTTCCATCACACTATCAATTACATACTCACTATTGGAATAGCCATTGATAAAGGTTTTTATCATGGGTACATCCACAAGATGATATGGATTAGCAAGGCTGATAAACACAACCGGTCTCTCAGCAGCAAACCATGGAACGTTATTTCCATTTCCCCAGAATGTATACCATGAAAGTCGGTTTGTCACTTTATTGGATGCATTTTCTACATTTCCAATATAAATGACCAGATCATAATTCTTCCGGAATGTGCCAACATCAAATTTTGCTGTTTCAAAGTTCTCCTGTTCATATACGTTAACTTCGAACCCCTCCTCAACCAATCGCTTACGAAAGCTTTCCAAAACACGCTCATTTGATGGAAACCCACCTATGATTTCCAGCAACACCTTTTTGGTCTTATGCGGATTCAACGGTAAAATTCCATCTATATCCTTTACAAGTGTAACTGCCTTGTCTGCGCTCTTTTTAGCCCATGCAACATGCTCATCAGCCTGCAGAATACAAAGTGCACTTTCCGAAGGCACAATTTCACACTTTGCTTTTCTGTGAAGTCCAAGCGAAGCTTTAGTTGCAAGAATTCTTGTGATTGCTTCATCTAATCGCTGTTCCGAAAGGATTCCCTGCTTGTATCCATTCAGCATATACTGATAATCTTCCTCAAGATCCTTATTAAAAAGGAACATATCACATCCTGCCTCAATCGCATAAGGAACTGCCCTTTCTCTGTTCATTGCACAGCTAAAACCTACCATGCAGGTAGAATCCGTTACAATCAGACCGTTAAATCCCAATTTTTTACGGAGCAAACCTTTTAACAATTCCGATGAAAGTGTTGCCGGTATTAATTTATTTGGAAAATCTGTATTATACGATTTTTGATATGCCGGCTGTGCAATATGTCCGACCATCACTGTCTGTGCCCCCGCCTGAATCAAGCCGCTATATATTTTTCCATATGTCGCATCCCACTCATCACAGGAAAGATTATTTACGCTTGTAAGAATGTGCTGATCCACTTCATCGCAGCCATCCCCTGGGAAATGCTTAATTGCAACAAGAACATTTTCTTCCTTAGCTGCCCTCATGTAATTGAGACCACATGCAAGAACACGATCCGGATCATCCCCATATGTACGCACGTTTGTAATCGGATTTCTCCAATTTCTATCAATATCAACCACAGGTGCAAAAGCCCAGTTACAACCAACCGCTGCACCTTCACTACAGCTTACTTTTCCGAGCCGATATGCATCCTCCGTGTCTCCAGTTGCCGCAACCTGCATTTGTTTTCCGTACTGTGTTCCATCTGTTGCAATTCCGCAGCCTCCATCCTCAAGATTAGCTCCAATAAGAAGTGGGATCTTACTGTGTTCCTGCAGATAACGGTGTGTCCGCTGCATTTCCTTCGCCTCACCACAACGATACATAATTCCACCAATGTGATGTGCGAGCATGACATGTTCCAGATATTGCGGATCTCCGGAATACCCGATTGGGACAAACAACTGACCTATTTTTTCTTCTAATGTCATTGACTTTTTTGTATTTTCAACCCATTCAATGTCTTCCCCTGAAAGGAAGAATGGATTCTTTGTTAAGTTGATCATATTCATACCCTCCTGCTTTCTATTTTCGTTTTCCGTTAAAAAGACTTACCAATAAATGTTCATTACTCAAATAAATCAAAAAGACTACAAGCAGTACTGCATTAATGATTGCCTGCATTGATGCATTTACCTCATTGGAGAATACAGCAAATGTTGAATTAAGCATGGACATACATAAAGCAGCTAAAAGGAATCCAATTTTTTCGTTTGTAAAGCGACTGATATAGGAGCCTATGAACATTGGAAGAAACGCCGTAAACATAATGCTGATAGAGGAAAAGTTCAACTGACCACCGTTGATTGTTGTGCTTCTTGTCGCATTTAAAAATCCTACAATTCCCATCAATCCGCCACAGATCACATAACATCCAATGGCATTTGATATCTCTTTTATACCGGTATTTACCGCAACCTTCTGACCATTTTTGAGTGCATTATAATCATATCCAAACTTTGTGTAATCAAAGATTGCTATACAGACAGCTAACACAACCACAATAATGATTGCTGCATAAATCCAGCTTCCTGTAAAAGCTGTCATAGATGGATTCTGCACTTCCTTCATCACATAACGTCCTTCCGTGATTGTAAAAAGAATTCCCTCATAGATCAGTGTCACTCCAAGAGATGTAATGATTGGCGGCAGATGCAGCACCACATACATAAGTCCTGAAACAAGTCCAAGTAACATACCAAATAAGATCGTCAATATCAACATCATCAATGCACTGTTACTTCCACCACCTAAAATGGAATATGTAATTTTAGCTCCTAATACAGAAGAAAGTGCTGCCATTGATCCCAAGGAAAAATCAAAACGACCACTATTTAAATTAATGGATAATGCTATTGTTGTAATCATCACAATTGCAATATATACAACAAAGTTATCAAAACCTGTCATGTTTGAAATCATTGTTTTTCCATTGAACATGCAGATTCCCTGCAATAATACAGCCACCAGTACCGGTATTGTTAATGTACCAATTACATTCTTTACCAAATGTCTATTTTTATTTTTCATGTTGTCCTCTCCTTTCATTTTTCAGGATATTCCATACCCTCTCCAAATAAATGAATTTTTAACTTTTCATTTATTTGGAGAGAGCACGGCTTCTAAATGAAGCCGTGACCTAACTGTAAAAATGAATTACTTCGATGTTACAAGTTCATTGATCTCATCAAAAGTAACAGACTCACCAATAATCTGGTCTAATGTTTCTTTATTGTAAATTGGATTATCTCCGTTATCTGACTTATAAAACTCATCAAATGTAGCCTCGTCAGTTGCAACCTGATAGTTTTGGCTGAGTGAGACTGCATTTCCCTGTTCATCACGGATTACATTTCCATTGATGGCATTTAAAACTAATGCAAATGCAGGACCTACAGAAGATGAATATTTACCGGCAAGATAGACAAGTTTTCCATTTGTGATAGCTTCTCCATTACTCTGTGTAAAGGAATCAATATCTGAGAACTCAATACCAGCAGCATTTAACTGCTGTGTAAAAAATGTTGTTGCCATTCCCACTGAAATAAATGCTTCCGGTTTTGCCTGAATTGCTGCATTGATCTCATCTGTTGTTGTATCACCATAGCCCTGCAGATAAGAAACAATCTGGATATCCCCAGAAATCTTAGACAAATCCACGCTCTGATCAGTAAAAATCTTGCCCACTACTTCTCCCTCTTCTGTAGCACCATCATAGGAAAGTCCCAGACCGGAAAGTACACCCGCTACACGGTATACATGCATAGGATTTGGAATAAATGCCCCATAGATAGCAGCTGTCTTAATGCCTTTTTCCGCAAAGAACCTGCCCATTTCTACACCAGCTTCATACTCTGTATCCATGCTTGGTCCAACCTGACCAAGGAAGTACTCATTTGTCTTATATTTTTCAAACTGCTCCTGATCAAGAGTTCCAGCAGCAACCGCATAATAAATCTGATTTTCCTCACAGGTTTCAATCTGCAATGCACGATCATTACTTGAAAGAGAGATGACTGCCTGATATCCCTGTGAAGCGAATTTTTCTATAGCAGACTTCTCGCTTGCCGCATCTTTAAGTTCATCGGTATAAGTAAATGTCACACCATACTGATTCGCAACATAATCTTCATAATAAGTACGGAACCCTAATGCTTCCTCGCCACTAACATCCTGAACTAAAACACCAATCTTAGCATTCTCTGCTGTCTTTGTCTCCTCCTTGACACTTGTATCACTCGTATCATTTGCTGTGTTGTCGCTGGCTGTATTGTCAGCTGTTTCTTTGCTGTTTCCACAACCAACCAGCATTGTCAACGATATGGCAGCAACCAGTCCAAGGCTTACCATTTTCTTCATTGTACGTTTCATAAATTATTCCTCCCATTTCTCTTATTAAAATTTTATTTTTAACACGTTATGTGTTAAATTCATATTTCTGTTATCGCGGCAACATCTGCGAACGATAATTTGCACTTGCAACATAAACAACTACCAGAAAAAAAACAGCACTGACAATCTGTGTAATTCCATATCCAGATGTTGAATCAATCAGCAGATCCAGAATATTATTTAAAATAATATAGGAAAATCCACCGACTACAGCCGCATAAATTTTCGATCTTGCACCTCCTGAGATTGGCATACCTCCAAACACGATAGCAACCATAATGTTCATCCCTATATCCCCCGCTGTCGTTGTTGTAACAGATGGGGTATAAACCAGCGTCATAAATGCGCCGATTCCAACGCCGATTCCCGCCAGAAGGAATCCAAGTATTGCATATGTATTGTATTTAATACCGGAAAGCTGGGCGCAGATTGGATTTCCCCCAACAAACTTTTCACGTCTTCCAAACTTGGTGTAATCAAAGATGAACGCACATACTACCACCCATATTACCAAAACTATAATTTTAAATGCGGATGTATCCAAATGTTTCACTACCTCACTCGGAATGCTGATTCCGCCTACTGCACCACCTTTTGTGGTAATGATCTGTGATGCAATTGCAGACAAAACAGACATCATTGCCACCGTTGTAACAAACACCGGAATATGAAAAATGGATGCCAGCACAGAATTTAACAAAGAACAGACAATTCCAGACAATAAAATCACAACAATCATTAATATAAAATTTTCAGTTGCATTATATGTCATTACCCCAAGTGTTGCTGAAAAAAGCGTTGCCGCACCCAAGCTGATATCAAACGAACCTAATGTATAAATAAATATTGCACCTGTTGCAACAATGGATAATACAATACCTTCATTAAATATAATCTTGATATACATATCCAGGCGATATCCCTTACTGCTTACAATTCCACAAAATACTGCAAACAATACGATAAGTGCTGCAAACGGCAATGCACCTATCATTATTTTTTTACTTTTTGTCATCTTTCCCAGCCTCCTATATCATGTACTCAATAATCTGTGAGTCAGAAAGATTTTTATTTCTCTCAAATTCTGCCGTAATCTCTCCGTCCTTCATGATCAAAATCCGATCACTCATTCCAATGAGTTCCGGCATTTCCTCGCTGATCATCAGAATGGATTTTCCTTCATTTTTCAACTTAACCATAAGCTGATACATTGCCTGCTTTACACCAATATCCACGCCTCGTGTCGGGCAGTCCAGTATAAGAATTTCACTTCCGCAGCCAATCCATTTTCCAAATACGACTTTCTGTTTATTTCCTCCCGAGAGTTGTGATACCGCCTGATCTCTTCCAGAACATTTAATGGACAATTCCTCAATCTGTTGATTTACATATTTTTTTTCGCGATTTTTTAAAACAAGAAAATCTTTTACGGCAAATTTGCTCATTCCCGCAATTGATATGTTGTCTTCAATACTTGCATTCAAACATAATGATTCCACATCTCTATCCTTAGACACATAACCCATACGTTTCTTCATCGCTTTTGCCGGACTGTCAATTACCGTTCCATCTGCCACTGAAACATTTCCTTCTTCTGGCTTTACTGCACCAAAACATACCTTTCCAAGTGTATGCATTCCACAATGTGCCAGACCTCCGACTCCAACAATTTCTCCCCTTCGCACCTGGAAGGAAACACCTTTCAGTCTATCTGTATAAACAAGATTTTTAACATTCAACGCAACTTCCTGCTGTGCGCTTGCTTCAAAATCACTTCGATAATAATCCCCCTGCAGTTCTCGTCCGATCATGCTTGAACGAATTGCACCCGCTTCAAACTCTTCTTTATTAAATGTTCTGATTATTTTTCCATCTCGAAGAACCGTTAAAGTATCACACACCTCCATAATCTCATCCAGATCATGTGAAATAAAAATCACTGACTTATTTTCTTTGCGGAAACGATTCATAATATCATATAAAATTTCCCTTCCATCATGAGATAAGGCAGTGCTTGTCTCATCAATTACCAAAATCTGAGGCTGTTTCATCACGACCTTTGCAATCTCTACAAGCTTTCTTGTCTGAAAATCCAGCTGTTGCATAAGCATATCGCCAGTAATATCATTTACCCCAATTTTTTTCATGACTTCAGTTGCATCTGCATTCATCTTCCTGCGATTGATCAATCCAAACCTGTTTTTATACCTCTCTGTCTCTGCCAGAAAAATATTTTCCGCAACTGTAATTCCCGGTATTGTTCCGCTTTCCTGAACGATCATTCCAATCCCCTTGTGAAGTGCATCAATCATACTAAGAGGTTTCCAGTCCTGATTTTTAAATATCATCTTACCACTATCGCATGCCTGCATTCCTGCTACAATGGAAGTAATGGTTGACTTTCCTGATCCATTCTCCCCAATTAATCCCCGAATTTCCCCCGGATATACAGAAAGTGACACATCTTTTAAAGCCACTGTACTTCCGAATCTTTTATTCATGTTTTCAACTTTTAATATTGGTTCACTCATGTTTATCACCTCGTCTTTATAGATATTATAAGTTTTCATTAATTTTCATGTGATTTTGTTTTTTATCTGTTTCACTTTAATTTTTAACTTTTTTATGTCTGCTCTTCTTTTCTTTCCACATCTTTTCAATCCGTCATACAAAACAGATTAAAAATTCGATGTTTTTATTGATTTTTTCATTACATTTATGTTTTAATCATTACAATATCTTATTTAGTTTTAAATGGGGGATTTTTTATGTCAGAAAATTACGATCTTATTTCAGAAAATGATATGCACATGCCCATTCGCTGTATAATGCAGCGTTTTGATCATATTCGTTCACAAATGCATGACTATTTTGAATTATCAATGATTGTTTCCGGGAACTGTACATTGCAACTGGATGATCATATATACAATTTAACAGAAGATGACGTGTTCTGTGTTAATCCACTCTCGCTTCATGAACTTCATGGTGTCAACTGTGTGATTGTAACCGTTTTATTCAACCAGACTTTGTTTGAACAGATTCTACCCGTTCCATTCCATCCTCGCTTTTTCTTTATCAGTACGATGACCGATAATCAGGAAGCTATTGTCCAACTCCGCACTCTGATAGCGCACATTATCAAAACAAATGTTGATAAAAAAGATGGGTATGAATTACGAAACTGGTCTTATATCTACAATATTATGGATGTACTGTATCGGAACTTCCGCATCAAACTCTCTACTGCTAAAGAAAAGAAAAATCACAAGTATGCTTTACGTATTTCCGAAATCTCACAGTTGATCCAGCAGCATTACACGGAAAATATAACCTTACAAGAACTTGCTGATGCAGTCCATTTGTCCGTTCCATATCTTTCTAAGTTTTTTGTGGAATATTACGGAATGAATTTTTTAAGCTATCTTAACCAATACCGCCTTATGCACGCAGTACAGGAACTCTCAACCACTGATAAGAATATTGATGAAATAGCGATTGACAGCGGTTTTTCCAACAGTCATGCCTTTGTAACTTTTTTTAAAAAGCAATACGGGATGTTACCAAAAGACTATCGCCGTGAACAAAAAAAGAAGAAAGAGAATACTGCCCAACGTGTAGAACAACATAACTATATTTACGGATTAAAAAAATATTTGAAAGAAGATACATTTTTTCAGGTTGTATCTCCTGTGAAAAAAACTGAAATTGAGATTTCTGTAAACGGAAGTTCCTATACTCTGCTTCACACCTGGAAAAAAATGATGACCGTTGGGCGGGCAAGTGATGTACTAATTTGTGATGTTCAAAAAATGTTAACACAGATTCAGGAAACAGTTGGATTTGAATATATTAAATTATGTGGCATCTTTTCTGATGATCTGCATATATACAATGAAACTGCAAGTAAAGTCCCGGTCTATAGCTTTTCTTATCTTGATAAGATTTTGGATTTTGTTATCGTCAATCACCTAAAACCCTGGCTTCAATTATCCTACATGCCGGAAAAACTTGCAAAATATCCAAACAGACGATTGTTTGGTGCAAATGTCAGCCAGCCCCACTCTGTCAGTGCATGGTGTCAGCTGGTCCATGAATTTTTGCTTCACATCACTGACCGTTACGGGTTAGATACCATAAAGACCTGGAAATTTGGTCTATGGAACCAACCGAATACTTCTTCCGACCTATTTGGCTTTACAAACGAAAATGACTTTTTTCTATTCTATAAAAGCACTTATGATTGTATTAAAGATTTTTGCCCTGATATCGAATTTAGTCTTCCTCCAACCTACTACATTGTAGGCGAAAGCTATGAAAACTGGTATCTGAACTTTTTGGAATGGTGTAAAAAAAATTCCTGTCTTCCAGACTGTTTAAGTTTTACATACTACGACACTAAAATGATTTCCGATAAAAATCATTCCAAGGAATCGTTTGGTTTTGTGTATGCAATGAGTCTTTCTGAATCTCCTGATGGGTTAAAAGATTTTGTTATGCAGGTTCTCCGTGAACGACGCCAGCTTGGACTTGGTAATATGCCAATCTACCTGTCAGAATGGAACAACACACCAAGCCAGCAGGATTTGCTCAATGATACATGTTTTAAATCGTGCTACATTGTAAAAAATATTTTGGAAAATTATGACCGACTAGATAGTTTTACTTATCAGGCTCTTACCGATCTTATGGCAGATGACGCTCTGCCCAACAAACTCTTTTTCGGTGGACTAGGTCTGTTCACGGTAAATGGAATTCCAAAAGCAAGTTATTATGCTTATACTCTCTTACGGCAGTTAGGAGATCAGTTTTTAGGACGAGGAGACGGTTATTTCATTACCCGTAAACACAACAGTTATCAGATTATGTTGTACAATTACAAACATTTTAACTATCTTTATGCCAACGGAGAACGTTTTGATATGACAGAAACAGATCGCTATACTGTATTTGCAGATTCTGATCCAGTCACAATCGAACTATGTCTTTCTAATATTCCGCAAGGTACATACAAAATTTCTGAGACTTATGTAAATCGAACACATGGGAGTTCTTATGACCAATGGGTTTCCATGGGTGGATTAGAACTTACCACTCCTTATGAATTTGACTTGTTAAAAAAAGCATCCTCTCCAGGATTCCATCAGAAGCTGATGCATATCGCTTCTGATGAAACCCTAAGATTGAATGCAGAATTAGAACTATTAGAGATTCGACTTATTCAAATCACACCTGTCATCTGCCCATCTGACGTTAGCAGATAGAACAAATAGAAAGCAGATCTTTAAATGCCTGAATCGGATATGTCACTTGGCTATGACCTGCGGCATCTCCGATTCCAGCACTCTGAAAATCACCAGCATAAGCAGCATCAATACCGGCAAGCGCATCCTCTACGACCAGACAATTTTCAGGTTTTTCACCAAGCATCTCAGCCGCTTTCAAAAATACTTCCGGATCCGGCTTTGATTTCGTAATATTCGTTCCGTCACTAATTGCATCAAAGTATCCGTTTAATCCAATCTGTGTCAGAATCTTTTTCGTATTTTTACTGCTTGATCCAATCGCAAGCTTATACCCTCGCTGACGTAATATTTCCAGTGTCTTTTTTACCTCCTGCGACAGATCATCCGGAGACATCTTTTCCAACAGACGAACATAACTTTCATTCTTCCTTGCGGCAAGTTGTTCTTTTTCCTCCTGTGTATATTCTCTTGATGCTTTCTCCAAAATAATGTCCAGACTTTCCATACGACTTACTCCCCGTAGTCTGCCATTAATTGTCTCATCGAAATAAATTCCTTCTGCGTCTGCCATTTCTTTCCATGCCTGATAATGATACTGATCCGTAAAGCATATAACACCATCCAAGTCAAAAATAATTGCACGTATTGTATTCATAGGATACCCCCTTGTAAACTTATAGACTATGTATCTTTTTTTAAGATAACAAAAATAAGGACAGCTTTTTAGACTCTCATTCGACTAAAAAACTGTCCTTATTTTCTGCATTGTCTATCTTTTATAATGTTCTAACCGATACTTTCGCGGTGTCATTCCATATCTTTCTTTAAACTGCCGGAAAAAATAGCTCTGATTTTCATAACCAACATCTAACGCAATCTCTTCCACTGACAAATCTGTCTCCAATAATAAATGTTCAGCTGTCTCAAACCGCCTGTGCTGCAAAAGTTCCTGAAAATTATATCCGGTCTTTTGCTTGATGAGTCTGCTAAGTACCGTCATGGACTGATGCGTATCCGCAGCGATCTTTGTCAGATTCGCATTTTTGCAGTCACTGTTAATGTACCGGAGCACCGCCTGTACCACTGTTTCTTTATAATCCATCGAAGAATTATGACTTAAATTTTCAAGATGATTTAACAGATACAAAAATACAAGTCCCATGGAATACTGATTGATCGCATCCTCATTTGCATGTTCGTGCAGCATGGAGACGATCATATTTTCCATAAGATTTTCCACCTGCGGATCTTCCTGCAGCTGGAACAGCAGGTAATGTGAAACGGGATCTTTCTGCCGGAACGCACCGACAATAAATTCCGCCAGTACATTTTTCTCATGCAGCATGGAGAGCGGGATTTCAAAAAACTCCGGTAGCGCAATAAAATTGATCCCGATATCCTCATATTCCGCCCGCCGGATCGCATGACGCACCTGCTGGTTTAACATCAGCACATCTCCCTTGTGAAGGGTCAGCTCTTTTCCCTCAATGATATGTGTGATGTTTCCCTGCACCACATACATCATCTCCACATAATTGTGCCTGTGCTCCGGGAATTCCACAAAACGGCTGTGCGGGCGCACCGTGACGAGCCGTCCTCTCTCTAACAGCAGTTCCCGGTCGATCTCACTGATCGAATCTTTCGCATATAACTGTTTTTCGATGTTTCCCTGTCCTGACTGATACTTCTTTTCTTCTTCTGATATGAGTTTCAGTTCCTGTAAAAGCTGTTTGCGCATGCGCTTGATTTCCTGTCTTCTAAAATCTTTTTATAGTGACTCCAGCAGTCCGTTGATCCCGTCTTTTTCAAAAATATCCTTATAATATGCAACTTCCCCCTGGATCAGCTGGTCGATCACCTGCATGCCGAGAAGCTCCACAGGCGCCTTGTCGTCCGTCATGATATAATCTCCCGCCTCATACACACTGCTGGTGTCTGCCACATGAAGCATCATATCGCGCAGATCGGAATGTCCGGTCTCATTTGCGTTATTCTCTAATGTCTTTACCATGTCTGCATTGGAGGAAGCATACAGCTCCCGGTTTGTGGAACCGTCCACATCCACGGTCACGATATGGTCAAATACGGATGCAATGGTATCCGACAAATACTGGTTGATATTGCCCTCATTGTTTCCGCGCATATTCATGTTTACGACCATCACGCCGTTCTCGTTTAAATGCTCTTTGACCATCGTAAAAAATTCGACCGATGACATCTGAAACGGGATGGTGATATCCTGGTAGGCATCCACCATGATAACGTCATATTTCTCGTCGATCGCCTGTAAATATGCCCTGCCATCATAGGTCGTCACTTTGACATCGTCCGGCAGGGAAAAATATTGTCTGGAAAGCGCCGTGATCTTATCGTCGATCTCCACGCCCTCGATTGACATATCACCGAAATATTTTTTACACTGGGTCGCGTAAGTTCCGGTTCCCATTCCAAGGATCAGAACATTCATATCCTCTGCCTTTTTATCCGGGATCATGAGCGGCGCCGCCATCGCATAATCGTAATACATTCCGGTCAGACCGCCGTCTTTCATGTAGAGTGACTGCACACCGAACAGGACATTCGTGGATAAGATCACGCGCCTGTCATCCTCGGAGACCTGTAAATAATTATAAATGGATTCCCCTTCGTAACTTAAGTCATTCTGCCAGAATGCAAAAGAATCCGAATAGCCAAGTCCACAGCAGAGTACGAAAATAACTGCCGATACTGCCACCTTCTTCTGTCCCCTGTGGCTGCTCAAAAAATACACTGCGGCTAATGCGATCAGAATTCCCGCAAAAATGAGAAACGTGATAGAGGTTCCGACTGCCGGAATCGTCACAAAAGTCGGCACAAATGTTCCGATAATGCTTCCGATCGTGTTGAATGCTCCCAGCGTTCCGACCGTTTTTCCACTGTCGTCAAGACTGTCCACCGAGTATTTCACAAGGGATGGCGTCACTGTGCCGAGTAAAAACAGTGGGAATACAAAAATCACCATACATGCCACAAATGCGGCAATAATGAGGAAATTGCTGCTGACGGTAAAGATCAGCAGTGCCGATATTCCAAGGATAATGTATTTTCCGACGACCGGTATCAGTGCGATCCAGATCGCAGCGATCAGTATTCTGCGGTACAGTTTGTCCGGGTCCGGCGACCGGTCCGCACTTTTTCCTCCATAAATATTTCCAAGCGCCATTGCGATCATGATCGTTCCGATGATGATCGTCCACACGATCTGCGACGAGCTGAAATACGGCGCCAACAGCCTGCTCGCACCCAGTTCTACTGCCATCACGGACATTCCGGCAAAAAATTCCGTGAGATACAAAAACAGCTTATTTTTTAAAATTCCTGACTTTTCCATAATTCTCCTTTCTTTTTCCCCTCTAGTATAGCTCATAAAGTGGACTCCAAGTCAAGTTTTTTATCCCGCATCAGGATTTTTCCCCAATCATTACCCTGCATCTCTTTTTATAAAATGCGATTCCATATTTCAGAATCTTTTCCACACCATCCTCTTCAAGAATGTCTATATAATTGTTCCCACCGATCTGTTCTAACGCAGACTGGCATGCCGTTTCCAAATCTCCATCCTGTGCATACTTAAGTTCCAGAATGATTCCCATTTCACCGTCATCCGTCTCGATCACAATATCACTGTAACCATCGCCTGATTCTTTATTCGAAGAAACACTCCACGATTCCTCATACCCGAGAATTCCAAGTAAGATACCGTGATAAAAGTTTTCTTTCATCTTTTTTCTCACAAAAGTATCCCGGATACTGATGGCCCGCCGCAGATAATCACACAGGCATTTTTCTATCGTTTCTGTTTCTCCGTTTCTTAATGCTTCACAGAATGTATTTAACAGCACGCCATTCTTCGGTACATTTTCTTTAAAAAAATCCATAATCTGGTCTGTAAAAATCTTCCGGATCTCCATATTCGGAATCACCAGCTGGAACGTATCCCCCGCTGCCCGTCCTCTTTGTGTAAGATATCCTGTTGTAAATAATACACTCCATAGATTGTCAATACTGTCATACATTTCTTTATAAGTCAGTTCCTGATGGATTTCTTTCTCGATCACTTCACCTGCAACAAGCCGCTCTATCTCACGCCTTAGCGTTACTTTATCCGATTCCCTGATAAATCTTTTGACCGCCTCATTGCTGCTTGTATTTGACCAGTAATTTTTAGGCTCTGCCAGCGGGTCCGCCCGCAACGTGTCCACATAATTGATTACATCCCATGGACAATAAACTTCTGCTTTTCCGAACTGATATCCGTCATACCACTCCCTAATATCCTCGTAATGATCGGAAAGTTCATAGTATTCCAGCATCTCCCTTACTTCTTCATCGGTAAATCCGAAATACTCGTCAAACTGTACATCTGCAATGGAAAGAACTTTCAGATTATTCAGTCCTGTAAAAATACTTTCCTTGGAAATGCGCATACATCCAGTCAGCACCGCAAATTTCAGGCTGTCATTTGTCTTAAGCGCATACTCAAACAGGTTGCGGATAAAGATAACCATCTGATCATAATATTCCCGTTCAAGTGCTTTTGCCAGTGGAACATCATATTCATCGATCAGAATAATTACTTTTTTCCCATAATGCTTTTCAAGAAGTTCGGAAAGCACTTTTAAACTGCTGCATAGTGTTCCCTCATCCACATCCGTTTCAAGTAATGCCGTATATGCTTTTTTATCATATTCCGTGAGCCTGCTGCTTTCTAACAGATATTGAAACCTTCTTGCCTCCCCTTTGATAAGCTGGACCGTCATCTCTATTGCTTTTTCATAAGTCTGCGCATTGATTCCTTTTAAAGAAACAGATATCACCGGATATTTTCCCATGTACTCTTCACACAGCCTGGTTTCTTGTGCAATCTTTAAATGATTAAAAATTTCCTTATTTCCGTTTATGTCAAAGAAATTTTTTAACATACTCATATTCAGGGACTTTCCAAACCGCCTTGGACGGGTAAAGAGTGTGACTTTTGCCCAATTTTCCAGAAGTTCTTTGATCAAATAGGATTTATCTATATAGTAAAATCCAGCTGTCTGTATTTCTTCAAAATTTTCTATTCCAATCGGTAATTTTTTCTTCTCATTTTTCATTTCAACACCCCAAATAGATTTTTACATTTTTGTTTTCATATAACCTTATCTCTCATCGGGATCAGGATCTTTAAATCAAACCAGTTCTCTTTTGTATCAATGCTGACCGCACCGTCATATTTGTTGACCGTATAGCGGATACTTTTGAGTCCGTACCCGTGATATTCTTTCTCTTTTTTGGTCGTGACCAGTTTTCCCTCCTGATACTCTAAGTTCCCTTCGTAATAATTTTCAAACCGGAGGAGCAGGAAATTTTTCTGTTTTGAAACCGTCACATGCACGAGCCGCTTCTCTTTATCCGGTATTTTCAGTTCACACTCAATCGCGTTATCGAGCGCGTTTCCAAAAATGCTGCAGATATCCATCACATCCATAAAATCAAGCAGTGTGCCGTCCGCAACACAGGTAAACGTGATCCCATGTTTCGCACAATAGAGGCTTTTGGTAGTGAGCACCGTATCGAGCACTTTGTTTCCGGTCTTATTCTGTGCCTCATACTGTCTTATCTCATCTTCCATGCGGTTTAAATATTCTTCACGCTTTTTCGGATCATCCTCACTCCTAAGGACTGCGATCTGATGTTTTAAATCGTGATATTTATAATTGATCAGTTCGATGCTCTCTCTCGACTGCTTGTACTGCACATACTGATTCTGCAGCACATTCTGCACGGATTCGAGTTCTTTTCTCACACGCAGTTCCCGGCACTGGATCAGATGTGCATAAAGGATCGCGATACCGCCAAGATCTACTAATGTACGGATATTTCCGATCTCAAACGAATAGCGACCGGAAAATGGCGTATTTTCCGTGAGAAAACTCATGTTGCTAACAGCAAACACCGCAACTGCGATCAGTCCGGCGGAAATATATTCCCGGTGGCTGATATTCATTTTCCCATCTTTAGGCATATGTACCCGCAGAATTTTATACAGGATCAGTGCGATCGCACCATAGATCAGAACCAGAAGACCTCTGCAAAGCCACCAGTTTGTCATCGCCTCGTCGAAAAAGTAACATACAACCTGCCATTCGAACGATGCCATAAATTCCGCGACAACAAATGCGATCATCCCAAAATAGGCAGCATCAGTAAAAGTAATTTCGCAGCAGCTGTAGATAAATACGATCATTAAAAATACAGCCACGATCATACAAGGAATCCAGAAATAAATCTTAATATCATCCGTCATGACTAAAAACACACTCTGTATCAGAAGCACAGCCGCCATAATGCCTGCCGTCTGCCATTTTTGAAATCTCTTTTTGACCGGCAGGATAAATAACATGCATGCCATCCACTCTGCGACCGCTGTGTAGATTCTTGGTATATCCGGCATAATATGTTCCATCATTTGATAACCTCTCCCCAGTATTTTGTCAGTTCTTCCATAAATTCTTTTTTGCGCGCACGGCTTAATACCAGCTGCTCACCTTTTACCATGGCACAGCCGTCCGTGATCCCGTCCACATGCGCTAAATTGATGAGATACCCCTTGTTACCACGGCAGAAGTTCATATCAGCTAATTTTTCTTCCATCTCTTTCATTGTGCCTGTTGTCTCATAGTCGCCAAGAATTGTGTGCAGGATCAGCGTATGCCCCTGGCTTTCGATATAATAAATATTTGCGATATTGATCCGCACCGTCCCGCCTTTCATGCTGACCATGATCATCTTTGTCTCTCTTTTTTTCATGCGCCCGATCGCACGGCTCAGTCTCTGTGAAAATGCAAAATAAGACACCGGTTTTAATACATAGTCGAGTGCATCCACCGCATAGCCGCGGATCGCATACTGTGCCATGTTTGTGATAAAAATGATAACGACCTCCGTGTCCACTTTTCGGATCTCCTCCGCTGCCGACATGCCATCCATAAATTTCATTTCCACATCCATAAGAATAATGTCATACTGGGACTGATACTTATTAACGATCTGATCCCCGTCCGAATAGATCGTGATATCAAAAGCCTCCCCATTTTCTTTTTCATATTGATGTAAAAATTCCTCAAGCTGCTTTGCATACATCGCTTCATCTTCTACGATTGCAATTTTTATCATATATTTTTCTCCATTTTCTTTTCCAGTGTACCTGCTCCAATTCGCCGTTCGGCAATCATGTGAACATGTTGACTCACCTGCGCTCATGATATCATCCCCCACAAACGTTTTGTGAACGCAAATGGGGACCTGCACCAAATTTATTTTAGTACAAGTCCCTGTTATTTACCACTTTTTTATCTGATTACATTTTACCTAATCACGTTTCACTGCCGCTTTGATCAGGTGCGCTGTTCCCTTAATGCGGTGTCCGTTTGCCATCTCGGTCAAAGCTTCTGCCATCTTCATTGTGACAAAACCACCTGTCATTTTTGCATAGCCGCGGATCGGCATATTGTAATTAAACAATACGTTCAGATTCGGTTTTCCCTGCCATTCGCTGATCTTTAACAAAATACGCAGTACCCCGTAAAACAGTTTACCAAAAATTCCTTTTCCATAATAAAGCTGGCAGACTGCATCATTCATACGGATTTCTCCGCTCCAGCTTCCATCCGGGATCTCTCTGCCATACAGTCTGCGGAATGTATCATCAGAAATATTTTTGATCTCACCATTAAAATATTCCGGCAGGCTTTCTCTGCTGTAACCACCCTCTGTGACAGTTCCATTTACCGCAAGTGATCCCGCAAGCAGCATTTCTTCCGCATTGCTTCCGATCATGATCTGATAGGTTCCCGTTTCCACTTCCCAGCTGTCTGTCCGTGTATCATAAAAACGAAATGTCTTATCGTCAAATAAAATCCTTATTTCTTTTTCTTCTCCCGGAGCCAGTTCCACCCGCGCGAAGCCTTTCAGTTCGCGCAGCGGACGGAACACGGAATCAGATTCTTTTCCGACATAAAGCTGTGCAATCTCTGTTCCGGTCACATCTCCGGTATTTTTAATTTTAAATGTCACACCATCCTGATCTACCGCCAGATCACGGTATGTAAATGTGGTATAACTGAGTCCGAAACCAAACGGGAAACGCACTTTTTTACCTACTGTCGTGTAGTAGCGGTATCCTACATAAAGTCCCTCCCGGTATTCGCTGCTTCTCTCTTTGCTCGGATAATATTCATACGCCGGTGTATCTTCATAATGAAGCGGATAGGTCTCATTCAGTTTTCCGGACGGGCAGACTTTTCCGGTCAGAACGTTAAGAATCGCTGACGCACCCGCCTGACCGCCGAGGTAACCGTGCACAATTCCTTTGACATACGGATACCACGGCATTTCCACGGAAGATCCCGCTGAAAGAACTACGATCACATTTTTATTTACCGTGGTAAGTTCATTGATCAATTCGTCCTGTGCTACAGGCATATGCATATGGGTACGGTCGAGTCCCTCCGACTCGCTGATCTCGTCAAGACCTCCGAAAAACAGCACCACATCCGCATTTTTTGCTGCATCAACAGCTGCCTTTACCAGTTTAGCATTTGGTTTTCTGTTTCTGATATACCCCTGTTCATAGGCTGTCATCGTAAGTCCGCTGTCTTTTATCTCCTCTAATATGGACTCCGGCGGCATTGCCGGATTCACTAAGGAAGATCCTGCTCCCTGATATCGCGGAGTCTTTGCAAAGTCTCCGATCACAGCCACTTTTGTCCCCTGTTTTAATGGAAGGATCTGCTCTTCATTTTTTAAAAGGACGATGCTCTCCTCGGCCGCTTTGCGTGCAAGTTTATGATGCGCTTCCTTATTGAAAGTAGTTCCTTTTCCATCCACGGTCGCCTGATGCGTCGCAAAAATGACACGGAGCAGTTCATCTAAGCGCTGATCTAACACACTCTCCTCTAATGTTCCGTTTTTGACGGCATTTACGATATCATGCATTCCTGATTTTCCGGTGCCCGGCATCTCAAGATGACTTCCGTTTTTCACTCCGAGTGCGTGATCATTACTTCCACCCCAGTCGGATACCACATATCCGTCAAAACCCCATTCATCGACTAAGATTTCCTGTAACATGTGGCGGTTCTCATTGGCATAGACACCGTTTACTTCATTATAAGAAGACATGATCGACTTCGCTTTTCCTTCTTTTACCGCAATCTCAAATCCGGTCGTATAGATCTCGCGGAAGGTTCTCTCATCCACAACGGAATCATTTGCCATACGACGCAGTTCCTGGCTGTTTGCTGCAAAATGCTTCGGGCAGGCTGCGATTCCTTTGCTCTGGATTCCCCTTACATAGGCTGCCGCCATTTTTCCTGCATGGTACGGATCTTCAGAAAAATATTCAAAATTTCTTCCACAGAGCGGGCTTCTCTTGATGTTTAATCCCGGTCCTAAGATCACATTGACATCCATGGTCACGGCTTCCTCTGCCAATGCCGTTCCGATCTCCTCGCCTAATGTTTCATCCCAGCTGTTTGCAACCGAGGCTGCGGTCGGAAAACAGGTCGCAGGGAGACTTGCATTTAATCCCAAATGGTCTCCGGCTCCCGCCTGTCTTCTCAATCCGTGCGGTCCGTCAGACATTGCCATGGACGGGATTCCGTATTTTTCAAAATCCACTGTCTCCCAGGTGTTTTTGCCGGACATCATCAGGGCTTTTTCTTCGAGTGACATCTGTTTTATGATAGATTCGTATTTTAAACTCATGATTGATCCTCTCTTTATTTGTGATCTGCACATCTTTCACTTTCGTAATTTCAGCATAGCACAAACAAAAGATGAAGAGGGAATATTTCACAAATGGGGGCATTTTTTGCATAAACTGTCAAAAATGCCCCCGAAGAGCTTTCGCTCTCAATCATGCTCAATCATAGTCATCATAATAGTCATCATCGTAGTCATCATCCTCGTAGTCATCATCATCATCCGCAATAACATTCACGGTATATACTACTTTTTTACCCTTTGCCTTACCACTTGTACATGTACAGGTTACCCGTACTGTTCCTGTCTTTTCCGCATAAAACTCAACGTCCGTTCCGGTTGTTTTTCTTTCTGCAAACGAGACAATACTTGTATCACTGATCTCCCATTTTAACTGACTGTTCTTTATTGAGGATCCTTTTTTGACCTCTAAATCAAAATCATCCCATGCTTCTACATATTTGACTGATTCTCCAACCTTTGCCAATGAATAATCACTCTTTTTCTTCGTCACAGTTACAGTTATTGTATCACCATATTTCTTCTTACTCTTTCCCTGTACATAACACCGGATTTTTGCTTTTCCTGGTTTTACGGCAATGAAATCCATTTCATCGCCTGTGCGGTCACGATCCTCAAATTTTACATATTTTTTTCCTGAAATAATTTCCCAGCGGATATAATCGTCCTCAGCATCTATTGGAGTTACTTTCGCTCTGATTTCAAACTCCTTTCCCTGAGAAACCTTTTTTGCCGACTGCGCTATGGAAACCTTCTTCGGTTTCCAGTTATAATCTGCCTGTGCTGAAATGTTTCCCGTACCAATTACCGCTATCACAACCAAAAGTACAATTAAAACCTGTTTTGCTGCTCTCTTCATAAACAAATCCTCCTTTTTTCATGAGAGTTTCTCATTTCTAATTGTTTTGCTTTGTACTTTGATTATATCATGCATTTATTAGAACATTATTAATACGACAAATTTTTTATAATCATTATTGATTTCCATATGTCTGCTTTTATCAAAGCGGCAGTTTTACCTGAAAAACACTCCCACTGCCTGCCTCACTTTTCACTTGGATTTTTCCTCTGTAAAACTTCACAATTTCATAAACCATGGCAAGCCCAAGTCCACTTCCCTCGCCTCCTCGCGATACATCAGTCTGATAAAACCGCCGGAAGATCTTTTCCTGCTCTTCTTCTGCAATTCCTATCCCATCATCCGTTACAGACAAAACAAGTTCCGTTTCTTCTTTCTTTAATTTCACAAAGATATGCCCATTCTCTTTCCCATAACGATAGGCATTGCTGACAAGATTAACGAGAATTCTTGATAAAAGTTCACGATTTCCATAAAACACTGCCTGCTCCGTCTCATAATCAAGCATAATTTCCTTTTCTCTTATCAGCTTCATATCAGAGCAAATAGATGCCACCAGTTCTTCCATATCAACAGTTTCCTCTGCATATTTTCCTGATTTCATTTCCAGTCTGGCAAAGTCCAGCATATGATCAATAAGTTTTGTCATTTTCCGCGCCTGACGCCTGATTACCCGCAAGGCATCTTCATATTCCCCTACGCTTCTTTCTTTTTCAAGTGTATACTCACACTGTGCTGAAATGACAGCCATCGGTGTTCTTAGTTCATGTGAAACGTCAGATGTAAATTGTTGTTCCTTTTCAAATGTACTTTCCAGTCGTTCAAACATCTCATTAAATATATCCGCAAGCTGGTGCAGTTCATCATTCCCTTTTCCAAGATTGATCCTGCATTTCAAATCATTTTCTTCTCCAATCTTTCTTGCAGTCCCAGCTATTTTCTGAATTGGATTTAATGTACGTCCAGCAATAAAATATCCTCCCGCAGATGCTATTACGACCAGAACCGGCAGAAGAACCAGTGCAATCCGCATAATCCCAAAGCTCTGACGCTCTCCCTGTTCCTCTGATACCACTCCACGAAGCCATAATCCGTTAAGTCCTTCTGCTGTGAGTTTCCGGTCAAAAATATAATACCCCGTTCCATCCTTCATTACTTTTTGAATCTCGGAATCCACAAATTCCAGATCTGCCACTTTTGCAGCTATTGGATTTTCTCCATAAATAAGCCTTGACTTTTCATCATACAATCCTGTATAGACTTCATTTACCTTGCTCAGAAAATCGTCGTCAATTTCCAGATACCCTTTCCGGTAATCAATCAAATAATCAATATCCGCATCTGTACGGATTTCACCCATCCCAGAAAAATATTCAATCTCATCCACATTATTTTCCACTGTCTCCACCAGACTATCCTGTATTGTTTTTATCAAAATCTGACGGCTGACGACAAAAATCATCAGATATGCAAATAGTACTATTACCACCAATGCTGCAGTAAACCAGATTGTTATTTTCAGACGGATTGAGAATCTCCCCATATCTTAAATTTCCTCTCTCATTATAAATCCTCTTCCACGGACTGTATGAATCAGCTTTTTGTCATATCCACCATCAATTTTTTTTCGAAGATAGCTGATATAAACATCCACTATATTCGTGCCCCCTTCGTAATCAAAATTCCAGACATGATCCTCTATCATCTCACGAGACAGCACACGCCCCTGATTGTACATGAAATATTCCAGCATGGCATATTCTTTAGCCGATAATGTGATCTCTTTTCCCCCCCGCATTACCCTGTGGGAAGTGCAATCCAAAGAAAGATCCGCAATATGCAAAACATTGTCAGTAACTCCGAAAGATCCCCTCATCATTGCGCGCAGACGTGCTGACAACTCTTCAAACGAAAATGGCTTCACAAGATAATCATTTGCCCCACTGTCTAATCCCTTTACTCTGTCCGAAACAGCATCCTTTGCTGTCAGAAATAGCACCGGTGTTGTCTTTCCCATTCCCCTCAGCGCACGCAGCACTGTAAATCCATCTGCTTTTGGCATCATAATATCAAGAATCACTGCATCATACTCCGTACAGGAAAGGATATCTATTGCTGTCCTGCCATCAAAACAATGATCCACACTGTAACCATCCTCAGTCAGTTTTTGAACAATAATGGCATTTAAATCCTGTTCATCTTCCGCCAAAAAAATTCTCATGTTTATTTCCTTCTCCTTTGTTTTTTACCGCGTCATTATAATCCCCTTTAAATCCAATTGTCATATAATGAAAATAACGAAACCAACATTTATAACATTCACGAAAGAAGATATTTCTTGCAGATACTATACAACATTCATTTCTCATATACAACCTGTAAAAATCTTCTTACGCGCAAAAATGCCCCCGAAGAGCTTTCGCTCTCCGGGGGCATCCTCTCATCTGTTATCCCTCAATGGATATGTATCGTTTTTCCGGAACTTTCTTTGCTTCTTCCTTCGGGACATCCAGTGTTAAAATACCATTTTCGTATTTTGCGTGGATATCGTTTTCGGTAACACTCTCGCCTACATAGAAGGTACGGCTCATACTTCCGGCGTAACGTTCACGTCTGATGTATTTGTCTTTCTTATCCTTCTCTTCCTTGTCGAGACCCTTCTCAGCGCTGATTGTAAGGTAACCATCGTTTAACTCAAGCTGGATCTCGTCTTTCTTAAATCCTGGAAGATCAACGGCTACTTCGTAACCTTTCTCGGTCTCCTTTACATCTGTCTTCATCATGTTCTTTGCATGTTTACCATACAATGTTTTATCAACATCCGGAATCTCTGGGAATGAGAAATCCATCCAGTCATCAAATAAGTTTTCTCCAAAAATGCTAGGCAGTAACATAAGTCATCTCTCCTTTTTCTACCGGTCCACTTTCTGTGGAACCTCCCATGTTTTTTACCTTTGTTTTGGAACCTCAGACGAAGGAACTCTGGGGAATCATCTTCTCTTTTTGTTCCCTCTTCCTTTGTTCTGACTATGTTATACCACCACTTATTAGCACTGTCAATAGGTGAGTGCTAATTTTCTGTGAACTTTTTGTGAAATCATATTTTAGCTGATATTTTTATCAAAAAAGTCCCTTATATCTCGCTTTTCAAACGTTATTCCGTTGTTTCCGAATCCCCAAAATCCAGTATCTAAGCACCGGGATCCGACGTATCACTTCATATAATAAGATTGAAACCACAAATCCACCCACCAATTCAATACCATAGACTACAGTCAGTGGCAGCTCCTTTCCAGCCAGAAGATAATTGATCACTAAAAGTACCGGGATATGTAATACATAGATACCGAAACAGCATTTTCTCATATAATTCGTAAAATTATTGGAAAAATCAAGCCATTTTGGACCTGCACCAAGCACGAGCAAAACCATAAAAAATGCATACAGGTTTAAATCCCATCTTGACAGTACATCTTTGTCCGTATATGCCATTCCATAACATCTTACGATATAAAATATGCCGCTTACAGCTGCACAAATGCCCAATAGGAGCACTGCATTTTTTATTTTTTCCATGACACTTTCATTCGAAAACAGGTAATATCCGGCTAAAAATGCCGGAATATAAATGCCGTTCCGGTAGGACGTGATAAGGGGCATATTAAGGATATGCGAACCGCCCCAGAAAATAAAATACACTGCTGCCATTACGATTACAAATGGGATTCCGTGACTCAATTTCTGATCGATCCATCCACAGATTTTTTCATCATCAGCGCTGCATTTTCCTGCAATTTTCCGGAACAGAAGCAAAATCAGTGCTGCCACAAACAATACATGGCAAAACCACAATGCCCCGATACCACAGCATAAGATGATAATGACTCTCACAAAAGCCGGTACACTCTCCGGCATATTGCCACGCGCAGTGTGAAGATAGATCACATATCCACCGATCCAGCCAAATGCCAGAACACCAAGTGTCGACGGCGCCAGAATCTTATCCACCCTCTCTTTCAAAAACTGTCTTTCTGTCCTCTTTTCCAGTGCATATCTTGCACTGATTCCGGCGACTACAAACAGCAGTAACATAAACCACGGGTATACAAAATACTGGTAAATCCCCGCAAATGTAACTGCTCCTTCATACGGTTTTAAACCGGCAAACATCGCCTCGGTTCCAATATTATTGTAATAAAAATAAACATGAAAGATCACAACAAAAAAAATCGTCAGAAACCGGATATTATCCAGATAATGTTTTCTCATAAAAATCTCCATTTCCTCCTGCAGTGTTTTCCTCACTTTTTTGCGTCTTAGTTCTTATCCTTTTGATTTGCCATTTTTAATGCCTGCTGCACAAAATCTATCATATCATCTGCTTTGACCAGGGCAATCCCCTGTGCTTCATCACCTAACACCATGATCGTATCTCCCGCTTTAATCTGAAAAACTTCTCTCGCCTTCTTTGGCAGAACGATCTGTCCTCTCGCTCCGACTGTAACCGTTCCAAACATATGCTTCCCTTTTGGCGGAAGTGGAAGACTTTTATTTTTTTCCTCATAATGCAGCATATCCTCCAACGCCACACCAAATGCTTCTGCCATCCTGTCACAGGCGATCACATCCGGAATACTCTCCCCAGATTCCCATTTTGAGACCGTCTGTCTGCTCGTTTCCGTCAGTTCCGCTAACTGCTCCTGTGACATTCCTGCCCGTTTTCTAAGTAACTGTATATTATCTGAAAGCATGTTTTTCCTCCCATCTCCTCTCGTGTTCTCATACATTTCATACTTTTCATACTTTATTGTAAACATACGAAACATCATTTTCCAGCAAAAGATATAACAAAAAGAGACCACATATGTTATTTTTTTTAACATGGGTGATCTCCTGAAACATGTTTTGTTTTTCCTCTGCTTCACTATACAATACCGTTGTAAAAACCAATGTCCAAAGTAGGAAAAATTTGAGTAAATTCCGACACTTATTTTATGCAGTTCTATCTTTATGAGATTTCATCAACATCATAATACTTAAAATCCCGGAAGCAGGCACTTCCTCCTGTTTCCTCTGCCGCATAGCAGAACAGACCAAACCGGCAACCAGTAAAATGATCCAGTTTGAAGTACAGCTTATGCACGTTTCCGATGGGTAGCCAGTCTCCCTTATTTACCCGGTAATAGCAGCGTGCTTCATCCTTCATGTTACAGAAATCTGCTTCAAGGCGAAAATCCATCTGATGTGATTCAACAACAGTTCCTTCCGTCATATCCAATATACCATCTTCTTTTTTATCCAGCATAAGGACTTCATATTTTCCATGATGTTTTGTAATGCCAACTGCAGCATAACAGCTCTGCAACGCACACAAACCTGCGACATCGCCCTCTTTCAATGCAGAAGCATCAACAGTAACCTCAGCTGCGCAGGACGGATAACTCATCCTTTGCGTAAGCGTATTTACTGCCTGTGTAAGCTCTGTACAAACTTCCCGTGTTGTAATTGTATAGGTTCCCTGCAATGCATCCAGATGATAGTACCGTGGATCTGGATCATGATTAAACTGCCAGCGCGAAAGCAGCCCATTACAGAAATCATCACTTCCCACTAATGGCTGATAAATATATCCTGGTCTGGTACTGTGAACCTCTATTTCTTCCGGCACATGTCCGTTCTGTCCAAAAAACGGAAAATGATCCTTCCAGGTAACCGGAAGCAGAATAGGAATCCGTCCAACTGCTCCGGAATCCTGAAACAGCATTGCATACCACTTTCCATCCGGCGTATCCACTATTCCTCCCTGTGCCACGCCCTGCCCACAATATCCACGATCATCACAAAGTACATCTCCACCCGTGAATTCTCCTTCCAGAGAATCACTGTAAAAGCATGCTTCCGTCCGCATCCAGCGGTCTCTCAGGGAATGAACCAGAAAAATATAATAATAGCCGTTTATTTTTTGAATATGAGAACCCTCATAGCCTAGCTCCGGGTTCTTATGATCACTGACTAAAAGACGATGTAATCCGTCCTTCTTTGGTGCAGTCAAATCTTCATTCAATTCTGTAATCCAGATTTCATCATTTCCATATACAATATAGTTTCTGCCATCCTCATCAAATAATAAGGAGCCGTCATGATAAAAGCCTTCTATCAGCTGCTTTTTCCATGGACCATCTATTTTTTCCGAAGTATACAAATAAGTCTTACGGGTATCATTTGCCACAAAGCAGATATAAAATCGGCCTTCATGATAGCGCAGGGAAGCTGCCCACATGCCCTGTCCGTAAATATTCTGACCGCTTTTCAGTTGCTGCGCATCCGTATGATCCAACGTCTCATAGACATAAGTCACATGCTCCCAGTGCACCAGATCAAAAGACTGCAGAATCTCACAGCCCGGCATAAAGTGCATGGTTGTGGATACCATATAATAGGTGTCTTCTACGCGGATCACGTCCAGATCTGGATAATCCAATCTTGTTATAGGATTTACATTCATTGTTTATTCCTTTCTGTTTTATCTCCATATTCTTTCTTTGTTCTATTCTATTTTTACTATTTTATCTTTGTTTCTTATCCGTCTGCCTTTTCAACTCTTCTCTGCCCCATTTCACTATTGCTAATATCACAATCTCACAGTAAAATATAATAATCGAAAACGATCCTACACCATGTTATTCATCAGAAATTTCCGGTTTGCACAGATTTACCGGGAATAAACAGAAGGAGACCAGCATGAAGGAAAATATAACACTTAATTCTGCAATACAATGATTTATCTGCGCCGTTTCAGTCCGTGTTCCTTATAATACCGGTCTTTATCCTCATACATCAGGCGCTCCGATTCGTTTAAAAGCAGATCGATATCCTTAGGGCCGCGTTCTTTCCATATCATGCCAACCGCCATCGTAACCTGATGTTCTTTCATATCCATGCGCAGTTTCTCAACGTGTTCCCTCAGGTCTTTTTCCTCTATTCCAAGACAGAGTACTAAAAGTTCATCGCCGCCGATCCGATACAGACCATACCCCTTAAATACACCCGCTAAGCACTCACATGCCCTGATGATCAACCGATCTCCGGCTTCATGCCCCTGCTCATCATTGACCTTTTTCAGCCCTGTGATATCGCAGTACACTACACCGATCTGTTCCCCATTCCACTCATGCTCCACAAACCAGTCGACCGCATAACGATTGCCAAACTGAGTGAGCTGGTCATGATAACTCATGCGTTCTAACTGACGGAGCAGATTTCTTCTCCGAATGGAGGAAACAATAAAAGATCCCATGATATGAAGCATATCGGAAACATAATCTAATGATTCTGCCGGTGGATTATCCACTCCGTAAAATCCAATGATCTTTTTCTCCCAATAAAGTGGAACAACCACCAGTGAATGGATATCCTGACGTTTCAGATTCTTATACTGTTCCGAATCTTCCTCTCTGATGTTCTCCAGATTTTCAATTACAATGTTTTTATCTTCTTGAAAATTCCGATACCAGTTGGCACATAATTCTGGTGGAAGGTTCTGTAAATTATCTTTCTCCGGCTTGATTCCATTTGCAACCCACTCGTAAGTGTTGTCATCGTACCCATTCTCATTATGCTCAAAAATATATGTTCTCTCTCCATCTAATGCCTTTCCTATATATTCCAGAATGATGTCCAGCGATTTATCCGCAGAAGATGTTCCAAGGGCAAGACGCAGTCCCTCATTAACGATTTTTTCCAGTTTTTCGTAGCGGCGTACCACATTTTTCTGATGTTCCTGAGAACTTATATTCAGAGCAATCTCTATTCTATATCGTCTGCCATTGTCCTCCACAACAGTATCCTTAATTTTAAAGTATTTATTTAAAAGCGGGTTAAAATACCGCCACTCCTTAAACTGTCCTTCCTGCAGTTCATCATTATTGCAGATCGTACAGGGCAGGCTTGAATTCTGAAGCAATTCATAACATTTTTTGCCGGCAAGTTCCTCTTTTGAATGTATCCCATAAGTATCTCTCATCTTTTTATTCATATAAACCAGTTCATGGGTATCCGCATCTGCAACATATACATATTCATTCATATTTTCAAAAAAATTCCAGATTCTTTCCATACCATTCCCCATTTCGTGCTTAAAAAAACAATATTCTCATTCCTGACAAGCCTGAATACAAATATAAACTTGTTATCTATTATAACTCAAAATTCGACAATATACAGTATATTTTTTCTTTTAACCAGAAAAAGGAAGTATGAAAAATAAAAAATCATTTTTCACACCCCCTTTTCTCATTCAGGGCGACAGAAAGGTTTCCAAAACATTTATTTTATTGATTTATCCAAGGATCTCTGCTAAATCTGCTTCCGGTGTCGCAATCGGTGCAATGCCGTAATTTTCTACCAGATAATTTAAAATATTCGGTGAGATAAATGCCGGCAGTGTCGGTCCTAGCTTTATATTTTTGATACCAAGGTGGAGCAGTGTCAATAAAATGCAGACTGCTTTCTGTTCGTACCAGGAAAGCACCATGGAAAGCGGCAGCTCATTCACGCCACAGTCAAATGCCTCCGCAAGTGCCACTGCGACACGGATCGCACTGTAGGCATCGTTGCACTGTCCCATATCAAGGATTCTTGGCAATCCGCCGATCGTTCCAAGATCAAGATCGTTAAAGCGGTATTTTCCACATGCAAGTGTTAAGATCATGGTATCCTTTGGCGTCTGTTTTACAAACTCTGTATAATAATTTCTTCCGACCCGCGCGCCATCACAGCCGCCGACTAAAAAGAAGTGACGGATATCACCGGATTTTACGGCTGCGATCACCTGATCTGCCACGCCAAGTACAGTTCCGTGACCGAATCCGGTCATGACCTTTGTACCGCCATTGATACCGGTAAACTGTGTATCCTCTTTGTAACCGCCAAGCTCTAACGCTTTTTCGATAACCGGGGTAAAGTCTTTATCTTCCCCGATATGCACCATTTCCGGATAAGAAACCACTTCTGTTGTAAATACACGGTCTGCATAACTTTCTTTGACCGGCATCAGGCAGTTTGTTGTGTAAAGAACCGGTGCCGGAATATGATCAAATTCCTTCTGCTGATTCTGCCATGCAGTACCAAAGTTGCCTTTTAAATGCGGATATTTCTTTAATTCCGGGTAAGCATGTGCCGGCAGCATCTCACCGTGTGTATAAACGTTGATTCCCTTGTCTTTTGTCTGCTCTAACAAGAGCTTCAGATCATAAAGATCATGTCCGGTAATAACGATAAATGGTCCCTTTTCCACCATCAGAGGCACTTCCGTCGGTACCGGTGTTCCAAATGTTTCTGTGTTAGCACGGTCTAACATCTCCATGCAGGTAAGATTTACTTTTCCTGTTTCTAACACGAGTGGTAGCAGATCCCCCATCTCGAAATCTTCACCGACTGCAAATAAGGCACGATAGAAAAAGTCATTTACTTCCTCATTTGTATATCCGAGTACCATTGCATGATAAGCATAAGCTGCCATACCACGGATGCCAAATAAAATTAAGGATTTTAAGGAACGGATATCCTCATCTGCCTCCCACATCCGCTTCATATCATAATCATTGGTATTGCCGCACGGTGATATGCAAGTCGTACATCCAGGTGCAACTTTCGCTTTTTCTTCTCTGACACGGGCGATCATTTCACGCAGTGTCTCATCATTAAAATTCACATTTGTGATGGTTGTAAATAAACCTTCTATTATAATGCGGTCCGTCTGCTCTGTCTTTGGGTTGTTCATGCAGGCATGTGCAAGTCCCACAAGTGCTCCTGTCAGTTCATCCTGCAGATCCGCTGTTGCACTCTTCTTTCCACATACACCGGCAGCTCCCGTACATCCGCTGCATCCCGCTGTCTGCTCACACTGAAAACAAAACATATATCATCCTCCATTTATGTGTGTAAAAATGTTATTTTCACACTATCTTCGTTTTTCTTAATCTAAAATTTTTCCGTCAATTGAGATCGTCACAACATTCCATGGAATGAATTTTCCGCTGTTCTTTAATGCAGTCACTGCTGCATGCTCGATTCCTCCACAGCAAGGTACTTCCATTCTCACGATCGTCACGCTCTTAATATCATTATTTTTAATGATCTCTGTCAGTTTTTCACTGTAATCCACATCATCTAATTTCGGACATCCGATCAGTGTCACTTTTCCACGGATAAAATCCTGATGGAAATTACCATACGCATATGCGCTGCAGTCTGCCGCGATCAAAAGTTTTGCCCCGTCAAAATAAGGCGCATTGACCGGTGCAAGTTTGATCTGTACCGGCCACTGACGTAATTCTGAACTGACCGGTGAAGCTGCACTCTGATTTTCTTCTGCAGGTTTTCTTTCAAGCTGACGCATTCTTGCACCCGGACATCCACCGGAAAGTGCCTGTCCCATTGCCTGCATTTTTTTCTTTTTATTTTCCTGGACTGCTGCCTCATCATAAGCTGCCGCCTCACGCTCTATAAAAGAGATTGCTCCAACCGGACAGTTTGGCAGACAATCACCAAGTCCGTCACAATAATCATCACGAAGCAGTTTTGCCTTTCCGTCCACGATGCCGATCGCACCTTCATGACAAGCCTCTGCACAAAGACCACATCCGTTGCATTTTTCTTCGTCTATCTGTATTACTCTGCGTACCATATAAATTCCTCCTGTTTTCTGCGCTCTTGACATTACTCGTACACTATACTAGAATTTTTCTCAAAAGTATGTTGTCATAACAACATTAAAAAAATTTTAAAAAAGAAGGTTTCTCTTTTATGGATTATCAGTTTTTAAGTCAGACAATGCTGTTTTCGGGCGAATCGCCGGAAGAAATTAAAGAAATGCTCTCCTGTCTTGGAGCAGTCACAAGAAGTTACGGAAAAGGCGAGATCATCTATCACGCCGGGGAATGTGTTCATTCCATGGGACTTGTACTGTCCGGAAATGTTCAGATTGAAAATGATGATGTATGGGGAAATCACAGTGTATTAGATGACATAGCCCCCGGCTTTTTCTTCGCTGAAACTTACGCAAGCCTGTCAAAAGAACCTCTGATGGTCAATGTTGTCTCTGCATCCGCAAAGACAGAAGTATTGTTTTTAAATATAGGACGGCTGCTCACAACCTGCAATAACAGTTGTTCACATCACAACCGCCTGATCCATAATATGTTTTTTATTTCGGCACGGAAAAATCTGCTTCTCTCCCGCAGGATCTTCCATACCACACCAAAATCGATCCGCGGACGGCTTCTCTCTTACCTTTCTGCACAATCTGCCGCTGCGAAAAGCCTTGATTTTACGATACCATTTAACAGACAGCAGCTTGCCGACTACTTAAACGTAGACCGCAGTGCCCTGTCTGCAGAACTATCAAAAATGCAGCGGGAGGGACTCCTTAAAACGGAGCGCAATCATTTTATTCTGCATGAAGATTCCCTCGACTCTGATCTCTGATCATGCTGCAAGTGAATCCACTGCATGATAGGACATCACGATTCTTATGCCATATGCACACAGTACCAGTCTTCGTCTACCTGTCTTGCTTCTTCTCCGACGGAGACGATCGGATGATCCATATCATTTAACGGAATATATTCAACGCATCCTTCCCTGCCATCCGACATAATAACCTGCTGATGTCTGTATACTTTTACCATATTTTTTATAAATATATTGAGAAGATTCTGGTCAAGTCCTTTGTACCCCGCAGTTACAAACCACTGCAGCACATCAAACGGTATCTTCTCTTTTTTATAACTGCGCGCAGAAAGCATTGCATCATAAATATCCGAAATTGATGTAATTCTTGCAAAATAAGAAATGGAGCTTCCTTTTAAACCATCCGGATAACCGCTTCCATCTAATTTTTCATGATGCCAGCGTACTGCATAGCGTACATCCTCGCTGATATCCTCCCCCAGCAGTTCAAAAGAATAAAGCGGATGTCTTTTCATAATTTCAAACTCTTCCTGCGTCAGTTTTCTCGGTGCATTTAAAATTTCTTCCGGTATCTTTGTTTTTCCGATATCATGAAGTACTCCTGTTAAGATCAGGTTCCGGACATCTGTTTCGTCGAGTCCTAACCACTGTCCCATGATACCGTTTAAAAGTGCAACATTTAGTGAATGTCTCTGCAATGCCTCATCAACAGGCCGTGGCACGGTAATACACTGGAAAATCTCTCCGGCATCCACGGATACCATTCTGCTGTATACTTTCTCCATCATACCTTCCACTTCAGCATGATTGACAAACATCACATTTTTGCTCATCTGAAGCACATGGTCGACGCCTTTGCGCAGTTCTGTATACCCGGTTCTGTTTTCCAACATTTTCTGCTGTATTTCAGCCGGACGGTCTTTTCCCTTCATGATATACTCGTAAGATCCGCGGAATGTTGTAATATAATTATTGCCTTCGCTGAAATTGATCAGTTTATCAAGTTTGCTTTTCGTGATAACTTCTCCGCTCGGCACTAAAAGTACACTTCCATTATAATTGTAAAGATTATCTGATAAAACAAGTCCTTCCCACAAGTACTCCATCGGTACTTTTTCGAGACGTTCTGTTTTTTCGTATTTTGCCATAACCGGTCCTCCATTCATATATGAATGTATCGGCATTTTTTTCTATCACATTAATCGGAAATCAGGATCTGCCGCACTTTTGCCAGATCCATCTGCATCAGTACATAATCTGCGTCCGGTTTCTTTTTTATGTCCGGTGAAATATTTGAATGGATGTAAAATGTATGCAGTCCGACCTCTTTTGCTCCCTTGATATCACTGACTGCATCATTTCCGATCATAATGCTCTCTTCCGGTACCATGTGATGTTTGTCGAGTAATAAATGAAAGAAACGCGCATCCGGTTTTTTTACTTTGCACGAAGATGACAGTAAAATATCATCAAAATAAGGCTCTAACCCCAAAAGTCTCATTTCGTACGCCGTAAAAATACGCTGTGCATTTGAGAGCAGATATACCTTTTTCCCTTTTTCACGCAATGCTGTAAGAAGTTCCTCTGCCCCATCATAAAGTCTGATATATTCTGTGGAAAGAATCCGGAAAAACTGCCCCGCATGAATGGCAAGTTCTAAGTCTGCCTGCACTCCTTTTTCCTGAAACAGCGCAAGAAAAACTTCCTCAATCTCTATCTCCGGATGTGCTTCATGGGTATCATCTTTTTTTATATCCGCCTCTGATCCCATCTCCTGCCGCAGGGCATCCTCTTTCTGTCCTGTGAGGCGTGCATATGCATTTTTCAGTTTCTGCGCTGTATAAGCTGCACCGTAATATCCGTAAAACTGCGCAAGTTTTTCCCATAACTCCGGTTTTTCCTCATCCGTGTGAATATCCACTAAAGTTCCATATAAGTCAAATATATAATTTTCGTATTTCATGTTAATTCTCCCTCTTCTGCACCAAAATCCTTTTTCACTTTTGCACAAAATTCTTATTTTTTCACACTGTTTTCCACTTTGCACAGCCTTGTCATGTTAATTTCTCTGCATTTTATAAAAAAATAACATGTTTATATGGGAAAATCAACCGGATGTGGCATAATCATTACAATTTGCCCGTTTTTTTAATATATTCCCCCTGCACTTTTCTATCCTAAATTTTTTCTAAGACCAATCAGAATCTTTTTTTCAAGCCTGCTGACCTGCACCTGCGTCATTCCAAGTTCTTTTGCAGTCTCGCTCTGCGTCCGGTTTTCAAAATAACGGCACCGGATTAGATTTTTTTCCCGCTCATCCAGTAGTGCTAACAACTGCTCGATCACCATCCGGTTTAAGACCGCTTCCTTTTCCGGTTCATCTATGCCGTTTTCTTCTCTTTCACACAACTGATCGACCATTAAAAGCTCGTCCCCGTCTTTCTCATAGACCGGCTGATAAATAGATTCCACATCCCTTGCTGATTCCATTGCCATAATGATCTCGCCACAGCTTAACCCTGTCCGCTCTGCAATCTCAACCATTCCCGGCTCTCTTCCAAGTTCTCTCCACAATTCCTCTCGTGCCCGTCCTGCCTTATAAGCATTTTCCTTTAACGTCCGGCTTACCTTCACCATACCGTCATCCCTTAAAAACCTGCGGATTTCCCCCATGATCACCGGAACAGCATATGTAGAAAATGCAAGATTTAATGAAAGATCAAATTTATCTACCGCCTTCATAAGTCCGATGCATCCGATCTGGAATAACTCCTCCCTGTCATGCCCACGGTTTTCAAACCGGTACACGATCGTATGTACAAGTCCAAGGTTTCCTGCGATCAGTGCATCCCTCGCACTTTTATCCCCCTCATGTGCCTGCTGCATCAGTTCCTTAAAATGCTCCATATCAGACGCCCATCCCTGCGCCGATCTTTTTTTTCATTATCACTGTAGTCCCTTTTCCGGGTGCCGAATGTACCTCCACATCATCCATAAAGGCTTCCATAAAGGCAAATCCCATACCGGAGCGCTCCAGTTCCGGTTTTGTTGTAAAAAAAGGTTCCATGGCTTTTGGTACATTTTCAATTCCATGACCATGATCCTTTACCGTGATCTCAGCGCAGTTTCCACACAGTTTACAGGATACTTCCACCTTTTCCTTTGGACTGTCGTACCCGCGGATAATCGCATTGGTCACCGCCTCCGAAACAGCAGTCTTAATATCTGAAATTTCATCCAGTGTCGGGTCTAATTCCGCTACAAACGCAGCTACTGCCATTCTTGCAAACCCTTCATTTACTGACCTTGCATCAAATTCGAGTTTCATTTCGTTCTCATTACTATGATCTGTCTGCATATTGATTCTCCATTTCATTTTCTGATTTTCACTTTTTTAATCCTGCATGTCCCATTCTTTTCTGACCAGATCCGTCCGGATCAGCTTCTGCAGTCCTGACACCATAAATATTTTTTTTACACGCTCGTTCATATTCATCGCCATCACTTCCCCACCGGAAAATCCCATACTCTTGCACCTTCCAATGATCACACCGATCCCTGAACTGTCCATGAACTCCGTCTCCCGAAAATCAAATACAAGCCGTCTGACATGGTATGCCCCGATCAGATAATCTGCTTCCAGCTTAAGTCTGCCCGCCTCATGATGATCAAGCTCTTTTGGCATCTGAATCGTTAAACACCCTTCCTTTAATTGATATTTTTCTTCCATAAATACTCCTTTCCCAGCGTTCCCTGATTCGTGATATCATTGATAAAATGCCTTTTTGTGAAATAAAAAGACGCCTGATATTATCCAGACGTCTTTTGTATAATGGCATTGCTGATATTTAATTTTGTTTATTCCAAATATCTTATTCCTCAATATTAAGATAATTCTGTGCATTTGCTGCACGCTCTGTACCAGGATAGAGTTCTACGATCTTCTGGTAATAAATCTTTGCTGTCTCAAGATCATTGTTCTTGCGGTATGCCTGTGCCAGATAATACAGTGCATATCCGTCTTTGTAGGTCTCTTCCATGTCTACAACTTTCTGTAAACTTGTGGCAGCCTCCTCAAACTTCTGGCTGTTATAATCGCTGTATCCCTGATTATATAAGGACTCTAAATAGTCTGCATTGACCTGTGCATTGATCGTCTCATAAACACTCTTAGCACTGTCACTTAAATATTCCTCATTGACATTGCCAAGTGCATTCCCTGCCGCCTCAATATTACCATCCGAATAAGATGCATAGGCAGAGAGCAGCTGATCATATGTGCTGATCTTGTTCTCCGATCCTTCTGCACTGTCCTTGACCTCAGTCATCTGACTTGTCAGATCGTCGATCTGTTTCTGCAGAGTGCTGATTTCCTGATTCTTTGATGAAACTGTGTTATTCGCATCAAGCACCTGCGCTTTTGCATCATTCTGAACCTGACGGCGCACACCCGGCACAACCAGAAATCCAGTAATTGCCGCACCGATTGCGATTCCTATGACCATATTAAGGATTGTTCCCATCGCAGAATTATCTTTTAAATACTTTGGCTGGATGATCGTCTCATTGCCACTCTGATAGGAAATCTGTTCTTCTTTTGGTTTTTTCCCGGAGGTATTATCCTTTAATCCTGCATTCACTTCTTTCAGATAACGGAGTGTGATCGTATTATTTGCATCGACCTTTCCTGCATTGCGTAAAGACTTCTTTGCGAGATCATACTTGCCCTCCTGAATGTAAAGCAGTGCTAAAAGCTGATGCCCGCTGACTAATTTCGGATTCAATGACAATACTTTTTTTAACTGGATAATTGCCAGATCGCGGCTGTCCTGTCTGCAGTATAATAATGCCTGATTGTATTTTTTGATGGTCTGATTGATCGTCTCAAGCCTTGACCTGTTATTCTGTATCTCATCCAGATAACGGCTTGCAGCATTATCAGACGGCTGATAGTTCTTACTGATCACCCACTCTGTCAACGCCTCCACGACTTCGCCCATCTCAAAATAGACCAGTCCAAGCAGATTTCTTGCATCTATATTTAATTTATTGAATTTTAAGCTTGTTTTCAGACTTTCAATTGCTCCTGAAAGATCACGAACCCCCGCCTTTGCCAGTGCATCATTATAATATTCATTGGATGCCATGACAATTTTTTTATATATTTTTACATTTACGCCACATTCAGGGCAGATATTTTCCCTTCCAAGCTTTGCTCCACAATTATAGCACTTCATTCTTTCCCTCACTTCATGAACTTACATTTGACTTTTCAAAAGATATCTTACATATTATGCTTTAATTCCTGCATCATCTCTTTTAAAACATCTGTCATATCTGTTAATTCATGATTATATATCGCCTGCTCTGCCTCTTCTACCTCTAAGCTCGGTTTAAAATTCTTTAACTCTTCTTCAAAATTAATCATAATCGACCATTCCTTTTCTGCCAAATTTTATGGCAACATCTATTTTAATATTCTTCGCTCCGTCGCACAATTTCGGGGCAAAAAGAATCACCACTATATTATAATATAGTGGTGACAATAATCAAGTAAATTTATATTAAGTTTTTCGTAAAACTTCTGCCATATTCGACAGCAGTTTTATGAGCATTCTCTCGTCTTGATCTTATCCTGCAGCTTGTAAAACTCCGCTGATTTTACATTGTTCTGTACAAGCAGCTTGGTATCCTCGATCTGGATCACCACTCCCGGATAAGTCTCCCGCAAAACGGTAACACATGCACCGCTCGCACTCTCGATCAGATTACGAATCCGTTTTGCCTCTTCTTTGCTGTTTGCTAACGTTGCAGTATCACGGATCTTGACACGGAGCAGTGTTACTCTTCTCGGATCATCTTTATAGCTGACTCCACGAGCTTTTTCGAGTTCTTCAAACTTTCGCAGTCCCTCATCGATCTGCACTAATCCCTGACTCAGCTCCTGAATCGTCTTCTCTAACTGTTTGAGCTTTGCATATTCCTCCGGACTTGCACCAGCCATAATAACGGTTTTCTTCTCGGCATCGTTCCCTAATGTCGTAACCTCGATTCCACACACTCCATGTGTAAGGCCACCGATGATGCCTCCGCGTTTTCCATTCATGATGATCTTTCCAAAGCACTGTACCTGGCAATCCATCAACACATCTGCACGGATATCGCCTGCACATTCAATACGAGTAAATTCAAAAAACTTTGCGGTAATACTGCCTTTTGTCTTTACTGATGCCTTATTTCCACCGAGCATTCCACTTCTTAAAATAATATCTTTCCCTGCCTCTAACGTGCATGCCTCGACGATTCCATCCACTGTGATCGTACCGCTTGCTTTTACTATAACGCCGCTTTCCACGCTTCCGTGGATCACAACATCACCATGAAAATCAATGTTGCCACTGGAAAGATCTGCATTGCCGGACAATTCATGTACCGGAAGGATCACAACCCTGTCATTCTGTGTCTCAATCTTACCACTCATCAGCGCAACATAGGTATTATCATCCCTGCGTTCAAATCCTTTTCCTTTCAGTGGAAGCTGTTCTCTTCCCCGCTTTGCAGGTATCGGCTTTCCAGTGACTGTCTTGCCGTCTGTTCCCTCCACACAAGGATGGTACTCCGCGATCACCTGATCCTGCACCACAGACTCTATCGACTTTACAGACCAGTAATCCACGGTTCCATCCGGTTTTATCAACGGTTTTTTATCAAAGTTGCAGTTAAAATTGTAATCATAATAACCGTCTTTTCCATCTACCGCCTCTGTGCCCCGTGCTATTAATGTCTCCAGTCCATACTTTTTTTCATCAGCCAGCTCTTTCAACGCTGATTCATCTATTCCGTACTTGACACCTCTCTCATCCAGTGCTTTCTGCAATGATTCAACTGTATATTCTCCCCCATCGTCCGGCGTTACAAGCATAATATAAGCTTCCATGCCATCCGCCGTGATCTGTACGATTGGCTTTTCTTCTGTTACCATAGGCGTGCTCCCCAATTCTTTCTCATGTATGTATATATATATAGTAACGTAGAATATTCCTTATCTTATATAATACTAGTACTTTTATGCTTTTTCAAGTAAATTCTTTAACAAAATGTTTGTTTTTTGGTGCTATTTTACTAAAAAGAGCTATGACAGGCAGGCTCCTTTCCGACTCGCCGGTAAGGATGAAACCTGTCATGCATAGCTCCTTTTTACTTATATCATGTACAAAATCAGCACATAATCCAATTCGCCATTCTTGCGCTCATTATCTTGCAATTATTTTGACATCTGTGCCAAACGTTCTTTGACCTGTGCCATCATCTGCTCATATCCGGCAAGTTTATCTTTTTCCTCCTGCACTTTTGCTTCCGGTGCTTTGCTTAAGAATTTTTCATTGGAAAGCATTCCCTTAGAACGTGCAAGTTCTTTCTCTAAACGTGCCTGTTCTTTTAACAGACGTTCTTTTTCCTTTTCAAAATCAACCAGATCTTCCAGTGGCAGATATAATGTTGCACCAGGTATTACAACAGATACGGCATCCTCCCCGATTCCTGTCTTATCCTGCTGCACCATGACCTCACTTGCGCCGGCAAGGTTTGCATAAGCCTCTTTCGTCAGTTCAAAGGAATCACGCAAAGCGGCATTTTCAGCAACAATAAAGATTTTTGCTTTTCTTGATGGCGGAACATCCATCTCTGTGCGCAAATTACGGACACCTTTTACCAGATCCTTACAGTGCTCTAACATTTCTTCCTCTGCCGGGAAATTCCAGTCAGCACGGTACTCCGGCCATTTTGCAAGCATGATCGTATCTTCTTCCGGATGCAGTGTACAGAAAATCTCTTCTGTGATAAACGGCATGAACGGATGAAGCAGTTTTAATGCCTCTGTCAATACGGTCTTTAACGTCCAGAATGCTGCATTTGCAGATGCAGGATCATTTTCTTTATTATAAGTACGTGTCTTCGTGATCTCGATGTACCAGTCACAGAACTCATCCCAGATGAAATCGTAAACTTTCTGTACGGCGATTCCCATCTCGTACTTATCCATATTTTCTGTCACATCTTTTGCAAGTGTGTTTACTTTGGATAAGATCCATTTATCTGCCGGTTTTAACTCGTCAAGTGATGGGGTTTTGATCTCACTTCCCTCAAGGTTCATCATAATGAAACGGGATGCATTCCACACTTTATTTGCAAAGTTTCTGGATGCCTCAACACGCTCCCAGTAGAAACGCATGTCATTTCCAGGTGCATTTCCGGTGATCAGTGTCAGGCGGAGTGCGTCTGCACCGTATTTGTCGATAACTTCCAGCGGATCGATACCGTTTCCTAAAGATTTACTCATCTTACGTCCCTGGGAATCACGAACCAGTCCGTGGAATAATACGGTATGGAACGGTGCTTTTCCCATCTGCTCATAACCTGAGAAGATCATACGGATAACCCAGAAGAAAATGATATCGTATCCGGTTACAAGTACGTCTGTCGGATAGAAGTAATCTAAGTCTTCTGTCTTTTCCGGCCAGCCTAATGTGGAGAACGGCCAGAGTGCGGATGAAAACCAGGTATCTAAGGTATCCGGGTCCTGCTCCATATGGTCACAGCCGCATTTCGGACATTTTTCCGGCGCAGTCTTTGCTACGACCATCTCACCACAGTCCGGGCAGTAATAAGCCGGAATACGATGTCCCCACCAGAGCTGTCTGGAAATACACCAGTCACGGATATTGTCTGTCCAGTTAAAATATGTTTTCTCCATGCGTTTTGGAAGTAACTGGATATCTCCATTTTTTACTGCCTCAACAGCAGGTTTGATCAGCTCATCCATCTTTACAAACCACTGCTGTTTTACCATCGGCTCTACGGTTGTGCCACAGCGGTCATGGGTTCCTACATTATGGGAATGTGGCTCTACTTTTACAAGAAGTCCCTGTTTCTCAAGATCTTCCACTAATGCTTTTCTGCACTCATAGCGATCCATGCCCTCATATTTTCCGGCATAATGATTCATCGTTGCATCATCATTGATAACCGTGATTTCTTCTAAGTTATGGCGTTTTCCGACCTCAAAGTCATTCGGGTCATGTGCCGGTGTGATCTTTACGCATCCGGTTCCGAACTCTTTATCAACATACGCATCAGCGATCACCGGGATCTCGCGGTCTGTCATCGGAAGTTTTAACATTTTTCCAACAATATCTTTGTATCGGTCATCATCCGGGTTGACTGCAACTGCGGTATCACCAAACAATGTCTCCGGTCTTGTTGTTGCGATCTCGACAAATCTGCCTTCTTCACCGACAACCGGATAGTTGATGTGCCAGAAAAATCCGTCCTGCTCCTCATGTTCTACCTCAGCATCCGAGATAGATGTCTTACATACCGGACACCAGTTGACGATACGGGAACCTTTGTAGATCAGTCCTTTTTCATATAATTTTACGAATACCTCAAGCACTGCCTCAGAGCAGCCTTTGTCCATGGTAAAACGCTCTCTCTCCCAGTCAGCGGAAGATCCCATTTTCTTTAACTGGTTGATAATGCGGCTGCCGTACTCATCACGCCACTCCCAGCATTTTTCAAGGAAACCTTCTCTTCCGAGATCACGTTTGTCAATGCCCTGTTTTTTGATGTTCTCGATTACCTTAACCTCAGTTGCAATGGAAGCATGGTCTGTACCAGGCTGCCACAGTGCATTATAACCCTGCATTCTCTTATAACGTGTTAAAATATCCTGCATGGTGTTGTCAAGTGCATGTCCCATGTGAAGCTGTCCTGTGATATTTGGCGGCGGCATTACAATGGTAAACGGCTTTTTGCTACGGTCTACCTCGGCGTGGAAATAGCCGTTATCTTCCCATTTTTTGTATAAACGGTCTTCAATGCTTTTTGGATCGTAGGTCTTTGCTAATTCTTTACTACAATTCTGACACATAATCTGTTCTCCTTTTTTAGTTCTGATAGATAGGCGGTTTTGATTCACAGGACATAATTTCCTATGAATCAAAAAAGCCCTTTGTATCCCATACGGAATACAAAGGGCGAATATGATCGCGGTACCACCTTTGTTGGTGCTTGTGTCCAGCCAGTCCATGCCTGACCGGTCATCCTGTAACGTAGATGAGTCGTGAATACCTGTGCATACCTGCAATACCTGTTCTTATGTCCTGTCATACAGCTATACTTTCTCAGTATTCCGGTTCAAAAGCTACCTTCCACATATCTTTCTCTGGGATGTCTTTCAGCCGGTGAACTTCCCTCTCTGCAAAGAGTTTATGTGTACTCTTCTTTCTCACAACCTTTGTTTTTTTGCTGTTTTTATCATACGAGGGGACGCATGGTTTGTCAACTGTTTTTTTAGATCTCTTCCTTGCAGCAAAGAATCCTCCCGTAAATGCAAGCGGGATCGTGAACATAATAATAAATGGCGACGATCTTCATCCATACCAGCTGTATTCCTATTCTTCCTCTGATTCCTCGTCATCCACGATCGCTGCCGCAGCGCCTGATACTGCTGACACTACTGCAACCACAGTTGCTATGAGCACTACTAAAAGTAAACAAATCAGAAAAATCCATAATCCTGTCTCCGTCATATTCCTCTCCATTTCTATGTGTACTTTGCAAATGGTCAGCCTGTCCGATTTCAGCTGCACCTGTTGTACCCCAACACATCCGATCTTTTTTCTACCAATTATAAATAATAGTATAGCACAAAACTGCCCTGTTTACCAGTGACATCGTCAAAGATTTTTAATCAAAAATGAGACCACCTGTCTGGCAGTCTCATTTTTTATAGTACAGCAATTTTTTACAAATTTTTGAACAGACTTGTTAACCCTTTACACTACCGAGTGCAACACCCTGTACGATATGTTTTGATAAAAACAGATATACAATAATAACCGGAAAGATGGAGAATGCAATCATCACATATACCTGCCCCATATCGAATTTGAGCCAGTCAGCAGCACGCAGCTGTGCGATTAAGATAGGCAGTGTCTTTTTCTTATCGTCGTGCAGGATCAATGCCGGTGTGAAGTAATTATTCCAACTGCTTACAAAAGTAAAGATCATCTGTACGGCGATCGCCGGCTTCATTAATGGCATTACGATAGAGTTAAATGTACGGAACTCCCCAGATCCATCAATGCGCGCTGCCTCAACCAGTGACAACGGCAGTGTACTTTCCATGTACTGTTTCATATAGAAAAATGTAACCGGAGCTGCGATTGTCGGCACGATCAGAGGAATAAAGGAATCCTCTAAATGCATACCAGATACAAGTTTGATAAATCCAAGTGCAGTTACCTGTGTCGGGATCATCATGATCATCAAAATAAACGGATAAATATATTTTTTCAGTTTGAAATCATATGCATGGATCGCATAAGCTGTCATCGTTGAAAAATATACACTGAGTATTGCACTGAGTGAGGAAACGATCAGACTGTTGAACATACCGTTCCAAACTGGAAGCGTTCCATTTCTTAAGTTCTTCCAGTTTTCCCACAAATGACTGCTTGGAACCAGTGTAAAACCGGACTGCATCTCACCATTTGATCTGGTCGCATTGATAAATAATACATAAAACCAGAACAGACATAATATAGAAACAATGATGAGTACAACGTATGCGATTGCTCTTCTTGCATGAATACCTACGCCTTTTTTCAAATTACGATTTTCATTCATGATCTTCACCCCTTCCTCTTATCATTGCCGGTAATCTTAAATACGATCAGACTTAAAATACCTGTAATGATAAACAGAATAACTGACAATGCACCAGCCATACCATAGTTCTTACTGTAGAGATGTTTATTTAAGAACATGATCAGTGTCATAGTAGAGCGCATCGGATCACCGGTTCCATTGGTTAAAATCTGTGGAACATCGAATAACTGTAAACCACCGATCAGAGATGTGATGACCACATATACAAGGATCGGACGTAACAGCGGTAACGTGATCTGCCAGAATACCTGGGAAGAAGTTGCTCCATCGACTTCTGCTGCCTCAAATAAAGAAGTATCGATACCCATCATACCAGCCATCAGAAGGATCGTTGTATTACCAAACCACATCAGGCAGTTCATCAGTGCGATCAGTCCTCTTGCACTTCCCGCATTTGATAAAAATTTATATGGTGTATCAATAAATCCGATCTGCATCAGCATTGAGTTGATCGGTCCTCCATCGGAAAACAAGGTAAAGAACAACATGGAAAATGCGGATGCCATGATCAGGTTTGGAAGATATACGACCGTTTTAAAGAAACGTGTTCCTTTTAATCTGAGACGCACATCTGAAAACCATGCCCCAAGTACAAGCGATAAAATAATCTGCGGTACGAAGCACATGATCCACAATAACAGAGTATTTTTGGTATAAATCCAGATATCTCCATCCAAGAAAAGCTTTTTATAGTTTGCAAGTCCGACAAAATTCGGTCCGACCTGTGTCAGTCCTGACATATAGTTTTCGAAGAAACTGTTATAAATAGTGCTGATCAATGGAATCAGCTGAAAAACAACATATACTACAATAAAAGGAATCAAAAAGATATATCCCCATTTATTGTACTTTACTACCTTTCCACTGCTTTTTTTCATAACAACCTGACCTCCTTTTCCAGAGTGCATGATTTTCGTTCACAGAGCTCACAGCATCCCTCACTCTTATCCTGTGTAAGTCTGCTGTCAGCTCTGCGCTTACAGTTTTTACACAAATTTGGATATAAAATGAGCCGCGCCCGCCTCCCTTACGGTCCGGCAGGCGCGGCATCTGATCATTTTTTATACCGTTCGTCTGCTTAGTATGTTAACTCCGGATATTTCTCTACAACTGCTTTGTAGAACAGATCTAATGCTTCTTCCTTAGTAGCTGTTCCCTCGAAGTAGTTCTTCATTGCATTCTGGAACTCTTCGTTACATCCCTGATCATAAGAAGAAAGATTGCTTAAATCAAGTTTGGAAACACCTGAGCTGTAAATGCCAAGTGGATTCTGTCCGCCTAAGATCTTGCTTGAGTAGGAGCTGTCTGCCATCTCAGTGATTACATCCTGATTGTTTACGAAGTCATCATCTTTCTCGATGATCTCTTTCATAACGTCATCATTGGTTGTCATCTGAAGCATGATATCTTTTACAAGGCTCTGGTTATCAGTTCCTGCTGCTGCACAGATCCATGTACCGCCCCAGAAGAAGCCCTGAGGTCCTTCCGTTGCACCCCAGCCACCGTTGTAACCGATACTGCCTTCTGTATCTGCTGCCATTGAGAAGTTTACTAACCATGCAGGTCCAAAGTAGCAGAATACATTTCCTTCCGGATAGAAACCTTTCTTCCAGTCATCACTCCACAGTTCGTATGTTCCTGTCTCACCTGCATCTACAAGCTCTTTGGAATCATCAACCCATTTCATAATGTTGTCATCAATATTGATCTTGCCGTCAACAACCCATTTTGAAGTAACGTTGTTGGAGTATACACGGTAAGTATCGTTTGCGGAAGATGTGATTGTGTAACCTGCATCTTTCATTTTCTTTGCTGTATCATTAAATGTATCCCAGTCTTTTACGTAATTCTGAACCTCAGCAGGATCATCAGAACCTAATACTTCTTTTGCTGCATCTCTGTTATAGAATAATACACCAGGGCAGCCCTGCCATGAAACACCTTTTAATACACCGTTGGAATCTGTAACAACATCTTTGGTGTACTGGTACTGTTTGGAAAGATCAGCATCGGTAATTCCAAGATCTGTAACTGCCATTGTGTAATCTGTATCAACATATTTCAATGCATAATCGGCTTCTACCAAGAAGATATCGATCTTATCGTCTGCTGCTGCATCTGCCTGTTTTAATAAGGTTGCATCCAGATTGTTCTGATATGCATTGTCATCATTTGGTGTAATGTTCCATTTTACAGTTACATCACCGATCGTACCTGTGGTTGCATCCACCTCTGTATATCCTGGATAATGATCTGTCAGACGGCTCTTGAACTCTTCATTCCAGCAGTAGATGTTAAGTACTTTTCCTTCATCAGAAGCACTTGCATCTGAACTTGTATCTGCGCTTGCTGCTTCTGTTGCCGGAGCGGCTTCATCTGTGGCTGCTGCTGCATCACTCTTCGTATCTGCTGCGTTGCTGCCACTGTTTGTGCTGGTGTTTGCTGCATTGCTGCCGCCGCATCCTGCCATCATGGTTACGAGCATTGCTGTGCATAATAATGTGCTAACGATTTTCTTTTTCATGGAAAACCCTCCTCCTTAATATGTGGTCTTTTGACCATTGTTTGTTTGCTACTTTTCAGTAGATAGTTCAGAATCAAATGCCTATCTTCCGTATACATTTCTGCAAAAATGCTGTCCGTATGTAGCTGCAACTACTTTTAAATACGTCCAACGGATTTACCGGCAACTAAGATTCCTTCTATAACGACTCTCTCTACGAGAGTTGTTCTCGGTTTCTCAATAGTGCCTATCAGCCGCTTGGCTGCCTCGCTCCCGATCAGCTCTGTGTCCTGTCTGATTGTTGTAAGCTGTGGATGTAATAACTGTGACATCCTCGTCCCGTCATATCCTGCAATTGAAATATCCTTCGGAATCCGAAGTCCCATCTCTATGATAACATTCCTTCCTCCTATTAAAGAGGTGTCATCCGGATATATGATACAGGTTGGCGGATCTTCTAAATTGAGCAGTTCCTTTGTCTGCTTTGCTGCTTCCCTGGTTTCCAGATAATCTGCTGTCCGGATATATTCATCCGGAATCTTTAAACCAAGTTCATCCACTGTCCGGTAAAAACTTGCCAGCCGGTCTTTCGTAACGTAAGAAGCCTGCTGCCCATGAATATATGCAATTTTTCGATGTCCCTGCCCGTATATGTATTTTACAAGATCTTCCATACCCTGAATATTATTGGAACTGACTGCCGTACAATTATGATGTACATAATCGATTGTAACAACCGGCAGGTCACTGTTCATCAGTTCTAAGACATCCGGGTCATTGAAATCGGCACAGACAATTGCAACTCCTTCAAAATTCCGGTATCTGCAATGTTCATAATAAGACATCTTGCGATTTTCAAAACAGGTATTGATAAATGTAATGTCATATCCCTGTTTCTCTGACTGGACTTTTAATCCATTCAGTACTCCCGAAAAATACTCATGTGTCAAACCGCTTCCCGCATCTTCTTCAAAAAGAACTCCTATATTATAGGAACGGTTTGTCTTTAGAGCTCTCGCCGCTGCATTAGGAAAATATCCAAGTGCTTCTGCTGTCTTTCTGACACGGTTCTTTGTCTCTTCGCTGATATCTCTCTGGTCATTTAAAGCCTTGCTTACAGTGGCAGTGGATACTCCACATTTCTCTGCAATCGTTTTTAATGATACCATGGAAACCTCCAGCTTCTCTTCGAAAACGAAATGTTGTTTCCGAAATATTGCTTAATCGTTTTCGTACTTTTACTATATGCCATTCATAAGCAAATTGCAACTGGTTTTTGGCGATTCGTCGCTTTTTACACTTTTTTACATTAGTTTTTGTGTATTTTTACATTAAATATTAGACCAATTATCTGTAATCTTAGTACTTTGTATCTACTTCTTATACGTTTTCGTAAAATACTTTAATTATTCATCAAAAAATAGCCATTGTCGCTTTCATCCATAAAAGTATGTTTTTTTTGTCTAATCTGCTATATTTGCCTGTTTTTCAATGTTTTATATTGATTTTTATTCTTTCTGAATATATACTTTTTATTAAGAAATGAAAACTTAATCGTTTTCGAAACCGTTACTTATCAATATTTATGTATATGGAGGATTTTATTATGAAATTCGGTTATTTCGATGACGCCAACAAAGAATATGTCATCACATCCCCAAAAACACCACTGCCATGGATCAACTACCTTGGTTCCGAGAACTTCTTTTCCCTGATCTCAAACACCTGCGGCGGCTACAGTTTCTACAAAGATGCAAAGCTGCTTCGCCTGACCAGATATCGTTATAATAATGTACCGCTCGATTCTAACGGACATTACTACTATATTAAAGATGGCGATACGATCTGGAATCCAGGATGGATGCCGTCAAAGACGGAACTGGATGCCTATAGCTGCCGTCACGGCATGGGTTATTCCGTATTTAAAGGAAGTAAAAATAAACTGACTGCAGAACTTACCTCCTTTGTCCCGGTTGGTGAGACCTGTGAGGTCGGCAAACTTTCCCTTACGAACGAGTGTAATGAAACCCGTAATTTTTCCGTATTCTCTTACGTAGAGTTCTGTCTGTGGAATGCAATGGATGATATGACCAACTTCCAGCGTAACTTCTCCACCGGTGAGGTTGAGATCCATGGTTCCGCTCTTTACCATAAGACAGAATACAGAGAGCGTAGAAATCACTATGCTGTTTACGCTGTCAATGCCCCGATCGCAGGATTTGATACAGACCGCGATTCTTTCTTGGGTGCATATGGAGAAAATTCTGCTCCGGAAGTTGTCGTAAATGGAACTTCAAAAAATTCTGTTGCAAGCGGCTGGGCTCCGATCGGTTCCCATCACCTTAAAGTTTCTCTTGCTCCAGGTGAGACAAAAACCTATGTTTTTGTACTTGGCTATGTCGAAAATCCGGTAGAAGAAAAATGGGTAGGCCGTGCTGAAGACGGCATCATCAACCGCAAACGAGCTGACGAGCTTCTCTCACGCTTCGATACCGCAGAAAAAGCAGATGCAGCACTTGCTAAATTAAAAGATTACTGGAATGAACTGCTTTCTCATTTTACTGTTTCTTCCAGTGAAGAAAAATTAGACCGTATGGTTAACATCTGGCATCAGTATCAGTGTATGGTTACCTTCAATATGAGCCGTTCCGCTTCCTATTTTGAGTCCGGCATCGGCCGTGGCATGGGATTCCGTGATTCCTGCCAGGATCTTCTTGGTTTCGTACATCTGATCCCTGACCGCGCAAGAGAGCGTATCTTAGATATCGCTGCTACCCAGTTTGAAGACGGAAGTGCTTATCATCAGTATCAGCCGCTCACAAAAAAAGGTAACTCTGACATCGGAAGCGGATTTAACGATGATCCGTTATGGCTAATCGCCGGAACTGCCGCTTATATCAAAGAGACCGGGGATTATACAATTCTTGACGAAATGACGCCATATGACAGCGATGCTTCCAAAGCAACCACCTTCATGGAGCATTTACGCCGTTCCTTCCATTATACAATGGAGCACTTAGGGCCGCACAATCTGCCTCTGATCGGACGTGCTGACTGGAATGACTGTCTCAACTTAAACTGCTTCTCGACAGAACCTGGCGAATCATTCCAGACATTTGGTCCTTCTGAAGGTCCGAATGCAGAATCCGTATTTATCGCAGGTATGTTTGTCCGCTATGGAAAAGATTATGCTGCAATCTGCCGCCATCAGGGTATGACAGAAGAGGCCGAAATCGCAGGGAAAGCAATCGCAGAGATGGAGAAAACGGTTATGGATGCCGGCTGGGATGGCGAATGGTATCTGCGTGCTTATGACCATTACAAAAATAAGATCGGTTCAAAAGAATGTGAGGACGGCAAGATCTTTATCGAGCCGCAGGGATTCTGCGTTATGGCAGAGATCGGCTTAGAAGAAGGCTTCTGCTTAAAAGCAATGGAATCCGTTGAAAAATACTTAGACACCAAATATGGTATTGTGCTGTTACAGCCGCCTTATCACAGATATCATGTAGAACTTGGTGAGATTTCCTCTTATCCACCAGGATATAAAGAGAACGCCGGTATCTTCTGCCACAATAATCCATGGATCTCCATCGCAGAGACCGTAGTCGGCAGAGGCAACCGCGCATGGCAGGTATATACCAGAACCTGTCCTGCATATATTGAAGACATCAGTGAGATCCACCGCACAGAACCGTATGTATACTCACAGATGATCGCCGGAAAAGATGCACCGAACTTCGGTGAGGCAAAGAACAGCTGGCTGACAGGAACCGCCGCATGGACATTCCTTGATGTTTCCCAGTTTATCCTCGGTATCCGTCCGGATTATGACGGTCTGACTGTAGATCCTTGTATCCCATCTAAGTTAGATGGATTTACTGCAAAACGTGATTTCAGAGGTGTCAGCTACCATATCACAGTAAAGAATCCGGATCATGTTGAAAAAGGTGTTGTTTCCATGATCGTGGATGGACAGCCGGTAGAAGGAAATACCATTCCATTCTCCGCTGATAAAAAAGATGTAAATGTTGAAGTAACGATGGGTTAACCTCCCATACCTGTCTTTACCTATAAAAAAGGAGCCTTTGATAAATGAAGGCTTCTTTTTTATCCTATACCGTTAAAATATTTCATTTTGTCTGTATTTACGCGGCGAAACACCTTTTATCCTACGGAAAGAATCCCCAAAATAATTACTGTCATTAAATCCACATTCGAATGCTATATCCGTGATTGATTTATCTGTTTCCAATAACAGTCTGCTGGCATTTTGTATACGCAGGTTAATGATATATTCCTTAAAACCAAAACCTGTCGCTGTTTTAAATCTTTTGGACAAAAATGACTTGCTCATATGAAATTTCTCCGCCACATCTTCCAGTAAGATATTTTCCGTATAATGCTCAAATATATAGGTTGCAACCTCCTGAATCTTCCGGTTGTCTACATCCAGCTCTTTTATCACTGTTTCCTCATACTCCCTGCATCTTATGATAAACAGTAAGAGTTCCACAAGTCCTGCCCTGATAAACGCTGGTGACAATTCATCCAGCGTTTCATTTTCAAATATCAGCTTATCCAGAAGGGAAATCACATAATCCCTGCGTTTTTCCGGTACATTTATTACTCCCGGAACCATGCAGTTCTTAAGGTGTTCGTCTCCGATCTGTTCTCTGATTGAGTCTACAGCCTCATTTCGAAAACTGATCACAATCCTTTCATGAAGTCCTTTTCCGGTATATATGGTCTTATGCAGGCATCCACCCGGAACGATTACAAGATCCCCTTTTCCAAACTTGTATATATTATGATCGATAAAACTGGTACATTCTCCGTTTGACAGATAAAAGATCTCATGAAACGGATGTACATGTGGTTCACAGTTACTTTTACTTATCGTATTACTTTTTTTGATTTTTTTAATATCAAAATCTCTTGGCATATCCTGAAACATAAACTTCTCCATTTTCGTGCTTTTTTTCTGTATTTTTCTTTATTTTTTCTATTTTTTCATGGAATATACTGTTTTATTGTCATATTATGAACTACATAAATACATTTTGTCAACATGCTTTATTATTTTATAAAGCTCCAGGGAGGTTCTATGTCAAAACCAATATCTGAAAATAAAAGAAATATGATTTTAAACGGCAGTCTGTCACAGGCAATTCTTATGCTTGCCGTTCCGGTTATGATCAACAGTTTTATACAGTCAATGTACAATCTTACCGATACCTTCTGGTTAGGCAGGATCGGAACTGAAAATCAATCTGCCATAACGCTTGTATCACCATTCCAAAATATCCTTACCAGCTTTGGAAATGGTATCACAACCGCGGGTGCTATTCTGATATCACAATATCTTGGTGCCAGAAAAGATGAGCAGGCAGCCAAAATGGCAAATCATATATGCCTCATTTCTCTTGGTTTCTCGATTATCTGTGCACTACTGTGTTTTCTGATATCTCCATCACTGGTTACCTGGCTTGGTGCTGTTGGAAATGTGTATGTGTATGGTCTTACCTATTTAAGAATTGTTGTTCTCGATCTTCCATTTTTATTTATGATTAATTTATTTACGGCAGTGAAACAGGCACAGGGCGACACTGTAAAACCTATGCTTCTAAACCTGCTTGGTATCGTGATCAATCTCATATTAGATCCACTTTTCCTCATCGTATTTCACTGGGGGATCGGAGGCGCGGCATTTGCAACACTTACCGCAAAAATTCCATGTGCCCTGATTGGTTTTATCATACTTACAAAACCAGGGCAGTTGATAAGAATTTCTTTTAAGAATTTTGCATTTGACAAAAAAATGATAAGTTCCATTATAAAAATCGGTCTGCCAACTGCTATTGGCGGAAGTACCATGCAATTAGGAACTTTGCTCATGACAAGAAATGTAAATGTTTATGGCTATATTGCAACAAGTGCCTACGGTATTGGCAATAAGATCAATAGCCTTATTACAATGCCCGCAAGCGGTATTGGCTCTGCCGTATCCACTATCGTAGGACAGAATATTGGCGCCGGTAACAGGAAACGGGCGGATAAAGCATTTCATTATTCTCTTAGAATATGTGCCGTATTCCTTCTTATTTTGGGATTCATATTATCAAGACGCCCTGTTTCCCAGGCTATGGTATCATTTTTTTCATCCGATGCCAAAGTCATTCCTCTTGCAGCCGACTATCTGTCCATTATTGCTTTCTGGTGCTGGACAAATGCTTTTTATAATGTATCACAGGGATTATTTCAGGGATGTGGACATACATTCATAACAATGCTTGTAGACGCTTCAAGGATATGGATATTCCGTCTGCTGACTCTCTTTATATGCGCAAATATATTCCATCTGGGAGTAGCATCCATCTGGTACTCCGTTGTGATCAGTAACGGAACCTCTGCCCTGATCCTGTATATACTATACTGGACCGGTATATGGGAAAAAGGATATGCAGACCTTCGCTAAAGCCTTTCATATCCTTTTCTCATTCATTTTAATCTTCTATTTTCAGTTATCAAAATTTGTTGCAAATTAATTTGCTGTCACAAGTCCGTTCTCACAATCCAATTCTACATATGCACTGGATTTTAAGACATCAAGCGCATGTTTTGCACCGATCAGGACAGGAATATCAAGGCTTAATCCCGCAATCGCCGCATGGCAGTTTTCGCCGGATGCTTCCACGATCAGTCCGGATGCCTCACGCATCTGTGTCATCATTGCATTGCTGGTATCTTTTGCAACAATGATGTCCCCGACTTTAAAGTTTTTAAGATCTTCTTCATTGTGACAAACGCAGAGATTTGCAGAAATCTTCTGTGTTCCGATTCCTTGTCCCTCCACTAAGATATGTCCTGCCACCTGCACCTTGATCAGGTTGGTCGTACCGGATACACCAAGAGGAACTCCTGCGGTTAAGACAACAACATCTCCTTTGGAAATGATTCCTGCTGCTTCTGCTGCATCGACTGCATAGTCAAACAGTTCTTCTGCTTGTGTCTTTTCCTCGATCATAAGCGGGATCACACCCCAGGATAATGCAAGCTGGCGGTAAATCTTCTCTGTCAGACAGCCTCCGATGATCGGACAGTTCGGGCGATATTTGGAAACCATACGGGCAGTGCGTCCGGATTTTGTTACCGTGATGATCGCTGCTGCATTTAAATCACCTGCCATCGTACAGGTTGCATGGGAGATAGCATTGGTCACATCCGGGTTGCTCATAGTCTTACGCATTTTGAAACGCTGTAAGTAATTGATATCCTGCTCGGTACGGACTGCAATACGCACCATGGTCTTTAAAGCCTCGATCGGGTACATACCTGCAGCCGTCTCACCGGAAAGCATGATCGCACTGGTTCCATCATAGATCGCATTTGCAACGTCAGTTGCCTCTGCTCTGGTCGGACGCGGATGTTTCATCATAGAATCAAGCATCTGCGTTGCTGTGATAACTTTCTTACCTGCATCGTATACTTTTTTGATGATCATTTTCTGAATGACCGGTACATCCTCTAATGGTATCTCAACACCCATATCACCGCGGGCTACCATGATACCATCGGAAACGCGGATAATATCATCAATATTCTGTACACCCTGCATATTCTCAATCTTGGCAATGATATTGATATCTTCACCGCCTTTTTCTGCAAGGATCTTACGGATTGCAAGCACATCATCTGCTGTACGGACAAAAGATGCTGCAATAAAATCATAATCATGCTCTACTGCAAATACGATATCACCGTAATCTTTCTCACTGATATATGGCATGGACAGCTCTACATTCGGAACGTTCACACCTTTTCTGTTTGAGATCATACCGCCATTTAATACCTGGCAGATGATATCCTTTGGCTTTTTGCCATCTTTATCTGCTTTTGCACCAGATGTCACTTTGATTTCTTTGACTTCCATTCCGATCAGACCATCATCGATCAGAATACAGTCTCCCGGCTTTACATCCTCCGGCAGATTTTTATAGGTAATGGAAACGCGTGTCGCATCTCCCATAATCTCATCGGTTGTCAGAGTAAACGTCTGTCCATCCTTAAGTTCAACTTTTCCATCTGTAAAATCTTTCAGACGGATCTCCGGTCCTTTGGTGTCAAGCAATGCTGCGACTGGACGTTTTAATTCCTTACGAAGCTTCTGTAACATCTGAAGACGTCCTAACTGCTCCTCATGGTCACCATGAGAAAAATTAAAACGGGCAACATTCATTCCCTCTTCGATCAGGCGTTTTAATACACCCTCTTTATCTGTTGCAGGTCCTAAAGTACAAACAATTTTTGTTTTTCTAAACATCTTTTTTCCTCGTAAAAAAATATATTTTCAGCAATCGATTCTTTCTTATTATTTTGTGATCATCGTACCCGGTCCACCACTCACATAGGTGCCGTCTTTGTTCAGCTTTGTAATAAGTACGGAACGGATTGCGGAATCTCCAATAAAATCGATGGCAGCCTGAATCTTAGGCAGCATATCATCTTCTCCGAACTGGCCTTCTTCCATGTACCGTTTTGCTTCTGCAACCGTCATGGTGGAAAGTGCTTTTTCATTCTCTGTGCCATAATTCAGACATACGTTATCCACACTTGTTAAAATGACTAACATGTCAGCATCTAAAAGTTCTGCTAATTTTCCTGCTGCAAGGTCTTTCTCGATCACTGCGCTGGCACCTTTTAAATTATTATCCTGTGAAAGCACCGGAATACCGCCGCCGCCACATGCAACAACAACCTGATCTGCATCGGATAATGCACGGATCGCATCGATCTCAACGATATCCATTGGCTTTGGAGCCGCAACAATACGGCGGAAACCGCCTTCTACTGCAGTGACATGATTTCCTTTTTTCTCCTCTGCCTCAGCCTCTTCCTCTGTCATCACACGTCCGATCACCTTGCTTGGCTTATAAAAAGCCTCATCATACGGATCTACGACAACCTGCGTTAAAACTGTGGAAACCGTTTTATAAATTCCTTTATTGAGCAGTTCAGCACGGATAGCATTCTGTAAATCGTAACCGATGTATCCCTGACTCATTGCAGAACATACAGACATTGGCGTAGCGGTATACTCCGGATATAATCTGCAGAACTCATTCATTGCTGTATGGATCATACCAACCTGTGGTCCGTTACTGTGTGTAATGACTACCTGATAATCATCGCGGATAAAATCAGCAACCGCTTTTGCAGTGCGTTTTGTTGCCTCTTTCTGCTCCGGTAATGTGGTACCAAGTGCTTCATGACCAAGTGCTATTACGATTTTTTTCTTTTTCATGGCTATCCTCCGATACTGACTCTTCGTCATAGTGATTATTTTAGCATGAACCTTTTTCAGGCGCAATGTAAAAGGAGTTTGCTTCCTGTTAAGATTTTCTGCTTTTTGTAAAATTTATAGTTTCAGCATACCATATTCTTACATATTTTTAAATAAAAGAATATGCTCTTTGCGTACATTCTTTTATCCTGAACAATAGAATGCACGCTCTGCAAACATTCTATTGGCATGAATAAATGTATAACTCCGCGAACATTTTATTTTTCTTCCTGCGCTGCATTTTCATCCTGTAATGCATCTTCCTGCGGCAGCACGAATGAATCGATCAGCTCCCAGATCTCATCGCGTCCCTGCTTCGTCTCAGCGGAAAACGGAATGATCGTGGTGCCCGGCTGCACATTTAAGCCTTCGCGGATTGCTTTGACATTTTTCTGGATCTGGCTTCGTTTGATCTTATCGAGTTTGGTCGCAATAATGATCGGTGCAAATCCCTGATATACCATCCACTCATACATCATCCTGTCGTTTGCGGAGGGATCGTGGCGGATATCGATCAGGAGAAATACTGCTTTTAACTGTTTGGATGTGTGCAGATAATTCTCGATCATTTTTCCCCATTTAGCCTTAACTTCCTCGGATGCTTTTGCATAACCGTACCCTGGAAGATCCACAAGATACATGGCATCGTTGATATTGTAAAAGTTAATGGTCTGTGTTTTTCCCGGCTGGGCAGAAGTACGTGCTAACGCTTTACGGTTCATCAGCGCATTGATCAGGGATGATTTTCCAACGTTTGACTTTCCTGCAAAAGCCACTTCCGCATACGCGGTATCCGGCACTTTGCTGGTCACACCGCAGACAATTTCCAGATTTACATTTTTTATTACCATGTTATTCTCCTCATTGTTATCTTCATTCACTTGCTATGATTTCTAAAACTTTCTTTTCATTTGCCGGCAGAAAATCTTATTTTTGTTTTTTCACAAACGCCACTTCCAGTACATCCTGCATTTTTTCCACAAATACAAGTTCTAAGCCTTTTTTGATCTCCGCAGAAATTTCCTCTACGTCCTTCTCATTTTTCTTCGGAATGCAGATCGTTTTGATCCCGGCATTTTTTGCAGCAAGGATTTTTTCTTTTAATCCACCGATCGGGAGCACTCTTCCACGCAGTGTGATCTCACCTGTCATCGCAACATCCGCACGTACCGGAGTCTGTGTGATCGCGGAAAGCATTGCCGTTGCCATCGTGATACCTGCAGACGGCCCATCTTTTGGCACCGCGCCTTCCGGAATGTGGATATGGATATCATTTTCCTGGAAAAACTTTTTCGGGATGTGATATTCTTCCCCTACTGAACGGATATAGCTTAACCCCGCCTGCGCTGACTCTTTCATGACGTCTCCAAGCTGTCCGGTAAGCTGTACCTCACCTTTGCCCGGCATTACATTGACCTCGATCTCAAGTGTATCACCGCCAACGCTCGTCCAAGCCAGTCCGCGCACGATTCCAACCTCGTCCGTCTCGTTTTTCATATCAAATGTATATTTTTCTTTTCCAAGATATTTTTCCACATTCTGACCTGTAACTTTTACGCATTTTGCTTCAGATTCATATACTTCCCTTGCAGCTTTTCTTGCAATTTCAGACAGTCTGCGCTCTAAATTACGCACTCCTGCTTCCCTTGTATAACCGGAAATGATCTTTTGCAGCGCACGGTCACTGATCTTTAACTGTTCCGGCTTTAAACCGTTTTTCTCTTTTACTTTCGGCAGCAAATGCTCTTTTGCAATATGGAACTTCTCATTTTCCGTATAACTGCTCACCTCGATCAGTTCCATACGGTCAAGCAGCGGACGCGGGATATCCTGTACAGAGTTCGCTGTTGCGATAAAAAGCACCTCAGACAGATCGACCGGAACTTCGATATAATGATCGCGGAACTTACAGTTCTGCTCTGCATCAAGCACCTCAAGCATAGCGGATGCGGTATCCCCCTTATAATCACTGCTCATCTTATCGATCTCATCAAGCAGCATCAGAGGATTTTTCACGCCCGCACTGCGCAGTCCGTTTACGATACGTCCCGGCATCGCACCAACATAAGTTTTTCTGTGTCCGCGGATCTCAGCCTCATCACGCACACCGCCCAAACTGATGCGCACATATTTTTTATCAAGTGCGCGTGCCACTGACCTTGCAATACTTGTCTTACCGGTACCAGGCGGCCCGACTAAACATACAATTGGGCTCTCTCCTTTTTTTGTCAGATTACGGACGGCAAGGAACTCTAACATACGCTCTTTTACTTTTTCAAGACCATAATGATCTTCATTTAAAATGCGCTCTGCATTTTTCAGATCCTTGTTATCATGTGATGCCTTATTCCATGGGAGTTCTAACATGGTCTCGATATAGCCGCGGCTGACCGCACTCTCCGAAGAACTTCCACTGATATTTTTAAAACGGAGGATCTCTTTTTTGATCTTCTCTTTGACCTCTTTATCTGCCTTTAATTTTTTTAACTGCTCTAAATAGGCATCCGCGTCAGACTCCGTGTTATCCTCACCAAGTTCTTCCCTTATCAGTTTCATCTGCTCACGCAGAATGTATTCCTTCTGATTCTTGTCAACACGCTTTTTTACTTTTGCCTGAAATTCATTTTTAATGGCAATGATCTCAATTTCTTTTAAAAGAAGCGCCATCAAAACTTCATAGCGCTCTGTCAGAGAAACTGCTTCTAATATTTCCTGCTTCTGTTCATAATAAAAAGGAAGATTATTGGCGATCAGATCCATAATCTTTGGCAGATTCTCTTCTTCTCTGACCTGTCTGCGCAATTCACCGCTGACACGCTGGTTGACAGACACATATTTTTCAAATGTGTCCTGCACACTGCGCACCATAGCCGTTTTTGCCTCATCTGACAACCCTTCATCGACTTCCTCACACCGCACGAGTTCAACCTCTAAAAAGTCCGTTTGAGAAACAAAAGCGGACAATTGTGCCCGCTCTGTTCCTTCGACTAAAACTCTTACGATGTTATTTTGTAATTTTATAACCTGCTTGACCTCTGCTATGATACCGATCTGATACAGATCTTCGATGCCAGGCTCTTCCTGCTCCACATCACGCTGTGCAACCAGAAAAATCTTCTGCTCATCCATCATGCTTTGCTCTACCGCATGGATCGACTTATCACGGCTCACATCAAAATGGGCGATCATCCCCGGAAGGATGACCATTCCGCGAAGTGCCACCGCAGGCATTTTCATCGTATTATTATCCAACCTGTTTTTCCTCTATCTTTTCAAGTTCACGTTCTTCGATCGCAAGCTGCTCTTCTACCATATCTTTCGTGATCTGGCACTGTGTAATGGATTCATCCGATGGGATATGATACATCAGATCTAACGTAACAGCCTCCATGATCGCACGAAGTCCCCGTGCTCCTGTTTTACGTTCTAACGCTTTATCTGCAATCGCCTCAAGTGCTTCTTTATCAAAGTTAAGAGCCACACCATCTAACTCAAACAGCTTCTGATACTGCTTGGTAAGTGCATTTTTCGGCTCCTGTAAAATACGGATGAGTGCATCTCTGTCAAGCATATCTAAAGATACGGTTACCGGCACACGTCCGATAAACTCAGGGATCAGTCCGAATTTTACAAAATCCTGTGGCAATGCATGTTTTAACACATCACCAATGTTATATTCTCTCCTGTCACGGATATCCGCATTAAATCCGATCGTCTTCTGATCCATTCTGGTCTCAATGATCTTTTCAAGTCCATCAAATGCACCACCACAGATAAATAAGATATTCGTTGTATCGATCTGGATCAGTTCCTGCTGTGGATGCTTTCTTCCACCCTGCGGCGGAACAGATGCAACTGTTCCCTCTAAGATCTTTAACAGTGCCTGCTGTACACCCTCACCGGATACATCTCTGGTGATGGAAACATTTTCTGATTTTTTGGAGATCTTATCGATCTCATCGATATAGATAATTCCGCGTTGTGCACGCTCGATGTTATAGTCTGCTGCCTGAATGATCTTTAAAAGGATATTTTCAACATCCTCTCCGACATATCCGGCTTCCGTCAGTGTGGTCGCATCTGCAATCGCAAACGGAACATTTAAAACTCTTGCTAATGTCTGGGCAAGTAATGTTTTTCCGGAACCGGTCGGTCCTAACATCAGAATGTTGCTCTTCTGAAGTTCGACACCGAGGTCATCCCCTGCCATGATTCTTTTATAATGATTATAAACAGCCACAGACAGCACTTTTTTTGCCTGATCCTGTCCAATGACATAATCATCCAAAAATGCCTTAAGTTCTTCCGGTTTTAACAGATTGATCTCATCTTCCGGCTCAGCCACTTCTCCTGCTGCTTCATCATTTTCTAATTCTTCATCGATAATTTCAGCACAGATATCCACACACTCGTCACAGATATATGCACCGTTTGGTCCTGCAATCAGCTTGCGAACCTGATCCTGCGTTTTCCCGCAAAAGGAACAACGGAACTTATCGTCATTTCTTCCTGCCATAATTGCTGTTTCTCCGTATTCTATCGATTTGTGATGACATCATCAATCAGACCATATGCCTTTGCTTCTTCCGCTGACATATAGTAATCACGCTCTGTATCTGCTGCGATCACATCATATGGTTTTCCGGTATTTGCAGCAAGAATCTCATTCAAACGTTTTTTCGTCTTTAAGATATTCTCTGCTGCGATCTGGATCTCTGTAGCCTGACCTTTTGCTCCGCCGGATGGCTGATGGATCATGATCTCCGCATTCGGAAGTGCAAGTCTCTTTCCCTTGGTACCTCCGGAAAGTAAAAATGCTCCCATACTTGCTGCAAGTCCGATACAGATTGTGGATACATCACATTTGATGTACTGCATTGTATCATAAATTGCAAGTCCTGCTGTTACCATTCCACCTGGGGAATTGATATATAACTGGATATCTTTTCCAGGATCTTCTGACTCTAAGAAAAGCAACTGTGCTACAGTCAAACTTGCTGTTGTCTCATTCACTTCTTCTCCGAGGAAAATGATTCTGTCTTTTAATAAACGGGAGTAAATATCGTAATTACGCTCTCCTCTGCTGGTCTGCTCAATGACGTAAGGTACTAAACTCATTTTGTTTTCCTCCAATCCATATTGTTTATAAAAATTTAATTATTGCTTATATGCTTAAACAGACCGGCCCGAATGAGCCAGTCTGTTGTATGTTGTCCGCTTTCGACGAAGCCTCTCTTATTCTTCTGCGTTCTCTTCAGCGTCCGCTTCTTTATCTTTCTTTGTCTTAGCCTTTGCTCTCTCTTTTACGTTTTCCATAACAAGGTCAACTGCTTTTGTTACGGAAATATCTCTCTTCATGGATTCTTTCTCAGCGTCGCCCATGTACTCTTTGAGCTTGTCTGCTTCCATGCCGTAAGCCTTTGCCATCTTCTCGATCTCAGCGTCGATCTCTTCTTCGCTTACTTCGATGTTCTCGTCTTTTGCGATCTGCTCTAATACAAGGCTGCTCTTAATACGTGTCTCAGCTTCCGGACGAACCTGCTCTTCTAATTTGTCTAATGTGAGACCGGAGAACTGCATGTACTGCTCCATGGAAAGTCCGCTCTGGGCAAGTCTCTGGGCAAATTCGTTTACCATGTTCTCGCACTGGGTTTTGATCATTGCTTCCGGAATCTCCATTGTAGATTTGTCAATGATCTTCTGGATTGCCTCATCCTCTTTGGTGCGTTTTGCTTCGTCCTCTTTCTGAACCTCTAAGTGTTTCTTTAAGTCCTCTTTGTACTCTTCTAATGTATTGAACTCAGAAACATCCTGTGCAAACTCATCGTTTAACTCCGGAAGTTCTTTTGTTTTTACTTCGTGGATCTTAACTTTGAATAATGCCGGCTTGCCTGCTAATTCTGCTGCCTGGTATTTCTCCGGGAATGTAACGTTTACATCTACTTCATCTCCGGCGTTCTTTCCTACTAACTGATCTTCGAATGTATCGATGAAAGAGTGGGAACCGATCTCAAGCGGATGATTCTCGCCTTTGCCGCCCTCAAATGCAACGCCATCAACGAATCCTTCGAAATCAATCACTGCTGTATCTCCCTCAGCAATCGGTCTGTCTGTTACAGTAACAGTTCTGGAGTTCTTCTGTCTCTCTTTTTCAAGCTCTGCTGCAACTTCCTCATCAGATACTGTTGTATCGATCTTTGTTACCTGTACGCCTTTGTATTTGCCAAGTTTTACTTCCGGTCTTACAGCAACTTCTGCTGTGAAGATGAAAGGTTTGCCAGCTTCGATCTGTACCACTTCGATAGTCGGTCTTGAAACAACATCTGCGCCGCTCTCTTCTACTGCCTGTGCGTAATTCTCCTGAATCAGAGTATTAGCAGCCTCCTCATAGAATACGCCTGCTCCGTACATTTTCTCGATCATCTTTCTCGGCACTTTACCTTTACGGAAACCAGGAATGCTGATCTTTCCTTTCTCTTTCATATATGCAGCCTGGATCGCATCCTCTACCTTCTCTGCTGCAACTTCAATTGTGAGTTTTGCCATGTTCTTTTCTAAATTTTCCACCTGTACACTCATTATTACTCATTTCCTCCTTCAAACTTTATATGAATACTTGATGTACTTTTTTCCGTTCATTTCAATCTATGTTCCTGTCGAGCACCCCCGTTTTTCAAGGGTTTCGCCTGTCTTTCGGAAAAAAGGGCGTACTACGACTATCACAGTCATTTTAGGATTATAACACACTGTGTGGGAAAATTCCAGTTATTTTTGAATTTTTCCGGCAATGATGAGTTTTTTATCGACCAGCGTATCGCCTTCGTATACCAGTTTCAGCGAAAAATATTCCTCACACTCATCCAAAAGCCGCAAGAATATTTTGTCACCTTCCCACAGTTTCAGGTCTTTGATCTTCTTTTTCGAAACCCAGACAAGTTCTCCCTCGTCGCAGTCAGTCATCTCCCCGGTAAACTGGTCTGCCGTAAATAAGTGCATATATTCAGTGCCCCACTCATTGGAAATAAAGGTAATGACGCCACGCGGGCGGTAAGATGTCAGGGTGAGACCTGTCTCTTCCTTTACCTCCCGCAGCATACATTCTTCTGGCATTTCCCCCGCTTCAAACTTGCCGCCGACACCGATCCACTTGTCATGGTTTAGGTCGTTTTCCTTTTTTACCCGGTGCAGCATCAGATAACAGTCATCTTTTTCGATATAACAAAGTGTGGTTAAAAACATCGCATCCTCCTGTAGAAATTTTCTGTTTCGTTTTTGCTACCGTTCACACGTACTGTGTGAGCAGCAAATATTTTTTTACTCCTGCAGACCTGCAAACTGCGCCATATAAAGTTTATAATAAGCGCCCTTTTTCTCCATCAGCTCTGCCGGACTTCCCTGTTCTAAAATACCTCCCTGGTCGATCACAAAAATGCGGTTCGCATTCTGAATCGTGGAGAGTCTGTGTGCGATCACAAAACTGGTTCTGCCGGAAAGCAGCGCCTCGATTCCCTGCTGCACTAAAAGTTCTGTATGTGTATCAATGCTGGATGTTGCCTCATCTAAAATGAGGATTTTCGGCATGGAAATCATCGTTCTCGCAAATGCGATGAGCTGTCTTTGTCCGATGGAAAGTCCTGCCCCATGTTCTTTTAATTCCGTGTCATAACCTTTTTCCATTTTCATAATGAAATCATGCGCATTGACTGCCTTTGCAGCCGCAATCATTTCTTCATCTGTCGCATCTAATTTTCCATATAAAATGTTGTCACGGACTGTTCCATGAAAGATAAAATTATCCTGCGTCATAACACCCATCTGACGCCTTAAGCTCTCAATGGAAACCTTTGTCAGATCGTAACCATCCACTAAAATTTTGCCGTCTTCAATGTCATAAAAACGGCTGATCAGATTAACGATCGTTGTTTTTCCTGCTCCGGTCGGTCCTACCAGTGCGATCGTCTCACCCGGTTTTACAGAAAAACTGACATCGGAAAGTACCTTTGTCTCCGCCGGTGTTCCCTTATCATAAGTAAAACTTACATGTGAAAATTCAACACTTCCCTCTATATCCGGCAGTTCCGTCACATCCTTTGCGTCCACAATGTCAGCGTCGGTATCTAAGATATCAAAAATACGCTCTGCCGCCGTAAGATTTGTGACAAGATTGTTATAAAAATTGCTCAAGTTCATGATCGGGTTCCAGAACATATTGATATAAGTTCCGAATGCAACCAGAAGTCCGACCGATACTTTTTCAAATCCCAGAAAACGGATGCCGACCAGATAAAGCATCATCGCACCAAATCCCCAGCAGAAATCAATGACCGGGCCAAACATGTCAGCGTAAGTTACCGCATCCACAAATGATCTCTGATGTTCGTCCGTCAGTCCTTCAAAAATCTCCTGTGTCTCATCTTCTGCCGCAAAACTCTGAACCACATTCATTCCGGCAATATCCTCATGCACATAAGCATTTAAGTTTGATGCCTTTTTCCGGAAAATCTGCCAGCGTTTGTGGGATGCCGTCTGTACAAACCAGATTCCCGCAATCATAAGCGGGATCGTAGAGAGTGATGCAAGCGCAAGCCGCCAGTCTTTTACCAGCATGATCACGACAACCCCGACTACCGTCACAAATTCCGGCACCATCGTCGTGACCACATTGACCAGCACATCTTTTAAAGAATTGACATCCCCGATGATACGCGCAAGGATTTTTCCGGTCGGTCTGCTGTCAAAAAATGAAAATGACAGCGTCTGAATGTGCTCATACAGATCCTGACGGATTTTCAGTAAAATCTTGTTGGAAATCACCGCCATCGCATACATCCGGAGTTTTACCATCACAATAAAGATCAGGTTTAACACGAGTGCAAAAATTCCAAGTCCAATCAGCCCATGCAGATCGGACTGCGCAATATAGTGATCGATCGCTTCCTCGATCAAGAGCGGGTTTACCAGTGAAATCGCCACCGTAACCCCCATACAGAATAACACGGCAATAATCGTGCCTTTATATGCAAGCAGATAGGAAAACAGCCGCCGCATAATCTTTTTCTTGTCGGTATTTTCCATAAATTCATCTTCACGATATGAATTGACTGCCATTACATCGCCTCCCCTCCTAAGAACGTGCCGTACTGTGCCATGTAAGTCTCATAATAAAGACCGCGCTTTGCAAGCAGTTCCTGATGCGTTCCGCGCTCCGCAATCTCTCCGTCTTTCAGATAGATGATCTCATCTGCATGACAGACCGCAGAAATACGGTGCGCAATGATCATTTTCGTTGTATCTTTTAATTCATTTAATGTTTTCTGGATCTCATGCTCCGTCTCCATATCCAGCGCAGACGTAGAATCGTCTAAAATCAGGATTGGCGCATGTTTTGCGATCGCACGCGCAATACTGATACGCTGCTTTTGTCCGCCGGAAAGCCCGACACCACGCTCACCGATGACCGTTGCATACTGTTCATCCATTTTTTCAATGAAATCTTTTGCCTGTGCACAGTCTGCCGCCTTACGTATCTCATCAACCTGCATCACCTTGCGCTGCCCCATCTTAATATTTTCCTCGATTGTATCCGAAAATAAAAATACATCCTGCAGTACAACCGAAATACTGCTGCGAAGCTGTTTTAACGAAAGTTTCCGCACATCCGTACCATCCACTTTAACTGCGCCGTCTGTCACATCATAAAAACGCTGCAACAGGTTGACGATCGATGATTTTCCGGAACCGGTAGCACCCATGATCCCGATCGTTTCTCCTGCTGGAACTATAAAATTGATATCGGAAAGAATATCTCTTCCTTCGATGGAAAATGAAACATGTTCGAAAGAAATATCCCCTTTGACCGGTTTTAATACGACAGGCTGCTCTCCGTCTTTGATCATGGCTGTCTCCCCGTAAATCTTTTTGATCTTCTTGTAAGAAGCAACGGCAGAGGACAGATCATTGGTCAGCCAGCCTAACATTTCCATCGGCCAGGTGCAGTTCCTGCTGTACTCTACAAATGCAACAAGTGCCCCAAGTGTCATATTTCCATGCATCACGGAAATACCGCCCAGGATCGTCATTGCAACCGGCAACGCTTTTCCCACGAACTGGAAATACGGATAATATTTTACCAGCACCTTTGACTGGCTTATATTCAAGTCATAGTAACGTTTGTTATGTGACAAAAATTTTTCAATCTCAAATTTTTCCCTGGCAAATGCCTTTACGGTACGCACACCTGCAAGATTTTCCTCCGCAACCGTGGTCAGCACCGCATTTTCCTCACTGATATCCTCGTAAATTTTATCCAGTTTCCGCTCCATGATGATCGCGATCGCGCCGCAGGAGATCATCGTCACAAGCGGTATCAGCGCCAGTTTCCAGTTCAGATGGAACATACAGTAGAGCACCATGCTCACATGGATGACGACCTCGATCGTCAACATGCCGACATATCCCATCGCATTCCAGATCTTGTCGACATCATCCTTGACTCTCGCCATCAGCTCTCCGGTATTCGTATTATCAAAATAATTCATCGACAACGTCTGAATGTGCCGGAACAGATCCTTACGGATCTGTGCACCGATCTTTGAACTTAAGACATCAAATGAAAATTCTTTGCAGTATCCAAAGATGCATCGTCCGACTCCGACTGCAACGATTCCCACCAAAAGACCAGTGAGCAGTTCCATTTTTCCGCCGGTAATAACTTCATCCACGATCCTCTGTGTGATCTGAGGGTAAACCATATCCAGTCCGGTCGCTATAATCATGGAACATATTGCGAACAAATACCCATACCAGTAATGTCCGATATATGTATGTAACTTTTTCATAAATTCTTGTGATTCCTCCTTACTTTCCCCTCTTACATTCCCCGGTCTCTGACATATTTTTGTACCGTGACGCACCACTCTGACAGCCGCCTGCACGCTTCACAAGCAGCCCCCTTAGCACAAAAAAATCCCGCAGTGTCATATCTCACCACGGGAAGTATGTCAAAAAACATTCTATTTACTTTTGCATGAATTTATGCCAGCGTAACAGAATTAACCGAGGTAATTGTATGATGATTATGCAGTTCGTTCATTGTAACATTCGTTAATCTAATCATTACTTTTACCTCTCTTTCTTTTGGATTTTAGATTACTTTGCTAAGTATACGCTTGAGGCGGGTGGGTTGTCAAGAGGGCTGTGGAAGGAATTATGTTTATCCGGCAAACTCCTCTATTCCAATTCTTTTATATACTATCCCACAATTTTCCATTTTATATTCAATCAAATTCTGGATTTTTTCATTACATGTTACAAAAAAAATCTGATGCATTGGTCTATCAGATCTCATCAGCTGATATTTAATAAGATCTAAGAAAGCAAGCATATTGATATCATCCATACAACTTGTAATATCATCAATAAAATAAACTGGAAATTTCTCACTCCCCTGCAATCTGAAAATATTTCCGAAAAAATATGAGAGCATAAACACACTCAGTTGTCCATCACTAAACATGTTGATCAACGGTTTATTACTTTCATCAAGTATAGCCATTTTTTCGCCCTTTTCTCTCTGCATCTGAATCTTTTCAATCTGTACATCTCGTGAGAGTTTACAAAATAATTTGTATAAATAGGTTCCAACCTGCTCAAATTCTTCCTGCTTCATCTTATCCATTTGTTCAACGATATTTTGTCTACGTTTTTTAACATTTTTCTGAAGGTCTTTATAATTATCAATTTCTTCTTGAATTGCCTTCTTCTTTTCATCCAAAGCTTTCTGATCATTACTGTTTTTCGTATATTCCATATTATCAAGGAAACTTTTTACAGAACTGATTTTTTTATTCAAAAGTTCCTCATTATATGTAATTCCATCTGGCGCATATACAGATTTTGTTTTAAAACTATTCAACCGGCTTTCATCAGTCATTCCCTGAATCGTTTCATTTACCATCACAGATATCCGGTTGATTTCTGTCTCTATTGCAATTTTTTCGTCAGAGCTTAAAATTTTACTTTCATCAAATGCAATAGCAGCAACAATATTTTCTTGTAATAACATATTTTCCAATGCAAATTTTTCAGCATCTTCCTTCTGCAGCTTATCTAAAACCGTGAAATATTCTTTTGAAGCATTATACAGATTTGTCACCAAATCAAGCTCTTTCTTAGCCTTATCTCTTGCTTCTTCCAGTGCCATATTTGCTGTTTTCAATCGTTTTTCCAAAATATCATTTTCCTGTTTTTTTATACCATCTAACTCTTTCTTTTTTGTTTCAATTAAATCTCTATGTTCTATCTGATAGCTCTGTGCCTGTTTTGTAATATCATCTTCTGCAATTTGATCAAATTTTTCAGACCCACATACTGGACACAACACAATTTCTTCCGGATTTTTCTGTTTCATTTTCAAACGATAATTGATCAATCCAACTTTTTTTGTGGTAAGCGTTGTAAGAATGTCTAATATTTCATCTCCCCTGCTCAGGATCTGAATCTCATTATTTATTTTCTCTTTCGTTTTCTTTAATTCTTTTAAGTTTTCTTCTGTTTCCTCCCAAAACTCTTTATTAAATTTTTTATTCTCTATCTGAAATAACATCTGGCGATTTCCTTCTAAATTCACCACTGTTAATTCTTTCTTCTGGTATTTTTCGAAATCAGCTTCGGCTTTTTTTAAAACGTCATCCTGATATACTTTCTTCTCTGCAGCCTGTCTGATTTCTTTTTCATGTATCGTAAATTCACTTTTTAATTTCTCAAGTTCATTTTTTTGCTTTTCTGCATTCATCCCTGCAATTTTCCACTCAAGCAAATGCACTCCTCTTTGATATCCGCATGCATACAAATTTCTTAGTCGTTCCTGCAGCTGCTCTGTTGTCATTTTTACAATATCCGTATTTTCATTTTCAAATAATTTTTCCTTTTCGTATGGCAGGATCTCTGGAACATTTTCGAAGTCTTTCAGTTTGTCTCTCAGTCTTTGAACCGATTCTTCCGTTCTTTGTTTCTCGCCTTCTTTTTCTTCAATACGGAAACCAAGATCCTGTTCAAATATATTAAGATTATCTACCACATTCTGCACGTCTGTATAGTCTGAAGCAAAATCCGAAAACTCAGCATCTATATTTCCTCTGGTCTTACTTAAAAAACGATATGTTTTCTGCATATCACAGAAATGATACTTATAAAAATTCTTAACATCTATCAATTTTCTCAGTTCTTCTTCCGCCTGCTCCCCTGTAAAATCATTTATCTTTATTTCGCCTGTATCATCTAACGTATCCTTGTCCTGCTCACGATGAATGGTATACTCTTCATTTTCCGCAGTAATCAGCATTTCTACTATTGTTTTTTCATCAGGATAATTCTTATTTTTTAAAATTGCTCCTGCGTTCTGTTTTCTCTCTGTTACATTTGTATTGCGGTCATTGTATCCTTCATGCAGTCTTTTTATATCACCTGTCATGCACCACTCAATCGCATCAATAACTGATGTTTTGCCCTTACCATTTGGAGCTGTCAGCATAACAAATGGTTTTCCTTCAAACTCAAATATTTTTTCTTCGCTGAACCCACGAAAATTGATAATTTTTATTTTTTTAATATTCATTCTGACATCATCCATCCTTTCACAAGTTCTAATTCTTCGTCTGTATAACTTAGCCGCTCCTCTTTCGTTTTCACACTGCGTCCATCGATCTTTTTACGCTTTTCATATAAAAAAGATAGCGTTTTTTTATCCGGCAATATTTTCATTAACTCATCATCCTGGTCCAATTTAATTTCCATTGTCTCAAACTCATCATATAAAAAAGGTAACCGAACCTTCTCATTTTCTTCTAATTCACCATTTTCATCACACTTTAAAAATATTTTTCTGGAAATATCAACTGATTTTTCCAAATCCTTATTTTGTAGTTTTTCTCTGTGTAATATGATTTGTGTGATGTTATATTTTATTTTTTCTATCCATGCATGATCGGTTCCGTAATCTTCACCAAAATTAATAAAAGCTAATATTTTAGCATCCCATTTATCGGATAACTTTTTTGCATCCATATCTGGTTCCATCTGTAGTATTATAAATAATTCATCTTCCTTTTCGCTTAAATACACCTGTTGTAATTCATCTGGTTTCTTACCATCTTCATAAAACATTTCCATTAATATCTTTTCATTTTCATTTTTATCTTCTGATATCAACGATTTATATTTATACTTTTCAAAACAAGACTGCCAATTCATTCTTTTTTCTCCTTTAGCTTTACACACTTATGATCAAAAATACACTCGTTACATTTTTCGATTTTATTCCACCCATCCATGTCAACATCAATACATTCCATACACTCGATTTCAAATTTATTTGGATCAGTTGCGGTAACTTCATATCCTTCTTTATCTAAATTTTTTATATCTGATATATTCATCGTATATAAATATTTACCTCTATATCCGGCTTCCATATACCACTTTTGAGGTTGAAATTCTTTCATACGACCAAATATAGCAGTCATTTTAGTTTTAGTTGAACCGCCTAATATATTAGCTAATATAACTCCATCTACAACATTATCCCCTGGGAATTTTAAACTGATATAATTCTTTTCATAACTATTTATATAGGTTTGAGGCATTAATCTTTTTCTTTGTTCATCCGTAGTCTCTATTTCTTGACTTAATATCTCAAAATTTATATCTATCATTATTTTCCATAAATATTTCAAAAAATCATTTATACTATCATAATGCTCACATATTATCTCGCGACGCCTTGTTATAGGCATTTCACAAAAATTTTCAAGCTTACTTTGATTTTGCGAGCTCACAGTATTCAACAGTTGCCTTTGTCCCTGTACATTACTCCCAAGTTCAAATAACCACTGTGCTGTATAATCTCTGATGCACTCCAACATATCACTCACTTTTTCATCTACAAGATCACTTCCATTTTGAATTTGTTCCCAACACTCAATGACTATTAAACGTAAATAAGCTCCTATTGTTTCTTCTGTTTCCGTACACATCTTTTGTCTCAGATATTCAATAAATTCTGTTCGCTTACACTTTCTTTTTTCAAAATTTTCCTCTCCCTCCATAGATTCATCGTATCTTTTTTGAATATACTGGATTGCCAATCCCAACAAAATCAGCTTTCTTTTTTCTCCTTCAATTACACATCCATCAATCTGAATTGTACTTAACTGATCACCTATATCTTTTCGATACTGTTCTATCTCTTTATATTCTGGATCAATTTTATATGCCTCCAAAAATTTACGCATTGATTCATTATAAGCAAATTTTTCAAATAGTTTTGTCGCTGCATCATTCTTTTTTGGGGAATACACATTATCCTCTAACCATTTCTCAGGATTCTCTATGTCCGCCGGCTTTTCTTCTCTATTTACATTTATATAATCCTCTCCTTGTAGAATTGACAATGCCGGTTTTGTTATATTATTTAAACTATATACTGCCAAGACAGGAATCACTTTCTCTGTATATTTTTTGACTTCCAACCTTAAATACTGATAATACAAATCACGAATAATATCTTTATGTTTCCCCTTAATGTCCCCTTTCGGATAATACTTTGCCTGAATAACATATGCTGTTTTATCCTCTGTATACACAAAGACATCCTCGATATACTCGGGTATAACATATACCGTTTTTTCATCCAGCAACTTACTAATCGCAACTAAATCCTGAAACAAAAAACCTCTGATTTTGCTGCTTGCATCACGATTTTCTTCTCCATGATACATTTCTTTTATAATTTGATTGTTCTTACGATCTTCCATCTTATTACCCTTCGCCTACTGAATCTCATTATTTCATCTGTAATTGTAGTTAAACATATTATACTCCTAAACCTTTTTATCTACAAGTTACATTTTAACTACAAAATCGAATACAAGTTCCATGAATAATCTATTATCACAAAAATAAGGAGGCGAACTTCGCCTCCTTACAACTCCTTCTATTTCATTTATACGGTCTTCTTCCCAAACATCCTAAGATACTCCTGCGCCGCCTGCAGCGAAATATCCAGTTTTACCTGCAATCTATTTAAAATATCATCATCCGGCAACCCAAGGTCACTGCAGGTATCTATAATTCCACGTGCTTCACCCTCTTTTGCTGTTTCTTCAAACACACTCCACATACTGTTTCCTCCCTCCTGCTTCAATGCATCAAAATCAATCTTACAGTTGGCTGCTCCAGCCACTGTTTTAAGTATCGTATTGCTGACTTCATGCTCCTTTGTGTATTCAATTGCTTTTTCTTTTTTATCTCTTATTGAATTATTTTGATCCAACAGAATTTTAAACAGGTTAAATAAATCCCGGTTGTTTCCATTATGAAAATACAGATCGTTTTGTCTGGCTTCGACCAGAAGCATACGATAATCATTGACATACGACGCCATCTCCGTGGGAATGTTTAAAATACCGTATAACGACGTTGCTGCATCCCAGACCTTTTCACCATAATATATCACAACCGAAATGACCGGTGTCAGCCGGTCTGTCTTTTTCATTCTGGATAAAAATTCATGTTCATCCATGTCAGTTTTATGCTCTTTATATTGTCTTGTCAAACTGTCATACTGTTTTTTATAGGTGGCATAATCGTATCCCATGACTCGCAGCGGCATAGCATAATGGATATGCTCCTGTGACTCCAAACCTAACAACACAAACTGTACTCCATACACCGTCGACTTTTTTTGTATCTTGATATTATCCCTGACTGCCTTAATACTTTGCGTATGATCCCGATGTTCCAGCAAAACAGACGCTTCCGTATCTTCATTTTCAAGCTCATATGGTTTGATGACCTGACTGCCACCAAATAATACTGCATTAAAAAGATCTGCAAATTCCTCGTTTCCATTCCAATAATTTTTCAGCACTGTGTCCGGTGACACAGTTTTCTCTTTCCCTTCGATAATATTCTCCTCCTTTGTGTATTTGGGAGAATATTGTCTGTTCGAATTCTCCCTGCTTTTTATAGTGATTAAAAGCATTGAAAATTCTGTATGCGACCTGCAAAACGTTCTTGGATGACCGTCTGCAGCGTCGTGTTGAACTGATTTTTGAATAGCTTACGCCTGATAGATAATTAGAATATAATGCTTTGAGGCAATTGTAGCACATTATCAGAAGTTTGTCATTTGATTTTCTTAAATTTTAAGAACTTGTTTATACGGCAGCCAATTTTGACCAAAATCAAAAAACAGGTCTGTCATTTATTGACAAACCTGCTTTGTAATCATTCATTAACTGGAACAAGATCGTAAGTACGTAATCATCTGTACCTTGATTATTTAAAACATGCCGCCCATCGGGCGGCACATTTTATTTCTTCTTTTTGGTTCGAAATCCTTCCGGTAATTCATTTGACCATGGCAAAAGCCGATTTAGATCATCCGGCTTTGGAAAAGGTCCCATTTTACGAAGCTCTTCTAATACATAGGAAAGATATACATACGGCTTCAGACCATTCAGCAGGGCTGTTTCTGCGATACTATAAACAACAGCACTGGCATCTGCACCACGGATACTCTTGGCAAACAGCCAATTCCGGCGGCCTACTGCAAAATTTTTGATTGCACGCTCCGCACTATTATTATCAATGCTCAGATGCCCATCATCCAAGTACCTGCGAAGATAGTTTTCCTGATTCAGCGTATATAAAATGGCATCACCAATAAGGGAAGATCTGTCTACAGAATCTTCCATCGAATGCAGCCATTCAAACAGGGCATCCACCACTGGACGTGACTGTTTCTGACGTTCCTGATACCGTTCTTCCGGTGTCTTATCTTTGATCATTTCCTCTACTTTATACAGGATTCCGATCCTCGTCATTGCCTGATATGCAACTGTTTCTTTCAGCTGCTCCTTTGTGAAATCCTTTTTTAATGCCGTGAGTGCAGCATCAAAACGGCGTCTCGCATGGGTAAAGCATCCGGTTACGGTGATGGAATCGTTCAGTCCATGATACGCCTGGTATCCATCACACGTCAGATATCCATGAAATGTATCTCCAAGGAAGTTTACCGGGTGATATCCGGCACGCGTTCTCTCATAATCAAAGAGAACCATCTGTGGGGCTTCACTGTAATGATCTGTCAGATATACCCACATCCAGTTTTGAGATGATCCTTTCTGATCTGGTTCATCAATCACCTGGATCCTGGTTTCATCGCAATGGATGTATCTGCTCTTTAGGAATTCTTCCTTCATCTGCCCATAAAGCAGTCCCAGATACCGGTCTGCACAGCTGATGATCCAGTTTGCCATTGTTTTTGTTGAAAGATTTAAGTCATACCTTGCGAATTCCCGTTCCTGTCTTGCCAGCGGCATGCCATTGACATACTTTGCATTCATGATTCCGGCAACCAGCGAAGGTGTAGCAATGCTTCCCTTGATCAGCGGAAACTCTTTTTCCGGCCGGATCATAGCACCACATTTTGGACAACTGTATACATAGGTTACTTCTTCAACCACTTCAAAGGTGGAGGGGATGAATTTCAGTCGTTTTACGACTTCTTTTGTGACGACTTTATACTTTGTTCCACAGTCCGGACAATAGCGGTCTTCGCCGGTCAGTTTATATTCGATTGTTTCTGTTACTTCGAAATTAGAGAGATCTTCTTCTTTTTTGCCGGTGCGTTTTTTCCGTTTGTGCGATGGAATCACGATTTCCTCTTCAATCTCAGCAGTATCCATATCTGCATTGACTTCAGCCTCATTAAACAGATCCATCTGTTCATATCCATCTGCGTATTTTTCACTGGAAGAACCGAAACGTCTTCTTTGTGCAAGCGCAAGACGGTCTGAAAGCATTGCGTTCATAAATTCCAGTTCTTTCTGCTTGTCTTTCAGAAGCTGTACCTCGGTCTCTTTTTTTTGAACCTGATTCTGCATGATTCTCATAACTTCCATCATGTTTTCACGGCTCATGTTATTCAGCTGTTCCTCTGTAAAAAACGGATCCATCCGGCAATCTCCAAACTCTTATATGATAATTCCAGTATAGCATAGAAAGTCCAGCTGTTCGAGAAAAATCAACGTTTTACTGTGTAGGAATATATACCGATATCCACAAGTATTTCGTGCTTTTTGCGAATTGACAAATCCGTTCTTTATACAACAATCTTTGGATGTCTTTCTTCAAAAGCTCCCTTCGGAGTAAGTGAAAGGCCATCACACAGCCAATGCATTTCTTTCAGGGTCACTTTCTGTAATTCATCCGGAGTATCCGGCCAGTGAAAGGAATCTTTGTCAAGCCTCTTCATCAGAATCCAGAAACCGGATCCGTCCCATTGCAGAATCTTAATAGAAGTCCGCCTGCGGTTGCAGAACGCAAACATGCAGCGCGAATAGGGATCAAGTTTGAATTTTAGCTTGATAATTGCAGCCAGTCCGTGATAGCTTTTTCTCAGATCGGTAGCTCCACATGCAAGGTAAACGGTTGTGCCACCTGCCAGATCAAGCATGATCTTTCAGCCCCTGGATCAGAACACGAAAAAATTCCGGCGGGCATTCAGGCATCACTTCAATCCGAATAGCGTTTGTGATAAAAATGCGGACTGGAGACGGGCTGATATTCAAAGTCTCATTCTTTGAAATCTCTTTTTCCGTTGGCATTTTTGCAAAAATCATATCTGTATCTGATTGTTCGTCCAATTTTTTCAGCTTGCGCATCCAATAATTCATTGTAGAGACTGGAACGTGATGTTCCTGACACCATGTTTTGCAAGTCTGCCCACTGAATTGAAATTCATGGATTCTTTCAGACCACAACGTGATTTTTTCATCTGTTTTCATAATGATACAGTTTCCTTTCTTTGTTATGAAAAGAGTGTATCAGAAAAATATAGTTGCTGACAGATACGGATGATTACGTACTTACAAATAAACAACGGCTTAATAGCAGAAACCGCTGTCAAGCCGCATCAATTATCATAGAAGATCTAAATTTACAGAAAAAATTTCACTCCCGTCCCACATCCAGTAATACGACATCCTGATGTTGCACTGGAAGTTCTAATTCATTCCAATTAGATTCTGGAATATGACGGGAGGGTGCGGAGTCTGGATACCCAGTTGTAAAACGTAGCTGGACGAATTCCGTTTTCGATGCACCACTGTGCATCGGTTTTGCCGCTTTTGCGGCATTCCATTACAAATTTAAGCTGCTGGGCAGCTGAAGTTTTTGAGTTACGACTCATTGATAGATACCTCCCATAATTATTAGAGTAAAACGCTCGCTTTACTATCAATAATTATGGAGAATATAGAAGAATTAAACAATCCGCCCGATTATTGGGCGCTTACCATGTAACCCATGGGTCACCAGACAATGAAATTATTTTTCCATCTTCCACCTTAAAGTCTTTTAAATTTTCATTTTGTTTTCCATAGAACTGTTCTTGACTTATTTTTATTTCGGGATACTTTTTACTCATTATATAAAAATAACTTTCAGAGCAAATCAATAATACAAACAAACTAAAAATCAATAATATTAATTTTTTTTCATATAATCTTACTTTCCTATGTACCTTCATTCCTTTTTCTCTTTTAGTAAATATACAACTATAAATATATAAAATGGAACTAAGTAGTACTGTGCCAATCCATATCTCTGCCAATAAGCATATGGTGTTGCAACAAAAAGTGTTATGGCAAGCCCCAATGTCGGTGCAATTGCCAATCCCAGTCCCCATTTTTGCTTTTTTATAATTAATAATACTATTAAAAATACAAACCATGTTAGTATAGCAAGTGCCACAGGTGCGTCTCCTATTTCAAAAATGCTTTTTAAATCCACTTTTTGAATTTCTAATAAACTGTGAGGAACTATACCATAATTTTCTCCATTTTCAATATCTCCCAAATTTCCTTTATATATATTATTAGCATCTGTATTTAATTCCCAACGGTTTAATGCCCAATATCCATATGTGTTAAGCGCCCATGCTTCTATATATGCATATGGATTTCTTATAAACATTGAAATATATGTTTTCATAAATCCGTTTAAATGCTCATTTAAATACTTCTGACTAAAATTCTGATCCCATTTTAAAAGATCTACTACACAAGGTCGATATGTATCTTTATAATTTTCCAATGGTAATAAACCATTCATGTATTCTCTATCTTCCTCTGTCATATCTCCATCATATGCAACAACACTCGCCATTTGATTTAAAAATATACCCAGGCTCTCTACCGGCTCTCCATTTAAATCTAATTTTGTGTATACCGGTCCTATAACAATGCTTATAATCAATAAAATACAACCCGTACTTACCATAAGTTTTTTCAAACCTGTTATTATTTTTTTTCTCCGATTCAATATCCATATCAAAATTATCACTAATTCGCAAAACAATCCGATATAAAATCCATTATTTCTTGAAAAACATAATACCACTAACAATAAATTACTCTTTACCAAGAAAAATCTATTATCTGATATAATTTTCCCTTTAGATAATGCAAAATCTGCTAGTACAAGAGACCATACGGCCAACGTTGATGAAAATATTGGATCTTTCCACATAGCAATACTATTCTGTGCAAAAAAAGGAATACAACCAAAAAATACAGTTAAAATTATACATATTTTTATACCAATACCTTTATTTCTAATCCAACATATCTGATATCCAAGGCACAATGCTATATAAATCATCTGTACAATCGTATACACCGCACAACCAAATGTAATATCCTTTATAAAAATTCCTAGTGATAAGCACATTTTCAAAAATAAAGTATAAAAAATCGGATGATGATTATATAATTTGGCTACACCAAGTGCCTGTGCAATTGATCCCAGTGAATCTCCAAATATAAATCCTGGATAGTATATCACTAAATAAGGTATCCATAATATAAAAATTATCAGTGCTGCTCCTAACCATGCCTTTTTATTACTAATACCATATGTACATTTTATTTCAATACTTTCTACTTTTCGTGTAAATCGTGTAATAATTTTTTCCAATAACGCTGTTATTGTTATTGTTAATAATAAAAAAGCTATTACATCATTTACTGTCAAACTTGTCATATAATTCTCAGTCATTAAACCCGTATACATTGAACCATGTAATTCCATATGATATCCTAAAATGACAGCAATACTTAATATACCCGAAAAAATCATATATGGAATCTGTTGTTTTTCTAATCTCCACCCTGAAAACAAATAATACATAATAATGAAAGCACATGCCCAAACAATCCCTGCCTTAGGCAATCGCATATATTCTATAAAGTATCTCCCACATACCATTGCAAACACTATTACAGCAATTTTACTGATTAACACTCCACGTTCTACTGTTTTATCTTTTATACTCAATCTATACCCTCCTCAGTCAAAAACAGATTCCTTCCGCACTGATAAAACTAAATCCGTTTTATTTAACCGTAAAGAAACTGCTTGCATATCTATTCCATGACTATATAAGTCTACTCTTTTTTCAATAAATCTTTATAATTCATTTCCATTGTATTAAGTTCCGATTCAAATTCCTGTCTGTTTTTCTGTGCAAAAGTATCCAATATCATTCCAGAGAAAAAACTCTGTAATGCAGCCAAGACAATAAAACCGGATGCTATTAGCGTAGGAAATCTTGGTACAAGTCCTGTCTGAACATATGTAACAAAAATTGGTACAAATAAAATTGCTGCTATAATAATTAAAAGCAATGATAAAATTCCAAAGAAATTCATAGGTTTATAATTTTTATATAAACGTCCAATCGTCTTTAACACTTTAAACCCATCACTGTACGTATTGAGTTTGGATTCACTTCCCTCCGGTCTGTCCCTGTATTCAATAATAATATTACTAATCTGCATATTTTTATCAACTGCATGAATACTCATTTCTGTTTCAATTTCAAAACCTTTTGACAATACCGGAAACGTCTTTACAAACTGAAAACTGAAAGCCCTGTATCCTGTCATGATATCTCTGATGTCACTTTTAAACAAATGATTAATTGAAAACCTTACCAAACTATTTCCAAAATTATGAAAAGGTCTTTTATTTTCCTCAAAATAAGTTGAAGATAACCGGTCTCCTACAACCATATCAGTCTTCTTTTCCAAAACTTCCTGCATCATCTGTCTGCCATATTCAACAGGGTATGTATCATCCCCATCTATCATGATGTAACATTGTGCATCAATCTCCCGAAACATCCTACGTATTACATTTCCTTTTCCCTGCTTATATTCCCGTCTTACGACCGCTCCTTCTTCTTTTGCAATTTTTGCTGTGTTATCTGTTGAATTATTATCGTAAACATAAATCGTTGCTTCAGGAATTTCTTTCTTCCAGTCCCTTACTACTTTGCGGATTGTTTTTTCCTCGTTATAACATGGTATCAATATTGCACAATATTCCATCACTTTTCTCCTTATCGTATAATACTTTAGGCATTTGACAAATGCCACAAGTCCTTGGTTTTATTGGGTTTTCTTGCTTGATTTATATAAATTTTCTCTCCACAAATGGTAAAATATAGATAACCACACCAACAATTTCAACCACCTATGAATGAGAAAATTTATGAATGCTAAATATCCCCCTTCGTTTTTCCAGCTCCTTCGGAGTATTTTGATTTGGACAAATTCATTCCTAAAAAAACTTTAATTGCCTGAAAAACTTTTCAATTGTCATAATACTTATTTGGGCTTATTAAAATTCGCCCAAAATCTGATGATCTATGTCAATTCAGAAATAATTCTGAATACTGACCCTTTTTATCTCCTTACCTAAGGGAGAGTTATCCACAGGAATCGATAAAACCATTTATCAATTACCTAATATAATATCTTCATAAAATTTTTAATTCTTACTTTTATCATCTACATTCTCATATATTAAAACATTTCTCACACTGTATCAATACATTGTCAACTTCTAAGAAGCTTGTTTTTCAAACTCCTCCAAAAATATTTCCACATAATCCTCGGACTTTCCTGCTGCAGCTTTAACATATTGTTCTCTCTCTGCAGCTCATCAATGATTCTTACTTTTTCATCTATAGTTTTTTCCTCTATAACTTTGGTCTTCTCATCTACAATTCTTGTCTTTTCCTCTATTTTCTTTTCATTCTCTTCCCTTATCTCACCAAACATATTCAGATATACTTCATCCTGCATGTCAACAGTCACGATATCCGATAAAGATGAAAGCAATGTATCCAGCCAGCATATATGCGACGTAGGCGAAGCATACACTAAAACCTCTATTTTATCTTTCAGCATCTGCTTATAAAAGGCATTGCACCGTGCCTCATAATCTCCCCAGTTAGCACTGACAGCATCCGGCAGATACACGAGCTCCTTTCCATACTTATCTGTCCCCTCTGTCAATTCTTTCCGATCCTGATCCGTATATAATATGACATCATTTCCTCGCTGTATCAAATACTGCATACACTCCAGAACCTTTTCATCCATATTGTTATATCCTAAATAACGATAATAAATTGCAATTTTTTTATGCCCCGTTATTTTTGCCCTGTTATAGATATCCTGTCCCTGTTCAAAATATACTCTTGCCACCGCACTGGTAATCTCATCAGGTCTGAAATATTTTCTTAAAATCTCAAATCCCTGCTGTTCGTCCTTTTTTTCCAGCTTATTATGCCAGCAGTCCACACAATCCCACAATATCTTGTCCGCAAAACATTTTGATTCTTTCCGGAACTTTTCAATTGATCCTGTTTTTTCAAGAAATCTCTTTACTAACTCAGATGCCTCTGCACCGGAACATCTTTTTTCAAACTGATCCAGTGATAAAATATCTCCACCAGTTACTCCTATGCCCAGATTATAATTATAATATTTTTCTATTATGCCATAATAATTTTTTGCATAGTACATGAGAAGGAAAAAATATACCGATCCTCGGATGCAACCAGTCTGATCTGTTCAACATTTGCAAATGCCTTTTCACATACTTCCCGTCTCCAGATCTTATTTGTAATATTAAAGTCAAACATTTCATCTACAAAACATTTTTCAATCAGATTTCCCTCCAATTCTCCTTCATATGGTTTCAGAAAATTGGCAACCCAGTCTTTTAAATCATCCGATACATTCTCATTTGCGTGTAAAACCGTACCAAAATGCAACACATCTACAGGATGTTCTGTAAGCAGTTTTAAAAGTTCTTCACAGGCAGATACTTCAAGATAATCATCACTATCTACAAACATTACATACTGACCAGCCGCATCTGTAATACCTTTGATTCTTGCACGCAATGTCCCCATGTTCTCATCTGCATGGATCACTTTCATACGATCATCCCGTGCAGCATAATCATTTAAAATCTTTCCGGACGCATCTTGCGATGCATCATCTATACAGATAATTTCAATATCTGATAGTGTTTGCGACAGTAAACTGTCAATACACTGTTGTAAGTACTTTTCAACATTATATACTGGTATGATAATTGATATTTTTGCCATCTTTTTTCCTTCAAAAAAAGGACTATCTTAATTTTTTATTTTGACAGTCCTCTTTTTCTCTATACCCTTTCCAGTTCCTGTTTTAGCTTCGAGAAACTTATCAGCCGATCTGGATATTGTTCATCCGGATCATTTAATTCTCTTTCCGCAGTATGTTTTAACACTTCTAGTAAATCGCTATATTTTACTTCTTTATGCTTCTGTAAAAACTGATTACCTGCGTTTGTGTTTTCCTTTCCTCGGTAATACCATCCGCATATAAAGCATCCGACCATGATAAGTAGTCATCTCTTTTTCTCAATTTTTCAATACGGAGTTCCTCTGCCTGCTCTGTTGAATAAATATTTATAAAACCTATCTGGTAACTATCTTGTTTCTTCTCTAACCATTTTTCCATCAACTCTTTTATATCAGTTCTTTTTATATTTGAATCAGATACAACTGTCACATGAATTTTTCCCCTTTTACTCACACTAACCTGTACCCATTCATCCTGTTTCATCTGATATTTATCTTGAATTATTTGTTCTAAGTCTTCCCAGATTCTTCCCATCTCTACCTGCCTTCTTACATCTCAAGCTTTTTTTGCTCCAAATATCCAAATATAATAATAAACTTCTCCATCCATTTTTCAAACATCTGATCATCTACTTCATCTTCAGATATGTACCGGTAATCTATGTAACCAATTCCTTCCGGTGAACCTAAATACTCTAATGCTTCCAGCATCTCTTCTGACATATCATCATACACATCACTTAGATAACTCGTATAAATATTTATATTTAATCCATGACCAGATCTCTTTTGATTATTTCCATTAATAATCCATCGTGATTTATTCGTGCCTTCTGTGACACTACATTGACTGCATAACATTCCTTTCAATAAACACTCTATATAGATTCCACCCAAATGAATCGAACAAGCTTTACGTCTATTTTCTCCTTTGCTCAGTTTTTCCCAGTCATCAAAGCGTGATTCTGCCGCTTCTTCGTACTTTTCCATTCACTTCTCCCTTGTATAAACAGCTTTCCGCCCATAAGCTACTCTCCCTCAACATAAATAATATAACTACCCTTTATAATAGCTAATTATAACCTATTCTCCCTCAACATAACATAATTTATTTTTCGATCCGTATTTAAAAAAATCTTATTTTTCTTTCAATATGATTCAGACCCTCAAATACCTGCTCAAAATTTGACCATATTTTCTGCTCATCATCCATAATTGCCCATTCGTGCGTAAATACTGTAATTGGATACTTTTTCTTTATCAGATAGTCTCGTTTTTCCTCTATAGATTCTTCTTTTTCCATTCTTAACCATGTAGGCAAAAATTTCACACCAAGTTTTTTATCATAATATTTTCCATCAGAATATAATTTCGTTCTAGCCTCAGCATCAAGATAATAACTTTCTCTCTCCATTGTTTCGGCACATAAAAAACCTTTTATCCCCTCTTTGTGTAACAGCCTGATTCCCTCTCTATTTCCTTTAAAAGAGGATAATCTTAGATACTGTGCTAAATTTTTTTCAGATGTTATACGGCACAGTTCTTTTGTAACCTGCCTATAGTCTTTTAACATTAATTCAGCGCTATCAGCAGCTTCATACGTCCTGTCAGTCTCTGATTCATCAAAACCATATCCATGAAATCCAAATTTAAGCCAGTCTGCATTTTTTTCAAATTCTTTTGTAAATCGATCTGTCGCATCGGCAAGTGTAAAATTATACCAAGCATTAAAAAAACAATAACAGGTAAATACAGCCCCGAATTTCAAATGTAATTCTTTTATTTTATTTAAAATTGGATTCTCAAATATGGAAACATACTCTTTATGCTCCGTTAGATCCTTAAATATCCATAACGTATCATCGACCGAACAGTGGATTTTTTGACAACTCCAATTCAATAATTTCATATATTTATTACCTTTTCATATCCTCTATCTGCTTTTGCAGATTATTGACCCAGTCTTTGTATACTTCTAATTCTTTCATCCGTTCTTCATTCTGTTTCTGCAGATTATTCACCCAGTCCTTGTATACTTCTGTATCTTTCATTCTCTCTTCATTTTGTTTCTGTAAATTTTCGACCCAGTTCTTGTATGTCTGTAATTCCTGTATCCTGTCCTCGTTCTGTTTCTGCAGCTTCTCATTCCACTCCTTTAACTCAGTACATCTTATACCTGTCTGATAATTTTTTAAACTCCAGTAACGTAAGATTTCCTCCATGCTCTTCTGATAAATATCTGTTTCATTAGCTTCTACACACTTCAATTTTATCTGATCTAACACATCCACAAATTGCTGTATTACAGATTTTTCATCATAATTATTCTTCGCATTTACCTTCAATTCACCATATGCTTCCGTAAATTCTTGAAAATCATGCACTAATTTCACAATGCATGTATCTTTTAAATATGCATAAACTTTTTTTACCTTAGCATTAAAATTATCAAATGCAATACAAGGTGTTCCCGTTATAGCAGCAAATATCATACCATGCAATCTATCCGTAATCACTAATTCAGCTGACTGAAATTCTTTAATCTTCTGCTTTAGTAATAATTCTCTATTCTCTTTGCAATAATTATCCATCTGCGTATCTGTATATCTTATTTCCGAAATCCTATCCTTTAAAAAGCTTTCTATTTCATCAACATTCTGATGATTCATAACACTTTCTTTATCACTACGTAAACAAATTAAGACTCCCTTACGTTCCTTTTCCATATTAATTGCATTTAAAGAAAGTACAACATCAGGAAGCATGTACATATCGTTTGTAAAATTTGCTTTCAAACACTCAAAAGATTCTGCATCACGCGCAATGAGAACCAGATTTTTATTTTTATTATAAATACAAACACTCCGCTCTAATTCTTCTTTTCCCTCCGCATCCTCTGAAAAATATACCGTCTGTGGAAACATGATGATTCTGTTATTCCTGAACTGGCTGATTACAGATCTGCGAATCATCTCATCATCCATGTAATAATTTCCAAAATTACCACCTCCCTGCAGTATCAGAATATCCTGTTTTTGAATCAGATGTGCAATTCCTTCTATATCTGTTTCAAAATCACTCATATCCACATCTACCACATTAGCAGCCGGAAAATAATTTTTCAGTAACTTCTGTGTTGCGTACCAGATTGCCTGATCTCCCATATTTCCATGATCCGGAGTACCAATAATAAACACATTCTGCTTCTCATCTTCCATATGATATTTGTTTTTTATAACATGATAATAATCCAGATATGCCACTTTCCGCTCCTTATTATATGATGTAAAAACTTCTCCATCATAATTTGTCTCATAAAGTTTACAACTCATTGCTGCTTTCATTTCCGGTCTCAGCCATTCATTGTCTGTTCCTTCCAAACGATTTCTTGTCTCTGCATAAGTTACTGTATCTACTCCCGGTATATCTCCCAACGTCAGAAAAGCATGCCCATTATAGCAATGTGCCAGTCCGCATTTTGTTCCAACCGGACACTCAACCAGCTTTTCATCACAATTTTCATAAATATTTCCCAGTGTATCTCCCGTGTAACATTGTTTATATTCACCTGTATTTAAGTCTACCCAATAACTCCACATCCCGGCATGGCAAAATTCTGTTCTCTTTTTCTTAAATATGGAATACTTAAAATCCAGCAATTTTGAATCAAACGTGCTCCAGATATCATAAAATTCCGGCAGGGAATGCTCTGATAATAACTCTATTCCACCGGTTCTGTCATCTCTTGCTATTGTCACATGGCAAGGTGCTCCAAAATTATCCACACATACCTTTTTTACTTCATCGATATGCGGAATCAATTCATCATTTGGTGTTACTTCTACGGTATAAGAACAACCGGACTGAGCAATTTTCTTAACATTGCCAATAAAGGTATCCATCATGTTCAGACGGATCATCTCTAAATAATGGAATGAAAATTTTATAAAAAGATGGCTTAACAATGCTTTATCCCATGTGATGATTTCGTCAAACCGCTTTGTCATAGTGCCATTTGTGACCACCATAACATAATGTCCCTCTTCTAATAATGCTTTTACTACTGGCAAAATGGTTTCCCCTAATAAAGTCTCTCCACCAGCACACAAATTAATAAGACAAATCCCTCCCATACGTTCTTTTGACAGTGCACTTTGAATTTCTTTCGGAGAACGTTGCAATTCAATGATATGATTCTTAAATTTATTACGCAATGCAATATAACAATAATGGCATTTCAAATTACAGGTTTCCGTCTCAATATAACAATCAATAAATTTTACTACCTTTTCCAACTTTATTTTCCTCCACTATTGTTATTCAATGCATTTTATCTACAACAATTTTTTATATGTCACATTCCCCTTAGCCTCTTCGAACTCATCCGGTGTGCCAAATGAAACATGCTGATCCACATTAAAACTTTTGATTTTTCTGCCCTGTTCTGCCATCACATTATATACACCACTGACAAAAAACTCATTGTAGGAACAATTTTCCAAATAAATCTCCACAGCTTCTTCAAATATCTGCTTATTTCTAAAATAATAAGCTCCACAAATCGCATCTTCACTGATTGCCTGTTTTTCAACTGTGTGATTCACATATCCATTTTCATCGTATGCAACAAAACTGAACTTTGGATCATGCGATTTGAAAGTCAATAAGCCTCCATCAATCGTCTCAAATTCGTTATTTTTGCAGAATTCATAAAATGAACTGCACAAAAACAAATGGTCACAATCATTAAAAATGATCGGTTTATCATTCTCTATATTGGTCACACCCGCCTTGCAAGTCAGTACAGCTCCAGGTAATACTTCCGGAATCACATTGATTCTGGCATCCGGATAAAATTCTTTAATTCTCTGGTCAATCGCAAATTTTTCAATATGCTCTTTTAATACAACAAATGTAAGGCTTTCGATTTCAATATTTTTGATCAGTGACTGTGTTGCCCAGTAAAAAAACGGTTTCCCATAAATCTCAATTAAAGGTTTCGGTACATTAAATCCATGATTTCCAAATCTGGTGCCACCACCACCCATAGGCATTATTACATTTAATTTCATATTCAGTCCTCCGTAGAAAAAACAACATCTGATTTGTATTCTTTAAACTTCTTTTCTCTTGCATCCTTTAACATAAATTTCTTTCTGCCAAAGAAATAGCTCACTGCCATCTTTAAAGTCTGCCATGCCTGTCTTGTCATTTTTACATTTGACACCTGATCCTCTTCCCTCCACACGATCGGAACAAATCTGTATGTTTGTTTATATGAAGCAAGTGCAAAAAGCATGTAACAGTTAAAGGTTAAATTATCTGGGAATTTTTCATAATACTTTGATTTTAACATTCTGGTAGAATAAAGATTTAATCCGGCTCCCAAATCTAATATTCTTTTTCCAACAGAAATTGAGAAAATCACATTGAACACTAAATTTCCAAATGTTCTGAACTTTGAATAACCAACCAGTTTTGAACCCTTTGCAAATCTGCCTCCAAGACAGCAGTCATACTTTTTAAATGCACCATTTTCCAATACCGGTATCATATCACTGATACTTCCCTGATCATCTCCATGAAGTACGATAACATAATCAAAATTATTCTCTATCGCATAATTGAAGGCCACTTTATGTGATCCACCCAATCCATAATTTTCTCTGTTTTTTAATACTTTAATCGGAAAACCTGCATTCATTTTTTTTATCTTTTCTATAGCAGCCTGCTCTCCATTATCTGTACTCCTGTTATTGACAATTATCGCTTCTGAAATATATTTTTTTATTTCACCATTCAACTGATCTAAAACTCTTACAATCTGCTTTTCACAGTTATACATTGGGATAAAAACCAGTATTTTTTCTTTCATCTCTAAATCCTTTCTATCAATAATTTCATTACCAAAAAGTTCAAACACATCGTTACTGGAGTTACTATAATCTTAGCAGCCATCGCAGAAAAATTGCCAATGATACTTCCACTAAAAGTCTGATACAACCCTGCTGCAATTATCGCTAAAAGCTGCGACACCAATAATATCAATATGATCTGATATAAAATATAAATTACAAATTTTACTTTCAGAGGAATTCCGCCATCCTTTTGTACAAATGTTTTTCTGGTAGATACACAAAATACAAAGCATACTGCGACCAGTGAACTGATCATATTATTCACTGCAACATAGGATGACCTTAAATTCAACAGATTAAATATTACAAAATCCATGATCCAGCCAATTCCACTGATTCCAACAAATGCAATTCCCTGCTTTAATAATTTTCTCATACTCTTTTTTCCCTGTTAAGCAAAGCCCCTGACTACAAAAACTGATGCTCCAGATTTCTCTGCTGCCTCTATTCCAACATCCGAATCTTCAAAAATAATTGTATTATCTTTTGAAATCTTATAATAATCCATGGCCTTACAAAATCCTTCCGGATCCGGTTTTTTCTTTTTTACATCTTCCTGCGAAATAATAAGATCAAACTCATCAAGACGATTATGATATTTTAATATATCCTCACTGTTTTTTCTCGAAGCAGTCGTAACCAGAACAATATAATACTCGTTACGAATTGCTTTTATAATCTCAAATAAGTGTTTGTTTTCCACTGTTTCTGAAAGGAAATCACCATAATATTTCTTTTTTAATTCATGCACTTCTTCCATATGGGTCTCACTCTGCATAATCTCTGGAAGAAATGTTTTATAATGTCTCCCATTACACTGATTTGCAAAATACTCATAATCCATCGTATATCCAAACTGTTCTAATGCTTTTTGATATGAAAGAAAATTGACTCTTCTCGTATCATATAATGTTCCATCCAGATCAAATAGTGCCAGTCGTGTCTTCATCTATTGTTCCTCTTCAAAATTATTGATAACATCATTCATTACCATAAGCATTCCGGCATAAAACAGCAATACCCTTTTTCCATTTTTTTCAATTTTATAAGGCATTAATCTCAGCCAGTGTATGATCTCATGATAATAAATACTCTTTACGCGTTCTTTTGCAAAATGTTCCCGCATATACTTATCCAACATATCATATAAATATGTATATGCCTCTGATTTAGTAAATACAAAATTAATTCGATTTCTTTCAATGCTCACATTCTTTGTTGCCATCAAAAATTCATAACCACCATGTATCGACTGCAACAGTTTTCCATAATCAAGATTGGAAGAATCATGCACATTTCCGGTATTCGGATCTATGATATAAAAATCATCCTCTCCATCTGCATTTCTTGTACAGATAATATTCTCAATCGTGAGATCACCATGAATCTCTGAATATGTATCATTTTTAAAAATATCAGATAAATGTTCTTCTGACAGATATTGTAAATAATATGGCAAATTATGAAAACTTCGTCCATTAATGATGATATCATCATACTCCATAAGACGCTTCAAATATTTTGCATTCATAATTTTATCCAGGTTTTTATTTACTTTAGACTTAATATATTCATCAATTGTTGCTTTGTCTGCCGGTCTTTGATTTACTTTATATAAAGAATTTTCCAGACATTCCGTCGCTTTTTTTATAAATTTCCATGCATTTTCTTTTGGCATAGAATGTGCATAATCAAACAATCCAACTGCCTGACTGTCATATGGCATATCGTAGTAACAGAAATTATCCTGCTTTTGATACTGCATAATATCCGGCAAAGGTATAATATCCTTAAAACGCTGCAGCCACTCAATCTGCTGATATAACTTATCTCCATCTGCGCCAAATGCATATTTACGGAAGAAATTTTTTCCATTATTCATACAAAGCATTGTCGTCGCATTAGAACCTGCAGAATAGTCACGAATAATCAATATATTTTGATTGATCTTCAGATAACTCTCTATATACTCACGCCGCTCATTTGAAAAATAGGTTTCCAAAAAGTTCCGTCGTTCATCCTCATCCAATTGCGGTATCAAATTCAAATACGATTCTTCCGAATCTACACTTCCATCATTTTTAGACTTCAAACACAGGGAAATGACAAATAATATCACAATCGGAGCAAATAAATAAATGCCAGTCCATATCATCTGCGTATTCAACATTCCCTGCGTAACCGTTATTGCTCCGAGACTTCCAACATGAATACTGTTCTTTGTAAATAGCATGTAAAATACATCCAGCCAGTTCATATTAGATCCCTGGTGGCTTAAAAATGCAGCAAAACAATAATAAGACGTAAGGTACAAAATCCACATTCCTAATGTTTCCAATAATAACTTGGTCTTTGATATCTTTTTAAAAATATCTTTAAAACTCCAGATCAACGACCAGAAAAATCTCAACAAACGTATTTCAATTCTTGCATTGAAAATGCCCGCAATATTTTTCAATATTTTTTTTACATACCCACGTAATATGTATACCAGTAAAGTAACTGCTAAAACGCCGACTGCCAAAAACATATAAAACCAGACCGAATCTGCACTGTCTAAATTAAAAGCTGAAAAAATCGCAAACAGAATACCTACAACCAAAATGTCTAAATAGCGGTCTACAATAACGGTTGCCAGTGCAAACCCTCTCCCATTTTTCATTTTTCTTCCTGAAATCCAGGCTCTGACTAAATCCCCCGCCTTGAATGGAATAAATGAATTGATAAAATATCCGATTGACAAGGACTGTAATAAGTTTTTCGTATTTGGTTTTTCATATGTTTTTACGAAAAGTTCCCATCTTAGTGTTCTCACTATATGTGCAATACATATTAAGCTTATTGCAAGAACTAACGTCATTTTGATTATCTCCTCTATAAGTTTTCTTTATGATTGTATTTGTCTTTTTTTATAAAGTAACATATTTGATAAAATACTGTCGCATAACCCAAAATATAAAATGGGAAAAAATACATAACATGCGTTGTTGGAGCTGCTACATATACTAATGCAAAGTCAAGTAAAATCATAAAATTTACAAAACATAATGTTAAATTTTTTCTTAATATTGACACAACAAACATGACCATAAGCAAGACAATCGGTATTCCAAAATTCCAGAAGAAATAATATGTCAATACTTCTGTTCCTTCGATAGTATACATGCCGGTAAGGAAATAAATATATGCACTTCTCAATTCATTATTTAAAGTTCTAAATATATTTAATATATCTTCTGATATACCATACATTTTTATAATGTTCTGTGTCTGTTCCGTGGAATTAGCCGGCTCAACCCAATGAAACTCTGAACTGCATCCACTCGAGTATGTAAACAAATCCCATTTAGCCTCTAAATATTTAACCGGATTACATACAATTAATCGAACTATACTTTTTACACATTTTGTATATTCTTCGTCTGTGTATTCAAACGGTCCAATCACATTATATATCGCATAAAAATCATAACTTGAAGCATTTCTCTTCATCTCTTCCACCGGCATGACTTTATCTATATTGCTTATATCTTCCTCCAAATCAGGAGATTTTAAATCTTCATCTTGCAACATAACACTAAGTCCTGTTACAAAAGACCACAAAAGTACATTTTTTTTAGTCGCTTCATTCTCTAATTGATTAATATTTCTAAATACACCAAATGGTAACAGTGAGACAACTAAAAAGAAAATGATCATCTTTTTCCTAACTGCTACTGTGTTGATTTTTTTGCATATATTTATGCATATAAATACTGGAATTAAAATTATTAAAAATACACTTTCAGTTCTCCATGTAGCAACAATAGCTGTAACAATTCCTAGCGCACCAAGTATTTTATAATCAATATTTTCAAATTTATTAGTTAATTTTAAAAGAATAGCAACTAATAAAAGAAATGTAAACGTATACATACATACTCTTAGTGGACTTAAAATAAAATATAAAGTCGGCACTGAAAAAAATAAAACCAATAAACAATATGCAATTCTTCCATATTGTTCATATATTACCTTTATAATATATACACTAATTATAGTACAGACAACTGCCTGACCTAAAATGATACTTCCACAGCTTGGATATATCATAATCATAACAATAAAAAATATACTTGTAAAAAAACTTTGATGATACTTTATCCCAAAATTTTGTACTATACCTAGTATACCAAATTCATCATTAACCCAATTTCCAGGCCAAGCCAATAATATTGAAACAACATAAATAGAAAAAATAAGTATTCCTAATCTCCACCATTTATGATATTCTTTTTTCCTAACCGATGTAATTAAAACTTGTGGCAAATAGATATATAATAATATCAGTATTATTTTGCAGATTGCATATACACATATTTGGCTTTTACTTAAATTATCAAATTTAAAAAATACTTTCTCATTAGCAAAAGAAATAACAAATAATAATATGCTAATTATAAATGCTATTTTTCTTATACTTATTGGATAATCCCATTGCTTTTTCTTAAGCTCACACAAAACCAACGTAATTATTAAATCTATAATTATACCTATTAATATAGACGCTGCAACTATAGTCAGGTATGATTGAACTTTCCATTGAGTCATATCATACCTTGGATCATTTGCAAACTTTAATATAACAAGTAAATGTCCCAAATAAATAGGTAAACTGATTCTTCCCAAAAATAAACTCATGTTATTATCTAAAAATTTCGAAAAATGTGATTTACCTATAAATTGATTTATAATTAAAATCCCACTTGCTAATGCTATTATTCTCTTTTCTTCAATTATATGATTAGGGAATAGGCACATGAGGCAAAAGCTCAGTGCAATTATATCAATAATATCATATACAATAATAGGGATTCTATTTTTATATTTTTTTTCTATATTTGTATATATGATATAGCAAGTTATGCCTATCATTATATTAACAATAGCTCTAACTATATTCGCATATCTACTTGATAAATCAAACAATTGTATATATATCACAAAAATAAATATGCTTAACGCTTCATATACACATTCCCATTTCTTTAAGTAGCGTTTCATTGCCAGCACAAACACTGTTACTAAAAAAGATGCTATAATTAAAGCAGAAACATACCAATCAGGTCCATTAATATGTCGTGTTCTATATGATACGCCTGTAATACACAATAATTCTGCAACAAAATTGTTAATAAATTGCACCCAATCCTGTTCACTATAACTATCAAATTTAATGTTAATATGTATTCGATAAAACAATGTCATAAAAAGACATAAATAATAATACGGAAAAATGTGAATAATTTGTCTTTTTGTTTTATTTAACGCACTAACAAATATATCTTTTTCACTAGTCTTTTTTATATATCTACCAAGAAGGAATCCGGATAATACAAAAAAGAACTCAACCGCATTACCTCCTAATGTAAATCTTTCATCATATAACGTAGTCGATACACTGATATGTAATAATATTACAGGTAAACAAAAGGCAAATCTATAAAAATCTATGCTTTTATTTCTTTCCATCACAACCCCCACAGAAAATTTTTAAAATATTCTATTATAATAAATTTAAATTATATATTTATTTACATATGGTATTTTGCTCAATAAATAAGCCCCAAACATGCTCAAAACAAACACACATACTGTAATAAATGGTACAGATATAATTGCATTAAATGACATCGTTGTTATGTTTAAATATTTAGAAAACAGTATAATAAAGAAATCATGAATCAAATACATTCCAAATGAAATTTGCGATATTTTAACAATTACCGTTTTCATCCGTTCACTAAATTTCCACTTTGAAACTCTTTTAGCAAAAAACACATATACTGCAACTGCCATACCTAAAACATTTGGCATTAAATAACCATAAAATGTCTGGGTTGGATATCCATTTTTTTTAGATATAACAACTGTTGCTATTATTGTTAGCACAGCCGATATCATCCCTAATACATAAAATAAAATTTCTGTCTTACGTTTTACAGAGTATGAACTTATATAATGACCTATCACAAAATATCCGGTGTACCCTAACACCATATACAAATTAAAATTTCCCAATATGCCATAAACAAAAATATCACTTTGAGGAATCAATTTTAATACATTTAATCCAAATGTAAACACAATCACCAAAATAATATAATATTCCTCTGTTTTTTTATCAGAACATATTTTTTTCAAAAAAGGTACTACCATATATAATCCTATCATCATAGGGACAAACCATAAATGGTAGCGTCCATTCACAATGTCTATAGCAATCTGTTTTTTTATTTCTACACCAGAATCATTTTGTAAGATTAAATTTACATACAATGAATATAATGTAGACCAAAAAAGATACGCTGTTACAAGTCTCAGTATTCTCTTTTTATAAATATAACCTATAGGCTCAATTCTGTCATCATTCAAAAAAAACATTCCAGAAATCATAACAAATATAGGTACACAGCATCTCGCTATACTGTCATACACATTAAATGTATTCCATTCAAATGAATCTACAGCCGTCCAATCCCAATTAGAACCAGCTATATGCAATAGCATCATAAAAAAAATTGCAAGTATCCTTAATAAATCAAATTGAATTAATCTTTTTTTTGTTTCAATCTTTTCCTTCATACTTTGCGCACCATAATCCTTTTTACTTGTTTACCTTTTTTCAATTATAAATTCTTTCTGTCTCTGAATCTGCTCTCCAATATATTCATATAACTCATCACTAAGTCCCTTGATTCTCTTCTCTAAATGCTCTTTATTTTCATCCGTATAAGAAGCCTGCTGTCTGATCTGATTTCCTATATACTCATACAGTTCATCACTTAATGCCTTTATTCTGTTATTCAATCTATCTACTTCTTCTGACGACATTGGAAATTTTTCAGCTTCTGGTTTTACAGCTTCCGGCTTTACAGCTTCCACTTCTTTATTTTGTTTCAACTGCTCATTCTCTTCTTCCAGTCTTTTTATTCTTTCATCCATTTTAGATAATCTATAATTACATTCTTTTAATCTTTGTTCCAATTCACTGTTCTTCATAAAATATTTACCTCCATATCATTGGTTTTATTTATTCTCATCTTCACCAAATATAGCTCTTGACATCCTGTATCTGCAGCTTATTCCTACTTTTGAGATTGTCGTTTTAATACCATCCTGCTCTAAACTTTCAATCGTTTTGGCAATTCTCTCATTATCTAAAACACTGTTTACACGCCGCAGTATCTGATCCATTTTCTGATTCGCTTTCCCCGGATAATATACCTGCCTCGTCTCCTGAACCACAACATCAGGCACACTTTTCTGCCTGCTCATATCCATTAATCTGTCAAATGCAAATCCGACATCAACATTTTTCACACAATCTTTCAGCCATTCATAGCCTTCCGGAATCCATTCAGCATTTTCAATCCATGTAATAACCGAATCATTATCTAATATCCGAAATAGTTCCGCCTTAATCTGACCATCTTCTCCATCATTTCTGGAATCAAACAACATATTCATACAACGAACTACATGTCCCACAGCATACTGGTAAAAAAAGGTAATATTCTCATCTTTCCACACACATTGCACACGTAAAAATTTTTCATATTCCTGCAGCAAAGAAACCTGATTGTCAAACATTTTGCTTCTGTAACATGTTGTCAGTGAATTTTTTCCCCATTGCAGATAGTAATAGAGAACGTCTGAAATAAATACAATTCTTTTTAATCGGGAAAAATATTGTAAGTTCAGTAAAAAATCTTCTCCCAGTTCCTTATCAAGTGGAAAACACAATCCGTACTTGTCAAAATATTCCCGTTTATATAATTTATTACATGGTCCTTCAAGCAGCACAGTATACAATAATATTCTTGAAAAATCACCCAGAAACTTTTCTCTCGAAAGTACACATTCTTTTCCAAGATACTGTGGCAGCCAGTCATTGGAACTGACAGGTCTGTTTCCTTCTAATACCATATAACGCATTCCACAGACTACCATATCAGCTTCATAGATATGCATTGTATCTACCAGTCGTTCCGTCATATTTTCTGTTATCACATCATCTGAATCAACAAACTGGATATACTCTCCTGTCGCCGACTCAATTCCACAGTTTCGCGCATTGCTGACTCCACCATTTGGGACATCCAGAACTTTAACTCTGTCATCAATTGCAGCATAGTTCTGGCATATGATAAGTGAATCATCCTTCGATCCATCATTAACCAAAATAATTTCTATATTTTTATATGTCTGTTTCAGTATCGATGTGATCGTATACCCAAGATATTGTTCTGCATTATACACTGGAACAATAATACTGACCTTCTCATTTTTCATTTTCTTTCACGCACACTCCTTGCCATACCATACTTCTCAAGCCCTTTTGACAAAAGTTTAAATTCCTCAATATACCACGGATCAACATCATGCTGTTGCAGATATTCCACATCTTGTTTTGCCAGTTCTACAAGAGCTTTTACTTTCGGTCCATTTACCTGTTGGCAATAGCATTGATAAATCCTGTCTAAGAGAACCCAGCAATAGATATCATTCATTTTTCTCTCTAATGACTTTATTCCATGTTTATCAAAGAAATCTACTCTCTCACGAAATGCCCAGCAAGCATCAAGATTTGCCTCTCTGAATTTTTCACCTGTAATACTGTCTGTTCGTCTTCTGTCATAGTTATAAAATGAAAAATCTATATATACTAACTTTCTGGCATTATACATATATTTATAGGTCGTATATTCATCTTCATGAAGTTTGCCTTTCGGATATCTGACATCCGCAATCACACTACGCTTATAAAGCTTATTCCACGCATTGGGTTTAAAGTAATGCCAGTCAAGCATTGCCTCCAACGCAAAAATATTATCGCCTTCTACCACATTTCCGGTACAGGCTGTTTCTTCAACAATACAGTCCGCATATAGATTTCGATAGCTGCATTCTGCAATATCAGCATCATATTTCAATAAAGTATGATATAATACCTCATACATCTTATCATCTATCCAGTCATCACTGTCAATAAAAGCTATGTACTCTCCGGCAGCCACCTCAATGCCTGCATTCCGTGCATCTGATAATCCACCATTTTCCTTATGGATCACCCGAATCCGCGAATCTTCCTGCGCATACCTGTCACACATCTCCCCACATGCATCCGGTGATCCATCATCTACAAGTATGATTTCCAAATTACGGTATGTCTGCTTTCGAATTGACTCTACACAACGATTTAAATAATTCTCTACCTTATAAATCGGAACAATAACACTAATTTTTCCTTCTTCCATTTTCATACTACTCCACTATTTATCCAAAAATTCTCCAATACATCTTCCCTAACGTTCTTCGAATTCCACTTCCCTGTGGAAATATTTTCATCAGCAGCTTTCTGGTTCTCTTAAATGCTCTTGCTTCAATTACTGTATCTACTGTCACATTCTGACCGCCGCCCTGATGCTGCATTCCACTTAAAATTTGCTCATAATATGGTGTTTTTCTCGCCATGTCCCAGAATACATATCCAAAATCTTCATCCGGTTTCATCCACGGCTTCAAAAATCCGGCATAATGAATAATATATGGATCTTTTCTCGCATTTTCATAGTCATCCAAAATATAATACGGTGCGTATTTAATCACTTTCTGCCAGCGGAAATGATCACAGTCAAAGATCATATTCCATTTCATATCCAGATAAGTTACCCTGTCTTTACATACCACATTCAGAATATCCTGATCTGAAAAACGGTAAATTCCTGTATCCGACATTTCGAGTAGTTTGTCCACTGTCACAACTTTACTCATCTCTGTAACATTAAACACAAGTACTCCCGCCTGAAAATATACAAACGGATTTTCGAGTCCCAGTGTATTTTTACAATACTGACGCATTTCTGAATTTTTCATATTGCACTGTCCTGCAAAATCAGGATCAAGTGCACCCGCAATCAGACTGTTTCCCATATCTGTATCGTAAAGTTCTGCTACATCATGACAGATGATCATATCACAATCCAGATATACTACTTTCGGATATACCTTTAGAATATCAAGGATCAGGAAACGGTAAAATGTTTCTGTTGTAATGTGCTGCTTTGCCTGCAAGACGTAGCCGGCGACCCTGCTGCTCACATTCACGAAAATAAATCTCACATTCGCTCTATTCAATCTGTCCGTAAACATTTTCTGGCTGTCAGCATTGACATCTGTATGGAATACATAAATCTCATACTTCCGGTCATGACTTGTATGTTCCACGATCGACTGTGCACAGGTATATAAAATCGGAACATATTTCTGGTTTGCTGCAAGTACTACCGGTACTACATCCCCATCTGTTGCCTGTGTAACTTCTGTCTCTGCATCTGCATTGTGAATCAATGCAATCTGCAACTCTCCCAGGCGGTACTTTCCCTGTTTTTTCAGGTACATATAATAGATACCCGCCAATCTTTCTCCTAAATGACCAGTCGTGCGGTATCCCTCTCTGGAATACTCGCTCATATCCGCACGCTTTTCAAATTCTTCTAACACATCAAAAAGAATTTTCGAATAATCCTCAAAAAGTTCTTTTTTGGCAATAAACATGTTGCATGGATAAAACGTATGACCTTCAAAAAGTTCTCTGGCTGTCTCACTCAGATATGAATACTTTTCATCTATGATTTTTAAAAATAACTCTGCATCCTCGATATGTAACTCCGGTGCCTTTTTATAATGCTCATAAACGCTCTTTGCATTCATATCAGAAGTAGGTACACCTTTGGCAATCAAGAAATCATACTTTTCAATATAATCCTGCACTGCTTTTTCATGCAATGCCAGTTCATCCATTGCCTTCTGATCCAGGAAATCATATTCAATCGTTCCCCATGATGTCTCTTTGATCTTTTTTTCACTAAAAGAGAAAAATCGTCGGTAATGGCAAAATCCATAGTAATCTGCCTGCATGTTTTTCCATGCCCAGTACTGAGTTGTAAGTTCACAATATGATTTATTCAAAGACGAAATATTGTCCCCTTGATTATCCTGATACACACCTTCCGGTACTTCTTTCGTCTGAAAATCACTTCCTGCAATCACATTATAAAATAACGAATTATTAACACGCATCGTATCACGGTTTGGGGTATGTGTCACAAAAATCTTAATATCACTCATTTTTATTTTAACTCCTCAATTTTATCTAATGCCGCTTCGATCACTTTGTCCATATCATAATATTTATAATTACCAAGTCTTCCGCCAAAAATGACATTGTTCTCACTCTCGGCAAGCTGGCGGTATTTTTCATAAAGTGAATTATTTTTCTCGTTATTTACCGGATAATAAGGTTCATCTCCCTTATGCCACTCACTCGAGTACTCTTTGGAAATAATTGTAACAGGCTGTTTTCCATATTCAAAATGTTTATGTTCGATGATTCTCGTATATGGAACTTCTCTGTCTGTGTAATTCACGACAGCATTTCCCTGATAATTTTCCATCTCATAACGTTCCTGCTCAAACCGGACGGAACGATACTCTAAGACACCCAGTTTATAGTCATAATATTCATCGATCATTCCTGTATACAGAACTTTATCTGCGACCTGTCCGTTCTTTGCAGTAAACTCTTTATAATCTGTATTAAGTAATATCTCTGTTTCCTCTAACATTTTTTTAATGATGGCTGTGTATCCACCGATCGGGATTCCCTGATAGCGGTCATTAAAATAATTGTTGTCATAAGTAAAACGTAACGGCAGACGTTTGATGATAAAAGCCGGCAGGTCTTTGCAGTCTCTTCCCCACTGTTTTTCCGTATATCCCTTGATCAGTTTTTCATAGACATCACGTCCGACAAGGGATAATGCCTGTTCTTCGAGGTTTTTCGGTTCCGTAATATTTAAATCTGCGATCTGTAACTGAATGATGTCTTTTGCTTCCTGTGGTGTAACAATCCCCCACATTTTGCTGAATGTATTCATATTAAACGGAAGGTTGTATAATTCATCTTTATATCTTGCAATCGGTGAATTAATGTAATTATTAAACTCTGCAAACTGGTTAATGTATTCCCACACTTTTTTATTTGAAGTATGGAAAATATGCGCGCCATATTTATGTACATTAATATCATCTATCTTTTCACAGTAGATATTTCCACCAATATGTTTTCTCTTATCAATAACCAGACACTTTTTCCCTCTCTTTTTCATTTCATAGGCAAAAACCGCTCCATAAAGTCCACTTCCTACAATCAGATAATCATACATCATAACTTTTTTCTCCTGTTTATTTTAATTTCCAATATAAATTTCCGACTGTCCGCCGTATCCAGCTTCCCTGTGGTAAAATCTTTTTCGCCGTTTTTCTCATCACATTTACCACAGCCGTTCCCGGATTACCTTTTCTTTTTTCCTGCCCACACAGATCATAAATTAACTCTTCATAATAAGGCGTCCTGCGTGCCACCTTCCAGAATTCCTTTGCAAAATCATCTTTTGGATTTTTCCAGGGCTTTGCCGCACCTGCATAATGGATGATATATGGATCCTTTCTGGCATTCTCATAAGCATCCATAACATAATAAGGTGCCGATTTGATCACATGCTGCCAGCGATATTTATTACAGTCTGTCAAAACATTCCACTGCATATTCAGATAAGTAACTTTACCCTCACATACGATATTCAAAATATCCTGGTCGGAATATTTGTAAATTCCAGTATCTGACATTTCAAATAATTTTTGAACACTAATCTTATCTGCTATTTGCCCCATATGGAACACTAATACACCAGCCTGAAAATAAGCAAGAGGATCCTTTAATTTTAAGACGTCTCTGCAATAAGCAAGTGTGTCAGCATTCGCTCCGTTACATTGTCCTGCGAAATCCGGATCAATCACTGCTGCCAACATATTATCACCGAGTTTAACATCATATAGCTCTGCGATATCACGCCGGATGATCATGTCACAATCCAAGTATACCACTTTCGGATACATCTTTAAAATATCAAGAATCAGAAAACGATAAAATGTTTCCGTGGAAATATGTTCTTTCGCTTTTAACTGATATCCAGCCACCCGGCTCCTTACATTAACAAAAGAAACATCGAAATTTTTCTTTTTAAGTTTTCTTATTTCATTTTGGCTTTCCGGCTCAATATCAGTATGAAAAATATATATTTTATAATCTCTTTGTTCCGATATATGGTCTGCAATCGACTGCAGACATGTATATAAAATTGGAACATATCCTTGATTGGCAGCTAACACAACCGGTATTTCATCGTCTTCTGACACACTGATTTTTGAAGTACCTTCATTTTGTTCAATCTGTGCCATCTGCAGCTGTCCCAGACGATATCCGCCTTTTTGTTTCAGATATTCAAAAAAGATTCCCGTCATGCGTTCCCCTAAATGCCCCGGTGTGCGCAAACCTTCTCTGGAATATCTGCTCATATCACATCTCTGTTCAAATTCATCCAGAATATCAAACAGCATCTTAGAATACTGAAAGAATAATTCTTTATTCATAATAAACATATTGCATGGGTAAAAGATTTTCCCATGCACATATTTTTCAGCCACGTCATTCAGTTCGGGATATTTTTCACGAATAATAGAAAGAAAAAGATCTAAATCTTCTATATGGAGTTCCGGTGCATTCTTATAATGCTGATACACAGACTTCGCCTGTAATGCATTTACCGGAATCCCTTTTGCAATCAGAAAATCATACTGCTCAATCGTCTGTCTCATGGATGCTTCATCCATACAAAGTTCCTGTTTCACGTTTTCACTCAAAACCGGGTAAATCAGGCAGCCACAATCAGCTTCCTGCAGATTCACTTTGGAAAAGGAAAAATATCTGCGGTAATGGCAAAAACCATAATAATCTGCAGTTTGATTTTTCCACGCCCAATATTGTGTCGTCAGTTCACAATAAGATTTGTTCTTAAATGAAATATTGTCCCCCTCATTATCCAAAAGCATTCCTTCCGGAACTGACTGAGTCAGAAAGGCACTTCCTGCTATTACATTATACATCAGTGGATGCTCTATTCTCACTGTATTGCGATTTGGCGTATGGGTTACAAATAATTTTATCTCACTCATAGAATCCTCTTATCATTCTTCGTTTAGAAATTCATATATGCATCACAAATTGTATCAGCATCACCACACATTTTCACATGTCCTTTGTCAAGCCACAATGCATGATCACATAAATTCTGTACAGATGTTATAGAATGTGACACATATAATAATGTTGTTCCTGTTTCTAACATATGTTTCATACGTTTTTCGCATTTTTCCTGAAACTTATAATCTCCTACGGATAATACCTCGTCACAGATCAGGATATCCGGCTGAACCATCGTTGCCACAGCAAATCCAAGTCTTGCCGCCATACCGGAAGAGTAATTCTTGATCGGCATATCCAGAAAATCCCATAATTCAGCAAAATCAATGATTTCCTCAAACTGCTCTTTCATAAAACTCTCTGAGTACCCCAACAGTGTTCCATTCAGCAGAACATTCTCGCGGGCAGTCAGTTCACCGTCAAATCCGGCTCCCAACTCAATCAGAGGTGCGATCGTTCCCGAAAGGCTCACACTGCCCTTATACGGTTTTAAGATACCACAGATCAGCTTTAACAATGTGGATTTTCCGGAACCATTCGTTCCTACGATTCCCCATGCTTCCCCTTTCCGAACCTGAAGGCTTACATTCTGTAGGGCAAGGAATTCCTGAAACATCAGTTCTTTTTTTACCATTTTTATTACATATTCTTTTAAATTATTGACCTGCTGTGATGCACGGTTAAAACGCACTGTTACATCCGACACATCAATAACAATATTCTTGTCATCCATCTTCATTCTCCTAGATATATAAAATAAAATCGTCCTGTTTTCTTATAAATGCCCATGATCCAACAATCAGAAAGACAAATGCTATCGCAAATCCGTATACCACATCTCCTGCAGCCGGTAATGTCTGATGAAGTGATATCGTACGGAACTGTGTGATATACTGATACATAGGATTAAAAATTTTAATTGCTTTCTGCACTGATTCCGGTAACTGTTCCATCGGATAGAAAATAGGTGTCAAATACATCCATGCCGTTGTCAGTACATTATAAATATACTGTATATCTCTGAAGAATACAGCTGCCTCCGCCAAAAACAAGCCAAGACCAAGGCTGAAAATATATACTTCCATTAAAATAACCGGAAAAAACAGCATTGCCCATGAGAACTGTACCTTAGTAATAACAAATACAATAATCATAGCTCCCAGAGAAAAGACTAAGTTGACCAAAGAACTCGTAACCTTAGATAAGGTAAACACATATTTAGGAACATAAACCTTTTTCAATAATGGTCCATTTCCTGTAATGGAAAAGATCGCCTGATTTGTTGCTTCTGTCATAAATGTAAACAACGTCTGTCCAATGATAAGATATGCAGAATAATTGTCTATATTAAAACGGAACATTTTGGAAAATACTAAATACATAACGACCATAACCATTAATGGATTTAATACGCTCCATACATATCCCAGAAAACTTCTTCTATACTTTAACTTTATATCTTTCGTTACCAGCTGTTTGATCAGATATCTGTAATTATACAACACCTGACATCTTGTTTTCATTTTATTCATTACTCGCTCTGATTCCTCTTTTCTTCCTATATTTTTCATATAAAACTGCTATATTATAACATAACTTATTTTAAATTCCAATAGTTGCCTTTACATCTACTTTTGTCTGTTTATAATCATCTTGCGTCTCAAAAACTTAATTTCACCAAATACAATCATCACAATATAAAATGTAAAAGAAATCTTTTTTTTTCTTCTCAATATCTGAAAATTTCTTTTTCGCCCACAATGCATCTCTTTCAAATGAGACGACAACCCACTCTGCCCATAATATTTCCGTCCAATACCATAATCAACCAGTTTCTTGGGTAAATAATACACCTGGTTCCATTCAAAAAAACGCTGGTAATAATTCATATCTTCACAGTACTGCATAGACTCATCAAAATATCCGGCATCTTTTACTCTTGCCCTGCGTATCACAACGGTTGAGGTAAATATAACGCTCTTTGTGCAATATTCTTTCAGCGATAACCGATGTAACAAATAATCTTTTCGCAGAAAAATTCTTAAAGGTCCTTCTTCCAGCCCGCCACAGAGCAGGTCGATCTGTGGATTTTCTTTTAAATTTTTTTCCTGCCATTCTAATTTTTCAGGCGCCCAGCAGTCATCCGAATCCAAAAATGCCAGATAATCTGCTGTTGCCATACGGATTCCCGCATTTCTTGCAGCCGCCACACCAGCGTTTTGCTGATTATATAAAATAATGTTCAGATTGCAGCTTTCACGTTTTTTATACTGCTCCACTTTATCTGCCGTAGCATCTGCAGATCCATCATTAATTACGATCACTTCCCGGATGAGTTCCGGTTTTGTCTGATTCCGCAGCGAATCTAATGCCTTTTCTATCGTATTTTCACTATTATACGCCGGAATAATAACACTGAACATATCCCTCACCTCCGGTATACTTTTCTCATAATCTCATCCACAGTTTCTTCACTGAACTGTCTGATTTTCTGCCGGTTCTGTTCGCCCATCTTTTTTAGTTGTTCCGGTTTATTTCTTTTATTTTCAAATATTTTTTCAAACGCTTCCCCATATGCCCCAGCTTCTTCCGGTGCTGCCAGACAGCCTCCCACACCATCTTCGATCAGGTCAACATTTCCCCTGATCCTGCTGCACACAACAGGTAAACCTTCCGCCATTGCTTCCATCAATGCAACGGATAATCCCTCTCTGAACGACGACAAAACAAAGCAATCCGCGCACTGTAGAATTTCATGTACATCACTGCGGAATCCGGCAAATTGTATATTTTTTTCTAAATGGTGCTCTTTCACATACTGTTCAAGTTCTTCTTTTTCCGGTCCAATCCCACACATCACATAATAAATATCAGCTTTTTTCATTTTTTCCAATGCTTTTATGACAGTTCTCTGGTTCTTATTTGCTGTAAATTCTGCCACCTGTACGATCAGAAAAGCACTCTCAGGTATACCAAGTTCCTGTCTTTTTTTATTCTTTGCTTCCTGTGGCATATCGTGTGGTGTTACATTTACTCCAATACCCGGAATATAAGTAAGCTGCTTCATATGAAATTTCTTTTTTGCAAGCTCATAATCTTCCTGATTGATCACCAGCAGTTCATCTGTATATCGTGACAGATATTTTTCCACCGGATAGAACAGCAGCCAGTTTTTTGCCGGCGCCCCTTTAAAAAAATGAAACCCATGTGCAGTATAGATTGCATGCGTCTTATATTTATGTGCGGCCAGTCTGCCAAGCACCCCGCCGATCGGGCTGTGGCAATGTACAAAATGATATTGATTCTTTTTGAATAATTCTTTCAACTGCCGGTACGCTCTTGCATTTTGTCCAAGTTTAAATACATTTCTGGCAAAATCAATCTGATGCCACACAACCTGTTTTGATTCCAGTTCTTTTTTTAATTCACCGATCTGTTCTGGTGCGCACGTATTTCCCTCTGCAAAATTACATGCCACCTCTACCTGATATCCCATCTGCAACAAAATATCGATATTTCTCATGTTGAACTGCTGTATCATGGATGCTACAGAAGCCACCAGTAAAACTTTATCTGACATGAAGTTTTTATCTCCTTTTTATACCCCAATAAACTTTCCCACAGCCTCATCCAGCCGTTTTAACATCTCACATTCCCTCAATGTCACTTCAGATAGCCAATCATCATGGTATCTATGCGTAGTCAAATAACTGAATAGCCTCTAATATGGACGTTTTTCCCGAATTATTTTCCCCAATTATAATGTTCATCTGACCAAGATTCTCCATCGTCAGATTGCGCAATCCGCGATAGGAACCGATTGTTAATCTTTTTAACATCCTGCCACCTTTTCATTGTTATAAGCGATTATCAGAATTTATTATACTACAAATGTATTCTGTTGCAAAGAAACGGGACTCTCATCCTCAAACACATCTCTCCACACTCTCCTTCAATCCGAACCGCTGATATCCATCAATTTTTTCTCTGCTCAGTTCCTGGTCGATCACCATAGATCCGAACGCCTTTCCTGCCATACCGCCAATCTTCCCCGGCATTTTTTTTGCCAGCGCCACAAACGGATTCATCCAGTTACACAGATGTACGTTTTTCCCTTTTGCCGTAGCAATCGCTGCTACCATCTGTGCCGTGGTCACGCAGGAAGCATTCTGCGGCAGAAACACACCAGTCCTCTGATCCTCGATCAAAATTTTTAAAAACTCCGCAAGATTCTCCACATAAAGCATGCTCCGCTCATTTTTTACATTTGGAAATACCGGTACCTTATCCGCTAACTTTACAAGCATCTTAAAATTTCCTTTGCTGTTTTTTCCATAGATCATCGGCGGGCGGACAATTGCAAGTACAATATTGTTTTTTCTGGCATCCACCTTAAGCCCCTCAAACAGCGCCTGTAGTTTCTGCTCTGCCTGCCACTTGCTGTCCCCATAAAAATTTGACGGAGCAGGCTTTGTATCTTTTGTGATATGTATTGCCCCTCCGCCATTACTGCTGTCTCCGTATACAATTACACTGCTCAGGTAAATATATTGTCCCACGCCATCCTTTACAGCTTTTTGGGCAGCTTCACATGCCAGATCACAGTTTACGGCATAATATTCCTGTTTTTGTTCTTCTGTCAGGATGCCAATATCCGCATGTGCTTTGCCAGTCACGTTTAAAATACTGTCATATCCTGACCAGTCATCCTCTTTCCATGCCTCACCACGCAGACTGACTTTATGAACCTCATACTGGTCATTATAATTTTCTCCAATATATTTTTGAAATGAGTTGCCAATATAACTGTTGGCGCCTAAAATCAATACCTTTTTCATTTCCCCTTCATGCTCCCTGTTCCACCTTCAACCACTCCATCCTGTCTCAAAACGCTTAAGAATGTACCAAAGAAACACCGTACATCCATTGTAAACCCATATTTTTTCACATACTCGCCATCTATTTTTGCCTTGACTGGAATTTCAAGTTCATCACGACCATTGATCTGCGCCCAGCCGGTCAGACCCGGTGTCACATCATTTGCACCGTATTTGTCGCGTTCTGCGACAAGGTCATCCTGATTCCAGAGTGCCGGGCGAGGACCTACGATACTCATATCCCCCTTAAAAATATTAAAGATCTGTGGCAGCTCATCGAGGCTGGTCTTACGAAGAAATCTGCCGGTTTTTGTAATGTACTGTTCCGGATTTGCCAGCATATGTGTCGGCATATCTTTCGGTGTATCGGTGCGCATGGTCCGGAATTTATAAATCTGGAAATATGTCTTGTGGATGCCGACTCTCTTTTGTGTAAAGAAGATTGGTCCCGGTGAATCTAATTTGATCGCAATGCATAAGATCAAAAGCAGCGGGGACAATATAATGATCGCAAGTCCGCTGAGTAAGATATCTATGATTCGTTTTATATAACGGTATCCTGTCATTTTCTGTCTGTCCCTTCTAATTTTTCAAACTTTTTTACAAACAATTGTTCAAATTGCTCTTTGGTATATGTATTGGTTTCATCAAGAATATAGCTTATATTTTCTCTGGAAAATTGATAATCAGGGATCATTCCTGCTTCTATCAGCATAATAAGACTGTCATATATTTTCCGGTAAATTTCATCCTTTTTTATGCTGCCATTTTTAAACTCCACAAAATACCACTTTCCATCTTCTGTACAATACAATGCATCATTGGTTTTCGGTTGTTGTGCTATTTTAACCACTTGGCAATAATACTTTGAAAAACGATCAAAATTGACAGCAAGTAATCTGCTTTCCGTCATATAATCAGAACTTGCATCGTCCTTAGAACAGTGTTTTAATGTTGCAGTCATCGACTGCATAACTTCCGGAAGTTTTTCTATTGCCTCTTTTGTCATTATATCCCCATTTCTTCAAAATCAAATTCTTGCCTGCTTTCTGCTATTTAGACATCTGAATACTTTCTAATTTTTCAAACGGTTTTGCTAACAACTGATACACAGACTGCAGATTTTCTGTAACATCTTTCATAACCGTTTCTTTTCCATCTGCCTGTGCAAGGTAATAATTCGTAATATGATCCACATTATGTTTTTTCGTATATGTTTCAATCGCCTCTAGAAAATAAGGACTGTGTGTAGTGATTAGTATCGTAAGATGAAGATATTTTTCCAGTAATACGATCAATTCTGCATATATAAGCTGCCATTCTGGATGTAGGTGTATTTCCGGCTCATCTAGCACCATCACATCTTTCTCATGGATTTCGCCTTTTTCTAACAAAGTGCGAATAATTGTAAATGCCTTGATTCCCATGGATAAATTTCCAATTTCAAAATAATGCATTTCTTCATCTGCCAGAAAAAAATCCCCATCCTCATTTTTTATTACTTTTCCGATCGTTACCTCAGATAACATTTTCAGTATATCACTGATTTTTTCTTCTGCCATCAGTTTTCCAATCGCATTGTCCGGTATATTCGCGCTTAATTTCTGAAGCAAGTGCAAATCCTGTTCACTCAGCCCATCACTGTACTCCCACGAATTCATATAATCCATAATTGCCGGCGAATCAATTGAGATTGCTTCATGCATGACAGATATTTCTCTTTCTATCATATATTCACTATTCTGTTTTATCCCAACCTGTATTTTTTTCCCTTGAATAAGCAATATTGCTTTCGCCTCGCTTTCTGGCTCATACAGATCATTCATCTGACCATAAAAATATCTGCCGAAAGTGTCTGCTATCAAGGTCTGCTCCACAGCCTCATTTTTTAAATTTAATATACTATTTACTTTCTCTAAAACTTCATGGCACAATGCATCTCTGCTTTCATCATCAATCACATTTCTGAGATTATCATATAATTCAGAAATAATTTCTATTTTTTTCTCCTCATCTGCTGCCATAATCAATTCTGCTGCATTTGCATATCTTTTTCTGCTGGTTCGGGAAGGTACATTCACAGTTACTCTCTGATCATCATTTTTCAAATTATGATACCAGCTATTCTGCCAGTTATAACGGAGCAGTGACTCTATCTGTTCTTTCTTCTTCTGTGAAGCTTTTTCATCCACTTTATACATGGAATTAAACATACATGACAAAATCTTTCCTACCGTACTCTTTCCCGTATTATTTTCACCGGCAATCACAGTAATTCCGTCAAGTTTGATAGATGCCTGTTTAATTTTGGAAAAATGCTGAATTTCCAGTCTCATACTTTCCCCTTTCTACTCCTCCTTCGGCTGATACGTCGGCACAATTTTTTTCACCCACTCACGAATATCAGATGGCTCTGTCACTACATACTCTTTTAATTCTTCTAACTGCTCTAAAAACTTTCCTTCATCCAGTTCGATTGGTTTTCCGATGTGGATCAGGTTATTCTCGGTATCCTGCAGTCCTTCTTCATCCATCAGCATCTCTTCGTATAATTTTTCCCCAGGACGTAGTCCGGTAAACACGATCTGGATATCTTCATCCGGTTTATGACCGGATAACAGAATCAGGTTTTTGGCTAGATCAAGGATTTTGACCGGTTCTCCCATATCCAGAACAAAAATCTCTCCGCCTTTTGCATAGGCTCCCGCCTGTAATACTAAGGATACAGCCTCTGGTATTGTCATAAAATAGCGCACGATATTCGGATCTGTGACAGTCACCGGGCCTCCACGTTCGATCTGTTTTTTAAATAAAGGGATCACGCTTCCGTTACTGCCAAGTACATTTCCAAAACGCACTGCCACATATTCCGTCTCAGAGCGCTTATTGTAAGTCTGAATGATCATTTCACAGATTCTTTTACTTGCGCCCATGATATTGGTCGGATTGACCGCCTTATCGGTAGAGATCATCACAAACCGTTTTACATGATAACGGTCTGCAGCCTGCACGATTTTCCATGTGCCAAGGACATTGTTCTTGATTGCTTCATTCGGGCTCTCCTCCATCAACGGCACATGTTTATGAGCTGCCGCATGGTAAATGATCTCCGGATGATAGGTCTCAAAAATCCAGTTCATTCGATTGGTATTCCGCACAGAACCGATCAGCACAACCAGATCAAGATCCGGGAATTTTACCTTTAATTCATTCTGTATATCATATGTGGTATTCTCATAAATATCTAAAATAATCAGCTGCTTTGGTTTGTGTCCCGCGATCTGTCTGCACAACTCACTTCCGATAGAACCACCCCCACCGGTTACCATGATAACTTTCCCGGACACATAACCCATGATAGACTCAAGATTCACCATGACCGGTTCTCTTCCAAGCAGATCATTTACATCAACATCTTTTAATTTGCTGATACCAACTTCACCATTGACAAGCTGATAGATTCCAGGCAGACGTTTTAATTCGCAGCCGGTCTCTTTACAAATATCAAGAATCCCCTTCATCTGTTTCGGGGAGGCTGATGGCATCGCTATAATGATCTCATGCACATGCAGTTCCAACACCTTATCCCGGATGCAGCTTCTGTCACCGATCACCTTTGCTCCATGGATATAATTACCAATCTTTGTCTTATCATCATCAATTACACCGACAACTTTTTTCTTTACATAACGGCTATTGTTAATCTCTTTAATCAGCTGATTACCAGCCTCACCTGCACCGATTACCAGTACATTCCTACGATATGTGCCGTCTCTTCGCATATTCCGGATTGCCCTAAGTCCACGATAGGAATATCTGCATCCCATGATCAGCACAAGTAAAAATAACCCATATAAAATATAAAAGCTTCGTGGAACCGGGAACATATCTCCCCAGTTACGTACCAGGATCAATGCAGCTACCACGATCGCATCCAGTATACATGCCGAAACAACATACATCATTTCAAGTGCCCCTGCATAACTCCACAGACTTGAATATAATCGGAGTGCCCAGAAGATGATCAATGTGATCACCATCATATACGGAAGTGTTCTCCATACTTCATTCAGATATTCTGTCGGTACATTGTAAAAGTTCAGATCAAACCGTATTATCAGCGCAAACATACTCGCAACAAATACAGCAAGCATGTCATAACACATCAAAAAAATACGGCGCATAAATAACTGTCTATCTTGAATTAACTGTTTCATCTATTGTTATTGTCCTTTATATTCAAAATGCTGTTATACCCAAGGGTATAACAGCATTATTATAGCATATCTATTCTGTTTGTGTAAACCGATTCCCTTTTTTCTCAGGGATTTCGCTTTTAACTTTTTTATCTATGCATTTTTATAAATAATCCAGTTATCAGCATTCCATCTGCGGTTACCCTTCATTCCTGGTCAATACGCGCAAAATTCCCCCTGCTTTTCCCTATATATTTTTTCTGGTGATTTTCTATCCACCTTTTTCATATAAAATCTGTTTCACCTTTTCTGTTAGCAGCTCATCGCAAAAAATCCGGTTTATGCTCTTTCGGCTTATACCACTTCCTGCAAAGTTCCGGCTTCTTCGGTACAAATATAACTCTCTTACATTAAAGCCTATGCTTATCAGATTAAATATGGTTTCAACCGCATCTCGACAGTAACAGTGCTTTGCGTGATAATACGTTTTCAATTGATGGAAACCATTCTCCTCAATGTCCCACCTGCGGTGCATCATTTCCCATAAGACCCGGTAGTCTGCCGCTTCCAGTGTCGTTACAAGTCACATGAAACGCTCTCTTTCTTTTCCATTTTCTTCCCACTGCTCATGATACCGCACCACACGCAGTTTATATGGACACCCTTCCAGACCATTTTCCTTCAGAGTGTTGATAAATGGAGCATTCAGATATAACGCATCCGCCACAATCACATCCGCAAAATGTCCATGCCGTTTCTTCAGCCGCTCAATCAACCTTTTTCCGCCTATCGTTCCTTCCCGGAATACCCGGTTACGTTTTATGATATCAATCATTTCTTCATGTATGCTGCGTATTTCATCCGGGTTTATTCTGGAGAGAAGGTCGCGGACTGCAGCATCAGAAAAAGCAGTACCGGCATGACAATGTTAAACAATGGAATAGATTTTCTTTTTCTTTCGTCCGTTAAACACTTGATTTTTTGCGGGATTTTATATACACTCTTCATATAAGTTAGCAGTTTCTTCAATGCTAATTTTTCATTCAGGACACCTTCTTTCGTATGTTTTGTTCCATAACATAATTATACAATAAAAGGTGTCCTTTTTGAGTGATTATACAGAAAAAAACAGTAATTTGATACCCAAAATTGATATCCCCTGCTTTGCCTGGAATTCACAGGCAGAACAGGGACTTTTATTTTTTAAAGCGAAATCTCTGCTGTTATCTACACTTTCTCTTCCTCCCGCATAGAAAACAAGAACCCCCCTAACAATATAAACACAAACCATACAATCCAATGGAATGGAATATCTACATTGTCCATCATGTTCTCTAAGAAAAATACAACATATATGATCAACGGCAGACATGCATAATAATTTCTATTTTCCGCACTTTTACAATACCTGACCGCCCGCGAAAAATATCCAACAAACATCATTATATAAGGAACTATTATATAAACTCCATACATATGTGCATATGCCAATACTCCATTATGAGCAGAATTAATATTTGATCCATAAACAGTTGCTCTTTTTGTATGACCAAACAAATTCATCTGACTCAGATACGTCGAATAGTGGTATAGCCTGCCTGAAAATAAACCATTTATCGAATTCGAATTTAATAACTTTTGTCTGATTCTCTGTGAAGTTTGGGACATATCCTCTCTTTCTGCTGCATAAACATGTATGGTTCCAGTTAAATCATCTAAATCTCTGACAGATGCATATTCATAATCCACCGGATATACAATCTGCGTTCCGATTGCCTCTGATATATTGGTAATTCCCCACTGTAACCCCATTGAAACGGGAATATAACATATCACAAAACACATCACTGCGATCATAGTTTTTTTCATGTGTCTTTTCAGGATCTTTTCTATTCCCCAGCACAATGCACCGCACAGAATTGCTAAAGTAGCTGTTGTGCTTTGTGTTTTTTTCAGGAAAAAAAATGCTGTTGTCAAACCAATGGCATATGGAAGAATCTTTAAAATTTTAACTTCCTTACATTTTATGTAATAGTCTATTTCACATAAAAAAACACCTATCATAACAGCCATATATAATCCAAATGGATTTGGATTGGTATAAAATCCTTTATATCTGTATCCATCTGTTTCCGGGCGAAACATCAGGCAATACACCACACATAATACAAATGTTATTTCCAGTGCCTTTAATAATTGCCACAACATCTTCTCCCTGTTTTCCTGATTATTCCATACAAAAAACAGAAAACCTGTCGGGAACAGTATAAAATATCCATAAAAAGAGAAATACGCACTTTTTTTTGTTACAATAAAGTCCGAAATACAAGTCAGTACCCATAATACGATCCAAGATATTACCAACAAATTATTCCAGTTACGATATTTCAAAGGTTTTCGTATATTCAATCCAGCTATCAATAACATACATCCAATTAAAACAAACATTGTATATGCATGTGTCATTTTTTTAAAGAATAGGCCATATACATTTATAAATGACAAAAAAATAAACATCACCGAAAAAAGAAATATACTAATAAAATTTCTCATTTTTTCCGGTACATTTCTAAGCTTTCGCCAAATCTCATTTCCCACCAATATATAAATACTTTGTAATCCCCTTCCCCATTTATAATTACCTTTTCTGCCATATCTTATTTTCAGCCAATATAAAATTCCTGTTATGATCATACAGATTATTGAAAATAATACACTTACAGCTGGCAGCTTTTCATCATCCTTCATTTTATCTGTAGAAATTTCAAATTTATTAATTGAAAATTCTTTTCCTTGTTCATTTTCAAAACAAAATACCACTTTTGAAAAACTCTCTCCATTTAGCTGATATAGATTCTCTCCCTCCATTAAATTCAATTCTTGTTCCCCTACATTTTGCCATGTCCGATCATAGAAAACAATTTGTGCAGTTATTGAGTCACAGTTCATATTATACAAATCCGTTTTCAAGTAATTCCACTGGTTATTTTTATTTAAACTGTCAAAAACAATTTGTGCAGTGTCTCCCTGTATAATAAATTTTTCATTTTCAAATGATATATTCTGCAGATTGTTTACAATTTTTTCTGTATAAAACTGCAAAGAGTCGCCCCTATTATAAAATTGGGTTATATTTCCTCCTGTTACATACCAGGCTGCACAGCTAATCCCTGTAATAATTGAAAATAATATCCATATACAGATTTTTACCAAAAATATTTTTGTTTTCATCAAAACATCTGTATTTCCTGACATAAATTTCTCCCTGTAATGTATTGCAAACCTTTCACTCTTTAAAATAAACGCCATTAAAAAGGAAATAACACCATACTGCTATGTTTCCAAAATTGACAGACGCATTCCCAAACACACAAAATACTGTAAAAATAATATTAACACATAGTACAAATATATACGGATTTTTTTTGCCAAAAAATCTTCTACATTTTTTTAATGATATACAAAACCCATAAATTTGATATAATACAAATGGAATTACTGCAAAAATACCGTAATGATACATCAAATCCAGATATCCATTATATGCCTGAACGGGCTCCCTGTTTCTATATATCTGCGTTGCATTTCCATATAACCCCATCATTCTTGCATAATTTTTCCAACTTCCCATAACATTGATAGTGTCTTTCGATGTCACATTTTCCAATGTTATTGGAAACATCTGCTGATAAAGCTGCAATTCATCCTCTGGTAGTACACTGACCAATTGTTCATCCTCAAACACAACCGTTGTCTGCAAAATATCTGGCAAATATTTGACCGAAATATGTATAACTACCACACATAAAAATGAAAATACAATTGCCGTCAGTATTTGCTTCCACCGATATCTAAAACTAACCCTTTTCTTCACCCATATATAAACGCACCCATATAAATATGTTATGGCTACAAGAATCAATGCAATTTTTGCCACTACTCCGCCTGATCTAAGTACAAAATATAGTGCTGACGCTGCCCCCATCCCATAACCTATCCACTGAAGATATGACGCATCATTATCAATTAACCCATATATCTTCCATACAAACAGGGCAAATATTAACAGGGCATACATCGCAAAATCCTCTGGACGTCTGCAAATTCCATTATAATAAACTGTTATAATCTTAGGTCTAAAAAAGACACAAAACAATACAACCAGAACATAATCTATTTCTAATGCCCTTAAAAACAGACATATCACCGCATCCGCTTTAAATCGCTGATTATACGCAAAAATAAAAAAGCCTGCTGAAAATATCATCACATAAGAAAAAAACTTTTCCCCATCCTCTTTAAAGACATCTGATAATGCCATCATGATCCATAATCCGTACCATGATTTCAGGACTGATGACATAACTCCTGTATTTTTCCATTCTTTTTTCCACAACAAACATCCACAGGCAAATAAAATAACAGCACATCCCAATGAAAAATAACGATAGCTTTCCCCTTTTGTCCATCCCATTATTTCAAAAAACAAAATCCATGCAAAAAAAACACATAACAAAATTTCAACTGTCACTTTTCTGTCTATTTTTCTGCACTTCTGAATTGCCTTTTTTCCAACAATATTCCCCTGCAGCACATAAAGACTCTGCAATATATATAAGAGTCCAGTATTTTTCTCCAAAGCATAATTTTCTGTATTAACATATTTTTTTCTAACAGAATATCCCATGAATATCACACATCCACAAATAAGTAGACTCATTCCCATACATTCATAAAACTTCTGCCACGAAAATCCAGCCTTTTCACTTCGTATCTCCATTGAATTCATAGAAAAAAAGATACCTTTCGCATCACGAATACGTATGCCTATGCGATATATCTCTATAGTTTCATCAAGCTCTATCTCATTTTCTCCATTGTAAATTACAATGGGCTGTTCTTTTAATATATTTTTTTCTTTATCGTAATATTCTAATATTGCGTGTACTTCTGACACTGAACAATTGCTAATTGTCAAATATAAATATTTCCATGTCCTGACATAGCGATCTACACGATATTTATTAACCGCATTATTCTTGACAATATAATATCCATTTTCTTCTTCATGATATTCCCATCCTTTTGCATTTTTTATCATATCGGTTTCTGGAAAATCATATATTGCTTCTGATCCAAGAAAATACGTCAGACTTTTAAATCCTCCCAAATACATCAAGGTAAACATCAGACATATTGTACATCCAAGCAGCGCAACAAACAGGCTTTTTTCATTTTTGTAGTTTTTCATTTTCTATCCCTCAAGTTATTCCTTCAATCTGTACCTTTTCCCCTCAAATGCAATTCCAAAATAATGCCGTTATTTTCAATCAAAATCTGTAACGCCTGTATTCCGCTTGCTGCTATTCTTTCCATGATTTCTCCAATATAACGGATAACTAAAAATATCCTTTTGATTCTTTGCTATCCTCTGACTTAGTATATCGGATTTCCATCCAAATTACAATATTTATTCCTCCCCGCACATTTTACATTCCATTCCCCATCTTTGACAGTTGAAAAGCAAAAAAAGCGGTCGTAAAGCCAGTAAAATCAAGGCTTACAGCCGTTTTTTGTTTCGCAGTGATATGTGTTATTGTGCTATATTTTTTACACTATGGTAAATCTATTTCTTTTGTTTGCTTGATGATGCTTCGCATCGTAGATTTTTTGATAAATTCATAGTCTGTCCGAAAACCAAAAGTTTTGTGTAAAGAGTTCGTTATTTCAGTTCGGGTGTAGGATGGAACATAGCCATTAGCGGTATTTAACAGTGTCATTTTCATGGATCGCAGAGTCTCTATGATCTGCTCTGTTGTATAGCTGTTTCCTATTTTCTTTTCTAACAGACGGTAGAGAAGAAGGCTGATGTAACAGGTCATGAAATGTGCCTTGATACGGTCATCTCTTCTGACATAAACAGGTCTGGCTTCGAATTCTGTTTTCATGATTCTGAAGTTTTCTTCAATTTCCCAGCGCTGCTTGTTAATCTTTATGATTTCCTCGATATTTCCCTCCAGATTTGTCATAACCGCGTAGAAACCATCGAAAAGTTCTTCCTTGGCTATCTGTTCCTCGTCAATCTCATATACTTTCTTTTCTGCAATCTCACCATCGTTTGTTACGGCAGTATTTTTCACAAAACGCATTGGATCATTTTGATTTTTGCCCTTTTGTTTTTTGCAAGGAGAGTTGATAATCATCTCTGCACGCTCGATTTGACGTGACCGTATTCTTTGCTGATAAGCTTTATATTTCGGTGAGTATGTAACGATCAGTGTCTCATTCAAATCTCCGGTAACAACAGGGACTTCCTTGTAGTAAATGGAGTTAAAAACTTCATCATCAGTTTCGTCCAAAGTCCTGATATCTATAAAATCTGTCGAACCAGCTTTTCTGAACTGTGTTGGATTCAGGGCAATATCACGGTCTTCCTGCTTCATCTTTTTAAGGGAATGCGTGATGACATAAGCCCGATTCCCGATGCTGTTAAACGCTCGGTTATTTGCACTTCCAAGACCGGCATCTGAACAGAAAATAAATTCACTACAGTTAAAATCTTTTATGATTTTCTTCTCCAGAGGCTTAAGCGTTGTCTGCTCGTTTTGGTTACCTGGAAAAACATCAAATGCAAGTGGAATGCCATCAGCATCCATAAACAGCCCCATACCAACAATCGGATTTGGACGGTTCTCCTTGCCTTTTCCATAGTGATTCAAACCGCTTTCTTCCTCAATCTCAAAGTAATAATTCGTACAGTCATAGTAAAGTATCTTCTGATTTCTTGGATGGATGAAGTTTGAATTTTTGTATAGTTCACTTTGGATAAAATCCGACTCTTCCGCGATTACAGATAAAGCTCTGTAAACATCCTGAATCTCATACTTTGGTGGTTCAAGAATCGTTTTGCAAAAATTATAACTGCTGAGCTTGCTTGAAGGAGAGAGAACACTTGCGTAAACGAGATCAGTCAGAATCGCATGAAGATCATACTTAAATTTATGGCGCCCTTTAATCACACGGCAGATGTTATCAAGGCGTAGCTCCGTACATAATTGTTGAAGAAATAGATAACCGGCATGAAAAGAACGTGTCTCGTTCATAGGAATGCAGGCAGCTTGAGAGAATTCAACCGTTACTTTCCCCGTACGCTCATTGTAGAGATCTGTTTCTTTGGCAGCTTCGCTTTTCGCCCAAGCCATAAGTTTTTCATTATCACCATCAAACTGTTCCAACAAGGTGTTGTATTTTCCAAGCTTCTTATAAATACGAGAGGATGATTTTCCGTCTTTTTTTCGGAATGATTGATAAATGTAAACATCTTTATTATTTTTACTACCTGTAACTGCAATATACATAACACAAAATCCTTTTTCTTTTAAGTATACCAAACTATTACAAATAAGTACATATTAAAACGAAAAATTTGACATAAAAAATGCAGATTTTATGCGACCTGCGATAACTTTTTTAGATATTCAACTGTCAAACTCCCGTGATTATCTTGTCACATAGTACCTCAGGTGGTACACTAGCACTATAATATTATTTATGGAGGTATATTTATGAAAAAAAAATGTTTTTTTAAGACAGTATGCAGTTGTATTCTGGGTACAGCTTTATTACTGTCATCCACTTCATCATCATATGCATCACCGAATATTCAAGATATCGATTCTATTGCGGATACAGTATCTGAAATGTTCAAAAAATCCGAGGAATTGAAAACAACTGAAGTGTCGGAAATGACCGAATCATCAGAAACTACTGAATCATCAGAAACTACTGAATCATTAGAAACTACTGAATCATCAGAAACTACTGAATCATCAGAAACTACTGAATCATCAGAAACTACTGAATCATCAGAAACTACTGAATCATCAGAAACTACTGAATCATCAGAAACTACTGAATCATCAGAAACTGCTGAATCATCAGAAACTATCGAAGAATCAGAGAACAATGATAATTTCGAAATTATCGAATTAACGGAAGATACTGAAATTTCCGAACAATTTGATACTCCCAAAGGAGCTGTTTCCAATGGGTATTATGTTATTAATGTAACCAAAAGTGAAATTTCTTCCACCAGTGCATATGCCGCTATACAATCTGCACTAGATGAAGCTCAGGAAAATGCAACAACAGACTTACCATACAAAGTTTTTGTAGATCCCGGAAAATATTCTCTCACACAAGGACTTCGTATTTACAGCAACACTTATCTTTGCCTGACAGGTGTTACCCTTACTCAAAACAAGGGAAGCAATTACAACATGATAAAAGTAGGCGACAGTAATGATACACATTCAGGTTATTATTACCAAAATATTACCATTGATGGCGGTATCTGGAACGAAAATGGCAATAGCAATACCGCCATCAAGATCTGTCATACACAGAACATTACTCTGATGAATGCCACATTGAAAAATTGTTCCAATTCTCACCTTATGGAGATTGCTGGCAATAACGGTATCACAATTCAAAATTGTAATTTTGCCGATCAGGCATTATCGACAAGTGCCAAACCCTATACCTATGAAGCCATTCAGCTTGATATTTTACTAGAATCTCACTTGTCCGGTTATCTATCTGAAGATCTTCCTTTAAAGAATGTAAAAATTACCGGTTGCTCCTTTAAAAATGTTCCACGTGGTATTGGTAGTCACACTGCAATACTAAACAATCCAGTAGACACGATAGAAATTTCCAACAATACATTTACCAGTCTTAAGAGTCTAGCTATACAGGCAATGAATTACATCAACTGTACTATTACAGGCAATACCATAACTGATACTCCGCAAGGTATCATGATATATTCCGTTCGTGAAAGTGGTACTTTTCTTGCTTCCACAGCAGTAAAAGAAGGACATATTCCATCGTCAACCCCGGTTACATATCAAACTCCTGTGAACAATCAAAAAATGGTTATCAGCAATAATACAATTGCAGCTTCAGGTAATGACCCTTATGAAGATTACGAAAATGCCGCTATTTTTGTCAGTGGTTTAAATCTAGGTTCTGCCACTACCGGCTCTGGAGATACAATTCCTGCAGGTAATTATTTTATCAGCGGCATAACCATCTCCGATAATACGATCAATACGGATGGACATGGAATCCGTCTGCAAGACGCCAGGAACTCAACAATAACTGGAAATACAATAACTTATTCTCAGGTTTCAAAGCCTAAAAATACCTTCTATGGCATACAGTTACGCGAATCCTCTACCAATGGAATCATTGACAATAATACAATCAATAAGCCCCTTTCCGGCATACATATATTTGAAAAATCCTCTGCAAAATCCATTTCAGGGAATACAGTAACTACACCAACTAACAATGCTATTATGATAGAAAATGCCAGTGCTACGAATATTTCTTCAAATACGGTTAACAAGCCTGGTATCAACGGAATATTTATTTATAATAATTCTAATGTTGACTTAATCACAGACAACAATATTTCTGCCGGAAATGTCAACATTAACATTGACGGAAGCACAGTCACTGAAATAAGTAAAAATACGCTTTCTTCTGCAAAAACAAACAGTGTATTTTTGCATAACAAATGTACAGTAAATAAACTTTCCAGTAATACCATTAATGCTTCTGGAAAACATGGTGTATTTATCGATTGTGCTACTGCCAAAACCATAAAAGCCAATACGATACAAGCACCTGCTATTACTGGTGTACATGTATATAACAACAGCAAAGTTTCTACCATTGCGAATAATCAAATTACCTCACCTGGTAAGTATGGCATCTGTGCCGAAAAGAGTACTGCAAGAACTATCTCTGGCAACTCAATCAGCAAACCTGCCAATACAGGTATTTTTATCTTTACCAAAAGCAAAACAGGTACAATATCCGACAATACCATTACCTCTGGAAAAGATAAAGGAATTGCGATCAACTCTGTAAAGTGCAAAATGACGATCAGTGGAAATACAATAAAAAAATGCAAGGCTTACCCTATTTATTGCAACCCTGCCTCTACCTCCTACGCAATTACGTTGAAGAAAAATATCATAACAGGCAATTCAAAAAAAATTGATGGTATCCGTGCTGACTCAGGTAAACTTATTCTTAGCAGCAATACAATCTCTTCCTGTAGTAGGGCGATTATTCTTTCTTCCAAAGTAAAGGGGACTGTTTATCCGAATACTTTCAAAAAGAATACTTATAATAATGTAAAAGTTAATTCCAGTTATGTTAAAACATTAACTGTAAAATCACTTTCCGGAAAATCAAAGTCAGCAAAAACAGCTACATTAAATTGGAAAAAACTTTCATCAGCTTCCGGCTATGTTGTTTATCGTTCAGCCTCCAAAAATGGCAGCTATACAAAAATTTCTACGATAAAAAAGAATAAAACCATTACCTATAAAGATTCTAAATTAAAGAGGAAGTCTACTTATTACTATAAAATTGTTCCATACACTACAATAGGAAAAACTACAGTTTATGGACTAGATAGTAAGATTGTATCCATCAAGATCAAATAACCAATTTTTATAATACAACTACACTATCATAACAAAAGCAGATGGCATTTGAATCTTTCAAATAAACCATCTGCTTTTTATAATCAAAACATTTTTTTAATTTTCTTCCAAATTTTATTTTTGAAAGCATCTCGCTGCAATTGCTGCTCTGATTTCGGTGTATCCTCCACATCAGGAAGCTTAATTTCACTAATAATTCCCTGACTTTGTAATTCATCTACATATTTTTTGTACTTTCTCAGGTTTTTTAATGTATCCTTATATTTTTTTTCAAATAATTTTTTATCATCCAGAAGTTTTCTGCTTTTCTTTAACCACTTCTCTAACACTTCTGTTTTCATGTTATTCTGCCACTCTAAACGCTCCAACGGTGTATAGGTAGTCTTCCGCACCTGTTCTAATGGCAGATCACAATTCTCATACTCGGCAACAAAATCCTGTACATCCTGAATCAGCTTTTCGCGTAAAGCAAGATATCCTTTTTTATTTTCTGGCGGATTATTGAAATCATACTCAAAATTACCAGATAAGAAATCTTCATTATCAATACAACGAACCGTATCCATATAACATCCCCAGCGTGTCCCATTTCCTTCCGCATCCTTGAGATCAACGATTGACAAAACGGGGGTCTCTAGTGCAAGACAAGGCAATGTTACATGCAGCCTTCGCGTAATAACAAATTTAGCATTTTGATATAAAGTAAGTATCTCCTCTGCTTTTGCCATTCTCTCTTCAAATGTTGCGTTCGATTTTCTATAATCACAATTATGACTTATAACCCGAATTTCTAGTCCTGTATCTTTCAGATATTCCATTGCTTTCGCTCTGATCTTATCGTTTAAATCAACCAAACAGACATATGTTCCCGCATCTTCCGTTTTCTCCTGTTTCGGAATTGTTAATGTAAGACATCCGCTAAAATAGCAATCTATACCCTGTTCTTTAAAAAAATCAAGCGATGCCATATCTCTGCATCCCACCGGACCATACTTCTTAAAAAACTCTCCTCCACATCCCTGCGCCCATTCGGCATAAATTGGAGATGATTTTCTTGCAACCCCATAATTATTAATATGCATGCTCAGTAATTTGGGGATAATACAGTCTGCAGGCGGCCAGTTCCATTTTTTCCACATCCACCATGCATTCATGATAACAGCTACCGGTTCATCATTTTCACTTTTAAAATCACTAATATATTCTCTATCTATCTGATAATCAACATGAGGCAATAATTTAGCTGCTGCATAGGTCTGAATATCATCCCCCAAATTCATTGTCGGTTTGTGAATCACTACACCAAATTTCATATTGTAGATCTCCTTTCAAATTATTTCTTCATTCCCTTTATCAAACGCTCAAACATCTCTTCTAATCCAATTGTTGCTTTCCAGCCAAGCTGCATTAATTTTTTACTATCCAATCGGATTATCATTTCCGGATTATATCCGAAAGAGGCTAAATCCTCAGGAATATCGATCACAGTTTTGATTTTTCCACTTCCAATTGTCTCACAGACCAATTCTGCCATTTCCTTAATCGACACCGCAGTATCCATATTCGTAACATTATATGCTTCCCCTGCTTTACCGGAAATTAAAATGTATAATAATGCAGAAAGTGCATCTTTTGTGTAACAATAACTTCTTACCGTATGTCCCTGCGTATGCAGTACAATATCCCGCTGTTCCAATGCACAGCGTGCAAATTCCGCAAACACCCTTCCATCTTCGTATGCAACTCCCGGTCCAAAGGTCTGAGAAAGTCTGGCAATCTTAACCGGTACACTATATTCGTGTGCATAAGATGCACACAAACACTCTACCATACGTTTTCCTTCGGAATAGCTGCTTCTTACACTGAGCGGTTCAATATATCCATAATCATTTTCTGTAATCAGATCTGCATCTTTCTCCGGTGTTCCATATACCTCCAAAGATGACAGATACACCATCCCATTTATCTTTTTTTCTGTAGCAAACTTTAAGATATTTGACGTTCCATCCAATGCCGTATAAATTGTTTCAACAGGATTAGACACAAAATATTTTGAACTGGTTGCACTGGCTCCGTGTATAATGTAATCTACAGAATCCGAATATACCACTGGTCTATTTATATCACCAACAAGCAATTCAACATCCCCACGCCCAATCAGATGCGAAAACATCTTTTTCCCTTTTTCTTCATTACGCACCATAGCAATAATATGAATCTGAAGGTTACGCATTCGGTTATAACATGCAAGCAAATATACCATCTGCGAACCAATCAATCCTGTCGCACCTGTCACAAGTACCGACTTACCCTCTAATGCTGTAATTGGCAGATCACTATCTACAAGCATCTCCAGATCTTGCTGCATAATTTCATTTTCCATGCACTCGTTCATTTCAACTTCTCCATTCTCCATATGTTTATACTTACCTTTTCTATAAAGGCTTTCTTCCATTTCCTATACGATTTGTAATACCCAGTCCAAATGCCTGTTCATTCTCTTTGTACTGTAACAATGCACGAAACGTATACACATCTTCCGGTGTCGTAACTTTAATATTGCCTCTGTTTCCTTCCACCATATGTGCTTCAATCCCCTGGCTGCGAATAATCGTACACGCATCAACCATATTTTCATATTTTGTAGGTGTACTTCTAACTGCATCATGTGCAGCAATAATATCTTTTAAGTAAAAGCTCTGTGGTGCCTGCGCTGCAAACGTTTCCTTACGATATGGAACAGAGTCGACGTGACTCCCATCCTTACTGATCATGATTGTTTCAAAACAAGGAGTACAGGTAATTGCATTGCCTTTTTCCTGTACAGAGCGAATATTATTACTGATCACTTCATAAGATACAAATGGGCGTACACCATCATGCAATAGTACGATAGAATCCTCTGCATTTTCACTTTCTGCTTTTTTTAACGCATTATAAATCGAATCCTGTGCAGTCTCTCCACCTGGAATAACATCTGCCACCTTATTCAAACGGTATTCATCTACCAATTCTTTCATATAAGGGATATAATCAGCAAGTACTGAAATATATATTTTATCAATCATATCATGGCACTGAAAAAGTTGAAGTGTATGAACAATAATCGGTTTCCCATTTATTTCCAAAAACTGTTTCGGGACACCGGCTCCCATTCTGACTCCGCTTCCACCAGCAAAAACAATCGCTATATTCATGATTCTTCCATAACCTCCCTTTTATCTTCCTGTTTGATTTTTTCTGTTTTCTTTTTTTTATTCTTTTTTTTCACAAGATTTTTCTGACCCACTGTTAACTCATCCAGTTCACCCGTCATTTCTGCATAAACCTGTGCCACTTCATCTACATCCCCAAAAGCAATCATTTTTCCCCCTTCAAGGATCATAGCTTTATTGCAGATACGTTTTACCTGTGCAAGTGAATGTGACACAAATAAAACCGCCGTACCATCCTGCATCATATCAAGGATTTTCTTTTCACTCTTCTTTCTGAACTTACCATCTCCTACAGAAAGTACTTCATCTAAAATTAAAATTTCCGGTTCAGCTATCGTTGCGATTGCAAATCCCAACTTTGATTTCATACCTGATGAATAGTTTTTAATAGGTACATCCATAAAATCCTCTAATCCGGAAAACTCTACAATCTGATCATATTTTTCTTCCATGTATTGACGACCATATCCAAGCACTGCTCCATATAAAAATATATTTTCCCGGCCTGTATAGTTCTTATCAAATCCTGCTCCAAGCTCTAATAATGGTACTATTTTTCCATTTCTTATTACTCTGCCCTCTGTGGGTTTAAATACTCCTGCAACCACTTTGAGTAACGTACTTTTTCCTGCTCCATTTAGTCCAAGAATTCCTATTCGTTCTCCTTCATGAATACTAAAATTAATATCTTTAAGTGCCCAAAACTCATCCTTCTCTAACTTTTTACCTTTGAGCATTCTTATTACATATTCACGAAAATCATTCACTCGTTCTTTACTTAGATTAAATTTCATTCCTATGTGTTCTACACGTAATAATTCCTTTGCCATCTTAACCTCTATATCTGCAAAATAAAATCATCCTGTTTTTTATAAAAACAAATCACACCTAAAATCAACACTACAATAGAACATACTGCTGCATATGCCGTCAACCCCATGTCCATAGCTTCCCCAAACATTGCATTACGAAAACTCTGGATCATACAATACAACGGATTCCATTTTAAAATCCACGCATACCCGCTGTTCATTAAACGTTCCGGATAATAAAAAATTGCACTTGAATACATAATAAGCATTAAAAGCACTTCCCATATATATTCCATATCCCGAAAGAATACATTGATCGTTGTCAATATCATTCCAACTCCAAATGTTAAAATAAAAAGAAGTAACAGTGGGATAATTGCCTCAATGATATGCCATGTCACAGTTACATTACAATATACCGCCAACGGAACCATTACAATTAACGAAATAGCAAAAATCACATAATTATATAATACACAGGATAGCGGATATAAATATTTCGGAATGTATACCTTTTTTATCATCGCTGCATTTAACCTGATAGATTTGGATGCTGTTTTAGTTCCCGTTGCAAAAAAAGAATATACCAGCCTTCCACATAAGATATATAATGGAAATTCCTTATCATTATTTCCAAACAACGTTCCAAATACAATTGTTAATACAATTGTGGTTAATATCGGTTCTAACATAGACCATAAAATACCAAGATACGAACGACGATATTTTAATTTAATTCCCTTTTTTACCAGCTCATATAACAGAAATCGACGATTCCAAAATGTCTTCACATGTTTCTTATTAATACTCATCCTCTAATTTCCTTTTCTGACACTATACTTTCTATTAAGTTGCATACACGTACAGATGCTTCTCCATCTTCCACCGATCCTTTTTTCTTTAAGAAATCTTCCACCTGCATGCTATATTTTTCCTGATTAAAATTTTCTATATTATGAATAAGTTCTTCATTTGTATGTGCGATTGGAAAAGGAGTTTCTTCCAATTTATAATAAAACCCTCGTTCCTGATCATAATGTTCTAAATCAGGCACAAATAAAAAGCCAGGTCTTACTGTTAATAAAAAATCAAAAATACAACTGGAGTAATCTGTGATCACCACTTGTGCTGCTGCTAATAACTCCTGAATATCAGGATAATCATCTGCTTTCACAATCTGTTTTTTTTCATCTATACAAACCTTTTCCAACGAATTCTGCATCCTTGGATGCAGTCTTACAACAATTTTCCAGGATTGGTCTGTTTTCTTTTCCAAAGCTTTTTTTAATTTTTCAATATCCAGTTTATAATTAGGAAAATCAAGCTTTTCTCGGAAAGTCGGCACATATAGCAAAATTTTATCTTTTCCATCAATTGATAAACTCTTGCGCACTTTTTTTTCCACAAGATCCTGTCCATCCTTAAAAAAGATATCATTTCTGGGATGACCTAATTTCAAAATATTTTTTACCGACCAAAAAGCATTCTGATATACTTCATCTTCGAAAAAACTATTCGAAATCCAAAAATCGGTATTCTGCGAATTTTTTTTGGCAAGATATGTCCAACTTTGACTATTGGTTAAACAATCACAGTTTTTTTCGATCTTTTTTATTCCAAATGATCCATGCCACATCTGAATATAATACTGTCCAAATCTTTTTACCAGTCCCTGATTCCAATAATGAATCAAATGATAATTACATACCCATACAGCCGCTGTATAATATTCAAACATAGCTTCTTTAGATCCATATTCAACCAGCCTCACCTTGGGGGGAAATTCCCCTTTATGTGCATTTGCATCTTTCACAATCCAAACTAAATCAAAATCCGTTCCGCGACGTATTAATTCTTCCGTCACATACTTACAATTGCATCCGTATCCATGTCCCATATAATTATCAAATATAATCTTTTTTGTGTTTATGGAAGTATTACCATATTGTTGAAATGTTTTTTTTATTAATGATTTTTTAACAGTAAACGGTGTGTACTTTAACTGATATACTCTGGTATCATTTTCGATTTTATATGTTATAAATAACTTTATTATTCGTTTTAACTTTTTTTTGATTGCCTGCACGATTTTCTTTACACCACCCGGTTATTTTTTATATAGCTCATGTATCTTATGTCTGGGATGCTGCTCCATCTCAGGAGGCATTTTCTTATAATCTCCATACAGCCTTTTCAAATACGGATCATAATTTCCCGGTATCATAAAAACTTTATTCTCAAAATCAGCCTCTTTTAATGGAAGCAGATAACTTTTCGGCATCACTTCCCTCTCATACCCGGCAACCCCAAATAAGCTACAGATATACTCACTATCCGAAGTTCTCCATGATGTCATGATCTTTTTACACACTCTCATATAAAACCGGAATATAAAACCGGGGGTTATTTTAAGAATTACCTTTGAAATATTCCGGATTGCTTTTCCTTTATTTTTAACTGGAAGACGATATTCTGACAAATAATAAATAAGTGATGTCCACTTCTGAACCTTCTTTAATACTCCCGATTTTGGAACACCATCAATCGGATGTATGTCTATTTTTGCCGTATTTTCATATCCGGCATCTGCATGCAAGGTATCATATAAATAACCAATTGGCGCATCCGGTATCATATGCTTCTCGACCGGTGAATATATAAATTCACCCAGCCGGTCATGCTGCAGACTCATCAGGTATTCCATTTTTTCGAAATCTTCCCGCATCATTGCAATATCCACGTCGTCGTCCCATGGTATAAATCCCTGATGTCTGACTGCACCTAACGCACTTCCGCCTACCAGAAAAAAAATCATTCCATTCTGTTGTGTAAATTTCTGAAAAGACGACAGCATTTCAACTAAACGTTGCTGCAATTCTTTTAATCCATTTTCCATTGCATTCACTCTCCATTACGACTAATGCAACCTTATTACCATAGATAATAGAATGCACGCTTTGCGCATATTCTCTTACCATGAATTATAGCATACACCAATTTTTCCGTCAATTTTGCGTCTGTCTATACCTTTTGTATCTGTATTAGTCATGTTACTGTTCACTCGCAAGTTTGACACTTGCTGTCAAACTGTGCGCCAAAGACTATATTATGCCAGATTACAGCCCCATGCATCGAAGATGCATGGGGCTGTAATTGCTACTGCTCACACAGTGTGTGAACAGTAGCTTAGTCATCCTGTTGTACCAACATACCTGTAGCAAAATCAAGCTCATGCATACGCTGTATTTCTTCCTGTTTTTTCTTAATCGCATTACTGATATTCTCAGGCATCTTTCCAAGTAAAATCCAATCTATCACACGATCCGATGCACCGCTGTCTATATAATCAAAATGATGTGTGATATATTGTTCAACTTTTTCATATTCAAAGTCCTTATCTGTAATTGCAGAAAGCACCTCCTCAAATGAATAACATACCTTACCCGGTGCAGATTCTTCATAATCTCTATGAAATCCTCTGGAAAAAGAATACTGAATCTTGTCGAATGCAAAAAACAGCATCGGTTTTCTCATGAGTGAATATTCAAAAATATTCGACGAATAATCTGTAATTAATAAATCAACAATATAGAACAGATCATTAATATTCGGGTATTTTTTTACATCCAAGAATTTATCCGCATATTTTTTTTCAATCACAATATCTTTATTTACCCATGGATGCATTTTAAATAAAACTACATATTCATCTCCACAGATCTGATATAACTTTTCAAAATCGATCAATTCATACGGATAATATGCTGTTTTTTTATTTCTTCCACGGTAGGTAGGTGCAAAAAGTATGACTTTTTTACCTCTGCACATTGGAAACTGCTCATACAATTCTTTTATTTTTTCATTCCTATGCTGCTCATCCAAATACTCATCCATACGGGGCATTCCTGTTGGCAATACTTGCTCATCATTAATTCCCCATACTTCCGAAAAAAACGGTGCGATATTTTTTGAGCCAGCAATTCCGTACTTATATTGTCTGTGACAGGACTGCGGTGAAGGACATCCTTCATGTCCCCAGCGACTGTAGCCTGATGATTTAAACCCTGCTCCTGCATGCCATAATTGAATCAGCGTTGTATCATCATCCAGTTTTAGCCAATCCAGTACCGGTGCATGATCGTCAATAAAAATAGTGCCGCTCTGTGCCAGTAATTTCATAAGACCAATCCAGCTTTTTTTACTTTGCGGCTCTGCCGCTGCAGGACGTGCAGAATACAATAACCGATATTGCTGATCCAGCTGTCTGTCAACCATTCTGTCTGAAACTGCTTTTAAATTTGATGCAATTTTCTGATTCTGTTCTGTCATAAAAAGGACTGTATTTTTTCGTCTGCTTTTATACAAAAATGAATACCATTTATATACTCTTCTTAAAACAGATCTGCTAGATAAATAGCAGTCTTTCAATGCTTTTATCAAATTTATTTTTTTGAGGAAGCTTGGATTCTGTGGAAATGTAACCCCTACTGCCCCTAATGCGATACAATGCATACGGAATGGCAGTGTATCCGTTCCATCTTCTATATAAAATGTAACATTGTAAGATTTTCCCCTTTCACCGTACAAAAAGTTTCTGGACATTGCTTCTAATTGATCTGCAATATCAGGACTGGTTTCACACTCTGCCAGAACACAATCTTTTTCACATACAAAAATACGATATGTTCCCCTCGGAATACAACGTAGGTCACCATTATTTGTTACATTAACATGAAGTTTGATGATATCTTCTTTCCTGCGTACATCGAACTTAACTCCACATCCCCCAAAATTATTTACCGCATAAAATTCCATCTTATCTATATCATACGTTTTCTGCCCGTCAATATGCAGCCTTACTGTAAGAATCAAGTGTATTCTTTCCCATTCAATATTTTCAATTGTCGCTGATACACCACTCTCATTGATTCTCCAATTCATTTTCTAACTCCTTTTTATCTATTCCATGTATTCCAAAAGACTGCACAATTATATCATACAAGCTATTTCACGTCAATTTATTCTACTCTCTCTTGAGTTTCCGTACTTTTATCCACAAAGCCCCGTTTTCATAATCATCGTCATAAACAACTTTCAAAAAATGCCCAAAATATAAGGAATCCTTTCCTGTTTTGTAGTAAAATTAAGGTACCAAATCAAAATAATACTAAACAAAAAAACAGGAGGACTCCTTATGCTTAATTCTACAACAAATACTTATACTTTGAAACTGGAAATTTTAACTTTTTCCAAAAAAATTTCAAAACATCTTTCCAAACCAGATAGAAAGATTACTGCTGATATGACCTACGGCATGCTTGCCTCTCAGAGCTGCCTTCTGACAAACATTGTTGACCAGCTTCATGAGAATTCTAAAAAAGTTAATTCTGTGGAGCGTCTTACAAGACATCTCAACAAAGGAATTCCGAAAGATGCTCAAAAGTCATATCTGACCTTTGTTCGTACAATGGTTTCCAGCAATCCCATTATCCATATCGATGATAGTGATGTGATAAAACCGGAAGGCCGCAGGTTCGAGGCACTTGGACTTGTTCGTGATGGTTCTAAAAGCACTAATACTAAAACCGTTTATGAAAAAGGCTATCACGTAACAGAAGCCTGTGTTCTTACCGGCAACAATCATCCCGTGAAGCATATCTGTCTCATGTAAAAGTTCAGATAACCGCTTCTAAAAAAGATATTGACCTGGTGCTCGTCTATGGTTTAACCGAACATCCAATGATGCTTGCAACCAATAAAGATATTAAATCAAAAGAAGATGTAATCGCTGTTGCAAAGCAGTACTTTTCGAGATGGAAAATAGAGGAATATTTCCGCTGCAAAAAAACAGATGTTTCAGTTTGAAAACTTTCGAGTACGAAAGCTGTCTGCCATCAATACGTTAAATTTTTATATCACCTTATGCATGGCTTTTCTTGCACATATATCTATGAAGTCAGAAACAAATGCCCTTAAGGTTTCAATTATACAAAAAGCAGACCCTGTAAAGAAAAAAGTATATTTCTGCTATTACCGGTTAGCTAAAGGTATCTCTGGCATACTATCGTATGCAAAAGAAGGCGTCAGGCTATGGTTCCGGACAAAACGTCCGGCATATCGTCAACTCTGCCTTAAGCTGACCGCTTATCGTTCCATTCCGGAATATCCGGTTACGTTTTATGATATCAATCATTTCTTCATGTATGCTGCGTATTTCATCTGGGTTTATTCTGGAGAGAAGGTCGCGGACTGCATCAACTTTTGGAATCCTTCCACTGATACAGTTTTTCAGTCTTTTTGACATGCTTTCAGGGTCTGAAAAAATGGTATGGAAGCTCTCATACTGCAGCATCAGAAAAAGCAGTACCGGCATGACAATGTTGAACAATGGAATAGATTTTCTTTTGTCCGTTAAACACTTGATTTTTTGTGGGATTTTATATTGAAAATGGATATCCCCTGTTTTTCCTGAAATTCACAGGCAAAACCAGGGATTATATTTTTAAAAGCGAAATCTCTGTCTTTAAGCCAAGGATTACTTTCTGAGAAAGACCGAATATACTGTTTTTCTCAGATTCGCAGGCATCAGGATTACAATTCCACGGGCTATGACAGATGTCAGAAATTCCAGTAAATTAATGTATCCGCTATTTAACATGATTTTCCGAAACTCTGCCATATCTTTCAAGTATGAAACTCCTCCGCGCCTCGCATACATGCCATTACCGACTCTCATGTACACTAGCACTTCAGATAGATTATATCCCTTCATCCCGCCTGAGAGCATACGGAGCCATAGATAGTAATCCTCAAATCCATGAAAATCCATATAACTTCCAGCTTTTATAACATCACTTTTTTTAAACATCACTGCCGGATGATTGAAAGGATTCCTTTTTTTTGCATATACCGCTATCTTTTCTGATGATTCCGGAACATATCTGACAGTACCTGCCTGTGCTGTATCATCCATAAATTCCTGCACAGCTCCACTGATAATCGATACATTATTTTGGGCAAAAGCTTTTAACTGCCATTCACAACGCTCTGGAACACTGATATCATCGCTGTCCATTCGTGCAACCAGTTCATTTTTACAATAAACCAGTCCTTCTTTGAGTGCTTCTCCCAGTCCTCGGTTTTCAGGCAGTTGAACTATCTGAAAACATTCCGGATACTCCTGCTTTTTTTTTTGGAGTACCTGATTTAATTCATCCCCCAGCAATCCATCACATACAATCACGAAATCCTGCGGTGGTACTGTCTGGGAGAGCATGCTGTCAATGCTTTTTTGCAAATACTCAGCTTTTTCTTTTCTATATACAGACATTAAAACGGAATAATTCTGTTCTATCATTTATATCACCATACTTTTTCGTTTATAAACTATCCATGATCCGAAGCAGCTTCGTACCATAATCCGCATCTGCTGCCCAGCCTTTTCCATATGGATTCTGTGGAATCGCAAGCCACTCCACGTATCTGGCTGTTCCACGCGATACATACTGGAAACGCTTATCCACACATGCATTGTTTAATCCATCTGTACTTGCGTATGCTTTTAAGTGCTGTACCTGCGCACGGAGTCCGGTTCTTACATCTGCAAAAGTCTCACCTGCTGCACCGCCACCGACTGCACCGAGTCCTCCAAAGTTACACTGACTCGGCTGCACATCACCGCCGAATTTTAATCCTCCGGTCTCTAACATAACCTGCGCAAACAATACATCTGCTCTTACACCCTCGGCTTCTGCCTCTTCTTTTAAGATCTTAAAGAATGCCTCCGCAGAATCTGCTCCCTTATCACGGTAAGTATCTGCCGGGAAGGTATAACGTTTATTATAGTAAGATACCATCTGGTCGACTGTCACACTGCTTGTACCCATGATCTCATGCGCTGCAGCTTTTGCTTTTACCGCTGACCATGGTCCGTACATACGGATTCCGTTGCTTAAATCTTTGTATGCTCTTACTTTATAGTAATATGTCGTTCCCTGTACCAGATTACTGTGTGTAAAGGATGTTGCACCAGAAGTCTGTAATGTGGTATAAGTTCCTTTTTCGCTGACCGCACCGGCAAGTTCATAGCCACTTGCATTTGCAACACTGTTCCATGAGATATTTAATACATTATTATCTCCGAGTGTGATAGAAGAAATACTTCCCTGTTTTAAGACTGCAACCTCTGTTACCTTACTATAACTTCCTCTGCCTGCACTGCCTTTGATCTTATAAGTTGCTGCAATTTTATAGTAATACGTATTGCCGCTCTTTACGCCCTTATCCGTGTAAGTCAGTGTAGATCCGGATGAAATTGAAGCGATCTTTTCAAATCCACTGTTTGACTCGTCGCTCCGGTAAATATCATACCCCTGTGCTTTTGAAACTTTCTTCCAGCCAAGTGTGACCTGATTTTTGCTGTCACTTGTGATCTGGGAGAATACCACCTGTTTGATCGTCCATGCCTTCTGTGCTTTTGAGAAAGATGCCACACCGTTTTTAGCACTGTTGCTCTTATATGCACGAACCTGATAATAGTAAGTTTTTCCGGCTTCTAATGTTTTATCCTCATATTTTTTCGTATTTTTACCTTTGACCTGTCCGACCTTTTTATAACCACTGTCTTTTGACGTACTCCGGTAAATCTGATAACCGGATGCCCCATCCACAGCTTTCCATTCCAGTCTTACGGAAGTACTTCCGGTTGCCTTGACTGCCGTAATGGATGTAGTTTTCAAAGTCTTTGCCGACACAGCTGCCGAATTACCGCTGTATCCTTTTTTGCCATTTACCTTGTTGATCGTCTCTACCTTATAATAGTAGGTCTTTGCAGTTTTTAACTTTTTATCCTGATAGGTCGTATTATTTTTTCCTTTTAAAGTGGCAACCACTTTATAAGTACCATTCTTTGACGTACTGCGTTTGATCCGGTAGCCGTAGGCACCTCTCACTGCTCCCCAGTTTACTTCAATCTGATTACTTCCATTTGAAACAGCATACTTGATCTTCGCTTTTTTCGCTGTTCTTCCTTCCATGGACGCTGAATCACCGCTATAACAGATATTGTCTCCTGTCTTTACCATCGTTTCAACCGTGTAATAATAGGTCTTTCCTGCTTTTACACTGGTGTCTTTGTAGCTGGTCGTGTTTCCGGATTTAATCGTCTTAACAACTTTGTAAGTACCATCTTCATCGGTACTTCGTTTGATACGATAACCATAAGCTCCTGTGATCTTATTCCACTTGATCGTCAGTGTTTTTTCATTTGTGGAAACGATTGATGTGATCTTTGTACGTTTTGCAGTTTTTCCTGCCACCGCGTCTGATGCACCGCCGTATCCTTTTGTACCGCTGTTGACATTATATGCTTCGACCTTATAGTAATAGGTCTTTCCTGCTTTTACAGTATCATCTGTGTAGGATGTTGTCTTTTCTCCTGATACTGTATCTATTTCACTATAACCACTATCTTTCTTTGTGCTGCGGGAAATGATATATCCCTTTGCACCGCTTACCTTATTCCAGGAAATTTTTAATACTTCCTCATTTGAGGACGTGATGCCTGTAATTTTTGCTTTTGCAAGTGTCTTTGCTGATTTCGTGGAGGAATATGCACCGACACCCTGTTTACCATTATTTGTGTTATACGCCTGTATTTTATAAGTATATGTTTTGTTATTGGATTTCACAGTATCTGTGTATGTCAGAGTCTTTCCTGAAGTCACTTTACCGATCTGATTATACTTTCCATCCTCACTGTCTTTGCGATAAATGAGATATCCTTCTGCCTGTGAAACTTTTTTCCAGGTTAAAGCGACCTTCTTTCCGCTCTTTGCCTCGATTTTCGTAAAGTTTGTCTTTGCTAATGCCACACCAGAGATGGATTTGGAGTATTCTCCCGTAGTTCCGTCATTAAATACCGGACGAACCAAATAGTAATATCTTGTTCCCAATTCTACGGTATCATCGATAAAAGATGTCGCATCAGATACTTCATCAATCTTTTCATAATCATAGGCATCTTTAGTATCACGCCAGATCTCATAATAATCAACATTATCAAGTCCGCTCCATTTGATTTTCAGACTACCATCCGCTCTTGACTGCGTATAGGTACAGGTAACTGTCTGAGCACCTTTTGTCAGACCGAAATATTCTGCGATCGCAGTAGCATCTGCAACCCCGAGTGCCTTTAATTTTTCATCTGAACTTAAATATGTATAATAATCATTTGCATTGTCCAAAAAGGCATGCTCGATGATCAGTCCAGGAATGCCATTATTTTTACAACGGCGGATCAGTCCGTAATAGTCTGCCGCAGATCCATCCGGATATTTGTCATAAGAAGCATTCCGAATCTTTGTGCCACGATAATTTAATCCAAGTGCTGCCAATTTGTCACATATTTTCTTTGCAAGTGCCTGTCCGTTGCTTCCCACCTGCGCATTATAGTTGCTGTTCGGATAATAAACTTCCACACCTCTCGCTGTTCCGTTTGCAGTATTTAAATGGAAACTTACTAACACATTTGCTCCCACATTCTTTGCAAGGTTTGCACGGGCATCCAGACATGCAATATAATCTCCGCCGCCTGCCGGACAGCTTGCACTCTCTCTTGTCATATAAACAGTAATACCATTATAGGTAGATAATTCTTCTTTACAATATGTGGCGATCTTAAGTGTCAGATCCGCTTCCTGTACTCCAAAACCGGGTGCTCCTGCATGGGTGCCATCATGTCCCGGATCGAGTACGACTTTCACATTACTGTTCGCACCTTTTAAGTTATCTGCAACACTGGCGACAGCATCTGAGATTCCCTGCTCCAGCACATTTTCCACAGTGTTTTCGGAAATAACTTCTCCATCTGCGCTCATAGTAACAACATCAGCATCCACATCCGCATAGGCATCTTCATCATAAAGTACCTGATCCGGGTTCGTCTCTGCCTGTTCATTGACACCAAATCTTACATCCATGCCAAGGTCTGATAGCAGGATTTCCTGTTTTGTTTTCTCCTGTGTAAACTGCACGGAAGTGATCTGATACTCTCCTGCCTGTCCATTTTCTGAAAAATCCATGGTAAACCGGATCATATCCTCTTCTATTCCTGCAGTTTTTGTCTGATATGCTTTTCCGGTGGTCAGATTCTTATAATTTAAGACGATATCCGAAAGCTGCTCATCGCCTGTTCCAAGACTTAAGACCACATTCTGCGTTCCCGGTGTCTCAACGTACGGTGACTCTACCATCATGTAGTTAAGTTCTGCTGCCTGGACAGTCTCTGTCTCCGCAGTCTCCGTTTCGGTCGGCTCTTCTGTCTCTGTTTCAGTTGTTTCCGTTTCGGTTGACTCCTCTGTCTCCGTTTCAGCTGTCTCCGTCTCGGTGCTCTCTGTTTCCGTAGTTTCTGTTTCGATTGTTTCTGTCTCTGCCGGTTTCTCTGTTTCCGAAGTTTCTGTCTCTGCCGGTTTCTCTGTTTCCGAGGTTTCTGTCTCTGCCGGCTCTTCTGTCTCAATCGTCTCTGTTTCGATTGTTACCGTCTCGGTCGTTTCTTCTGTCTCTGTCATCTCCGTTCCGGTCAGTTCTTCTGCTGCATTCCCAGCGTTTTCTGTCTGGGCTGATTTCTCTGCCGGTGATGTTTTCTGCGTGCTTTCTGTCTGAACTGCACTGTCTTCTGCTGCACTTACATCTGCAGGCAGTGCTGTCATACTCACGCAGACTGCCATGATTACTGCTAAAATCCTTTTTTTCATTTTCCTTACCCTCTTGTATATTTTTTGACACTATTTAATGTGTAATGTACCATATAACGCAATGCATTTAGCCGGTTCTTTCCTATAAAACGGTAAACTTTCCACTGCATTTTAGCTGACTTGTATTTATTGCGCGACTTTCCGTCACTGCTCCACATAATCCCGTGCATTATAAACCGGCATAATAACAGATATCTGTACTTCGCTTGTCTGTTCCATCTCTATGATTCCTTTTTGATCGCTGTCGTCTGCTTTTCATCTACACCTTCTGTGTTTTCTTTCTGAAACATAATCTTAAATGTCATAAGCATTAATTTCACATCTAACCACGCTGAATATGTCTGTATATAAGTCAGATCCAGTTTTAATTTATCATATGGTGTTGTATTATATTTTCCATATACCTGTGCATACCCTGTCAATCCGGCTTTTACTTTCAGGCGGAACCTAAATTCCGGAACAATTTCTTCATATTTTTCAGCAATTTCCTGTCTTTCCGGTCTAGGACCAACAAAAGACATTTCTCCCTTTAAAATATTAAAAATCTGAGGAAGCTCGTCTAAATGCGTTCTTCGAATTATTTTTCCAACCGGTGTGATCCTGTCATCATCTTTTTTGGCAAGCTGTGCTCCCTGTTTTTCCGAATCTACTTTCATGCTGCGAAACTTGATAATCTGAAACGTCTCGCGGTCTCTCGTCAGACGCTCCTGCTTATAGAATACCGGTCCCCCATCATACAGTTTGATTGCAACTGCAATGACCAGTAAAAACGGCGATGAAATAACAATCGCGAGCAGTGCAAACACGATATCCATAGTCCTCTTTACAAATCTCTGCTCTATCGTAAGTCCCTGATTTCTTGACAACATAAGAGGTGTATCAAACAAATGGATTCGTTCCGTTCCATTTAAAATAATATCCGATATCTTCGGTGTAATATAGGTTCTTTTATTCTGATCATAACAGAACTTTAAAATTTTATTACGGATACTTGCCGGAAGATCACATAAAACTACCGCTTCATACTCTAATATTTTAGAATACAATGCCTCATATCCCATATAGGCGCTGGCAGTTGCACAAACATTGTACTTATCTTTTCTGGAATTAATCTTGGAAATCAGTTCTTCCGGAGAATGTTCCCCGTATATTACGATCATACGTCTTGGCGGATATAATCTGACATAAAAATATCTTACAACAAAAACGGTAGGCAGTGTCACTGCAATCTCAGCTGTCGTCAATAACAGAAGCGGTGATGCTGACATATAATCATTTGCAATCATACAAATCTGAAAATACTCGATAATATTTGCAAACAAAATTCCAAGGATCTGCGACAAACAAATATCTGTAATTCTAAGGTATCCGATCCGGTATCCGCCAAATGTACGGATAAAAAAGAACAATACCAATGCATACATTCCGATTACTGCCCAGTTTCCTCTATTCCAGAACTTATCCTCCAATTCCGGCACATACATTTTATACCATATAAATGCAAACATTGCTGTCTCAGCCACAAGCATTACAAAATTAGCAAATAAATTCAGCAAATGTTTATATCTTTCCCTTTTCCTCATGAAGTACCTCACATTCATACCTTTGCATAATCTATATTATTCTATCATAAAACCCAACCTTTGAATATATCTTACCAGAATTTTCATAAAATCTTAAAAATACCCCGGCAGGATGTATGATGATCATCCCACCGGGGTATCTCTTTTTACTTTTATTTCGCTTTGGTCTTTACGGAAACAACGGAAGAATAACTTCCATATACTTTCTTTCTATCCACTTTACGATATACACGGATCTTATAATAGTAAGTCGTTGATTTTTTCAGTTTTCCATCTTTATAAGATGTCGTACCGCCTTTGGATATAGTTTTTACTTTCTGGTATTTTCCATCTTTTCTGTTGCTGCGGTAAATCTCATAGCCATTTGCGCCTTTTACCTTTGACCAGGTCAGCTTTACGTTCTTTGCATTGGATGCTTTCGCTTTTAGTGTTGTCTTTGCCGGTACAGCTTTTGCAGATTTTACATTGGAAAATCCACTGGTCTGATTTCCATTCTGCGTCTTAACAACTACTTTGATCTTGTAATAGTATGTTTTTCCGGTTTTTACACTGCTATCCGTCCAGGAACTGGTTCCCACACTGTCGATGGTTTTTATATTCTGGTAATCTCCATCTTTTTTCGTGCTGCGGTAAATCTGATAGGAAGCTGCAGCCGGCACAACTTTCCATGAAACTTTCAGTTTATTGTATGCTGTCGATTTTACGGAAGTTACGCTTGTCTTTTTATTTCCAATCTTATTTACACAGAGGGTATATTCTTTATCTACAGCATTTTTTGCAAATGCCTGCACTTTCAGATAATAGGTTCCTCTGCTTAATTTGACTGCAGATGATTCTGTATAAGTACTTCCTGCATAAGAATAGATATGGTCATAATCCTGATAACCTCTCTTAGCATTTGCATTATAAAGTGTTACATACCAGCTTCTTCCCGCATCATTGATCTTTTCATGTGCCAGACTGAAATTGATATACTGTGCTTTTGTAAGTGTAAAACGATAATAGTCTTCGTCTGATGAATAGCCTGTGATCACACCCTTTACCGCTTTGCCTACCTGTATATTATCTGCGGATGCCCAGTCACCGTTATTCTCTGTCTCCCAGCCGGAAGCTGCTTTCTGTGTCAGGCAGATCGTGTAGTCTCCGGTATAAAGGGTCGAAGCCTGACTGACGCATACGTAATATTCCCCCGCATCCAGTCCTAATTTACAGGATGTATAAGAAGTCTCTGTCCCGGTATTCGTAAATTTATAAATTTCACTGTTATCCTTATTGTAAAGAACAACATTATAACAGCTTGCTGTACTCTGACTGTTTTTATGTCCAAACTTAATCTGCAGATAGCCTGCTTTTGACATTTTGATCTTATAGTAATCTTTGTCCGAGGAACTGCTTGTGCTTCCGTAATAAGTTTTTCCGTTCTTTACGGTATTTGCAGTGGCAGCAGAATCATTCGACTCCACTTCCCGGTCACTTGCTGTCTTTGCTTTGATACATACATCATAGTTTACAGGATAACTCGTTCCGCTCAATAATGTTCCCGTCGTATTTCCGGTTCCTGCGATCTTAATGTAATACTCACCTTTCGGCAGTCCAAGGTTCGGCGTGGAAATGCTTGTGTCCCCGCCACGGATCTTCGTAGTGTAGACTTCTGTATACTGGTCTTTATCCACTTTGCGGATCACGCTGAGCACAAACATGTTTGTTGTTTCCTGTCCGCTCACAACCGGATGCGTCAGTTTCACATTGATATAACCATTTGCAGAAAGTGATGTTTTAAAATAATCCACATCACTGTAGGTACGGATATCTCCGCTGTATGTTGTGCCGGAAACAGCCGTATTTGCTGTATCGTAAGTATCATTGCTCTCGTGCTCCCAGGTACTGCACGCCTTAAAGGTAGTTTTGATCACATAGTTTCCGCCGTAATATGCATTCTGACCTGCCACCTTAATATAATATTTACCTGCTGACAGTCCCAGTTTAATGGAATCCGTGGCTTCATCTTCCGCTTTACTGGTCATTTCGTAGATCGAATTGCCGGAAGTATCACAGACTGTAACTGCATAAATAGCCTTATTCTGCCATCCTGTAACTTTCGAATGCTGCAGATTGATCACGATATATCCGTCTTTTGTTGTCTGAAAACCATAATAATCAGAATCACTGACACCATACAGACTTCCGTAAACTGCCTTGCCTGATGTCATTGTGTCTGCTGTATTTATATCATCATTGCTCTCGCTCTCCCAGTTGTCTGCATTCGTCCAGGATACCTTCAGCTTGTACGTCTCTCCATTTGCTCCCTGAACTGTCAGTGAACCTGACGCATCCATATATTGGATTCCTGATACTTTCAGATAATAGGTTCCGGCGTCAAGTCCAAAATTAACCGACTCGGATTTCTCCTCATCTTTCTTACTTGTCATTGTATACAACGTATTTCCGGCAGCATCGCAGACTGCTACACTGTAAATATCTGTTGAAAGCCTGCCGCTCACTTTATCGTGCTGTAACTGAAATGAAAGATATCCTTTCGTGGTGGATGTGATCTTATAATAATCGGTATCCGATGCAGAGGAAATGCTTCCTGTTATCGTCTGACCTAATCTGTCATAATTATCTGCTGTGGCAATCGTATTATTTTGTTCTGTCTCACAATAGGTATCTTCATACTGTACGCTGAAGCTGTAAGCTGCAGACCCGACTGTAAGTACTCCGGTTCCGGTAATCTGTACATAATAGGTACCGGCATCAAGTCCTATTTTCGCCGTCTGGTTCTGTGTATCCTGCATTCCGCTTGTTACAGTGACTAACCCACCAACCTGATCGGCAATAAAATCAATCCTCCAGGCCGTACTGTTGCTTGCGCTCGATAAATTCGCATGTGCAAATTTCAGTTGTACCATACCGGCTTTGCTCATCGTAAATTTATACCAATGTGTAACAGATGTTCTGGATGTCGTTGCATTATAAGTTGTATTCAGTCCAATCGATGTTGCTGCCGCATAGGTACTTCCCGGAGTCACATTTCCATCTTTCTTTAGAATATCCTCACTTTCTTCTTTCTCCGTGTCTGCCGCTTCGTTATCCCCGATAAGTGCCTCTGTACTTTCTGTATCGTCAGTCATCTCTGAATCTTCTGTTGCCTGCGTACTCTCTGTATTTTCAGTCGTCTCAGGAATTTCTGTACTCTCCGTATCCGCCGGCATCTCAGAATTTTCTTCTGTTCCGGTATTTTCCGTTGTCTCAGAAATCTGATCTTCGCCACTATCTCCTGCTTCATTCCCCTCTGCGTTTTCAGAGTCTCCCATCGCCTCCGTGCTCTCTGTCACCTCAGGATTCTGTGTTAGTTCTGTAATCTCTGTTTCATTTTGTTCACCGGCTGCATATACCACCTGCTCTGCCGGAACTGCTGTCACGCAAAGGCTCAATGCCATAAGCCAAGCAGCGATCCTTTTTCCTGCCTGATGTCTTTTTTTCATATTATTCTCCATTCCTGCGCTGCTTTCAAGCGCATCTCAAGTTTGTGCGTACTATATTGGTTATACCAGTCGCATTTTTAATCTTTCAAATACACGACATAACTGTCTGTCTTTCCAAAACATGTATACCCTGCTTCCTCCATTTTAGGTTCATCATCATCCGAAATCCGTAGCACAATACAGTTACTGCCATAGCGCTCAGCAACATCAATCTGATGATCTACCGCCTGTGGAACCGCCACAATGGTTGCACAGGCCTCATAAAATTCTTTTTCTTCTTCGTCTTCAGAGACATCTTTTCCATCTATCATCTGTCTGATCAGATCTTCCCCATACAAAAGCTGCACCGACTCATTTAATTCACGGATCTGTGCACATACTTCCCTTGGCGCAATCATATTCGTAATTGCAGGATTTTCACTGCGCAGCAGGGTATCAAGTTCCACAATATCTTCTGAAACCTTATATGTATTCTGTAACAGTTGTATTTTTACCTCGCCAAAACAAAAATACATGCTGACAACTATAAGGCACACACACCCAGCTATACATAATACCTTTGTGAAAAAGTTTTTAACTGCTGAAGTCAGCTCTGTTACGAGAACTGCTATTACAACAGCCGGCATGAGCAGCATAAATATTTTCGCATAATCTTCCTGCATCCAGAAACTGCTTATATTATTGTAACCAAACGGATTTCCAAGAAGCAGAAAAAACAAAATTTCATATTTTACCAGCCGTCCGATACGCCAGTCAAGTCGTTCTTTCTCTGCTACAAGAAAAAGAACTGCAAAACCTGTCAGTGCCAGACTTATTCCATCTGTACCAAAATTTCGAAACTGCTCTCTGAGTGCTTCAAATGCTGCTTCCATTTTTCCACCTCATAATACCTGTCATAACTATAACTGCCACCCATGCAAATGTTATCATAAAAAATCCTTTTTCATACATCAGTTGTCCTGCCAGCGCCGATGCCACATAACAGATCAGTACCGGCACAGATGCATAATTTTTCAGACTGCGCAGCTCTTTTCCCTTTCCGAAAATCTGTAATATCGACCACGGCAGCAGAGCCAGGAAAAACAACGGTTCTCCATTCCATTCATTTTGAAAAACACTGAAATAAAATGCCTTGTCTGCTGCCAGCGGAATTGCATACAATACCCATATCATCGCAAGAAACATATATCTTTTCCCCGCTTTTTCCCCAGGGAATAAAAATCTTGCCCAGAGAACATAGACAGCATAATATATCGGAAACATAAAAAACGGTAGGATCATCCGGATGAATTTAGCCGGATTCAGGTTACATATTTTCAAACAGACTGCATAATATGCATCTAACGGAGATCCTGCCATCTGTGCTAACAATTCTTTTTCTACCGGCAGCATCGGTGCTTTTCCTGTCATCGGATTGATCTGATACAGCGTATCAAAAGTATACATAGTCAGCACGGATTCTACCGTATTATCTTTCTGGCTGACCGTCACTGCTCCCACACTAAATACAGTAAGTATGATCACAACCAGTATACCTGGTATCAGTTTTTTCACTTCCCTGATGATATCTGACAAGCGTATTTCTTTTCTTTTCCAAAAAATAAATGCCAGCGCCAAAATGATCACAAGTATCATAACTTTGCACCATATTTCTGTCAGCACGGACAAAGATAACTTTTGCATAATCACAATCCGTGCGATCAGATAAAACAGTCCAAATAATATTATGATTCCCTTCAGATAACACTGCAGAAAATCTATATTTTGGGCACCACTTTGTTTTTCCACCACAAATCCCACCGCTGTGGGGAAAATATACCAGATGCCTGTAAGTACAAGCAATTTAAAAACAATAAGCAATTTTCTGAGCCTCCTAATCGTTATTACAGCGATATAATTCGTACCCGTCTACCTTATCAACATAGACCAGATCAAGCAGATCCATATAATAATCCGAATAATACTCTGTATTCCGGACAAAATATTGTACTTTATTCTTTTTTAACAGCTTATTTGCTGTCTCAGGATCGATTTCCACTCCTCTGGTAAACATGGATAATGCCCTTTTATTGTTTTTATACTGTTCTTCCGGATCTATACCGGAAGCTGACTGAAACTGGTACAGATCCATTACTTTATTTGACACTGCAAGCACAACTGACGGATCATACTGACGCAGCCAGTAATACAGATCCGCATCACAAAGCACAACCGGATTTTTGGTATCTTTATTTCTCCCGATCATGTCTGACACCTCAATGACTGACTGATCTATCTTATAAACATTATCATCAAGTTCGATTGCCGTTGCCCTGCCGCTGCACAGATACAAAAAACACAGCAGAAACAGAAACAGAATATTTCTCTCAGCACCTTTCTTCTGCCTTACGATCAGCTTTGCTCCCATAAATGCACACAGAAACATTACCGGAAGAATCCAGTAAAATCTGCTGTAGCGGTCTCTCCATCCCAGTTTTTTCAACACCCATTCCATAATAAACGGATTAAAAATGGTAACCAGTGAAATAAAAAAAGGCCATACAAATATCTGTTTTAATACCTCGTCCTTTTTTTGGATAATATAAAATAAACATCCCAGATATGGCACAATATAGAGAACATTCCACCAGAACCCCAGAAAAGTTGTATGAAAATAACTTAGATTAAACCATTCTTCGAGCATTTCATCCCTCTTTCATTACAAAATCCGAATCATTGCCATTACTATCCCCGGTATCATGCACACAAATGCCCGGAACAGATACCGCCATTTTTTCTGTACAAATATGATGGACAGTAATCCCGCTCCTACCATTACCGTGATAATAAAAATACCGCTGATAGACATTGATACACCTGCAAATGCGATCAGACAGAGTATCAGCCAGTTTCTTTTGCTTTCTATTTTTTTTGCTAAAAGTACCATCGCCAAAAGTACCATTGGGAGATACAGATTAGCCAGCATTGACTTTGATTCTGCCGTTCTCTGCCACAGATAAAATGCTGATGTTTCCTCAAACTCATAGCATAAAATACTCATAAATCCATAAATTCCAACTGTCCAGTCTGCAATGTCTCTTCTGCCGTCAGAAAGACGTCTTGCGATTTCATACACGATCAGACTTGCGGTCAGAATCTCTACACATGCCAGTACCCGGCTGCTCGCCACAAGCGGATGCATTCCAAATATCCTTGCTAAAAATGCGATCAGCATCGGATAACAATCATGCACATAGTTTTCCTGCCCGATATATTCGCCTGTTCTTGCATTATACTGGTAAATAGTATCTGTATACAAAGCATTTGCTGCATGTCCGTTATAATAAGATGTATCATAACCATTGATCCGGCTTCCATTGTTCATTCCATAAAAGATCTGCAGCAAAATCAGTACAAACAGGATTATCGTCACCTGATCCGGTTTCTTAAAAATTATTTTTTTATTTTTTCTGTTCTGCCTCAAAAGGTATGTAATACATCCTGTCAGTATTATGACAAAAACTGCCGTTTCTGCATATACCAGTACATGAAATGCCATACCCGATAGCTCAATTGGAATCTCTATTAATGCAAAAACCGTAAGAAATATTACAAATCCGGACAGATATTCAAATGCTGTCGTTTCTTCCGTTCCAAATATACAGCAAAAACTGCTGCCCAATATAAAAAACACAGCGCTAAGCACAAATAAAGCAATTATAATGCCTGTAATTGAATTCATATCTGCACCTCTCCATTACTCTGGCTATAAGTATATCATGCCATTCTGTCACAAACAAGACTCACCCCTGTCTGCGTTTTGCATAAACACGCACCTTTTTCCAAAGTTCTTCCACGATTTCATTGCGTAATATGATCAACACTGCAAAGTATACCACTCCTGCAACTGCAATGACAAAAAGAATCATCCATACACGGTTCGTAATCAACTGTTCCAATCCGAAAGTCACTGCTAACATTGCTAAAAGTGCGATTGTCAGTGTAAGTATATAATGTCTGCTGAATTTTAATATATAATACTTTTTCGCATGCACCAGCAAAATTACCGTAACGACTGCTTCCGATAACACAGATGCAATAGCCGCCCCATCCTGTTTTAATACGGGGATCAATGCAAAATTCGCACATACATTTACCACAGCCCCTGTAACCGTAGCACGCAGGATCATTTTTTCCATTCCAGTCGCAGTTAAGATGATATGTCCCAGAAAATATGCGATTGAAAAAATCAATATCAGAACACTCAAAATTCTCAGTGTTGGGATTGCAGGATCAAATGCCCTGCCAAATAAAAGAGGCACTACATATTCAGCCGTTGCTAAAAGTCCTGCTGCACAGGGCAGTGCTAAAAGCAGCAAAATCTGTGTTCCTCTGTTGATCAGCGCATTCCCCGTCTTATAATCTTTCTGTTTATAACACATGCTGATCCTTGGATAAAAAACTGCTACAAGTGCAATCACTACCGTATACGTCATTCTGACAATCTTTACAGCATTCGAATAATATCCTACATTTGTTTCCCCATAATAGTATTCCAGCATCACCGAATCAAGCATTGTATAGATATCAGTTGCAATCGATGATGCAAGAAGTATCATGACCGGACGCATATGTTTTCCTATATGTAGTCCTGTATCTGCCACTTTTCCCTGTCTGCTGTGGCAGATTCCCTCCAGAGAAATATATTTTCTTAAATTCCATGCATTCCAGAGGTTATTTCCAGCCGTTGCAATACATAAGATCAGCGCATAGATCAGATAATCTCTCTCGTCCTTTACAAAAAGAAGCATCAGTCCAAACGATGCAATCTTTACAATAAAACTGCGCACGGAAATATAGACATATTCTTCCATTCCCTGATAAAACCAGTCAATGTTAAAAATATTGAGGATAAGCATCAGTCCCATAACATTGAATAACGGCTTGCGGTCAGCAAAATGCGGAAAATAATTGACAAATAAATAATATGCGATCGTGCAAAGAACAGTTGCAGCAAAATTGATAAGAAACAATTCCAAAAAAGTCCTGCTCCTCTGCTCCTTGTCGACATTGCTCTGCGCAATCGCCTTGACACCATAACTTGGCAGGCCTAAAGAAGCAATCAGCACAAAATATGCCGCGATCGTATTTGCATACGATACACGTCCCACGCCTGCCGGCAGCAGAACATGCGATACATACGAAGTCGTTATCAGTGGAAAAAGGGCCGTAAAGCCCTTATATGCCATGTTGAATATTGAATTTTTTGCAAGAGATTTTTTTCCCATTTTCAGTACCTGTTCAATCGTATCAATATCTCACGTTTCCAGTAAAACAATAACCTGTGCATAAGGTCAGTCCGGCTGCTTCCACACACAGTGCGAAGCCATTTCAAAGACATTGTTCCCTCTTTTTTATCAGCTTTGGCATAACACTTTGCCACCCGGTAAAATCCCTTATTATATTCCCTGCCAATCGTTCCTGTAGATGTGTGGATCAATGGGATATCACATACATAGACTTTGTTTCCTTTTGCACGGGTATACATACAGCGCTCCACGCCATATAAATGCCAGTTATCACAAATTATCTCATCAAACGGATGCTGCAAAAAGAACTCCGTATGACCGCCAAAAAAACACTCATCCACTGTCTCACAGCCAGTCATGCCGCTGTACTCCCTTTCTCCTGCCACTACCTGTTCCCTGCCATGACGGACTTTTGATAACACACAGGTATGTTCTCTTGCCTGTCTGTCATTATCCTCCACAGCACCTGCCACTCCAAGAATATCTTCCTTCTGCGTCATCAAAAGATAATTTACAAACTTCTCCAGCATATCTGCATCCGGCAGTTCTATATCCTGATGAGAATATATCACATATTCTGTTTTCACCTGTGCGGTTGCCGCATTCAATGCTTTTGCACAGGAGCTGTACTGCTTCCCGCAGTTATCGATTCCTATCAGCGTATAGTTGTAATGCTGTCTTGCCAGATCCTCCGTCAGCTTTCTGTACTGTTTTGGATCATTATAACAGCATACCACCGTCACATCTGCTCTGTCCATATTCCCTGTCACTCTTTCATCAACTTCAAAAATGTCCGATACGATTTCGTGATATTCCCGAAATAAAAAATCTTCGCATCACAAAAATCTTTCATCACAAAATTAGTGGACACTGCCTCCTTATGCATGCAGCCGACCTCCGGTGCATACAATAGCGTCATGCCTTTTTTCTTTGCAAGATAATAGAGGATCTCCTCCTCTGCATAGAGAAACGTTCCGTCGTAAAACCCATCCATTTTCTGAAAGAAATCTTTCGAAAAGACCAGACAGCAGCCATGCAGAAGGACATCTCTCATCCGTTCATTCACACGGCTGTCCGCGGATACAGATTTTCCATTCTCCTCGCGCGTGGTAAGATTCTTGCTTCCATCTTTGACATCACGTCCCTCTTCATCGGAAACAACTCCATAATGACCTGCAATGGCTTTCTTTAAATGCAATAATTTGATCATCTGGAACATTTTACATTTTGCCCAGGAAACCGCAATCTGCTTTCGCATATAGTTTAATGTATACTGCCTGTTTTTCGCCACCGGATTAAAATGTCTGCTGCGGCTTGCATCCACGATATCACCGCCTAAAATGTCAAAACGTTCTTCCTCATAAATCTCGCGTAATTTCTGACAATAATCTTTCTGTTCAAAGATGATATCACTGTTTGCTGCCACGATAAAATCCGGCTCAAAATGAGATCTTGCGTACTGGATGCCCAGATTATTGCCACGCGCAAACCCAAGATTTTTTTCACTTGCGATCACGTGCACTCTTTTTTCCCCGGCAAATTCTTCCCGAAGTGACTCCTCACTGCCATTGCCGGAACCGTTATCCACCAGAACAATGCGGATATCCTGTCCCTGCTGTGTAGAGAGAACTGACTCCGCACATGCGGCAGCCTCTCGCCAGGTTTTATAATTTAAAATCACAAAACAGATTGTTCCCATATAAATCCTCATTCATCCATAATTACTGATACTGTGATCCCGTTCCATTCGCAAAACGTAAAACACATCCTCTTTTCGAAATCCAAAACAACGTTTTGGATTTCCGCAACGAAATTTATCAATTGTAACATCTTCATAGTCTGTTCCCTTAAACCAGTTATTTTTCTTCGATGGCTGATATTCCTTGTAATGCAGTGACCGATCCGATAACACTGCATCCCAATCCTTATGTCTGGCAAATCGTTCAAAATCCCTGATACATTCTTCTATCTCAGATTTTTCAAAAGAATCAAATCCATATGCCTGATCCATTTTTTCAAAATTTAGTCTGGTTCCATGAAAACGCTCTTTTAAATATGTATAAATATCTACATAACCTTTTTGGTAAAGCATTTCATTCCGATATTTGTTTGTAGTCAAAGATGATACATCCCTGATCTGCTCCCCACATCTGATTAAAATATTGCAGTCCGTATAATCTGATTTTGGAAAAGACAATACAAATCCGGTTCTTGCAGACGCTTCTGCCAGTGAAGTTCCCGTTACACATTTTTCTCTAAAATAATATTCTCCTGCCTGTTTTGGAGCATCATCCCAATATGGTGGATCATCTGTCATCCTGCAAAGAATCTGTTTTAACTTTCTTGCTTCATCTGAACGATCACCTCTTATCTGAAAAAAACGCTGATTTTTTGTAATCTGTGCGTCAAATAAATCAGATTTTCGTGATAAATTCCATGTTTCATTTTTCATAAAAAAACTCACACACGCTAAAAACTCCGGTATACAATGATAGAACTCGTCCATGGAGCTGTATTGTCCGTTCAGAGATTTTTCATTTAAAATAATATCATTCATATGTGTTTAAATCCAGCAATTCATCAAGATCATCGTCAAACTGATCAAATAATCCCTTCTGCTGATTTTTAATTTTCCCCTCTCCTGTAATCTCTATCCGCACTGCCTCAGAACACTCCATCTCATTTTTTTTCATAAAATATACCGCAGTATCTTCTTTTTTCATGGTACCTTTATGAATCAGTTTCCGGACACCATTAAAAATATGATCACTGTGTGTCTCCACAAAAATCTGTAATCCACGAGTCGATAAATAGACAAAAAACTCCAGTAATTTTGACTGTGCAGCCGGATGAAGGTGAATTTCCGGGTTTTCCACAATAAAAATACTGCCCTTTTTGCATGACAATGCAGCAACAATTACATTTGCCACATAACTTACCCCTGTTCCTATGTGATAAGGGCGCAGTTTCCGGTTACTCTGCGATTGCTGATAAACAACTCTCACATAATTTGTGCTTTCTATTCCTTCTGCAGAGACACGGTATCCCATAATTTTTTCCAGCCAGTAATCCACCTGATTTCCAAGATTCATTCCTACTTTTGTTACTTCGACAGAAAAATCCGGCTCTGGTAATGGCTCTAATCTGTTACGGCTCAGATAATCAAATGCATATTCTCCTGCAGTTCCAATCCTACTTACATTCTCAAGATTTTTATCATAAATATCTTTTACCCCAACTCTGTCATGATTCAAATATATAATATCAACATTTTTGAATAATTGAGCATTTGTAAGTTTTATCGAATCTTCTTCATCATTTTCCTCAAATACCATTTCCCCACTCACAAACTGTCCATGTTCCATTTCAAAAGAAATCACACACTTTTTCTGGTTTGTGTAGATATTACGGACATCCTGTGCCGTACCAAGCTTTGCAAACTCCCCATTTAACAGACTTTCCCCATGTCTCATTTCGCCACGTCTTATACATTGTGCCAAAAGAAGCAGCGCCTGTATCAATGTTGATTTTCCTGTTGAATTTGGTCCTGTCAGCAAATTCAATGAAGCCAGTTCCAACTCCACAGAATCAATACACTTAAACTGATTTACCAATAATTTACTTATCATTAAACTTCTCCTGATACTTTTCCATAACTTTATGGAATCTGATATCCACGTGATTTTTGCTGTCCACCGAAAATTGCAGGCTTTCTAAAAACACCGGATCCTTCAGCAATTCTTTCACACTCTCCTGCAATTTTGTAATATCTTCTTCCTTTATTTGCACAAACGGCTGGAAGAGATAATATAATGCTTCAAATAATGTCATACTGATAGGTCTTCTTCTCTCATATTCAGTAGGGATACGAAATGCATTATCCCCGATAATATGATAAATATGCCACATTGTCCTTTCAAATTCCTCTTTTAATCCGCGAAGTTCCTCTGAAGGCATGCGATTTAAAAATTCCATTCCAGTCCCTAAAAAATCCTCAATATCACTTCGATATTCTACAATTTTCCCATCTGCATCAGTAAGTTTCCGTTTCTGATACAGATCAAAACAAAGTGCACGCAAAATAATATAACGATCTTTCATATGCTTTGGTGATATAGAACCTCCGGTTGCTGCTAAGAATGCTTCCCCCTCTGAAAGCTCCTTCAGCATCTGTGTTGACTGCCCCTGATAGAGTGCATTACGCATTTCCTGCTTATTTAAAGGTGTACCACCTCTATTTACCCTGTCAAAGATATCAAATCGTACCTTATCCGGTGTAGGATATTTAATAACCTGTACCACCAACTGAAAATCTTCTATACTAGTCGCATATTTTGAATAACGTTTCTCCTTTTCCAGATCACTGAAACAGCATCCATTGATATCTTTTAATATCCTCAATCCATTTAACCGGAACTCGTCATTCAAAAATTTTATAAATGTTGTCAAACGCTGTCTACCATCAACAACCACCAGATCCCCCCTCTGACTTTCCGCAAGATAAATCAGCGGGAGAGGGATCCCGATAATAACTGACTCGATCAATTCTGACATCTGTTTATTTTTCCATACAAAATTCCTCTGAAATGAAGGATCCATGCATATTTTCCCACGGTCATATTTACGTTTCATTTCATAAATAGAATACTGATCTTTATCAATCTTTATTTTCAGATCCGGATAATCTAATTTTTCTTCCTGCTCATCTTCTACTTCTATGGTATGGTAATCTTCCAGTTCCTGCTCCTCTATCTGTTCATTCACTTTCTGTTTCCTCCCATCCTGTCAAATTCTGTATTTATATCCATTCTATGCGCCGGAATATCTCGTCTTTGTTCCAAGTATAATACGGACATACGGTGTGATGGAACGTACAATTGCCGTTCCCAGTCCGAAGTTTTTATGCAGGAAGTGGAACCAGTCACGGAACGGAAGTCCCTTACGGCTTTCCTTTAAGCGGATACGCTCCATGCGCGGCAGTGTCTCGTCCTGCCAGGTTTTCTGCAGTGTATTATCATTGCACTCGCCGACAAACTTTGGATAAATATGAATTTTATATCCAAGTTTACTGATCTGTAAACCATAATCAAAATCACCGATGCTGTGCTGATAAAACGGATCGATGCCGACTTTTTCAAAGATCTCACGCGGAATGATAGCACAGTTTGCATTGAAGGTATCACAATTTACCTCCAGCGCATCCGGTCCTAATTTTTTGTATTTGATCCCTTTGGTATATTTGATGCCACCATAACTTAAACCACCGTTTTCTCCACAGATGGCTCCGACAGTGACCTCATCTTTTTTCAGATGCGGTGCCATCTCGTCAAAAATGCCCGGAAAAAACTTCGTGTCATCATTCATCAGCATATAGTAATCGTAATCCATATGTGTTTTTTTGATATGCTCGATTGCCTTATGCATGCCGCCATTCCAGAAATTGTTTCCGTCTCCCTCGATCAGATCGATCTGATATGTTCCATCATCACGCATCTTCTTTAACATCTCACGTGTTCCATCAGAACTATTGTCATCTAAGATCACATAATCAAAGGTAACATTTTTATTTTCAGAAAGAGTTGCCATCCCCCGTTCTGTCAGTTCTCTCCTGTTAAAACAGGTAAAAATTGCAAGTATCTTCATATTCATCCTTCCTGCCCGATTTCACATTTATTCTATGCCTGTCCGATATAATTTTTCCGGAATACTATGTGGTAAATCCGTTTGATCAGATTCGGCTGTGACTCATGGATCAGTGCTTTTTTCATTGCCTTATGAATTTGGGGTTTTTCACAGATCTCCTGTGGAAATTCCACAATTCTGTGATCCGTGGTCAGTCTGTGGTCGAATACCGGTCCTTTTTCATTGCCGCAGTGGATTCCTGTTCCATCCCAGCCCTCGTTGCTGACTAATGACTTTGTCGGGGATAAGATCAGTCCCTGCTTTCTGAAATTCGTCCAGTACCAGCGGATCGCCCAGGAATTGGTTTTTGTATCAGTTTTCTGCATTTTCATGATCTTGTAAAAATCATACGTGTTGTCATAATTAAATGCTTTCCGCAGTTTTTTATCGGAAACCATATCCGTCCAGTCATCACAGTCTGCATCAAAATATTTCCAGCGGTCACTCCAGGTTCCCCATGACCAGCTTGTACCTGATAATGTATTAAAATAGGATTCACACGGATAGGAGAATGTATCTCCGAAATGGGAAAATCCGGTAATTCCTGTCACTTTCTTTTCCTGTTCATAACGGTCTAATCCATCGTTCATAAACAAAAGAAAATAGCGGTTTGTGACAAGATCATCCTCTAACACGATTACTTTTCCATATTTATTTACGATTGCAGTCACACCTTCGATCACGTTTTTTGCAAGCCCATAGTTCTGCTCCCTTGCAGTCAGTTCCACGTGACGGAATCCCTGCACAGTCTTTACATAATCACGGATTTCCTGCACTTTTCCTTTATCTGCATCTTTTTTTGCAGCATCAGAAAATACGTACAGATCGGTTTCTTCTGCCAGTTCATTCGCTGCAAGTGCCTGAATGGTACGTTTTGTATGCTCCGGCCGGTTGTAGGTAAATAATATGACCGGTGCTAAACATCTTGTTTCTTCCATTCTATTTTCCTTTCTATGCCTGCTGTTTTACCCAGCTTACATAATCACGGATTCCTTCGGTAAGATCCATTTTTTTCTCATATCCGATCTTTTTCAAAAGAGAGATATCTGCACGCCAGTTCTGCGGATCGCCGACCTTCGTCTCACCGTTGAACCGCACGATATCCGTTTTTTCTCCAAGCTGTGCGGCATAAATCTCAGCAAGTTCCCGGATAGACACTTCCTCGCCGTTTGCAACGTTAAAGATCTCCTCCGGTCCCTGATATCCTAAGATCAGCTCTAAGGCACGCAGAATATCGGAAATATGGATAAAATCACGCGTCTCATTTCCGGTTCCGAACAGATCGATCCGTCCGGTATTTAAGTATTTCTGATAGATGTCCCATAAAAGCTGTTTGCGCAGACCGCTTCCATATGCAGAAAAAATGCGCACACAGCGGATGTGATATCCATGCACCCTGTTATAATAACTGCACAGTTCCTCGCCCATCTGTTTATGAAGACCATATGGGGAGATCGGTGAAAGTGCATCCTTTTCCGTAATTGGAAGCTGCTTCGGATTGCCGTAGACACCTGCACTCGAAAAGAAGATGATCTTCGGTCTTTTTTCAAATGACTGCAATGCTAAAAGCAGCTGATATAAACTGTGCAGATTTCCGTCTAAGTCCGCCATCGGATTTACAATCGATGCTCCGACATTTGCACTGCCGGCACAGTGTAAGATCACATCCGGCTGTACTCCGGTAAATATATTGGCGAGTTCCTGCGAGTCCTTTGACATATTACACTGATAGTAGTGGATCTCTGCTCTATCCTCGCAGTAACGGTCGGCTAAGTCGATGCCGGTGATCTCGTAATCTTTGCTGAAATATTCCATGGCGCATCTTCCGATAAAACCATTTACGCCGGTGATGATCATTTTTTTCATGGACAAACCTCCTATAAAAACACTCTCTCAAGTGCCCTCGAATACTCTCTCGCCTCGTGGTACATATTTGCGATTCCCTGTTCCATGTCGCCGGCATATTCAGCTTCATGCTCTGGCAGGGATGCGCGCGCTGCAGTGCGCGCGATCGTTTCGGCAAGCTGTTTCGGATCATGTGGATCAAAAAGAACACATTTTTTGTTCTGCTGTTCCTGATGTACCGGGATGTTTGACAAAAGTACAACTTTATCAAGTACTTTTGCATCCTCTAAGACCGTCCCCCATCCCTCACAGAGTGATGGCTGTACGATAAACTGTGCATTCTTCATGATCGCAAGCTGCTCGGTACGCTCCACAAATCCTAACAATTTTATATTAGCACAAACTGCATCTGATTCCATGATCTTTCTCAATTTATCGATATATTCCGGGTTACGGTAATCTTTCAGATTGCCGGTAAATACAAAATCATAATCACAGAGTCTGCCCTCTTTTAACAGACATTCGATTGCTTCTACCATAACGATATGATTTTTATGCTGCCAGAACTGGTTCGGAATATAAATATATTTTCGCTTCAGATCAAACTTTTCACGGACACTCTGCTCTAATTCCGGTGTAATGGCACGCACTTCCGGTTCAATGTAAGATACAAAATGTACCACTTCAACCGAGCATCGGTGTCCCGGATAGAAACGCTCTAAATCCCTTGCCGCATCGAAACTGCTTAAAACCATCGGATTATCGCTTCCTGTCATGGCAAGATCATTTTTTTCTTTGTGTGCCAACTCCTCTGCGCCGAAAAACTCCGGCAGGGTTCTGTGCTGAAAGTCAGGTATCCAGAAGATACCTTTCTTTTTAAAGAGTTTTCCGATCTTGTTGAGTTCTAAGGCATAGCAGTATTTCACTCCGCCAAACCAGATCAGACGCATCTCATAGAGTGCCAGTTTTATTTTATTATTTCCATCAAAAATACGGACATCGACATTTGAGTTACCTTTAAAGCAGTCAAAGATATCTGCGTGTTCCGGATCGATCAAAAGCACCAGTGAAAAGCGCTCCATGATATTTTCATTCTGCAGGCAGCTGAATATAATGTTCTTAATATAATAAAGTCCACCGATCCATCCTCTGTTTCCAAGTCCGTTAAATAAAATCTTTTTTTTCATTATGAAACTCCAATCCTGTGTGTGGAAAATATAATTTTTCACACGATAATCCTAAGTTCTGAGCAGCTCATTTTTTCTGCATCAACACATACGAAAGTGCCTCGATACAGCCCTTTGATACCTGTTCAAAAGAAAATTCATGCGCCTTTTCGTAACTCCTTTTTCCCATGGCAGATGCCGTATCTCCCGCAGAAACCTTTTTTATTGTCTCCGCAAATTCATCCGTATTTTCCGGATCAATGATATATCCGTTTCTGCCATCTTCGACAAGATCGAAAGCTCCATCTGCATACTTCGATGAAATGATCGGAAGTGACGCACACATTGCCTCTAAAAGTACAAGTCCAAAACAATCTTCCCTTGTCGGAAGTACAAAGGCATCCGCCGTGCGGTATAATTTCTGCAGCGGTTCACCCTCCTGATATCCCAAAAATTCCACACGGTCGGAAATTCCAAGTTCTGCGCACTGCTTTTTCAGCAGATCTTTTTCCTGCCCCTCTCCGACGATCCAGAGTCTCACATTCTGCGGTGTTTTTGCGATTGCCGGCAGTAACAGGTCAAGTCCCTTACGCTGGATCAGGCTTCCGACATATAAAAGCTGAACCTGCATATCCTGTACTGCACAAGCAGCATCTGTGCTTCTGTCCGGCACGCTTTTTTGTGGTGTATCCGGTCTTTTATACAGATATTTATCAATATCCACAGTCAGATATGAAATAAAACATTTCTTTTCATCGGCACCGTAAGCGATCTGTGCTTTTTTCGATGCTGTGCTGCTCGCGATAAAAGCTGCAGCCCTCTTTATGATATAGCTTCTCGACAGCCGCTGTACTTTTCCGATATTTTTTTCGGAATTTAAGGTACCATCCGTCCAGCTGATAAACGGTATCTTTTTCTTCCGGCACCAATGTACTGCACGAAGGATCGTCGGGTTGTACTCCATGGCAAAAACCGCATCCGGCGCGATCTCTTTCAAAGTTTTTTCCACCCCTGTCGGAATAAACACATAACGGTCATCAAATCTTTTTCTGATAATGATCGTCTTTGACTTTAAGAAATGATAATGTTCGATCTCCTCCATCTCTACATTCCACTTCCGGTTTTCCATGCCTGCGCCGGAAAAAATAATATGAAATTCATATTCCGGGAAGTTTTTCTGCATATAAGAAAAGAAATCCACCCGGTATGGCGATGGTATATTTGTGATAAATACTGCCTTTTTTTTCATTGTTCTTTTTCCTCTGAAATGCTGTGGTAGATACTGATAAGTTTCTGATAGTTATCCTCTGGTCTTAAGCGGTGCTGGTAAAACTCTCTCGCATTTTCCTTTAAGGTATTCAGATCCATCTGTTCAAATTCACAGACTTTTTTTGCAAGATCCTCGACGGAATTGTACTCAAATTTTACGCCTGTCACACCCTCATTCACCATACCGTCCATATTTCCGACACGACCTGCAATTACCGGAACACCAAAGGAATATGCCTCCGCGATCGTCATTGCAAACGCCTCATAACACTGGGAGGTCATAATGACTGCCTTTGCATTATAAAATTTCTCAGTCATTTCTTCTTTCTGCAGATAACCTAAAAACCGGACATTTTTCATATTATGGGTGCTGACATATGACTGCATCTCATCCATCATTGGTCCTGTTCCTGCAACATAAAGCATTTTATCCGGCAGTTTTTCAAATGCCTTTACCGCAACATCAATTCCCTTTAATGCTTCGACTCTTCCTGCAAAAAGATAATATTCCTCTTTGGGCTGCTTCCTGACCGGAACGAGTCCATCCGCAAAAGTAAAGTTTGGTTTGATATAAACACGCTTCGGATCAACAATCTTTTTTCCAGGATCCAGGGAACTTAACAGTTTGTTTTTATTAAACTCGGTCAGACAGATAAAGTTCACACGATAATAAGTTCCAAGGAAACGATGAATCCAAAGAATTGCTGAGCTTACCATTGTCTGTATCTTACTTCCACGGTAGCATTTATGCCTGATCGCACATTTTAAACCACCGTCCACACACTCCTCGCAGATCACATCATTGCGGAAAAAAGATCCTGCCGGACAGAGCATGCGGAAGTTATGAAGCGTCTGTACCACCGGCACCTTACACCCAAATGCTGCATAAAATACAGATGGGCTTACCATCATCAGCGTATTGTGTACATGCACGATATCAATTTTATTTTCGCGAATGATCTTTTTTACTTCCCGGCAGGTCTTAAATGAATAAATCGCAGTAAATGGAATCAGAAGTTTTTTTAACTTTCCTCCTTCATTCAGCTCTTTGTTGCTGCGGTAATAAGTAAAAACCTCATGCCCGTGATCTTCTAAAAGTTTCTTTTCATTGCGTACCACAACATCTTCCCCACCCGGGATCTGATAAAAATTATGAATTTGAAGAATACGATATTTTTCCATGTTTCTCCTCTTTTTTACCTTCTTTGATCTGATTTGACAGATTCGGATATAAAAGAATCCCCACCAATAAGATAAACGGATTCATAAATCCATTCAGTACAAACTGCTCCATGATCGCATACAATGAAAATACAGAAAGCATGACAAGTTCTTTATAACAGCCTGCCTGATAAAGTTTTACCATTGCCAGAACGATCACCGCAAAAAACACCAGTGCAAAGATCCATCCACAATACAGTAAAATATGCATGTAAGAGTTATCGATCAATCCATGATAGCTTGCATAAAAAAGTTCCTGATTCCTTGGAAGCAGTGCAAGTCCCTGATCCTGATAATATTCTCCCATGATATGTACCCTTCCTGATACATACCGGTCAATCATCTTCATCACGGAATTTTCATTGTCAAAAAATACCATCATAACAAAACTAAACAATGCTCCAACTGGAACTGACAGCACAAAAATAAATTTTGCATATTTATTTTTTATCAGTTTATCATATGCAATCAGAACCCATGCAAATATGAAAACAAGAATACCGGTACGACAGAATGTCAGCTCATAAAAAAGAAACGCCGCCGCAAAGGTACAAATAAACCACCATCCATTTAGTTTTTCATAGTAAGAATAAACCAGCAGGATAAGCAGAAGGAAAATCGTAAGGTATGCGGTATTCGGCTCATTAAATCCAAAGCTGTATACCGGCACCTCGACATATTGTGCATTCGGGGTTGTCTTATAACCAATATCGTAAACCCCGTATACCGATCCTATCACCATAACAGCCGCTACGAATAACCGTATCCATACCGAAATTCCAATCAATTTCCCAAATTGCACATCTTTCATTCCTATGATGGTCAGGAACAAAAACAACAGTGTTGCCTTTTTTGTCATGACCCAGATGAACATTCCGGCACCCAATAAAAGTGCAATGATCACAACTTCTCTCAAAGTATATCTTGTCGTAATAAATTTGATACCAAGAAGGATAATTCCCGATAACATGAAAAATTTATAGATCTGGTCACTGCTGTCATAGCCAAATGCCTTTACTAACACATTGATTGCAAAATAGCCATAATACGCAATGATCCCTATACTTTTCCAATCGTTTTCCTGTATCCATTTCCTGATCTGATCCATCTATTCTTCTCCACGTATATAAATGATATAATCTCCGGTTTCCATATAATAGTGATACCCATACGGTGTCATATCATCCGGCAGTTCCTTCTCCTCGCGGTTAAAGCACAAAAATACGAGCCCGTTTCGTTTTGCAATCTCCGTCACTACTTCCATATCCGGCTTTTCCTGACACATCTGCTGATGCATGGCATCCTCATCCTCGCCAATGCCGGAGATAAATCCACCGACATTTCTGCCGTAAAACAGTCCGATATCACAGCGATACTGTCTGATATAACAGAATAACTCATCTGGCACAACAGCTTTTACTTTCCAGCTGTAACCTGAATTTCCTATAATATCAGCAACATCTATCGCCGCCTGCGGAAGTTTATATTCATTTTCTGCCTCTGTAAAGGTCGTTTCGCTGTAAATCCTTTGTCCACTGACCATGATCGTAACAAGTGCCGCCACAAAGACTGCCACACGCACTGCCTGTTTTTTCCATCTGCAGATCAGCCATACTATCACATATGCTACAGAAAATGAAATTGGAAGCATCCAGAATAATCTCCAGTATACACCGGCAAAAAAACGACTGCCGACGTAACGGTAAAACAATGGATTAAATATAAATAACAGTACTAAAACAGACGGCCACACAAGAAAACGCACTGCCTGTTTTTCCTCTTTGTACTTTTTTCCAAGTAAAAATATCGCCACAACCGCAGCACAAAACAGTGCCCAGTGTAAAAGACCGGTACGTCCGCCAATAAAATTTTTAAAATTGTCCAGTATTGAATAAAAATCTGCTGCCATATTTCTTTCCTTTTAAATTCCCGCTGTATAATAAATCATATAAACAGCACATGGCAGTGCTGCTATCCATATACAAAGCACGCGTTTAAAATTTCTGTAATATATTCCATCTAAAAGTCCATATAATCCCATCATGACAGGTGCCATAATAATTCCCATACCTGATAAAAGGGACGATGCAAAACCCACAACATACAATGGTGCCACCCATCTCATACTCTGCTTTCCACTCTGAAAGATCGAATAAAACAAATACATCAATAACGGCAGAATAAATCCTGCCACGATTGCTTTCCCCTGCCAGATACGCAGTAAAAACATCGCTGAGAGTGTATGTGTTGATGTAAAATCCCAAATATGAAATATGGATAAAACAATCAGAAACAATGCCGTTTTCTCCGGATTGCCACGAAACAGAATATTTCCGATCATCCCATACAGCACATAACAGATAATGATCATAAAAAATGGGAAATAGGTATGTGAAAATATTGCAGGGGCAATTCCTGATATCCTGCAGTACATAGACACATACATTGTCCACGGAGAAGTTACATCTTTCCTTACTTCCCCTACATCCCAGTACATATATTCATCCGTGATCGGATCATCCACAAGCATCGTATCATGTACTACCGCAGAGACTTCTTCGGAAACAAATCTTGCATCATCATCATCAATATGCTGGTAATGATACGATATCCATGCCTGCGTAAAGATCAGAACGGCTGCAAGTACTGCAAATATGACTGTCTGTCCGTCTATTTTCTTTTTAATTTTTTCCCTGTCTTTCTCCGCTGCCAGATTTCCCTGTCTTTTTAACAACAGGATAAACTCAACAACAGAAAGTATTGCGAGAAGTATTTTCCACAGATTTATTGCCTGTGTCAGTGTTTTCCCAGTCAGTATCATTGGTACAAGTAATATCTGTCCCAATGCAAACATGCTGACCAATCCAAGTACCCATGCACTGCAAAAACGTATACAGGCTCCTTTTATATCCAGATACACAACCCACAACAATCCAAACCACACAGGAAGCAGTACAAATAATACAAGCATATAAATAAAATCTTTATAAATCATACACTAACACTCCATCCAGATGGATATGATTAATTTCGGTTGTATTTTTTATCATGTAAAGAGTTTCCATTCTTGTATTTCTGCGGCCGCAAACCACAAGATTTTTGTCACAGAGTGCTGCTGCCTTATATCCTTCTGACACTTTTTCTGCATCTCTTCCATTAATGATAATATACTCATACTGTTTTGAAAAACGTTCTAACAGCTCTTTAAATTTTTCATTACCTACAAGATCAAATCCCTTTTCCTGCTTGGTATTTCGTTTTACCGTATCCAGATATTCATTCATCTGCTGCAGTTTTAATTCCGTTGTATCTCCCATAATATAGGCACTTAAAGATGCTTCTTCGCTTTCGGCTGCATTCAGATCGATCAGCAGTGTTTTTTTCTTTTCATTTGCATAACACATTGCAAGACATGACGCAGTCGTATCGGCAAATCTTCCGACAGTCAGACAATTAATTTTCTGACATCCCTGCCCTTTCGAATTGCTTAAAAACAATGCTGCTTTTTTGTAGGTTTCCTCTTCTTCATTCTTTTTCGTGATCACATCAACGATCTGGGTTTCCAGACATTCCTGTATTTCCTGTGCATCCTTTGGTTTCTTATAAATCATGATCCAGAGTGTGTAACATACAACTTCCAGTAAAATTCCAAGCAGGATTCCTGCCGTGACCGCCTTTAACACTGCCTGCCGGAACTCTGAATTTGAAATAGTATAAGAAGCAACTTTTTCTACCCTGCGCACGGATGCCGGCTCATCAAGTATCGAAAAACACTTTGTTCCATATCCCTTTTGTGTCACAGTATCCAATGCCTGGATCAGTCCGTTCATAAATGTAATTGCCTGTTCCTCATCATCTACAGCATAATCCCAGCTCGTTCTTGGATATACAACAAAAAAAGTAACAACGTCCGATGCCTCTGTCTGCTCACCGTCAAACATATCTGTAAACGCCTGTTGTGTCAGCTCGATTCCTGTCAGTTTGCAGAATTCCTGATATACACTTCTGCTCTTTGCGATCTTCATAATATTAGTGCCACGTTCCACCAGACCTTCAGAATTATATTCTGTTAAAAGCACCGATGCTTCCACCTGCATTTTTTCATCATAAGTTTCCGCCTCAATATAAGGCATCAGGGTTTTCGCCTTATATCCCCCTACAATAACTGCAAAAAGAACTGCCATAATAGCTGCAAGCCACCATTTTCTTAAGTTATACTTCAGAACATCCATCAAACTATATTCTTTTCTGCTCTCATATCTCTGACTCATATCAGGTCTCCTTTCTATTCTCCGCCTTTTTCAAATACCACTTTTATTGTCTTTAAGATAATCTTGATATCCAGACCAATACTCCAGTTATCTATATACTGCACATCCAGTTTCACAACTTCCTCAAAATCACTGATCTCATTTCGTCCACTGACCTGCCACAACCCGGTAATACCAGGTTTGGCACTTAAACGGCGTTTCTGATGAGATTCATACTGTTTGAACTCATCTACCGTCGGTGGTCTTGTTCCGACTAAACTCATATCGCCTTTTAAAACATTGAAGAACTGTGGAAGTTCATCAATACTGGTCTTGCGGATGAATTTTCCGACTTTCGTGATACGCGGATCATCTTTCATTTTAAACATCAGACCATTCATCTCATTCTGGCTTTCCAGTTCCTTTTTCCGCTCCTCCGCGTCCTTATACATCGAGCGGAATTTATAGATCTTAAAAAACCTGCCGTTCTTACCGACACGTTTCTGCGCAAAAAACAGTGGTCCCGGAGACTCGATCAGAAGCGGCGGTGCTAAAAATACTGTCACAACCGCAGTGATCGCAAGTCCAATGATCGAACCTATGATATCCATCACACGCTTGATAAAAAGCATTTTCCAGTCATAGGACTGGTTGGAAAATGTAACAACCGGAATATTTCCCATCATATTAAAACTCTTATGATAATCGTCGAACTTGTTTAAGATCTCAATGGTCACATGTACCATTGCCCCCATATCTTCAAAACGGTTAACAACTTCCGCGAGAGAATCTCCAGACTCATAAGGCACACTGATGAAAACCTCATCAACGATCTGTTCTTTTACATACTGGAACATGTTATCATAATTCGCAACGACCTGAACACCGTGATACCATTTTCCGATCTGGTTGTCATCAATGATCGCAATACTTGCAAGACGATGTATCCAGTCACCGGAATGGTCAGCATCCGCGATGACCTTTTCCACGCGGTCTGCCGTTGTGACCAAAAAGACCTGATTATTTGCTCTTTTATTCCGGTAAACACGCAACAGATAATATTTAATTACAATATGCACACCAAAATACAGGCACATATTTACCAGTGCAATACAAAAATATACGCCTCGTGACGCCTCCGCATTATTATGCTGTAAAAAGATGGTCAGTGCTGTCACAAAGATCAGCACAACACTGGCTTTGATTGCTGCCCACAATTCCTGAAATACACTGCGGTCAATGAAGCGATTTTCAATATCCGAAAAAAGCATTACCAGCATGTAAATAACCATTACAATGCCAAAGCTCTCCATCAGCTCTATTTTCATGTTCGCAATGGAAACATTTCGATAGCCTACCAGCCACAGGTATCCACCCCCGAAATAACTCACGGCAAAGCATACCAAATCTGCCAGCAGTAAAATGATACTCTGAATTTTTTCTCTTGTCTGGTACATGTCAAGTCCTTTCCTTTCCCCCGGTTTCACAGTCAGATGGCACGGCTGCCCACTGTCATTCGTTCCGGTAACAGTATTCTGCACTTCGCTTTCCCAACGAAAAGACCAGTTTCCATCTTTCTTCGCGTGGAGCAACAAACACACAGTCAAATCCCCAGTTATTAACATCACATGCCCTGCGCAGTTTTAACGCATCGGCAACGTCTGTTCTCGCATATCTGGCCAGTTCCGCTGTAACCGCAGTGCCATCCTGCATCACGGCTTTTATATCAACCGGAAGTATTTTTCCGCTCCATGTCTTTGCAAGTGCCCATCCACTACAGACCACACTGCCGTCCTGATACTCCTGTCTGTCAATATGGTATAAGATTTTTCTTACCCCGGCAGGCTCATTCTGTATTTTTTCTTCTGTCTTTGCGCACTTTGTATCCTGGTCAGTCAGTTGTTCGAACGGAATGATCTTCGTTCCCATTACACGCTGCATATTACGCACCGGAACATTTCCCTTTCCCAGATATGCCTGGAAATTTTCTTCCATCCTGCCAAACTGCTCTTTTAATGTCTGATCAATCCCATAAGACGCTAACAGTTCATCAAGGGATGTTCCCCTGCCCCCCATTATCTGGTAGTATGCAAAATAAAGAGCACGGTATAAAACAAATAACTTTGGTACCGGGAAGAAAAAAGTCCATTCATAATCAATGACTGTCCACTTAGCCTGCCCGATTTTATTTTCGCTGCCCTTCGGTATTAAAATATTGGCAAATATCATATCAATATCGCATGTATCCACCGCTTCTGGTTCTTCTGTAAAATCTACCTCACCAAATACCTTTTTGAAATCTTCGGTCAGTAAAAACCTCTTTTTTCCACCGTATTCCATAATACGCTTTGCATAATCATCAAGAATATTCTTCACCAGCTCTGTCTGGTTTGCTTCAAGTGCCCGCTCCATTACATCCTGTAACGTGGTTCCCGAATCAAAAGCAGATACAGATACATCATTTTTTGTATGACAGGCGCAAAATGCAATTTTGTCTCTGCCATCCTCATAGCATGACGTCAGCCTTTCGTATGCCATTTCCATATGACAGATATGTTCTTTTCCCTCCGGATAAAGTGCATATTTTTTTACATTTTTTTCCCCATCTGTATTCTTGCAGATATCCGTACGGATGGCAAACTGCCTTGCTCTCTCATTTGAATATTTCGAGTAGATAACACGTTTTTCTTCTGTCTTATTTCCTGCCTCAATCAGAAATGAATTCGTAAGTTCCCCAAACAGCCCTTCTGCCAGCACCGTATCAAAAACTCTTTTTTCATCAAAAAGCTGTACTCTGTCCCTGTCAAAATTTCTCCGGTTATCTGAAAGTTCTCCCTTTCCCGGAAGATATTCATCTGAGTAGATACAGGCAGGAAACTTGTGATCCGGATATGGGTAATATACATAAATTTCAGGAAATCCAGCTTCTTTTAAGATCTGTTCATACTCTTTTCTGGTGTAAACCCTGGGTTTTACATCCCCCTCATCCGCTGTGAATATTCTGGGATTTTCATCGTAATTTTCCAGTCCGGTAAAATATCCACCGCGGTATTCCTCCTGACACCCTGCAAAATATTTTAGTCCCAGACGGTTGGCATCCGCCACATAAAGTTTTCCGCTGTCAGCCAGATGTTCTCTCATACAGGAAAGCTCTTTCTGATACCTTGAAAATTCTCCGGCGATCAATATCATATCATACGTCTGATCCCGATAAAGTACGTTTTTCTCTGTTCCTGTATCAGCATCTGAAATAACCGATACCGTAAGATTATCTGCATCTTTGTAACGTGCCCGCAGGATTTCTGCTTCCTCCATGCTCTCCACCGCTGCTGTCACATGCAATGCCATAGAAAGTAATTTTCCTGTCAATGCACCACAGCCTGCGTTTCGCTCTAAAACGTGCATCTGTTTTGTAACCGGCAGAAATGCGATCAGATTTTGCCTGATATCCGACAAATGAAACAAATACGGATAAGATGCCTCATCCATGATGATCTGCGGATATGCTTTTTCACTATTCTGTTGTACGATTTCCAAAAGCCTCTCCGGCACCATTACATGTCCCATAGTTCTCCTGTTTGCGCGCTCTCTGCTTATTTGTCATCACATTTTTCAATCGTAACTTCCGAGTTCATATCATAAAAACCTACTGTATTTTTGTCGGACACCACCGTCACACCAACCACATCATACAATCTGTGGTAAGCACGAAATTCGCCTCCGACATAACCGGTACAGCTGATGGATAACAGATATTCACCCCCCTGCATATCCATGTTCTGACGAAACGCTGCCACATAGGTTTCTCCCGTCTTTGCCATTCCGATCCCCACTTTTTCAAACATCGTGTTTGTTCCGGTAACAGCAGTCCCCTGCACTGTTTTAAATGTATAGGTAAATATCGGGTCCTGTATATCAGAAAGGAATTTTACCTTTGATTTAATAGTAAAAGACGTCCCTTTCTGGATACAGTTCGTATAATTTCCATATTCATCGATCAGTGCAAAGTCAATGATCTCTGCCTCTCCGGTTCCATATTCATTGACATCCGGATTGAGCTGGTAATTAGATTTCCAGAGTTTCTTTCCATCTGATGCGTCATTCTCTAAAATCTTACCGCCAGTGATCTTGTCCGAGTTTTTGAGAAGAACCTTTTTGTAAAGGTTGATCATATCCTTTGCATTTCCCTCTGCTAACTTGTCTCCCTTATTGAGCAGGATCACACGGTCACAGTATTTTGCCACACTGCTGATATCGTGGCTTACAAACAGGATCGTCTTTCCCTGTGCCTTGAAATCTTCAAATTTTTTATAACATTTTGCCTGAAAAAATACATCTCCGACTGACAGTGCCTCATCCACAATAAGGATCTCCGGATCAATATTGATCGCCACTGCAAATGCAAGCCGGACAAACATACCACTTGAATAGGTCTTACACGGCTGATGCACAAATTCGCCAATGTCTGCAAACTTTAAGATATCATCTAACCTTGCATCCATCTCTTCGCGTGAAAAACCCATCATCATACCGTTTAGATAGACATTCTCAATTCCGGTATATTCCATATTAAATCCGGCTCCAAGCTCTAACAGTGCTGAGATTCTTCCATCGATCTCCACCTCACCGCTCGTCGGACTCAGAACACCTGTAATTATTTTTAAAATGGTAGATTTTCCGGAACCATTCGTTCCGATGATGCCGATCGTCTCACCTTTTTTTACTTCAAATGACACATGCTTTAATGCATGATGTTCTTTGAAACGGTTCTTTCTGACCAGTCCAAGTGCATCCTTTAACCGGTCAGAAGGTTTATCATAAAGTTTGTAGACCTTGCAGACATCCTCTACCCTGATTGCTAAATTATCCATACTATCCTCATTCTTGCGCTGCTTTCTAATAAAAACAACATTTTCATTCTTACGATGCTTTACAGCACGTCTGCAAAATGTACACGCAGACGCTTAAACATGGTCGTTCCTGCCCAGAGAATAAACAGCGTGATTCCCCAGAACCACAATGTCAGTCCCGGATATTCCCAGAATGCCGTTTTATTGATCAGTGCATCCCTGTATCCCGAAACAATATAATACATCGGATTTAGCTTAAGCAGGAGCACAGCCCATTTAGGAATGCCCTGCATGCTCTCAAAATTCCACATGATCGGTGTTACCCACATTCCGATCTGTAAAAGAATGGAAACAACCTCTTTCATATCACGGAAAAATACCGTCACGGCGCTTGTCGCATAAATCAGTCCTGCTGTAAGGATCACCATGCAAAACGAATAATAAACAATCTGAAGCACATAAAGATCCGGATAAAATCCCATAACTGCAAAAACAACCAGCATAAACACAACAAAAAATGCATGTGTAAATAGTGCAGAGATTAATTTTACTACCGGAAGTGCATCGATCTGGAATACAACTTTTTTTACGAGATAACTGTATTCATCCAGGACTCCGGTTCCTCCATTTAAAGCCTCCTGAAAATAAAACCAGGGCACAAGACCACCCATCAGCCAGAGTACAAACGGTACCTCAATCCCTGTTCTTAAATCATTTACTTTCTGATGCAGTCCAAACTCAAAGACAAACCAGTATAAAAGCACTGTGATCACCGGCTGTATGAAAGCCCATACCACACCGAAATAAGAGCCTGCAAACTTCTTTTTAAAATCATTTTTCGCAAGATTAACGATCAGTTTCCGGCTGGCGATCAGACGTTTGGGCAGGCAGACATTTTTTTTGTTTTCTGTCATATGAAAGCTCCTATCTTACGATTCCACGTTCCCTGCAGTATGCATCAAATCCACCATGCACTTTGTCCTTATCAGACAGGATCAGATCTGCCTGTGTCATTCCTTCCGGCATTGGCCATTCGACACCGACTGCAGGATCATTCCAGAGAATACCGCCCTCATCATTTGGATGATAGAAATCTGTAACCTTATAGCAGAACTCTGCATAATCAGACAGCACGATGAATCCATGTGCAAAATTCTTTGGTACAAAGAACTGTTTTTTATTTTCTGCAGACAAGACAATACCAAACCATTTTCCGAATGTTTCAGAGCCTTCTCTTAAATCCACTGCAACGTCAAACACTTCTCCATTTACCACTCGAACCAGTTTATCCTGCGGATGGTTGATCTGGAAATGTAAGCCCCTGAGCACACCTTTTTTTGAGGCAGACTGGTTATCCTGTACGAACTGGCAGTCAATTCCTGCCTCCTTAAAATCGTTGTAATTGTATGTCTCCATAAAATATCCCCTGGCATCCCCGAATACTGCCGGTTCAATTACCTTCAGTCCCTCTATTCCATTACAGTCATGTGTTACTTTAATTTTTCCCATAATTATTGATCCTCGCTATCTGTTTTTTTAAAGTCCCTCGGCAACCTCTACTAAATATTTGCCGTAATCAGTCTTAAGAAGCGGTTCTGCAAGTTTTAACAACTGCTCTTTATCTATAAATCCGCGTTTGTATGCGATCTCTTCGATACAGGACACATAAAGTCCCTGACGTTTCTGGATCGCTGACACAAAATCTGCAGCCGCAAGCAGCATATCGTGGTTTCCTGTATCAAGCCATGCAAATCCCCTGCCAAGTGTCTCAACGCTCAGATCACCACGCTCTAAATACGCATTATTTACAGATGTGATCTCGATCTCACCTCTTGCAGACGGCTTTACATTTTTTGCGATCTGTACAACATCATTGTCATAAAAATAAAGTCCCGGCACCGCATAATTTGACTTCGGATGCTCCGGCTTTTCCTCAATGGAAAGGGCCTTTCCATTCTCATCAAACTCTACCACGCCATACTCTCTCGGATCTCTGACATAATAACCGAAGATCGTTGCACCCTTTTCATTCTGTGTACGCTCTGCCGCACTGCGCAGAACCTTTGAAAAACTCTGTCCGTAAAAGATATTGTCTCCAAGAACCAATGCAACAGCATCATTTCCAATAAACTTCTCTCCGATAATAAATGCATCCGCAAGTCCTCTCGGCTGCTCCTGCACTGCATATGAAAAACTCATTCCAAGCTGGCTTCCATCCCCAAACAACTCTTCAAATACCGGCAGATCTCTCGGTGTGGAAATGATCAGAACCTCTCTTATCCCAGCTAACATCAGTGTGGATAATGGATAATAGATCATCGGTTTATCATACACCGGCATGATCTGTTTTGAAATCGCCTTTGTTAACGGATATAACCTTGTTCCGGAACCGCCTGCTAAAATAATACCTTTCATATATCAATCCTCCATGTTTTGTACCACCATTATAAAACGCAAACAAGCAGTATCGCCCCATCTGACGGTACTGCTGCCTGCATCTTCTTACCTGTTCTGATACATATCCTCATAATATTTCTGATAATCACCGCTGGTAACGTTTTTCATCCAGTCCTCATGTTCAAAGTACCATGCGATCGTCTTTCTGATACCCTCTTTGAACATTGTCTCCGGCTCCCAGCCGATCTCAGCCTTGATCTTATCCGGTGCGATCGCATAACGTCTGTCATGACCTTTTCGATCCTCCACGTAAGTGATCAGATCTTTGCTTACAAGTGCACGTCTCGGATCATCTGCTGGAAGCATCTCAAGCAGTGTATCTATGATGATATTGATAATCTCGATATTCTGTTTTTCATTGTGTCCGCCAACATTATAAGTCTCACCAAGACGGCCGTTTTCCTGAACCATATCGATCGCTTTTGCATGATCATCCACATACAGCCAGTCACGGACATTCTTTCCATCGCCATATACCGGGAGTTTCTTTCCATGCAGCGCATTATTGATGATAAGTGGAATCAGTTTCTCTGGGAACTGATACGGTCCATAGTTATTAGAACAGTTCGTAATGTTTGCCGGGAAATGGTAAGTGTCAATATAAGCCTTTACAAGCATGTCCGAAGATGCCTTGCTTGCTGAATATGGGCTGTGCGGTGCATATGGTGTTGTCTCATAAAAGTATGTTCCATCATCCTCTAAGGAACCATATACCTCATCTGTTGATACATGAAGGAATTTCTTTCCTTCTTTAAAACTGCCATCCGGCAGTTCCCATGCAGCTTTTGCACAGTTCAACATAACTGCTGTTCCAAGCACATTCGTCTTTACAAATACTTCCGGATTTTTGATACTGCGGTCTACATGACTCTCTGCCGCAAAATGTACAACGCGGTCAATGTCATTTTCTGCAAAAATCTTTGTAATTGCCTCTTTATCTGTAATATCTGCACGCACAAAGGTATAGTTATCACGATTTTCAACGTCTTTTAAATTTTCCAGGTTACCTGCATAGGTAAGCACATCCACATTGATGATCCTGATCTCATTGTCATATTTGCGAAACATGTAATGAATATAGTTAGATCCAATAAATCCGGCTCCACCGGTTACCAAATAAGTTCTCATAATTTTCTCCATTCTATGATCTGCAAAATCTCTCGTCATTTTACCATACTTTTATTATCTGTACAAGTAACTACCACCAGCAGGTATCTATCCTGCAGGCAGACTGTCTCTACCACCAGTCCACTGCCGGGCGTTCCGTAATTTCGGACAATTTTACGATCACCATATCGTCCTCCATGCGAATTGCCCCATCCGCCGGAAATACCGGCATATCTTCCGATAATGCCGCAGCTTTATTTTCCATATCCCAGGAATAGCCATCATCCAGATGTACTCCGTTATGTGCCTCTAAAAATCCGGTGATCCGGTGTGTTGCACCTGCCGGATGCTCTTTGGTATAATCCCATTCAAAAAATGACCAGCCATACATTTCGGTGCGACGGTTCCAGCCATTTAACTGCGGCTCACGGTATCCGATAAATATCACCTTTTTATCCACAGGATCTGCATCCACTTTGGAGCTCTCCCTTTTTAAGGCATCTGCAATCTGATCTGCAAGCAGTGCATCCTGTTCATATCTCACCTGATCTGCATTATGCATTCTGAAATTATAGCAGATCTGCCCGCCTGCAGTCACAATGACAAGCAGTACTACAGCATTGCTTATCATTTGCAGCTTATGACACACTTTTCTGTCCTGTTCTGCTTTTTCTGATTGTGCCACAGAAGCCTGCCGCTCTTTCAGGGTCATCACACCAAACATTGCCAGAAATGCCGCCGCAACCGGAAGTGCTAACTGCGTTCTTGTTACCAGCATTGCACCAGCATATATTGTCATTAAAAATGGCGTAATAAGCATAAAAAGCATTCCTGCTGTAAATATTCCAAAACCGGTGCGGCCTATTTCTGCCTTTTTGTTCCATACAGCCCATATTGCAAAGAATGCAAGCAATATACCGATCACGTAAAACGAAAAATTTCTTGGCCCGACTGTAAGAAGCTGGTTTTTTACAACACGAAGAACATTCTTTATACACTCAGCGACCGACAGCATTCCCCAGTTGCTCTGTCCTTCCATATAGTCACCAGCCGCCATGAACCAGGTATCTGCGATCATTTTGTATATCAGATAAGCAACTCCAAAGTGAACTGCCAGAAAAACGATGCGCAGCCCCCATTTTTTTCTTTTTCCATTGACCTGCCAGAAGATCAATAAGAAAAACATGGTGCAGACTGTGATATAATAAGCTGCCAGTGCCTGATAAGTTCCAAGCGCTATTACAAGAAATGCCACAGACAGCACTGTTTTACACAGATTTTTTGCACTTCTGTTTTCTTTATATTCCTCTAGAAAACAGATATCACACATCCAGAATCCCGTAACTGCCACCAGGAGCATTGCCAGTGCGATCTCCGCCTGCTGCATGGAAAAATAAAACTGAAAACTCCATATATTTGATGTCATATAAAGCAGGGTAAATATCCAATAAGGTTTTTCATCCTTTTTCCCGGAAAAATAATAACAGCCATATGTCAGCACGTTACCACCAAGGATAAAAAACAAAAGCATCAGAATACCGCTCTTTACCGCTTTGTGTACCCCAAGACCAAGAATCCGTTTTAAAAGAACCAACCCGAACCTTCCAATGGTAAGCCATCCTAATGTAGATCCGGGATGATTGATCAGTTCCTCCGTATCGATCCTGATATTCGCATTAAACGCCTGATATCCAAAGCAGACCAGTGCTGCAATTACAGACAGCAAAATCAGCCGGTAATGTTTTTTGATATATTCTGTCATTGTATTATTCCAGTGTTTTCATATATTCATCAAGTGCAGCCTGCCAGTCAGCCATTTTGTAGCCATCTGTCAGTTCCATCATATAGTTCTCAAGGATCGAGTATGCAGGTCTGTTCGCAGAAGCCGGATTCATTTTAGCATACTGTTCACTTGTGACATGGTTAACTTTTGTTGTTTTCCCTGCACGTTTAAAGATTGCTTCCGCAAAAGCCGCCCAGTTCGTATCGCCCTCGCAGGTTGCATGAAATGTACCGTAATTTTCTGTCGGTTCAAAATGATGTATTGCTCTTGCAAGTTCCACCGCACTTGTCGGAGAACCCTGCTGATCGCATACTACGCTGACTTCATCGTGTGACTCCGCAAGACGAAGCATTGTCTTGACAAAATTTTTCCCATCTCCATAGAGCCACGCTGTACGGAAAATGAAATATCTGTCTGCAAATTCACGGACAAATTTTTCTCCCTCTGCTTTTGTCTTTCCATAAGCACTGACCGGATGGATCTCATCAAACTCCGTATACGGTCTTGTTCCATTTCCTTCAAATACATAATCTGTGGAAACGTGAATCATTTTTGCTCCGGCTTCTCTTGCTGCAATACTTAAATTTCTCGGTCCGATCGCATTGATCCGGTATGCAGCATCCCACTGCTGTTCACAGGCATCCACATTGGTATGTGCTGCACAGTTTATAATAACATCCGGTTTTTCTGTACGAACCAGCCGAAGGACTGCATTCACATCTGTAATGTCAAGTGCTACGATACCTTCACCTTCAGCAACATCTGTATTGATAAAGGAAACATCTTCATCTTTATACTCCTGTCGGATTGCACGTCCTAACTGTCCGTTACATCCTGTCACTAATATCTTTTTCATTTTTTTCTCCATTGCTGTACTTTTTTATGAAAATAATATTTGGGAGACTACTCACCCAGCCCATTTTCAATCGCTGTCACAATTGCAGTAAGCGCTTCCTTTTCGTCTTCACCTTCGCAGACAAGTTCTATCTCATCCCCGGACTTGATACATGCACCAAGCACGCTCAATACACTCTTTGCATTTGCTGTATTCTCTCTGTACCGAAATGTCACATGAGATTTAAACTGCATAGCCTCCTTGCATAAAATTCCAGCCGGTCTCAAATGAAGCCCCGTTGGATTCTTGATCGTTACTTTCTGACTTACCATAGTAAATCCCTCCAGACTGTTTATTTTATCACTGCATTTTTCTGCAGCCGCTTTGATTTCATACAGATCTTAAAGCATGATCTTTGTGATCAGGTCTGCTAATTTTTTTGCTTCCTCATCGATCACGTGCTGATCTTTTCCCTCGATCATTACACGGACAAGCGGTTCTGTACCGGATGGACGGATCAGCACTCTTCCTTCTCCATTAAATTTCTGCTCTAATTTTGCAACGGCATCCGCGATCTCCTGATAATCCATGAAATTATCTTTTTTATGGTTTGGCACCTTTGCATTTACAAGTGCCTGCGGCAATACTTCCATGACAGATGCAAGTTCTGATAATGGCTTTTTCGTTTTTACCATAACTTCAAGCAGATGAAGTGCGGAAAGCAGTCCGTCTCCCGTTGTATTATCATCGAGGAAGATAACGTGTCCTGACTGTTCGCCTCCGATATTATATCCATGTTCTCTCATATTTTCAAGGACGTATCTGTCTCCAACCTTTGTCTTTTCCACATGAATGCCTTCACGCTCTCCCATCAATGAAAAACCAAGATTTGTCATTACAGTGACAACGATCGTATTCTTTTTTAAGGTGCCTTTCTGTTTCATATAATTACCGCAGATCGCCATGATCTGATCTCCATCGACCAGTTCGCCCTTTTCGTCCACAGCAAGCATACGGTCTGCATCCCCATCGAATGCAATACCAACGGCGGCATTTTCATAAACTACTCTGGCTTTTAATTCGTCCATATGCGTCGAACCACAGTTTGCATTGATATTGGTTCCATCCGGTTCTGTATGGATCGCCACCAGATCAGCTCCAAGATCTTTCAATGCTTTCACGGATGTATAATGAGCAGCTCCCTCTGCGCAGTCAACCACGATCTTCATGCCTGTCAGATCAACAGGAACACATTTTTTCATGAACTCTACATATTCATCCCGCAAGTCAAAACGGTAATCAATCTTACCCACTCCGGAACCGATCGGCAGATTAACATCTTTCATATTATTGCGGATCAGTGCTTCAATCTCATCTTCAAGCTCATCAGAAAGTTTATATCCCTCACCGTTAAAAAACTTGATTCCATTAAATTCCATCGGGTTATGAGACGCAGAGATAACAACTCCGGCATCCACTTTATGTTTTCTTGTCAGATATGCAATTGCAGGTGTCGGCATTACCCCAACAAAAATAGCATTCGCTCCAACGGAACAGATTCCTGCCATCAGTGCACTCGCAAGCATTCCTCCTGAAATTCTCGTATCACAGCCAACAATAATAGTTGCCTGATGTTCCTGCTCTTTCGTAAGCACATAAGCTCCCGCCTGTCCAAGTTTTGTTGCAAGCTCGATCGTAAGTTCTGATCCTGCTACTCCACGCACACCATCTGTACCAAACATTCTTGCCATTGTATTTCCTCCAGTTATCATTTTCTTTTATTCTGTTTTAGAAGCATTCTTTTTGCTGCTTTCTGTTGCTTTTGTTTCATTTTCCGTATTTTCGACAGTAATATCAACCGGTATCCGTACGGTTTTCACCTGATAAAGTTCATTATCAACATCTATATCTGCAGCAACCTTATGTTCACCATTTCCATATCCCTGCAGATTGACAGTACCTGTAATATCATCTGCTGACAACTTTTTAATATCACTTTCAGCTCCGGTGATCTCAACCTCGATCGTTTCTTCTGTAATCTTTGCCTTTGCCTCATCCGGAATGTTTTCAAGAGTAAATGCCGATGCATCCACCTCAAACGTCTTTGTTGTGATCGGTTCTACTTTTACCTTCACTTCCACTTTTGCATCTGCTGCAAGTACAAGTGAAGTTCCATCCGGAAGATAAGATGTAATATCCACAGTTGTCTCAACGTCTTCCGTCGCACCGCTCATATCTAATACCTCATCCGGTATCGTGATCTTAGTCACCTTGTTAAGTACATCTGTCTCTCCTTTGATCCGGACTTTTTTCGGGCTGTAGGTAATTCCTTTTAACGTATACCCGGATGCCACATTTCCTTTTGTCTGGAACGAAAGATCTACATCTTTTGTATTTAATATCTGTGCCGTGATCGTAACGGTATTGATATTCATTTTTAACTTTGAGGCATCAATCTCATTGCCATCCGCATCATATAAAACCGGTACCACCGTATCCGTCACATCCGATGACATTCCATCAACATTGATCGTTGCAACCACCGTACTGATCTGGCTTGTAACAGAAGAAGGTCCTGATATTTTCAAAAGATTCGATGTTACGATTGAAACATCTCCGAGTGCACAGCCGTTCATGACCGTACCCTCCGTGTTTGCAGTAATCTTTTTCTGTACATTTCCAAGGTCTTCCACTGTTACATCCAGATACTGCTGTTTGGATGAAATGGTAACCGTATTACTGTTATATTTACTGCACGTAATTGTAATCGGAACACGGCAAATGCCGTCCCCTTCCACATATTCAATCTTTTCCATATCTGCAACAGCGGTAAAATCCGTGTTGGATAGCTTTTCCAGAATACTTCGTTTTGCAGATGCCGTAAACGTAACAGTATTTTTTCCACCAAGTGTCTCGGAATACTTTCCATTTGAAGTAAGATAATCCATATTATCCTGCGTCACACTGATCGTATACTGTGCGGGTTTGACCGGATCATCAATATTGACCACCACAATCCACAAAGCGATCGCAAATAATAAAGCCAGTACTTTGAGGCCAAGATTATTCGTCAGTTTTTTTACGAGATTCTTTAACATCCTTAAGCCTCCTTCTCCATGATTCAATTTTGCTTACTTTCTTTTCACGCCGCTGTATGTATGCAAGTTTATTTTTTAAGAACTCTGCATCCACATTGCGGTACAATTCACCACCCATGGCAATGGAAACTTTTCCTGTTTCCTCTGAAACAACGATCGTAAGTGAATCACTTACTTCACTGATTCCGACTGCTGCACGATGCCTTGTTCCAAGATCCTTGCTGATACTTAAGGAATCTGTAAGCGGCAGATAACAGGTTGCAGAAACCACTCTGTCTCCCCGCACGATCACTGCACCGTCATGAAGCGGCGTATTTTTTTCAAAAATATTGATGAGAAGCTGACTTGTCAGTATTCCATCCACCGCAATTCCTGTTCTTTCATACTCTGACAGGACAATTTCATCTTCAATAACGATCAGTGCACCTGTTTTGACCTTTCCCATCTCATAGCATGCCTTTACCAGTTCATTGATCGTTTTATCTGTAAATTTTGCAATTTCCCCTTTTGAAAAATCAAACGCGAAAAAAGAAGTAAGGAAGTTCTTCTGTCCAAGATTTTCCAGTGCCTTTCTGATCTCCGGCTGAAAAATAATAACTATGGCAGTAATAGCGACGCTTAATGTGTTCTTTGCGATCCAGATGATCGTATTCATCTGAAATACAGCCGCAACCAGAACAAACAGCAGTATTACCATAATACCTTTTAACAGTACCCATGCTCTTGTATTTTTGATCCACACAAGCATATAATAAAACAGAAATGTTATGATAAGAATTTCCACAATATCTGTCATTGTAATCTTTGGTAAATTTAAATAAATAGACGCTTTTTCCCAAAATGCGCCCATGGTCGCCATCGCATTCTGCACCTGCTTCACTTTCCTTTCCGCTATCTGTATTTAAAACAACTAATCCAGCAGATCTTCGTCAATCTCCATTTCTTCTGCGAAACGCTTTTTTGTCATACGGTCCTGCTCTTCTTTTCCGCCGAATCTGGTCACTTTTTTATCCGTACCTGCAACAATCGCTTTTGGCACAGCTTTTACATAATAATAATATTCATCATCTTCAAACTGAAGTCTCTCTGTTCTTGAATAATCCAGATTAAAAAATAAGAACTGGATCCCAAACGCAATCACACAGGAAATAATACTTCCCACCAGGATTGTAACCGTTTTCCCGCTGATTCCAAGTACCATATCCCCTGCAATCATGCCAACTGCCTCGAACAGAATACCAAAAATAATTGCGACCGCCCATGCATGTTCAATGGACATTCTACGTATAATGTAAACGATGACAAGAGTAACTACCATAATTGCAAGTACAAGATACATTTCCCTATTGCCCAGAAGCTGATTTAATGCAACAACGATCTTTGACGTTGCTGCTTCCTTCTCATCCACTCCACCAAGTGTTGTCGCATTCTGCTTTACACCATTTAAGAAGAAGTAGAGAATGATTCCACAGACCATTGAAAACATGGAATATAATTCCCGTAAAAGTCCCATACCAACCGGCATCACAAACGGAATATTTAATCCGAAACAGATCGGTGTCAAAAACACTCCATATTCGTTTTTTGGAGAGAAACGAAAGTACAGAATGTAGATCAGAATAAACAAGATAAGTGCTACAATACATACTTCCAGAGAAAGTGCATACATATCCGCAAGAATCAATACAGAACCAATAAAGACAATTCCTCCGACCGGAAGGATCGAACAGATAAGTGCCAGGATCAGCGCGATTGGTGTACTGCTGATTTTTTCCATGTAGCCGATATTATGATTTATCATTAAAAATGCTGTGAGTGCAACAGCAAATTTTATAACCGGTGTAATGTATATATCATATTTTCCATAAAAACGCGTTAACTTTTCTTTTAATTCCAATAAGGTTGTCATACTAATCTCCATTCCTGCATGCGAAAACTCTCATTTTCCACATTACTTTCTGTTGTCATTCCCAGTCTTTGTTTCCGTTTGATTTCAACCGTTCTTCCCGCAGATACATTGCATTGATCTTTTTTAAACCCGCATAGTATTTTTTTACCTTTTTCCTGCCATAAGTATATTTCACATTAAAAATAATATATGTAGCCAGAAGATAAATTACCATAAAAACTCCATATAATATTCCCAACGTAATGGCAGATTGTATAAGATCCATATTATTGATCTGCTTCATCAGTGTTTCCATGGAATAGAGTACCCATAGTCCTAACATTATAAAAAAGGCAATCGTGCCGATCACAAAACTTTTTAAAAGCTGTAATGCCACATAATCTTTCCTTGCATACTGGATCATTGGTTTGCAGCTTTTTCCATCGTTTGCATCAAATTTTGCTATTTTTATCATACTGTGCAGTCGTTGTTCATTGACCATGCTGCGTTTCCTTTCTCATACCAGGCTGTATTTTATATCACATGATAATAAAGCAGGACCACCTGTCAGGCCCTGCTCTCTTCTTATAAGAAACGCATTCTGTTTCCGTCGCGCTCTTTTTTCGGTGGTTCTATAGGCTTTGGTTTTTCGATCGAGTTTGCGAATGAATCTGCCATTGCAGCTTTACACTTTTCACAAAAACGTCCTGTCCGAATCGGTCTGCCGCAATGTTCACAGGTAATCCCATCAAGTGATGCTTCTGACAGTGAAAGTCTCTCTTCCCTGATCCATTGCTTGATCTGTTTCACCGACACATCATTATCCTCGGAAACCTGATTCACAGAAGCATCCGGATGATCATCAAGATACTGTTTTACTTTCTGAAACTTTTCTTCCAGTTTCTTTCTGCAGGCATCGCATAACGGTGCGCCCCCCATATAGTTAAATAAACGTCCACAACCTTTGCAATTTTTTACTTCCATACTGGCATGACCTCCTGTCATTCTGTCATTCTGTCAATCTGTCAATACCCTTCTCCGATACTAATACAGATATAATATATTTTTTTCACACCTGACTCTTTCAGGGTTTTTGATATTTCGTCCATCGTACTTCCTGTTGTATATATATCATCCACAAGTACGACTTTCTTATATTTTACTATATCTGATGTCAATTGGAAAGCATTTTTTAAATTACTGCGTCTCTGTAAATCATTTAACTCTTTCTGGGGTGTTGTATTTCTCACTCTTTTTATCAGATGCCTCTCAACAGGAATCCCCGTCTTTCTCCCAAGTGCCTGCGCAAATACTTCGGCCTGATTGTATCCACGCAGTCGTTTTTTCCGTGGAAACATAGGAACCGGAATCAACACCTCTGCCTCTGTCCGCTTCAGCCATGTCCCATACTTTTCTATTGCAGCATCCGCATAAAACTCTGCATATTCTCTTTTATTTCCATATTTAAAGCGGTACATTGAATTTCTTATACCACCCTCATAAACAAACACTGCCTTTCCCTGTGTATACACATGCTTCTTTTTCCCACAATCCGGACAAAACTCTTCCCGCTCATCCACAAGTGGTTTTCCGCATTTTTTGCATGCAGGTTCTCCTGCCACATGTACTTTGTTTTTACATGACGAACAGATTCCATTTCCTGCCGCATCGATTTCATCACAGATTGCACACCTTCGGGGGTAAAGGATTTCAAGTATCTGAAATATTATTTTTCTTCCATATGAGGAAATTCCATTTTTTCCGGTTTTCATAAGATCCTTTCCCGATCTCTCCTTGCAAAGGATATCATTTTTACATCATATATACCATAAAGTTTTTCTTAATTTTTTCTTACTATACAGATAAACGGATACACAATACTGAATAATAATAGTTGACGAAAACGATTCAGGTCTTTATAATTTGTTTATTAAAAGCGATAACACTTTAAAGTCCTAAAGGAGGATTCTATGAAAAACTACAGGAAAATTTTATCTGTCGTAATGACAGCAGCCATGGCTGCTTCACTTGCAGCATGCGGAAACAGCACAACAAACACAGGCAGTACAACAAATGCATCATCTTCCGATGCAGCACAGACATCTGATGCAGCAGCCACCGAAAGCGCTGCTGGCACCTCTTCCGATGGTAAAAAATACACGATCGGTATCTGCCAGCAGTTAGAGCACCCGGCTCTCGATCAGGCAACACAGGGATTCGAAGACGCTCTGACCGAATTACTCGGCGCTGACAATGTTACCTTTGATCTGCAGAATGCACAGGGCGAGCAGGCAAACTGCGCAACCATCAATAACGGGTTCGTATCTAACAACTATGATCTGATCATGGCAAATGCAACAACTGCACTGCAGTGTGCAGCATCAGCGACCAGCACGATCCCTGTTATCGGAACTTCTGTCACAGACTATGCAACTGCACTTGATATTGACAACTGGACAGGTTCCACTGGAACAAACGTATCCGGAACAGCAGATCTTGCCCCGATCGACCAGCAGGAAGACATGCTTGTCGAATTATTCCCGGATGCCAAAAATGTCGGTATTCTTTACTGCTCCGCAGAACCGAACTCCGCTTATCAGGCAGCAGAGTTTGAAAAAGCCCTCGATGAGGACAATATTTCCTATAAAGAATACACTGTATCGGATTCCAACGACATTGCTTCTGTCGTACAGAGTGCCGTCAGCGACTGTGATGTTCTCTATATTCCGACTGACAATACCATGGCAGGCAATACTGAATCCATCAACAATATCGCCCTTCCGGCAGGTGTTCCGATCATTGCCGGTGAGGAAGGTATCTGCTCCGGCTGTGGTGTAGCCACCCTTTCCATCAGCTACTATGACATCGGATATGCTGCAGGTAAAATGGCATACGATGTTTTAGTAAACGGCGCTGATATCTCTACCATGGATGTACAGTATGCAGAAAATGTTACAAAAGAGTACAATGCAGATATCTGTTCACAGCTTGGCATCACTGTTCCGGATGACTATACAGCCATCGCTGCTGAATAAAAATATTTTTGATAAGGGGTTTTCCTATGACAATACTTATGTCTTTAGACCCGATGGCTCTCTTCCGCTCCATGCCCGGCGCATTCGCGCAGGGGCTGGTCTGGGGGCTGATGGCACTGGGTGTATATATTACATACAGACTTTTGGATTTTGCTGACCTTACCGTAGACGGTTCTCTTGCCACCGGCGGTGCCGTTGCCGTAATGCTGATCCGCTCCGGCATGCACCCATGGGCAGCACTTATTTTTGCATTTTTAGCAGGCATGGCAGCCGGATTTATTACCGGAATCCTGCACACTGCACTCGGAATTCCCGGAATCCTTGCCAGTATTCTGACACAGATCTCCCTCTATTCCATTAACTTAAATATTATGGGAAGTTCCAATCAGGCTGTCAGTGTTGACAAGTATCCATTAGTGGTTTCCCTGCGGTATATTTCGGATTCTTCTTCCACAAAAATCCGTTTATTTATCACCTGTGTCCTGTTCTGTGTTGCAGTCGTAGCACTTTTATACTGGTATTTCGGGACAGAACAGGGACATGCGATCCGTGCAACCGGATGTAACCGCCAGATGGCGCGTGCACAGGGTATCAATACCGATTTCCATACTGTCGTTGCGCTGATGATCTCAAATGGTCTCGTCGGTCTGTGCGGTGGTCTTTACGCACAATATCAGGGAGCTGCAGACGTCAACATGGGACGTGGTGCCATTGTAATCGGACTTGCCGCTGTCATCATCGGTGAGGTCCTCTTTGGAAAATTATGTGCTGGAAAGCATCTAGCATTTGCGTATACCATGTTTTCTGTAATCGGTGGAGCGATCATCTACTATATTGTAATGAATATCGTATTGTGGCTGAAACTTCCGTCTGATGACTTAAAACTGTTTTCCGCCATCGTCGTGGCGATTTTCCTTGCATTCCCGTATCTCAAGTCCAAATACGGCAGGAAAGGGGTGTCTGTCAATGGCTGAAATGTTAAAACTTGATAATATCCATAAAACTTTTAATCCAGGAACCATCAATGAAAAAGTTGCACTAAACGGTGTCAACCTGACCTTAGAGGAAGGTGATTTCGTCACTGTCATCGGAGGAAATGGTGCCGGTAAATCAACTACGTTAAACGCAGTTGCCGGTGTATGGCCGATCGATTCCGGTAAAATATATATCGGAGGCGATGACGTTACTAAGTTATCCGAACACAAACGTGCCAAATATCTCGGACGTGTATTTCAGGACCCAATGACCGGAACCGCAACCACTATGTCAATTGAAGAAAACATGGCAATTGCAGCAAGACGTGGAGAAAAACGCGGGCTCTCCTGGGGTATCACCCATCAGGAACGTGACACTTACCGGGAGCTGCTCAAAACCTTAGATCTCGGACTTGAAGACCGTCTCACCAGCAAAGTCGGTCTGCTTTCCGGTGGACAACGCCAGGCGATCACACTTTTAATGGCTTCGATCAAAAAGCCAAAACTTTTACTGTTAGATGAACACACTGCTGCACTTGACCCAAAAACTGCCGCAAAAGTGCTTGAGATTTCCGATAAGATTATCTCAGAAAATCATCTGACCGCCATGATGGTCACACACAATATGAAGGATGCCATCGTACATGGCAATCGTCTGATCATGATGCATGAGGGAAAAGTGATTTTAAATATCTCCGGGGAAGAAAAAAAGAAACTGACTGTCGAGGATCTTCTCCATCAGTTTGAGAAAGTCAGCGGCGAAGAATTTGCCAATGATAAAGCGTTGCTTTCATAGCAACTGCTTTCATAGCAACCACTTACATGCTCCGCATGTATTTATGTAATGAATCAAAAAGCTGCCATACAATATGACCGGTGTTAAAAACTTTTCATCGGCTGCTAATTGTATGGCAGCTTTTTATTATTTAATTTTCTTTTAAGCGGTCGCAGAGTCCGCTATACCGCTTCTGCTGCGAGGTATTCTGAATCATCTGCTGAAAAGTCACTTCATTGCCGACTAATGTCACACACTTTCTCGCACGCGTGACCGCAGTATACAAAAGATTCCGGTTCATCAGCATCATAGGACCACTGAGCAGAGGAATAACAACTGCAGGATACTCACTTCCCTGCGATTTATGTATCGTGATCGCATAGGCAAGCTCAAGTTCATCCAATAGCTTATAAGGATACTCCACCATTCTTCCCTCGTCAAATTCAATGATCATCTGCTCTGCAAAATCATTGATCTGTCTTATGATCCCCATATCTCCATTGAAAATTCCGAGACCTTTATCCACAGTCAGACCATATTTTGTACGAATTTCCCACGCCAGCTGATAGTTATTCTTCGTCTGCATAACTTTATCCCCTTCGCGGAACACTGTACTGCCATACTCTTTCTCTACCTTATCATTTGCCGGCGGATTCATATAACGCTGCAAAATTCCATTCAGACGCTCTACCCCTAGCAAGCCTTTGCGCATCGGCGTCAACACCTGGATATCATACGGCGTGGCATCTACGAATTTAGGTAGTTTCTGTTTGATCAGCTGCAAAACCACATTGATGATCACATCCGCATCATATCTTTTTAAGAAAAAGAAATCCATGCTCTTATTGTCTAGCACCACTTCTTCTCCATGGTTGATCTTATGCGCATTGACAATAATATCACTGGTGGATGCCTGTCGGAAAATCTTTGTCAGCATGACCACATTGCAGGCATGTGACTGAATGATATCACGGAGTACACTGCCTGGTCCGACACTCGGAAGCTGGTTGACATCCCCGACAAGGATCAGCCTTGTCCCAACGGAAATTGCCTTAAGCAATGAGCACATCAGAGAAATATCCACCATCGACATCTCATCTACAATGATCACATCTGCTTCCAGCGGATTGCTCTCATCCCTTTCAAATCCTCCGCTTCCTTCAGCTCCTCCATTCAACTCCAACATACGGTGAACTGTCCGTGCTTCAAATCCGGTCGTCTCGCTCATACGTTTTGCAGCGCGCCCGGTCGGAGCAGCCAAATAGATTTCAAGTCCCTCCAGTTCAAAATAACGGATGATTGTGTTGATCGTTGTCGTCTTTCCGGTTCCCGGTCCTCCCGTGATCACAAGCAGTCCGTTACGCACTGCCTCTTTGACTGCCGTTACCTGATGTTCATCCAGCGTCATTCCGCTTTTCTTTTCAATTCCCTGGATTCGCTGTTCTATCTCCATATCAGATACATCATAGCTTACATTGAGACGTTTCAACATGGCTGCTGTGTTTGCTTCCATGTAATAAAAGGATGCAGCATAGATCTGCGTCTGATCTTCCATCTGCTTTAATATGATTTTCCGCTCAATCGCCAGATCCATATACTGTTTTTCCACCTGTTCCGCCGTAACATTCAATAATTTAGCTGCACGCGGTGTCAGCTCCGTTTCAGGCAGATAAGTATGTCCCTCCCCACTTGCCTGAAGCAGTGTATAGAGTATTCCACTGCGCACACGGAAATCCGAATCCATGCGTATCCCGACTCTTGCTGCAATCTCATCCGCTGTCCGGAATCCGACTCCATCAATATCATCTGCCAGGCGGTATGGATTTTCCCGGATAATACTGTAAATATCCTGTCCATATTCCTGATATACTTTAACCGCAAGGTTCATTGTGATTCCATATTGCTGCAAAAAGATCATCGCCTGACGCAGATCCCTTTTTTCATTCACCTGACTGGCAATCTCCATTGCTTTCCGGCTACTGATTCCTTTGATCTCCGCAAGACGTTCCGGCTCTTCCTCTATGATCCGGAAAGTATCCTCCTTAAAACGTCTGACGATCCTCGCAGCCATGGCAAGTCCGATTCCTTTGATCGCCCCGGAACCAAGATACCTCTCGATTGCCTCTTCATCCTCCGGTGCTTTCTCCTCAAAACTTGCCACCTTAAACTGCTGTCCATAGGTCGGATGCTCTGTATACTCTCCCTGTGCCTCAATATTTTCTCCTTCTGCAATCGCAGAAAATACCCCTACGCAGGTGATCTCATCTTCTCCGCTTACCAGATTTAAGACGGTATAACCATTATCCGCATTTCGATATATAATGTGTTCCACATATCCTGCAAGACTTTCCACTTTTTTCTCCATTCCAGTAACTAATTTAAAAAATGCAGTCTAACGGGATTCTGAAGCAGAGATTCATTTTCCCATTAAAACTGCACTGATTTATGTACTTATCTGCACACCTTACTTCGCTGCGCCGATTTTACAAAACTGTATTTTATCTGCGCGCCTTTATTCAATATTATAATTACGTTTCATCTGCTCATAGAGCTGTTGTGTAAAACTGGTTCCAACTTCATCCACAACCTGATCAGCAACTTGTTCGATCACATTATCCATATAATAATCAGTCATCGTTGATGTAGAAGAATCCTCTTCATCATCATCCATCAGGCTCTCCTTGATCTCTTTTAAAACCTCTTCCACAAAATATGATTCAAAATCTTTGCATACCTGCATCAGTTCATCCTCGGAAGTATCCGAAGAAATACTGTTTAAGGAGTTCTGCAGAGAGTTTGCCTGATTTGCAGCTGCCGTATTCTTACTTGTATCGATCAATGATGAAATGCTGTCCATGGAAATCATATCATTTTTCCTTTCCTATATCCGCTGTCTGTCCTTAGCGTTTCAGATTATTTGCCTGCTCAAGCATCTCATCTGATGTCGTGATTGCCTTGGAATTAAGCTGATATGCACGCTGTGCGATGATCAGGTTTACCATTTCATCTGCAACCTGAACATTCGACCCCTCTAAATAATTCTGTAAAACCTTACTCTTAGTAAGATTTGCCGTCGTAGACTCATTCATGGCATTCCCGGATGCCGGTGTCACCGCAAGAAGATTCGTTCCTACCTTTTCAAGTCCACTTGGGTTGTTAAACTGGAACAACCCGATAGTCTGATTCATATCTACATAATTACCGGCAGCATTGGTATATCCAATTTTTCCATTTTCGCTGACGATCACTTTTTCTGCACTGATACCTGCCGGAAGATTGATCGGCTGGTTATTGGAATCTAAAACAGGATAGCCCTCATTTGTGCAGAGAGTCAATGTATTACCTGCATTTACAGACCATACAAAATCACCGGCTCTGGTATAGTAAGTCTTTCCATCTGCTCCGCGCACTGCAAAAAATCCATCTCCACTGATTGCAAAGTCAGTAGCATTCTCACTTGCCATCAGTGATCCCTGTGTATAAATGGAGGTGTTAGATGCCACCCTGGTACCGAGTCCAACCTGTGCAGAAATCGGTTTTTCCTCTCCATTTGCACTGGTTGTTCTTGTCTGAATGGTTTGATAGAGCAAAGATTTAAACTCCATCTTCTCCTGTTTATATCCAACTGTATTAACATTTGAAAGGTTGTTTGAAATATTATCCACATTTGACTGCTGTGCAATCATACCGGTTGCCGCAGTATAAAGAGCTCTCATCATAATTCCGGTTTACCTCCTGCTTATACCCTTCCTACCTGATTTACCGCTTTATCGAGTGTTTCATCCACAGCATTGATCACCTTTTGTCCTGCCTGGAAAGCTCTCGATATCGTGATCATATTAACCATCTCCGAAACAACATTGATATTGGATGATTCGATACATCCCTGTGTTACTTTCGCAGTAGACGCCTGACGAACCCCACCATTTACCAGATCATACATATTCTCGCCATACTTCGCCAGATAATTATAATCTTCTATATCTACAACACCGATCGTTCCGACCTGCTGGTTGTTCTGAAAAATATTTCCCTTTTCATCAACGGTGATCGGTAAATTCGGATCTAACTGAATACGTGCTCCTGCATCTGCATTCATTGCGCCATTCTGGTTTAACACATAATCGCCATCTTTCGTGACAAGATAACCTGCTGTATTTACCACAAAAGCTCCATCTCTGCTGTACTTCACAGATGTATTTCCAGCTTTATCTGTATAAGCGATCGCAAAAAAACCATCGCCATCCAGGGCAAAATCTGTAGAATTATCGGTTACCCGGAAATTTCCCTGACTGTAATCTGTATAAGTCTCTCCTATGTGTACCCCCATGCTCATGGTTCCAAGTTTTTGTGGCATACCATAATAGGAAGTATCCTTAATCTTGATTGCAAGTTCATCTGCAAATGTCTGGTTGGTAGCTCCTTCTTTCTTATAACCATTGGTATCTGCATTTGCAAGGTTATTGGAAAGAATATCCAGACGGTTCTGTTCATTGATCATTCCTGTATACGCTGTATACAATCCTTTTACCATGTAAACTCTCCATTTCTGCACAGCTTTTGTTCTTTTTATCACATCTTCCGTGCACAAAGCATATCTTCCATTTATTGTATCGGCAAATCTTTCATAAAATTAATCATCATCACGTTTTCCGGCTAAAAACTCTACGAATTTTCCGGTACCGATCGCAACGCATGTCATTGGTTCATCTGCAGTCATCGTATTGATTCCCGTGCGATCCTCAATCAATTCCTCTAAACCTCTGAGCAGTGATCCCCCACCTGTCAGCACGATACCACGATCTGCAACATCTGCTGCAAGTTCCGGTGGTGTTTTTTCAAGTACGGAATGTACGGCTTCCACGATCTGAAGCGTCGGTTCTCTGAGTGCCTCTTCCGTCTCCTCTGAGGAAACTGTTACCGTTTTCGGAAGTCCTGTCACAAGATTACGTCCACGCACATCCATCGTCTCAGCCTGTGCCTGTGGAAAACAGCTTCCGATGCGGATCTTGATATCCTCTGCGGTACGCTCACCGATCAGAAGATTGTGTTTTTTACGCATATAACGAACGATCGCCTCATCAAAATCATCTCCGGCGATCTTGATAGAAGTGCTGACAACCGAGCCTCCCAGGGAAATAACTGCAATATCTGCTGTTCCTCCTCCGATATCTACGATCATATTTCCACATGGCCTTGAAATATCAATACCTGCTCCGATTGCAGCAGCGATCGGCTCCTCAATGATTGCAACCTCTCTTGCTCCTGCCTGATAGGTTGCATCCTCAACAGCCTTTTTTTCAACCTCTGTAACACCGCTTGGCACACATACACTGATACGTGGCTTGCGGAATGTTTTTTTACCAAGTGCTTTCTGTATAAAGTACTTGATCATCTTCTCTGTAACCTGATAATCTGAAATAACACCCTGACGAAGTGGTCTGACTGCTACGATATTGCCCGGTGTTCTTCCAAGCATCAGTCTTGCTTCCTCTCCGATAGCTTTTATCTTATTTGTATCACGATCAAAAGCCACAACTGACGGCTCCTTTAATACAACACCTTTTCCTTTGATATAAACTAATATACTGGCAGTACCGAGATCGATACCAATATCTGTACTCATCATTTTAAATACTTGCCCCTTTCGTCTCTCTGTTCCTAAAATCTATGGGTAATATTCCCATGTCCTCCCGGACACAGAAATGCCATTAAACCTATTTTTACATATACAGTCCTATTATATACAAAAAATGGGATTTTTCAAAGGTTTTTTTATGGCAGGACCGCATTTTTAAAAAAAATAAGAAAATCTTCATTCTTTTTTATTTATTTTGTTTATTTTTCATTTTATCATCACATTTTCATCACATTTTTATTTTATATTCTAAGAGTACTAGCTAATAAGTCCGATACAAACGGACCCAACCGTCAGTAAGTCTGACGGGCAGTATAATTTTTCATAACTCATGCTTCCCGGTTTTCCGCAAGGGATTCCGGGGAGTACTCCCCGAATGTAATAAGGCGCTGCAGTTGCAGCGCCTCTTTTGATGCAGTCAATCCTGCTTTCTTTATATTTTTACAGTTCTTACATACTTAAGATTCCTGACAGTTCTCCCTGTCTCTCTCAAGATATTTTTTCACATAATATCCCGTATAGGATCCCGGCACTTCTGCAACTTCCTCCGGTGTTCCCTGTGCGATCACAGTTCCGCCACCGTCTCCGCCTTCCGGTCCCATATCGATAATATAATCTGCCGTCTTTATCACGTCTAAATTATGCTCGATCACGATCACAGTGTTTCCACCATCCGAAAGTCTTCGCAGGATCTCGATCAGCTTATGGACATCTGCAAAATGGAGTCCTGTTGTCGGCTCATCGAGAATGTAAATCGTCTTGCCTGTGCTTCGCTTCGACAGTTCCGTTGCCAGTTTGATTCTTTGTGCCTCTCCACCGGAAAGTTCCGTTGATGGCTGTCCAAGTTTGACATACGACAGTCCCACATCATAGAGTGTCTGGATCTTTCTTGCGATTGCAGGTACATTTTCAAAGAATTTCAAAGCCTCTTCTACTGTCATGTCAAGCACATCATAGATGCTCTTACCTTTATATTTTACTTCTAATGTATCACGGTTATAACGCTTTCCACCACAAACCTCACACGGAACATATACGTCCGGCAGAAAATGCATCTCTATCTTTAAAATTCCATCACCTGAACATGCCTCACAGCGCCCTCCTTTTACATTGAAACTGAATCTTCCCTTCTTATATCCCTTCGCCTTCGCATCCGGTGTTGCAGCAAAAAGATCACGGATCATATCAAATACCCCTGTATACGTCGCAGGATTTGATCGCGGTGTTCTTCCGATCGGGGACTGGTCGATATCGATCACTTTGTCTAACTGTTCAATGCCAAGGATATCATCATGTTTGCCCGGAATACATCTTGCACGGTTTAAGTCTCTTGCCAGTCTTTTATATAATATTTCATTGGTGAGAGAACTCTTTCCCGAACCAGAAACACCTGTAATACAGGTCATGATACCAAGCGGAACCTTCACATCGATATTTTTAAGGTTATTCTCCCTCGCACCTTTTATTGTCAGAAATCCGGTCGGCTTTCTGCGCTCTGACGGAACCGGGATCTTAATTCTGCCGCTTAAATAAGCACCTGTCACAGAATTTTTATTTTTCATGATTTCTTCTGCAGTTCCGCACGCTACCACTTGTCCACCGTGCGCACCTGCACCGGGGCCGATATCCACTATATAATCCGCAGCAAGCATCGTATCCTCATCATGCTCTACAACGATCAGTGTATTTCCAAGATCTTTCAAATTCTTTAATGCACCAAGCAGCTTATCATTGTCTCTCTGGTGCAGACCAATAGACGGCTCATCTAAAATATAAGCCACACCCACAAGACCGGAGCCGATCTGAGTTGCCAGCCGGATACGCTGTGCCTCTCCACCGGAAAGCGTTCCAGTAGCACGGGACAGTGACAGATAATCGAGTCCGACTTCATTTAAAAATCCCACACGCGCACGGATTTCTTTTAAGATCTGATCTCCGATCAGATGCTGCTGATGACTTAACTCCATGTCATTCAGAAAACTTCCGAGACTTTTTACGGACATGGATGTAATCTCATAAATATTCTTATCCGCAACTGTAACAGCTAATGATTCTGCTTTCAGACGCTGTCCCTTACATGTTTCACACGGAGTGATACGCATAAACTGCTCATATTCCTGCTTCATGGTATCAGAACCGGTCTCACGGTATTTGCGCTGTACATTCCGGATCAGTCCCTCAAATGCCACATCATAAATACCTTCGCCACGCATTCCCTTATAATGTACCTTTAGTTCTTTGCCATCTGTTCCATGCAGGATCACGTATTTAATCTCATCCGGATAATCCTGAAACGGTGTCTCCAATGAAAAATGATATTCTTCGGTCAATGCTTTTAACACAGCATACGTAAAACTCGACGGATCTGTACAGGACTGCCATCCCATAACCTGGATTGCCCCCTCCGCAATTGAAAGACGCTTGTCCGGAATCATCAGATCCACATCAAACTCCATTTTATAACCAAGTCCGAAACAGGTCGGACACGCACCAAATGGATTATTAAATGAAAAACTCCGCGGTTCAATCTCTCCGATACTGATACCGCAGTCCGGACAGGAAAAACTCTCCGAGAACTGGATCGGCTCCCCATCGATCACATCCACCGTCATCAGTCCCTTTGACAACTCCAGTACATTTTCAATGGAATCTGATAAACGCTTCTCAATACCCGGTTTTACCATCAGACGGTCTACCACTATCTCGATATTATGCTTTTTATTCTTATCGAGTTTAATTTCCTCGGTCAGCTCATACATACTGCCATCTACGATCACACGCACATAACCGCTGCGCTTTGCCTGTTCTAACAGCTTCTGGTGCTCTCCTTTTCTTCCCCGTACCACCGGTGCTAAAAGCTGGATCTTAGTACGCTCCGGAAGTGTCATGATCTGATCGACCATCTGGTCAACTGTCTGTTTTTTAATCTCCCTGCCACACTTTGGGCAATGTGGGATACCGACCCTTGCATACAACAGACGAAAATAATCGTAAATCTCCGTAACAGTTCCAACGGTAGATCTTGGATTACGATTCGTTGATTTCTGGTCGATGGAGATTGCCGGAGACAATCCTTCAATTTTCTCTACATTTGGCTTTTCCATCTGTCCTAAGAACTGTCTTGCATAAGAGGAAAGTGACTCCATATACCGTCTCTGTCCCTCCGCATATATTGTATCAAACGCAAGCGATGATTTTCCGGAACCGGAAAGTCCGGTCAGCACGACAAATTCATCTCTTGGAATATCTACATCAATATTTTTCAGATTATGCTCATTTGCACCTCTGATCTTAATGTATTTTCTTTCACTTGTTTTTTTCATGATTTACTGTCCTTTTCTTATTACATATCACGCAGCATGCTCTTTAATTCCACCATCTTGTCGCGGTATTCCGCAGCCGCCTCGAAGTTTAGGTCTGCCGCAGCCTTCTGCATCTTCTTCTGGATATCTGCGATCAGCTTTGTAAGCTCGTCCCGGTTCATGGATTCCGGATCTTTTTTGAAATTCATTTCTTCCTTTGCTACCTTCTTAGATACGCTGATCAGTTCCCGCACAGATTTCTGGATCGTTGTAGGTGTAATGCCATGTTCTTCATTATATGCCTGCTGTATCTCACGACGCCGCTTTGTCTCCTCTATCGCGACACGCATGGAATCTGTGATCTTATCTGCATACATGATAACGTGTCCCTCACTGTTACGCGCAGCACGTCCGATCGTCTGTATCAGTGATGTCTCCGATCTTAAGAATCCCTCTTTATCAGCATCTAAAATCGCCACCAGCGTGATCTCCGGTATATCCAGTCCCTCTCGCAGCAGGTTGATGCCGACAAGCACGTCAAATACATCCAGACGCAGATCTCTTATGATCTCAGCACGTTCTAATGTATCAATATCTGAATGAAGATATTTCACGCGGATACCAATCTCACGCATATAATCGGTCAGATCTTCTGCCATCTTCTTCGTCAGTGTTGTGATCAGCACCTTATGATGATCTTTAATCTCTTTATTAACCTCGCCGATCAGATCATCAATCTGCCCCTCCACCGGACGTACCACAACCTCCGGATCAAGTAATCCGGTCGGACGGATGATCTGCTCTGTACGGAGCAGTTCGTGTTCATCTTCATATACATTCGGAGTCGCCGATACAAACAGCATCTGATCTATCTTGCTCTCAAACTCTTCAAAATTAAGCGGACGGTTATCCTTCGCTGATGGCAGACGGAAACCATAGTCGACCAGCGTTGACTTTCTCGACTGGTCTCCCGCATACATGCCGCGGATCTGTGGGATTGTGATATGTGACTCATCCACAATGATCAGATAATCATCCTTAAAATAATCCATCAGCGTATGCGGTGTCGCCCCTGCCGGAAGTCCTGCAAGATGCCTTGAATAATTCTCAATGCCGCTGCAGAATCCCGTTTCTTTCAGCATCTCTATATCAAAATTAGTCCTCTCCGAAATACGCTGCGCCTCAAGCAGCTTGTCCTCACCTTTAAAATACCGGATGCGCTCGTCCAATTCCTGTTCGATCGCTTCACATGCCTTTAAAATCTTCTCCTGCGGCACAACGTAATGGGATGCCGGGAACACGGCAAAATGCTCCAGTTCACATTTGATCTCTCCGGTCAGCACATCAATCTCTGTAATACGGTCGATCTCATCACCGAAAAATTCCACGCGTACTGCCGTATCTCCATAGTTTGCCGGAAAAATCTCTAACGTATCCCCCCGCACACGGAACGTACCGCGGTGAAAATCCATATCATTTCTTGTATACTGGATATCAACCAGGGCGCGGAGTACATCATCCCTGTCTCTCTCCATCCCAGGTCTTAAGGAAACCATCATTCCAAGATAATCTTCCGGGCTGCCCAGACCATAAATACAGGAAACAGACGCCACCACGATCACATCCTTACGCTCCACCAGTGCAGCTGTCGCAGAAAGGCGCAGTTTATCTATTTCTTCATTGATTGCCGAGTCTTTTGCGATATAGGTATCCGTCTGAGGCACATATGCTTCCGGCTGGTAATAATCATAGTAGGACACAAAATACTCCACTGCATTTTCCGGAAAAAACTCTTTCATCTCCCCATATAACTGCGCTGCCAGTGTTTTATTATGGGATATGATAAGTGTTGGCTTATTCAGTGCCTGAATCACATTTGCCATTGTAAAAGTCTTACCGGAACCTGTAACACCCAGTAAAGTCTGAAACTGATTGCCTTCCTCAAATCCTTTTACCAGTTCTTCGATCGCATGAGGCTGATCCCCGGTCGGTTTATATTTTGAATGTAATTTGAAATGATCCATGGTATTCCTCATTTCTCCCAATGAATTTTTCTATCTGGGAACATCTGACATCAATATTTAGTATGATTCTGTTTCCAGTATATCATTCAATCAAAAAAATGTACAGCAAAAATCGAACTTTTGTTCTGTTTTTTCTGTAAAAACAAAGCATAGGACATTGTTTTATCCTATGCTTCGCCCTGCAATCTTACTACATCATACTCTTTACGATCTCATCTGCCAATGCATCCAGCTCTGCCTTCTGACCAGCATGCATTGCGGATTTAATGGTAAGTCCGGCATCGAGTATCGTCATATCTTTCATTTCGCCAAGTTTTTCTTTTACCTGCTTTGCGGCTGTTGGTGCCCAGGTTCCATTTTCCATGACCGCAACCGTCTTTTTCTGAACAGCCAGCGCCTTCATATCAGAAAGCAGGTTTTCCATAACCGGATAAATTCCGGCATTATAAGTCGGTACTGCAAACACCAGATGGCTTGCACGGAAGATCTCACTGATCAGCTCAGAAACATGTGTATTGGATACATCGTAAACTGCAATTTTCTTCACACTGCGCACTGCAAGCGCACCTGCAAGTGCATCTGCAGCAGATGCCGTATTGCCATACATAGACGCATACATGATCACAACCGCCTGATCTTCTGCTTCATAAGTACTCCATTTCTGGTATTTTTCCAGAATATACGGCAGGTTTTCTCTCCAGACCGGTCCATGCAGCGGACAGATCATAGCAATATCAAGTCCTGCTGCCTTCTTTAATAATGTCTGTACAGAGGCTCCGTACTTTCCAACAATATTCGTATAATAACGTCTTGCATCATCCAGCCAGTCACGGTCAAAATCAACTTCATCAGCAAAAATATTGCCATTTAATGCGCCAAAAGAACCAAATCCATCTGCCGAAAATAACACTTTATCCACATCATCATAAGTTACCATCGCTTCCGGCCAGTGTACCATAGGTGCCATCACAAAATGAAGCGTATGCTTTCCGGCTGATAATGTATCACCCTCTTTTACTACAATGGAACGTTCTGCAAAATCTGTTCCAAAGAACTGGTTCATCATCCCAAATGTTTTCGTATTTCCAACGATCTTAACATCCGGATATCTTCGTACAATATCACCGATCATTGCACAATGATCCGGCTCCATATGATTTACGATCAGGTAGTCCAATGTTCTTCCCTCTAAAACCGCCTCCAGATTTTCAAAAAACTGTCCTGCAACGGAAGCATCTACGGTATCAAAAAGAACGGTCTGCTCATCCACCAGAATATAGGAGTTGTAAGATACGCCGCGGCTGATTGGAAAAATATTTTCAAACAATGCCAGTCTGCGGTCACTCGCTCCGATCCATGTAATGTCATCCGTAACTTTTCTAATATTATACATATCCGTATCCCTCTCTCTTTCCATTCTATTATTGGCTTTTCCGGTGAAATCATACCACATGCTTATTTGGGTTTCAACGAACAGAATGTGATTTTATAAATTGTTTATTTTCACCGTTTCTCATATCAAAATCTGATTTCAAATGATAAAATACATGTTTCTCGAATGTTCTATCATTACGTCTATACAATAATAGTAATCATTACTGTTATTATAATATCAAATATTCCAGTTTTTGTCAAATGTTTTTCCATGCTACTTCTCCATGGCAACATCCTACAATCCCCCCGACAAATGATGGTTTGTGGGTGATATGCGTCGCCCGTCCAAATGGTGTGTCGCAGGCTTGTGAGTGGCATCTTACGCAAAGCCGGAGTTAATTTTGGTTCCGTTGTCCGAAAATAAGAAAAGCTAGGTCTGCCTGATTTAGGTTATGGCGGAGTGACGTGACCGGCATTCAACGAGCCATCCTTGGCTCGTGAAGCCTTGTTCTGCCATCCGTGGCAGAACATCACTGTGTAACTACAGGCAGACCAAGTTTTTCTAATTTTCTCCCAAAGTCACAAAATTAGCTTCGGCTTTGCGCAAGATGCCAGCCTCCAGGTTATGAAACACCATTTGGGTGGGCGGTTCATCTCAAAACTGGGGGCGTAGGTGCGAATTTTCGATATTCGCACAAATGGAAATATGCTTAAAATGCTAATGTGCTGTATCATTAATATTCAACCTAATGGCTCCCCAGATTTTCCATCTGCTACATTGTATTACATGAATTTTTTCGTAAATTTCCAGACCAATAACACAAAATATTTTCAAATGTGTATGGCAATAAATATGAGCATAGTGTTATATATCGAGGTTTTTGCCAGTGTAATCAAAAATAACTCCCTATTTACAAAAGTGTGTCTGATGCATACTAGCTCATAACTATACGAAACACCACTCTTTTATTCATTTTCTATTCACTTCTTACTAATGGGTATTCATTTTTACTCTAAGTTGTCGTGCAATTTATTAGAATGGAATTTTGAAAGAGCCAGCACCTTGAATGGACTGGCTCTTTCAATGTCACCTGTAATTGACAAACTGGAATTTCTCACTTCTTCATTTTAGGTGCAATAAGCAACACTACTGTCACAAGAAAATATACACCATACAGCAACCACGTAATAGTATTGTTCCATGGAAAACTCATTTCTGGATGGTTCAATGCATACATTATAAATACAATAGCTATAATCAGCATCATCAAACCGATAATCCTTGATAGACTCTTTTTCATGTAAATCATCTCCTCGTCAAATTGTAGTTATCTACGTGTTCCATCATCATTAAAATGTTTTTTTAAAGCTTTCTCTGTCGGATAAATTGATATAATCATAATAAAGCATTGAATTGTCACAAGAATCAACCCTGCAAATCCAATCGTATTCTTATCACTATGATATAATGGAATATGTATCAAAGCAGATGGTATAATCATTACCCATCCTATTTTCCACCAAATTCTTCCGCAGTAGTCATTCGCAAATTTCCATGTATCCATATTTTTCATTGAGCGAGTTGTTCTGTAGCCTGACATACTATTTATATTTTTTGGACAATGTTTCCACATCATTCTTCCACCAATGACCATAGCAATAGGAATTATCAGATCACATATTAACATAAACCACCAAAACCACATAAACAGCTCCTCCCTTCACGTACCGATTGTATAACAGTAGGCTAACACATGTTGATAAAAAATACTACATCCAAACTAATGTCTGTGATTTGTGATTTGTTTTCCATAATAGTTTCCTTTCAAAAATATTTTATATTTTCTATATCTTGGTGTTTGAAAAACAGCCTCATAGACATTGGTTAATGCTTGTACTCATTACCTTAAAATCACAACCTCTTAAAAAGGCTTCCCAGATTATCTGAAAAGCCTCATTGGTTTGTATTTGAATTTGGACTACTTGATTTTCTAATTGCATACGCAATTCGTGAAATGTATAATTATACTGTTGATACATCAGACACACAAATGTAAATAGGGACAAAAATAATAAACTATTGAATATAGTTATTTGAAAATATTTTTTTAATCAGATTCACACATAAAACACTAAAAATTTACGTCCCCCCAAGGTTGTAAAATAAGTTCCCCGGCGAAGGGTGGTTCACAACTTAGTGGCTGGCAAATCGCATCAAGCCGGAACCTGTTTTGTGACTTTGGGAGAAAATTAGAAAGTCTTTGTATGCCTGTTCACAATACAGTGTTGTGCTGCCACGGACGGCAGCACAAGTCCTAATGTGCCCGGACGGCACATTTAGGACGCACACGTCACTCCGGCATAAAACTAAATCAGGCATACTTAGACTTTCTTATTTTCGGACAACGGAACAAAACAGTCCCGGCTTGATGCAATTTGCCAATCTAAAATCCCCAGAACCACCCTACACGAGGAAACTCATATCACCCACAAACCATCATTTATCAGACAACTCATTTTATTACATTCTAAGCCATCCACAAGGTACAAAAAAAGAACATGACGTCTCCGCCATGCCCTTTCTCTTTTTTATATTCATTTCTGATTAGGAATCAATTAGTCCTCAAATGGAATAACCGCACCATCATAAGTATCGTTGATGAATTTTTTGATATCATCAGATTTTAATACTTTTACAAGTGCCTGGATGCCAGGGTTGTTCTGATTTCCTTCTTTTACAGCGATAACATTTACATAAGTTTTTGCTGCTTCAGAATCAGATGTCTCATATGCTAAGGAATCCTGTGCTACGGAATAACCTGCCTGTAATGCATAGTTACCGTTTAATACAACAAATGCAACTTCCGGTGCTACTCTTGCTACCTGCTCTGCTGCAAGCTCTTCGATCTTGATGTTGTGCGGATTCTCAGCGATATCATTTACAGTTGCCTCTAAACCAGCGCCATCTTTTAAAGTAATGATACCGTTGTCCTGTAACAGTAATAATGCTCTTGCCTCGTTTGTTGTATCGTTCGGTACTGCGATCGTATCGCCATCTGCTAACTCAGAGAGATCTTTCTTTGTTCCCGGATAAATTCCGAATGGCTCATAATGGATACCGCCAGCATTGACAAGGTGTGTACCTTTCTCTGTATTGAAGTTCTCTAAGTACGGGATGTGCTGGAAGTAGTTTGCATCGAACTCACCGCTCTCTACTACTTCGTTTGGAAGTACATAGTCATCAAAAATGGTAATCTCTAAGTCCCAGCCCTGATCTGCAAGAATTTTCTTTGCTTCCTCTAAGATCTCTGCATGTGGTGTTGCAGAAGCTGCTACGGTAATTGTGCCGCCCTCTGTTGTCTGTGTGTCAGCTACGCTCTCGGATGCTTCACTTTCTGCTGCAGTGGTGTCTGCAACTGCTGCATCGTTTGTTTCTGCTGCTGCGTTATTATCTGCAGCTGCATTGCCTGCTGTGTTGCTGCTGCCGCATCCTGCGAATGCAGATACAGCTAAAACGCCTGCTAAGATTGTGGTAAGTACTCTTTTTTTCATAATATAATCCTCCTTGTTTTTCGAAGAAAAATGCGACTGCCCTTGCAGGAGCAGAGGATTTTCCTCCTAAATTTATAATAATGTGAAAAACATTGTTTACGTTTATTTTCTGCGATCTAAATTGCTCGCAAGTTTCATACCGATCGTCTGGAATATCTGGAATAAGATTACCAGTAAAATAACGGTTACGATCATAATATCTGTCTGCCATCTGGTATAACCATAGCGGATTGCGATATCTCCAAGTCCGCCTCCACCGACAGTTCCAGCCATTGCAGAATATCCTAAAATGGTTCCAAGTGAAATGGTTGCCCCTACGATCAGGGATGTGCGTGCTTCCACTAACATAACTTTTGTCACAATCGTAAAATTAGAAGCCCCCATGGAACGTGCTGCCTCAATGACACCTGCGTCCACTTCTTTTAAAGAAGATTCAACCATTCGTGCAATATATGGTGCTGCTGCTATGACAAGCGGAACGATCGTCGCCGTCGGTCCATAGCTTCTTCCGATCAGAAATCTCGTAAACGGAATCAGCACGATCAGTAAAATTAAAAACGGTACGCTTCGGATCAGGTTTGCAATGACATCTAATACCTTGTAAACTGCTGCATTCGGATGGATTCCATCTTTGTCAGTGACCGTTAACAGGATTCCCATCGGAAGTCCGATCACATAACCGATCAGCGTAGATGTCAACGTCATATAAAGTGTGTCTTTGATACCCTCTAACAGCATCATGATAATCTGCTCATTCCACATCTTCGGTCACCTCCTCAACTGCAAGTCCTTTTTCTTTTAAATATTCCTCGATATCTACCTGTAAATGTCTGTCCTCCGGAAGTCCTAAGATCATCTCTCCCTTTGCAACACCACCGACATTCTTGGTGTCTGCCCTTAAAATATTTACCGGCGTTTTAAACTGTAAGATCATATTTGCAATGACCGGTTCAAATGCGGAATTCTCTGAAAAGACGACCCTGATCTTTTTATCCCCCTGCATGCGCTCCTGAACTGCACCCGCTAACGGTGCATTGTTATTGCCAGGCTGATCTCTTAGGATCAGTTCTTTTGCAGCTTTTGATTTTGGATGGGAAAAAATATCCTCTACCAGTCCGTCTTCCACAAGGATACCGTGTTCAATGATCGCCACATGACTGCAGATCTCACGGATCACTGACATCTGATGTGTGATGATCACGATCGTAATGCCAAGTTTTTCATTGATCTCCTTTAAAAGTGAAAGAATGGAAGCGGTTGTCTGTGGATCTAAGGCACTGGTTGCCTCATCACAAAGTAAGATCTTCGGATCCGAAGCAAGTGCTCTTGCGATCGCAACTCTCTGTCTCTGTCCTCCGGAAAGCTGTGCCGGATACGCTTTTTCCTTTTCGGAAAGCCCGACCGTCTTTAAAAGCTCTCTCGCTCTTTCCCGCGCCTCTTTCTTTTTCTTTCCCTGGATCTGCATCGGGAAACATACATTGTCAAGTACACTCTTTTGCATCAGAAGGTTAAAATTCTGAAAAATCATCGCAATATCGCTGCGCTGCCCTCTTAATTCCTTCTCTGTCAATGCTCCTAATTCCTGACCCTCGATCAGCACCTGACCTTCTGTCGGTTTCTCTAAGAAATTTAAGCATCGTACCAGTGTACTTTTTCCAGCTCCCGACATACCGATGATTCCGTAGATATCGCCCTGCTCCACCGTCAGATTGATATCACTTAATGCCTCAACGGTCACTCCCTTTTGTTCAAACTTTTTATAGAGATGTCTGACCTCAATTGCTGCCATACATGTTCTCCTTTCTTCCTGCCCTATGTGAGCACCTGTGTGTGCTCCGCGCTCCATCTTATCACAAATCTGGCATTAAGGCAAAAAAACAGATGCTCCCTCGCGGAAACATCTGTTTTACATTTTCTATCAACGCATAAAATCAGATATCTTCCCGCACACGAAATCGTCCCATACAGCACATACACATCATGCCGCACATGGATCCTGTCATCATCATTTTGTCTGCTGTTGTATAGGTCTTAATTTCTGTACGCATATCTGATCTCTCCTTTCTCCTACTGCTCTGTCTTGATTTGATAGTCCTTATTATAACAGGTAGTTACAGAAAGTGTTAATATTGGAAACCTTGAGTTGGTTATAGGTTTCGCCTATAGCTGATCACATCACATTTTCCCTGTATTTTTTTAATTCTCCGATATAGATCTCCCCGATATGGCTGACTTTTGCCCCTTTCCGCTTCACATAGCCAATGCGCATTTTCTCCGTTTCCTTTAACGGGATTGCCATATAGTCACTGCCGTTTAGTTCCTCACAGATAATTCCGGAACAGAGCGTATAGGCATTTAATCCAATCATCAGATTCAGAAGCGTGGCACGGTCATTTGCCTTAATGAGTCTTTTATAATCATAAGTGCTTTTCATTTCCTCCGCCAGATAAAGGGAATGATGCTCTCCCTGATCAAAAGAAAGACACGGATATGCATCCAGCTCCTCCATCGATATCTCTCCTTTTTTTGCCAGCGGATGTCCCGACCAGAGATAAACATAAGTATCACAGGAAAACAGTTCGATAAATTCCAGTCCATGTTCCCTGATGATCTTATTCATGACTTTTTCATTGAAATCATTCAGATATAAAACCCCGATCTCACTGCGAAAATTCTTTACATTTTCAAGCACATCATATGTCGTTGTCTCATGGACTGCAAATTCATACCGTTCCATTCCAGCCTGTTTTACCGTCTCCACGAATGCCTTGACTGCAAACGTATAATGCTGCATGGATACACTGAACTTTTCTTTAACCTGTTTATCAATATAGCGGGTAGTAAGCAGATGAAACTGCTCCGTAACCTGTCTTGCATATCCTAAAAACTCTTCCCCTTCCGGTGTCACAAGAATTCCACGGTTAGAACGCACAAAAAGATCAAATCCGATCTCTGTCTCTAATTCCCGGATCGTCTCTGACAGACTCGGCTGGGAGAGAAATAACGTTTTTGCCGCCTCGTTCATCGATCCACAGTCCGCGATCGTCAAAGCGTATTTTAACTGCTGCAGTGTCATACTAATCCTCATTCCTGCGTGTGAAAAATATTTTTCACACTAATCTGTATTTTCCTGTTTTAAATATCTCTTCTTACTGGAAAAACCTCTTCCGGACACTTCACTGACTTTATTGATAATCACAAAGGCATCCGGGTCTACTTCATGGATCAGTTTTTCCGTTCTGGCAAGCTCACGCATAGATACCACAGTCAGAAGCATCATTGTATTGTTTCTTAAAAATCCGGTCTCACTGTTTAACAGCGTCACACCGCGGTCGATATCATTTAACACTGCCGTGCGGATCTCATCAATATGGCTGCTGACAACCTTGATCTGCATTTTTGCAGTACCAAGCATCAGACATTTATCCAGTACTGCACTGTATACGATCACAAGCAGGATACCGTAAAGCACCTGCTCTCCACTGCTGTGAAATACCTGAAGCAGTAAGATCAGCATATCAAATACATAAACAGAACTTGAAACCGGGATCTTAAAATACTTATTTAAGATCAAAGGCGGGATATCCATACCTCCTGTGGAAGCTCCCATTCTGATGACAAGTCCGATCGCTGCCCCGATACAGATACCTCCAAAGACCGTGCAAAGGATCAGATCATCTGTGATACGGTAACCACCAAGCAGTCTCGTGATCAATTCGAGTGCGATCGGGTAACTGAACGTACTCACGACCGTATTTGCCGCAAATTTCCATCCAAATGCAAAAAAACCGATCAGAAACATAATCGTATTAAACACAAGCACAAACACGGTGACCGGTGTGTGAAAAACATCATTGACAAACAATGCGATACCTGTCGTTCCACCTGTGATAAGCCGCTTGGTAAAATAAACATTGCAATTCCAAACGCATAAATACAGTTTCCAAATATTACGATGAGCGTTTCCACTACTCTTTTTAAAATCTGCTTCATAAAAATCCTCATTTCTGCATGTGAAAAATCTTATTCTTCGCGATCTTCATCCATGACATCTTCTTCGTATTCGTCATATGCTCTCTGATGTCTCTTTTTACTGCGGTTTTGATCCTGATGTGTCGTATCACGGATCAGACTTAAGATTCCCTTGTAAATCTCACGTATAATCGCAAAGACAAAAAACATCACAATAAACCCGACTACACCAAAGACAATATCTGCAAACTCCATATTACCGGTGTTCGTTACCTTCTGACCGATCTCGATCGCAAACGTGATCACGATGATCAGCGTAAAAACATAAATCCATGCGATCACCATGACATGATCGTGTTTTGCAAGCCATTTAAAAACCGGATACACCACAAAAATAAACATCATTCCCAAAATTCCAATGACCAAAAAATGCAGTTCCTTGTCGCTGAAATTGTATTCATATGCATCGTTTAAACGAAGCAGATAACTGTGTATCTTTGCGAGCAGTTCCACGATACCATAAAGTAATTCTTTCATAAAAATCTCCATTCTTGCGCTGTCTTTTGCGCATATCAAGTTTGTGTGTAAGCACAAATCTTGTGTGTGAAATATCTTATTTTCACACTGATCTCTTTCTGCCGGAAATTATCGTAATATATCTTTTTTAATTTGTAAAGGCAGAATCCTGCCCGGAGGGCTTTTTATATAATAGGGTATTTCAACGAATTTTGCTATTACATAAAAATACCCGGAATCCTAAGACTCCGGGTATCTCTCATCTACTTTGTAACCACTCATCAATATACATGTTTCTTTGACTTATGTGTCTCTCTTGCCTCTTCTACTGCGGCATGATCTGCAATATTGATCTTGGCTGCCACCTTTTTCTTTTTTAATGGATGTTTTGGATTCTTATCTGACATACTATACGCTTCCTTTCTGCATATCATCTTTCATCCTTTTTACTTTATTTCCTTGCTTCGGTTACGTTATAGCACTATAAATCAGCAAAGTCAAGTATTATCCATCTGTTTTTTTGATATTTTATCATTTCTTATTAATTTTCAGATTTTTTTTACAATTCATAATCTGCACCTAACGCAGCATAATATACACGAAATCCATGCCGCTTCTTCTCCACATAGTCCATCCGGATAAGCAGATTAATAAATTCCTGTATCATGTTCTTCTCTCAGCGTCTGTTATATACTTCATTCACTGCATCTGTTAATTCAGCGGTACACATTTCCTCATTTCTGTCCCACAGGATATTTAAGATCATATTTGCTGTGTCCGGAAGATTGTCTAAAAATACACTTTCCAACTCCATCACTCTGCTCCTCATCTTTCGTAATGCTCCGGCACTTATTGAAACCGTTGCTTTCTGCCCATGAGTTTAGCATAGATTTGACGGCATTAAAATAGAAATGTTCTATATTCTCTTTAACTCGTCCTTTCTGTATTCTACATTCTTAATTTATAAGATTTTTTATCCTCAGGCATCAATTCCAAGTTCCGCAGGGAGGAATCGCGGACAGACATTTTCGGATGATGTGATCACGGATGCAGCCAGACGTGTTCCAATCTCTACTGCTTCTTCCAACGTTTTCTGATATGTCAGTCCACTTGCCACACCTGCGCAGAACGCATCACCCGCTCCTGTCGTATCTTTTACCTGTACCTTTTTTGCCGGGCACACTCCATAAATACCTTCCCTGTCCGCATATACTGCACCCTTGCCGCCCATGGTAACGACCATGGAAGGAATATTGGCACGTTTTACACAGCCTGCAAGGATCTCTGCAAGTTCTTCCGGTGTCTTTTCACTGTAATCATCAGAAAAAAACATTCCTGCCTCTAACTGGTTGCAGATAAAGCAGTCAAATTTCCGCAGAAAATCTCTTCTCTCTGCCGCAATACTCATATTGCTGACAACCCCGTAAAGCGGTTTTTTGAATTTTTCACACAAATTCACGACTTTTTTGACGATCTCTTTATCCATATCCACTTCAATCACAACGGAATCAGCATTTTCAAAAATCTCATTCCCTGATTTTTCCAGCACATCAAGGATCGGCATCAGATTCGGTCTCTGCGAGATCGAACCGGCAACATCTCCGTGATGATCAAATACCGCAAGCCAGGTTCCCATTCCATTTGGAATCGTCAGCATGTATTCTGTATTTACTTTATGATTCTGTAGTTTGTGAATGACCTCACTTCCAAGTGCTGAATCATCCACGATTCCCAGAAATGTAGGCCGCAGTTCGATATTGGCGATATCTTCCACAACATTACGGCTGACACCTCCATGGATATATTCAATTCTTCCTGCATTTCTTCCGTCCGGAATATAAATATCTTCCGGAAATCCTTTAATATCCACAAATACCGCACCAATTACTACGATTCCATTTTTATTTACTGCCATCTGTTAAAATTACCTTTCTGCTATTTTTTTCTGATATGAATCTCCGGGATTGCCACACTGTCATAGGTGATTCCCGGCTTTTTGTCCTCTTCCTCTGCTGCTTCTTCCGGCTCATGTGTATGGATCTCCGGGACTGCAAGATTATCATAAGTCAGATTATATTCGTGACCTTTCTCTCTTTTCTTTCTGAATTTAAACATAAACATCTCCGTTTCTTCTATTTATAATATATTAATGAAAAATGTGATGACCAGACTGTTGATAAAATCTGCAAATAAACTTCCGATCAGCGGAATAATCAGGTACGCCTTTACGGAAGGGGCATATTTTTCACAAAGTACCTGCATGTTTGCCATAGCATTCGGTGTCGCTCCCATTCCAAATCCACAGGTTCCTGCTGCAAGTACTGCTGCATCATAGTCTCTTCCCATCACATAAAATACTACAAATTTTGTAAATACACAGATAAGTATCGCCTGAACTGCTAACAATATGATAAGCGGCAGAGCAAGTGATGCAAGCTGCCAGAGTTTTAATGTGATCATTGCCATTCCAAGAAACAGTGACAGGGAAATACCACCGATATCATTGATCTCACCCATATGGATCACAAATTTACCAGAGTATTCTCCGATATTCCGAAACAGAGCCGCAGCGATCATTGCACCGATATAAATCGGAAATGTCATTCCTGTTTTTGTCAGAAACCAGGAAAAAACAGTTCCAAGTCCGATTGCCAGAATAAGCTGGAATACTGCCGATGCATACATATTTGTATGACGCTCATGTTTCTTCTTATCTTCCACCAAAAGACTGTCATCCTCCGGCACAACCGTATCAAGCAGGTTCTTTTTCTCAATAAGCTGCTTCCCCAGCGGCCCACCGATCAGACTTCCGGCGATCAGTCCAAAGGTCGCTGCTGCCGTACAGATCGTTGTTGCACCTTCCACATTCAGATCCTCTAAAACCGGGCCAAACGCACCCGCCGTTCCATGTCCGCCTACCATCGGGATCGAACCGGTACACATACCGATCAGCGAATCAATGCCAAGCAGACGTGACGTTCCGATCGCAAGTAAATTCTGTGAAACGATCAGAAGAATGACAAGTCCTAAAAATCCTGCCAGTGACTTTCCTCCGCTCTTTAATACTTTCAAATTTGCCTGAAATCCTACCGAAGTAAAGAAGAATACCATACACACTTCTCTTAATGTATCATCAAAAGAAATCTCCATAATTCCGCTGCTGTAACAGATGCAGGTGACGATTGCAAACAACAGTCCCCCGACAACCGGTGCCGGGATACAGAATTTTTCCAGAACATGTATTTTTTGTTTTAAATAACTACCGAGCATCAGCACCAGCACTGAAGCTGCCAGTGTCTGATACATATCCAACTGAACTTCCATATTTATCCTTTCAATCTTAATTTCCAAACCGTATCTGATATTCAGATCCGTATCTACTCTGTCGGCACCTCGATGCCGCATTCTGCATAGTATGCTGCCGCCCCCTTATGAAATGGGATCGTGATTCCCCCGATCGCAGACTGCTCATCCTCTTTTAGTCCGATCGATGTCGCATATCTGATATCCTGTTCATGAGAAAACAGAAGTGCCGTCAGCTCCTTTACCGTATCCGCGGATAAACTGTCACCAGCTAACAGCACTGCTTGTACAGACAGTGTTTTTACATCTTCCGTCTGACCGTTATAGGTACCTGCCGGGATCGTATATTCGGAATAGAACGGATATGCAGCCTTTAATCTGTCCCTGCATTTTACATCGATACTTAAAAGCCGTATTCCGCACTCCTTTGCGAGTTCCCCGATCACCGTTGTCTGTGTGCCAGCAGTGCAGAAAAATGCATCTATCTCACCCGCTGCAAGTTTTGCTGCCGCTTCCGTATAATCTAAATTAACAGTCTCTGTCATATCCGTGCTGATACCCTGTGCGAGCAGGATCTGTTTTGCATTCCGCTCTGTTCCTGACTCCTCCGCTCCGATACTGATCGTTTTTCCAAGGAGATCATCTAATGATGTAATATCCGAATCTGCTCTCACCACGATCTGACATGCCTCCGGGTAAAGTGCTGCAACCGCTTTATATCCCTGATATGCTTTATCACGAAATTCCCCTGTTCCATGATAGGCTTCCTCCACCAGGTCTGCCTGCGCAATTCCCAGTTCTATATATTTTCCGGAAAGAAGTCTGATATTTGCCGCCGATCCGGCAGTATTTCTTGTTTCAAGTTTATAAGAAAAATCCTCTTTATTTGCAAGACTGACAAATGCATTGGAAAATGAATCATACATTCCACCAATGCCCGCAGCTCCAAAACGGATCGTTTTCCGGTTCATACTGCATCCTGCCAACAATAAAATCATTGCCAGCCCAAGAAAAATATAACGACCTTTTTTCAAATTATCTCTTCTCCTTTTCCATTTCCTTTTATCTGCAGGTTATGCATCCGATCTGGCATATGCATTCTTCATCTGACCACTCAGCTCAAACAGCACTTTATCGAGCGTGTCTGCCGTCTCTTTCTTTAACATTCCTGCAACTGCACGATTTGCCTCATGCCGGATCTCTTTTCTTTTTGCTGCATCGGTTTCTTTTGAAAGCAGATCATCATACCGGTTGATCAGTTCATGACCTTTTGCCAGTACATGCTCTTTATATCTTTCAATATGGAATACCGAACTCCGGTAAGACGCATCAGCCATTGCCGCGATCATTCTGCTCGACCAGTAAAAATTATCTGTAGAAACCTCATCTGTGGTATTGCAAAGGTAATCCGGGGTCTCATCAATATCTGCATAAAATGGAACCAGCACGTTGAACGCATTGGATGCAAATGCGATCCACTCGATCACATTACAGTCATGCTCCATCTCAGGGCGCATCTGGATCACTGCCAAAAAGTCATTGCGGTTGATCCCAATCGAACGGTATGCGCCACGCATATTTTTCTCTCCGTATGCCGCATACGGATCGTACGGTGTCCCCTGAAAATGGGAGGACAGTACATATTTTACATCTTCCACCGTAATTTTCTTTTCCGGTACCATGCACCACGGGATATCATCCGACTGCGGTGTATAGTCCGCATTTTCTCCATCCCAGACTTTTGTATGGGGATTTAAACAACGCTCCATATACCATGCTCTCGGTGTATTGTATACGTGATCTGCATCATCGTGGCTGCCAAATGCATCACGCGGATTCAGGCTGCCATCCATTGAGAGGTTCAGATGATTTTTTTCTATAAATTCTTTCATATCAGAAGAACACATATATTCTTTCTGTTCAGATAGTGCATCTTCAAGATCAAACTGATCAATACCAAGCTGATTTGGCATGACAACGTACACATCATCCGGCACCCTTCTTGCGATCCAGTGATGCCCACCGATCGTCTCAAGCCACCAGATCTCATCCTGATCCTGAAAAGCGATTCCGTTCATCTCATAGGTGCCGTACTGTTCTAACAGAGAACCAAGGCGTTTCACACCCTCTCTTGCACTGCGGATATACGGCAGAACGATACATACGATATCCTCCTCGCCGATCCCGCCAGGTACTTCTTCTTTTCCATCTTCCGGCGGCTGAATTTCAACTAACGGATCTGCTCCAAGCACACGCGGATTTGATGTGATCGTCTCCGTTGCCGTCATCGCAACATTTGCCTCATTGACACCTGCCGCTGCCCAGATACCTTCCCCATCCACGGCATTCGGCACTGCCGTATAACGCATCGGATCATCCGGAAGTTCAATCGTCACATGCGAAAGAACAGATTTATATGTTTTCGGCTGCTCATCCGGATGGACAACAACAAATTTCTTCGGTGTAAAATGTCCGGAACCGGAATCATCATTTCTCGCGATCATTGTAGATCCGTCATAGGATGCATTTTTTCCAACAAGTATTGTAGTACACGCCATTTTTATTATCTCCTCTCGCGTATTTTATCTATTCTGCTTCATCATAGAAAATTTTGTCTTTTTCCAATACTGTCCCAACACCGTCTTTTACTTCAACGATGCAGACAGAACAGTTTTTCGGAATGCCGCCACGCCAGATATCCTCTTTGTCTTCATAAAAATTAGCTAAAAGACAGCGTCCGGCTGCCCCATGTGTTGATATAAAGATCGTGGCATTTTCATATGCCTTGTTCTGTACCAGCGACTGATAAAAATCTTCGGTCCGTTTTAAAACATCTTTAAAACTTTCTCCGCCCGGTGCTTTCATACAGTGATAAGGATCATTGTAAAATTTATCAATAAAATCCGGTGGAAGAACTTTGCTGTCTTTCACACATTCTCCCTCCCAGTCGCCAAAAGAAAGTTCTATGATACGTCTGTCTGTGATCATCGGAAGATGTCTGCCCGCCATCACAAGCTCTGCTGTCTGTTTTGCTCGGATCAGCGGGCTGGAAATGACAAGATCAAAATCAATGTCTTTCATTCCTTCACCTGTCAGTTCTGCCAGACGCACACCTGCGTCATTTAACATGATATCATGCTGTCCCTGCAGTTTTTTCTCTTTATTCCACGATGTTTCACCGTGTCTGATTATGTATAATTTCATATGTTCTGCCTTTCTGTATTTTAATCTCATGCGATAGCTATTGTACCATAACGTTGTTTTATTTGAAATATGCCGGAAAACATTATATACTATTCTCATCTTATCAGAAAAGAATAATGTATTTATGGATTCGGACCAGGTACCTTTTTCTGCGGTACATGTGCACTGCTCATCCTTCTGAACAGTTTCTATGGTGTCCATTTTGGACATACAAAACGGGCCTCCTATTTGGTAGTCTCACTGCTTACTTTTATAGAATTTCCGTTTCTTTATTATATTTATCATACAAATACGATCGTTTACATGATTTTAAGCATCGCTGCCATCGCCATTTTCATCCCGGCCGCCCACGCCCTGATTTTTGCAGTTTTAGCAGTTTTCTGTGATGTTTTTATCGTAATTTATTCTTATTATCATCCGGTTCCATGGGCTGCGATCACAGAACAGGAAGCATTTTACTCCACCCTTTGTTCTCTGGTAATTTCTATGTTTTGCGTATTTATGGTCACTCTGCTTTTGAAGGTTCAATATGAAAAACAGGACAGCGATCTAAGAACTCTGGGAGATCAGTTAAAAAATGCCGCTGACCACGATACACTGACTGCACTTTATAACAGACGTTATCTGAACCAGTATTTAGAGCAGCTGATTCAAAATGATCATACTGATTTTTATGCTGTTTTACTGGATTTAGATTTTTTCAAGAAAATCAATGACACCTATGGGCATGTATTCGGTGACGAAGTGTTGGTTACTTTCAGTCGGATTTTAGAAAAGTATCTGCCGGATGGCGGCATTGCACAATACCAAAATGGAATGGAGATTTCCACCCTCTACAGTCTCGCCGACAAAAAACTATATTGTGCAAAGAATGATAACCGGGATAAAGATGTATTTTAACCAGCTTACAGATCCTTTTTAACCGCTTTTCCCAGACATTTTTTCCGTACAAAGTAATAACAGATCACCTGCATCACGATCGTAGCCAGCCAGGATGCCGGGTACGAAATAAACAGGAAATACAAGGATCTGTGATACGGAAAGAATGCAAAAATCCATAATATACGCATTCCGACTGTACCGATCACAGACAATATCATCGGAACCGAAGAATATCCCATTCCACGCAGTGCTCCCGGAAAAAGATCCATGATACCGCAAAGGAAATATGGCACTGTAGTAATTGAAAGAATCTCTACTCCACATGCAACCACATCCGGTTCTTTGGTATAGATCGTCAGTATCTCTGTTCCAAAGAAATATGCCCCACATCCAAGCACAGCAGCAACTCCAACCGATAAAATCAGACAGTCCAGAAGAACTCTGTCCATACGCTTATATTTTCCTACACCAAAATTCTGACTGGTAAAACTCATACACGCCTGTGTAACAGAATTTACAGAAACATACAGGAAACCAAGCAGATTATTTGCTGCCGTATATCCCGCCATTGCTGTTGCGCCAAAGGAATTAACAGAGGACTGTAACAATGCATTTGAAAAATTGATGACTGTACTCTGGATTCCCGCCGGAACTCCCACCTGAAAAATCTGTTTTAAATAAACACCTTTTATAGAAAGTTTTGATAAATGAAGCTGATAGCTTCCCTGCGTTTTACAAAGGCAGCGTAAAACAAGAATACAGGACACACACTGTGAAATGATCGTTGCGATCGCAACGCCGGCAACATCTAAATGAAATACGATCACCAAGATCATATTCAGCACCGCATTGATACAGCCGGATATAATAAGGAATAAAAGCGGCCGTTTTGTATCCCCGACTGCCCGAAGTATTGCCGCACCATAATTATAAAGCATAAAAAATGGCATTCCCATAAAATAGATCCGCATATATAAAGTCGACTGACCGATCACATCATCCGGTGTGCCCATCAGTTCCAGCGCTCCCTTTGCAAACAATACACCAACAAATGCCATCACCACACCGCTGATCAGTGCCAACGTAATCGCCGTATGTACGGTCTGTGACATTTCTTCCTCCCGTCCTGCAGCATAAAATCTTGCTGCAAGCACATTTGCTCCAAGTGAGATCCCGATAAAAAGATTCACAAATACATTGATCAGTGCCGTTGTCGAACCGACCGCTGCAAGTGCCTGGCTTCCGCTGAACCGTCCCACAACGATGATGTCAACTGCATTAAACATTAACTGTAAAATTCCAGAAAGCATTAGCGGAAATGCAAACGATATTAATTTATCCATAATGGTGCCATTGCACATATCAATTTCATATTTATTATTTTTCATTGCTGCTCTCACCTTTCTTCCTTACACTGTTTCATAAAATAAAATAAGATATACAATGCCTGTTTTGCATTGCATATCTTACTGCCTTTTTTGGGCTTCGTCAATCAATTTTCAAGAACCGGACGGGATACGTACGATATATCGCTCTCCATCACATTCTGCCAGTGTTAAAACCGGAATATGTTTTTTTCGAAGCTGATGTACGATCGGATAAGTCAAAAAAACATCCCCTTCCACATAAACAGCTTCCGGTTTTTCTTTTAAGATCTGTTTTACCTGATCTTTGATACGGCTCTTCCACTCCTGCTTTTCCATCAAAACTTCCCCATAGATTCCCTGCAGTGTAAGTTCCGGAACATCCGGCAGCACGCAGTGTGATATGCGGGCATGCTCCATTCCCGGCAATTTCTGCAATAATTCATCTGCTTCCTTTCCACCGCCAAGATTTACGATCACGGGTTCCTCTTTAAAGCAGGACAGACTGATCTTACATGCTGCGACAGCATCTTCTAATGTGCCAGCCGTCATCAGAAAGCCACCTTTGTGGCAGAAACCGGCGCTGGAAAGTCCTGTTGCCTGTACCAGCTCTTCATTCTCCAGTCCAAGCCATTTTTCCGGGAAACTGCACTTATAATTCATGGAATATTCTCTTTTTTGCGGCTGGATACAATATCCACCACGATTAGATGGAAAGATCACAAACGCAATCTCCGTCTCTGAAAGCCTTTTCTGGCAGGGAATAAATTCCGGCAGGACGAGTATTTTTGCATCAGACTCCTTTTGCTGTGACTCTAAAATTTCCTCGATCCTTTTATCGGCACGCTCATTTCCAAGATAACGCTCAAATTTATTTTCCAGTATCATACCTGCGACACCGACCGCCTTAAAAAAAGCATCATCACTGCTGCCTGACGCATCCCAGGTTGGATTAAAGTTTCCGATCAAGGTTGCAAGCTCGTTTTTTTCTCCCGTATTATCATTGTTATCGAGAGGCTGCACAAACGCCTCATCAAAAGTCTGCGCGAGTTCTTCCCCTAAAATCCCGGTTCCAAGCTGCTCCCAAAGCAGTCCAAATGCCGCATACGGCACTCCATTTTCACGGACTCTGCTGTCCTTCTGATGATGATCAAATTCCCCGCGCCCAATATCAAATACGATTCCGTCATAATCTTCTGGGACTTTATTGCCACGTGTAATCGTAATCTCCGGATTCAGATAGAGCAATAATGCCGAGGAAAAAACATCGTCCGCATGGAACTTTCCGCCGTGTGTAAATGCCTTTGCATCTTTTCTTGTGATCTGCTGTAATAATGTATGATTCATGATCTGATCAATTTTCTCCTACTATCTGTAAATATTCGTCGATAAATATTTGAATGCATTGTCTGCACAGATCGCAACGATCGTCTTTCCCTTTGCTTCCGGTCTTTTGCAATATCCGTTGCAACTTTGATCGCTGCTGCAGCAGACTGACCAAGAAAGATTCCATCTGTTCTTACCAGATCACGACCAACCTCATATGCAAGATCTGCATTAACCTCAACTACTTCATCATACTGAAAATCAATATCTCCGCCTGTAGCATCCCAGATTTCAGGACCGGTAGTTGCGATATGTACATTCGGGTTTTCCGGATTTCTGCCCTGATTGATATAATACCAGCCATGCTCATCTGCATACTTCTGAAGCAGATCGTAAATCGGATCGAATGCCAGTCCTTTTTCTGCGATCAGTTCCGGCACTCCCGGAATATCTTTAAATTCCAGCTTTGCAAGTATCGTGGCATCTAAGTCATGTTCTTTTTCATAGTTAGTAACTTCGACTAACGGTGTCTCTCCCACTAATTCTGCGATTGAATGATAAATTTTTCTCTCTGCCATCTTTTCATTCCCCATTTAGTTAAAATAATTGTATTCTACTGTCTGTATCCATTCTTTTCCTTCCAGTACCCCTGCTAAAGATAACAGACTCAATGCATTTCCTGTTGTTCCAATGTATAAACCGGTATAGCTGTGGACATTCTGCGGTATCGTTCTCCACCAGTTTCCATACCAGTTTCTCTTTTTCTGCTGTTTATAGATATCTCCCGGTTCATCACTCACAAACGACTGGCTGATGATAAATCTTGCTGTCCGTTTTGCATACCCTAAAAACTCATCCTCACCGGTAATCTTATACATAGAAATAAAATGCTCTAAGATACCCGGTGTTCCTTTGTGGCATCCACCCATCTCTCTGTCTATTTTGCGATCTCAATATAATCCTGTGTTTTATATTCTTTGAATAATATGTTTTTTGGCATTTTTATAACCCCTGGCTGCACTTGTCTTTTGTTATCTGGTAATATACGCTTTTATTTCTACTTTGTTAAGAGGAATTATATGATATGTTAGATTTTAAACTGCCGGATATTCATTTCAAGCTCATCAACAATTTCTTTATTGTTCGAAACTACATCCACGATCTTCTTAAATTCTTCATTGATCTGCGACATATATTCTGAATTAACCGACACTTCCTCTTTCTGTTTATCAAACCCATCCATGATGCCATTCACATAACAATGAATACGCTCCATACTCTGTCCCAGTTCATCTATATACCCCTCAAACTTTTCCATCTGTTCTTTAAAATTATGTGCATCATTTGCATATTCCTCACCGGTATGTACAAGGACATCATAATCAGAAATAACATTTGTTTTCACATAGTTTAGCAGTTCAAACGAAGCCTCCGCTAATTTAGCTACAATATCTACGATAAATGTATTTATCTTTTGAATTTCACCTGCAGTCTTTGACGACTCCTCCGCAAGACTGGATATCTCGTTGGCCACAACTGCAAATCCCCTGCCGCTTTCTCCCGCTCTTGCAGCTTCAATACTGGCATTCAATGCAAGCAGATTTGTCTGGTCTGCAACATTAAGGATCTTGTCTGTAAGCTGCTGTATCCGCTCCACTTCCTTTGATTCTTCAATTTTATCTTCAAGTGTTTTTCCAATTCTCACGATCGTATTCTGCATACGCTCTCTGGCTGATACCGCATCTTCTTCTAGCTTTTCTGCTTTTGATCCAACCTCACCAATATATTCAGCCTGCGATTTTGCCTCATTTATGACAGATGACATCATCTCATTATTATTCTTTGCATTTTCGGCGATCTTGTGAACCAGATCACTCATTTCAAGGACTTTTCCTTCCATATCGTTCATTGTCGCATTGACCTTCGATACTTCATTGGCAGAGGATGTCACAATATTATTTACATGCTCTGAATTGTTTAAAAGTTTATTTTCACTTACACTGATATTATGAATGATCTCACGCAGATTTTCCAAAAACATATTCAGGCTGTCTGCAATATCTCCAACTTCATCTGTTGATCTTACGTTGATCTTCTGTGTAAGATCTCCCTCCTTCTTTGCAAGTTCACTCATTTTCCCTGCTATCACACCTACACTTTTCGACAAGATACCACTTATGATAAGGGAAAGCACTACTGCTATCACTAATCCAAGCAGTTCAATGATCAAAAATTCTTTTATAAAAATATTCTCCTGAAGTCTGATATCAGTTGCAGAACAATCAACACCTACGATTCCTGCAATCTGACCTGCACTATCGTAAACCGGAGCAAATGCACTGTAAAAATCTCCCCACTCATCGGATGTCATTTCGCTGTCAACCGTGACATTTCCTTTAAATGCTTCTGCAATTTCATCATATATCTCATATTCTTCACCAATTGCAGCCCCTTCTTCAGTATCAGCATCAACGATAAATTCCAGTCTGCCGCCATTCATTCTCATCGTGTATATATATTGGATATCATCGCCACACAAAAAATCCTGCAGCTGCGACAGTATCTCTTTATAATTCTCTGTCGCTTCATCCCCTGCTTTGATCTTTTCTAGAATATCCCCATCAATTCTTTCTGCGGCAATTTTCGCTGAATTTCTGGCATTTTTCTTACACTGTTCCAACAATGTATCTCTCGCCTGTACTATAAAAAAACCAGCCGATCAGATTCGTCACGGTCAAAACACATACGATCATTCCTACTAAAATCTTTGCACGTATGCTTATTTTAAAATTTTTTTGTGATCCCGTTTTTGTCATGCCATCCCTACCCTTCCTGTTTTATATAAATATTATATCTGTTAGTGATAGCATAGACAAGAAGGTAGTTGGGAATTCCAATGCTTTTAATATCTGCTTTACTTATCTGTACGAAATATCAGATTTTTTAATACTAATAGGAGTACTGGAATAATATCCACAAAAATTCAGAAAATTAACCACGTCTTCCACTTCTACATCTGACTTTGGTCCTATCAAAATTTCTTTTATCATATTTTGTTTTATTTACTCAATTATATAAAGTCAATGTAAAAACATCACTTTTCTCCTAAAGTTTCTTCTCCACCTTCTCCAATTCATCCAACAATGCTGGTTTTCTTGGATATCTCTGCATCAATTCCTCAATTAAAGATTTAGCAGTATCATTCCCCTTCCATTTTATAAGCTGTGCAATATTCTTCGTTATTTTCTTATATTCGCGTCTATCCTTTGCCTGAGCACAACTCTCACTTATTTCCTTATAACACAACTCATATACCTGCTCCGGATATTCCTTCACCAAATATTTCCCATAATAAAACAAATCATACGGATTCTCCATTACATCATCAAGCAGTCTCTTCTTTTCATTTTCAGAAATAAGAACACTGCGATAGCAAACAGTTCGCTTGCTATCCTTTAATTCATCCAATAGGCTCTCGTAAGTTTCATTCCACGCACCACACTTTTTATAAATCTGTTTCAAAACATCCCAGAACTTCTCATTTCCCATCAATAGCAGCTTTTTTGCCTGTGTGATTTGCTTTTCCGTACTGTTTGCTGTCTTATATATGTCATATAGCATATTATTCCAATCTTCCGGATTACTGCTACGATAATGCCATGTCTCTTCTTCGTTTGCTTTCTCTAAACAAAGCTTCTCTGCTTCATCATAATTTTTATCTTCCATAGCATCCTTGATAGCTATAATACGGAGTTCATTTATTGCAATATTCTGATATAGTTCCTTCTGCGTATTCTTTTTTCCATATAAATGTCTATGTAAAAGGTATCTTACAATCAAATCTTCTTTTTTCGTATATTCCGGGTAATAATCCTCCCGTGAAATTTCCAAAAGGGTATCCAAAACCTTTTCAAGCTTCTTTGCACTCTTTTCATCGCATAGGCAAATCCCACATTTCAGCAAGTCATAACGCCAGTCAGTCCAACCATCAAATACACTCTTTTTTGCCTCTTTTATAATTAATGCAAGTGCTTGATCACGCATTTGTTTGTCCTGTTTTTCGATTTCTTTTGCGCATTTTTCTATTAATTCATATGTACACATGATAACATCTGTAAGCATTCCCGAACTACTATCTGCATGAGATGCTAACTTAACACCAGATACCAGTATATATGTAGCCGCCTCAAGTGCAACCATATAACCACGCATTTCTAAAGTCTCAGCACACATATCAAGACAGTCATGCATATCCATACAAATATTATCGCAGCTGCTCCAACCAATGTATCCCCGATGGGTGTTACATTTAATTGATGCAGCGATTGTATTTTTCACTATTGGCATAATATCTTCTGTGGGTATCATAGCAGCATCTCTTTCTTTCATTCAACAATATCAATCTTATGTCTTTCAGACCATTGCCTTGCTATTTTTTCATAGGCTTCTTCACGATATTGGTACCACTGTTTTTCCAGATTTAAGTCATACAATTTATCCTTAAATCTTCTAAAAGCACCTCTTCCCTGAATTGTCCTTGCCAATACATCCTGATTCTTTCCCACTGGAAGTTCGTATATAAACTCTTCCATTATTCGATACTCATTGATATCGTATTGTCCCGGTAATGGTATATAATCTTCGAAAAGTTCCGGATTGTCCTCACCATCCACCATTTCATCAAACAACATCAGAACTTTTTCGTTTTGGGTATCATAATAATATTCTGTTTCCATATTGGCAAATTCCATTGCCTCAATTATGTCTTCTAATTTTACTTTCATCTTTTATCCTTTTCCGACTTCAAAATGTGTTTTTAATGCTATAGATTGAAATTGATTCATTTTATCTTCTCCAATCGATAAATCATATAAATTCATTAATCATTTTTAGTTTTTTCAGTCTCATCAAGTGTCAAATTTTATGAGAATTTGTTGAGACTGTCTCATTACAATGTCCATGTTGAAGTCTTTTTATCGTAAGCAGCACCTGCCAGATTATATCCTTGAATACCTGATGAAAAATCTTTTTCCCATAAGCCAGCACTCTTCAATATTTCCTCATCAGACATTTTCAACCAAGGATGATCCGGATTTTTGCTCTTTGCAAGATTTCTTACTTTATCCATCAAATCCATGCGTAGCTCTTCCGTTGTAACATATGGGAATATCTTGTGCTCCGCATATGTATTACTCTTTCGGTTATACATATTCTGTAGTTGAATCGGAGAGTCCGTAATATCCATGTCCCCATCTTCATTTCTGTCATAGGTCCTGTTTGCACACTTTTCTACAGTAGATGTTGGCGGAACATACACCCATAACAGCGTCATCCCTTCATATCCTTAACTATATACCTAAGGCCACCATTCTGGTTATCCCCGGACAAATATTGGTCATATTCTTCTATCGCCTTTTCTACAGAAGAATTCCCCGACAGGTTCCAAGTCCCTGCTTTGCAAGATAATAGGAAGGTCTTTCGACTTTTTCATCCTTCAGAATCCTTGCTACATGCATCGGTCCGTTTCCCTCAATGATAAGCTGATAAATACGTCGTACCACTGTGGCAGCCTCTTCATCAATAATCCAATGGTCTGGGTCATCAGGGTCTTTCTTGTACCCGTAAATTGCGTTGCTTGTCAGATGCTTTCCGTCCATCCCCTTATTATGAAGTACGGATTTGATTTTCCGGCTGGTATCTCTTACATACCACTCATTCATAATGTTAAGAAACGGAGCAAATTCGTGACTGCCATCGTTTAAAACACTGTCTACATTGTTGGAAATGGCAATAAATCGCACATTCTTCTTTCGAAACAGCACTTCCGTATAAAAGCCTACTTCAAGGTAATTACGCCCGATACGGCTCATATCCTTTACAATAACACATCCTACAGTGCCATCTTCAATATCCGCAAGCATACGCTTCCAATCCGGTCTGTCAAAATTGGTTCCCGACCAGCCATCATCTGTATAATGACGCAGAGTGGTAAATCCCTGTTCGGTTGCATATTTCTCCAGCATTTTCTTTTGGTTTATGATACTGTTGCTGTCACCGCTTTGCTCATCATCACGGGATAATCTCTCGTAGAGTGCAGTGATTTTGTTTAGTTCCGGTTGTTTGGTTTTCATTAGATTCTCCTTTCAAAACAAACAACCAGCTTATCTGTGGTTTTATTCTACCACGAATAAGCTGGTTTGTGTAAAAATAATTATTGTCTCATTAATAGGAGAAATCCGAAAGAAAATCGGAACTATTTTATAAGTATCATGAAATTTTAATTCCATAAATTTATGGGAATTATGGGAGATATATTGATGCCTTTGTTACAAAAATATCAAGTTTCCTGTCTGTTGTCATTTGGGTAAACTTGAATTTGTCTATTTCTTTAATATAGCAACAATCATAAATATTTACTTGCTTCCCGAATACTCAATTTATCCATTTTATCCTTGTAAGTCTCAACGAAATTTCTTACCCAATCAGGATTGGTTTTTGAATAGTCCCTCAAACTCCAACCGATTGCTTTATTGATGAAAAATTCAGAACTGCCAAAATTGTTTACCAATATTTTCTCAAGCAACTGTGTATTTGTTTTATCTTTTCTGCACAGCTGATGGTCAATAGCAATTCTTCGCACCCAAAAATCATCATCTGTTGACCATTCAAGCATTAAGTTGTTTATTCTCTCGTCAAAAAAATGCTATATTTCCAACAATTCTGTCCAACCCATCTATTGTATCCCACCATTGATTTGTTAAACAAGGTTGAAAACGCGGATATCAAACGTGAAAAACCACGTCTTTATGGAGGTGACGACTAATGGATTATACGATCCGCTATGGTTTGGAATTCAATCCTTTCCTAAAGAATTCCAAAGAAATCTTTGTATCAACAGACGAATCCAAAGAAGTTTTATTCCGGCTGGACTATCTTGCAAAAACAAAGGGCTTTGGACTGCTTACCGGCAGCCCCGGCCGCGGAAAAACAACCGCAATCAGGAAATGGGTACAAACCTTAAATAACTCACAATACAAAGTAGTCTATACCTGTTTTTCCACTTTTAGCCCCAATGATTTTTATCGGAACCTTGCCACGGAACTTGGTGCGCAGGCCCACTACCGAAAACCAGATAACTTCCGGGTAATTCAGGAAGAGCTCACAAGGCTCTCTGTTGAGAAAAGGAAAACTCCAGTAATCATCATTGATGAAGCGAACTATATCAGTTCTGCCATTCTGAATGATTTTAAGCTGTTGTTTAACTTTGAGATGGATTCCAGGGATCGTGCTGTTGTTCTCCTGTCAGGACTTCCATCACTTAACGCCACACTTCGCCTGAGTGTGCATGTGCCATTCCGTCAGAGGATCATCATGAATTATGAACTTCCTGCATTTACAAAAGAAGAAGGCAGATCTTATGTGCTCGATAAGCTTCAAAGAGCAGGTGCAACCAGGGCAATCTTTGAAGACGCAGCACTTGAAGCCATCTTAAATGCATCTGATGGAACACCTCGTATCATCAACAATCTATGCAATAGTTGTCTTCTGATTGGAGACTCTAGAAAAAGTGACATGATTACTGCAGAGATCGTCATGCAGGCAATCAATAATAATGAGATTTAGCAGTAAAAGCAGGGCAGCCTGCTTTTATTGTATTTTCCCAGATTCCTTAATCTGCATCATTTTTTATATCGATCAGATAACTTGCAGATGTTGGTGCAGACAATCTGCGGATGCATAACAAATAAGATCTAAATCAGATGCATCTAATCTGCATGGAGCAGGTGCATCTAATTTGACGGACAACACTATCCTTGCAAATCATTTCTCATACCCAAAATTAAATTGTTAATATGATATACTATATCATCTTTTTTAACTCCTATATTACAATAATACTCATTATGTAACGCAACCTCGAAATGTACATAACTACTCCACACCTCAGCAGATGCAAACAATCTCACCAAATTTTTCTTACCACTTTTATCAAACGCTTCTAACTTTTTATGTAACTCTTCCATTTCTTGCAAATATTCTTTATGTTTCTTTATTATATACTTCCAATTACTAATCTCTGTTTCTATTTCATATATTTCTTTAGATGTATATTGTCCCACTTTCTTTATCTTTAGCCGGTCTTCTGCATCTTGTAACCTCATTTTCATAATTTCAATTTTTTGTTCCGCATTTCCACCACAATCGTAATCTTGTAAATAATCCGACTGCGCTATAAATTCATCTGTAATAGGTAATATCCCAGCCAGTTCATAATATAATCTTTTTCGTTCTTCAAAATATTTTTCTTTTTTTACATTCTTCAATGCCAAAAAAGCTCCTAAATAGGCTGCTATAAATGATGCCACTGCCGATATTAGTGCTACAATGTAATCTTCCATCTCTTATTCCTTCCGTAAATATTCTATTTTGTCAGCTTGCCTCTATGATACTATATATATCACCTTACAATATATGTAATGCTTGATTTTCTATGTTCACAATTACTGTAACCATACTTGCGTAAAAACATACCCAAATCACTTTTCCTAATCATATTGTTAGGACCGCATATTACTTCACTTATCAAATTATTATAAAACTTGTCGAACCCTAAACTTATAAAAGGAACAATATCATTTTCTTTTATATTGAAATCAATATTCGCATCCACAAACTCACTTACTTTCCTACGTGTTTCCTCTGATAAACGTCCAATCGAAGAATACTCTTTTTTATCTATTTCATCCTTATTTAATGAATTTTTTATAAAAAGACACCACTCTTTTTCTTCTTTAAATCCATCTGCTTTAAACTTTATACTTTCTTCTATTTCAGCTATTATATTATAGTACAACGTATCAAATATATCTTTATCAAATTCCACATCTGAATTATAAACTATATTTCTATCCTCAATTGCCCCTAAAACAATATTCACTAATTGTAATAATTCATTTGCGACATTTTTAATCCACTGGTCAAGTTCTTCTTTTGATAAATATTGTACTTTTTCCAAAGCATATCCTGTAATGTTTGAAGTATCTGTAAATTCCAATAATTCATGTACATTGAATCCTAAACATATTCCCCTTCCGTCATCCGCATATCCTCTCCATTGACTTAACAAATCCCCCTCTTCTGAAAGACATATTACAAAAGTAGATATTGTTCCATCTTCAAATTCTCTTTCTATTCTTTCCCTTAATTCTTTTACTAAAATACCAAATCCTTCTCTTCCTTCTTTTTCTTTATAAGTAAACTCATAACTAAATCCATCATAACTATTTATCATCTCATTGAAAAGTCTCGGAAAACAAATACTCATTTCATTCACATCATTGCTTTTGGTAATATCCGATAATCTAAAATTTTTATATTTTAATATGCTTATAGCTTTTTCCATGCTTGCATAATGGTATAATATTGATGGATATTTTGTATCTTTCATTTGTATCTTCCTTTCTCTCACAAATTACACATCTCTTTTATGTCTGTAAAACCCATCTACAAATTTTACAATATCATTTATAGAATATGTTCCCTGCAAAATTCCATCCATAAACATTTTCATAATACTGTCATTTTTTGTTTCATTAATCGGATTAAATTGTGCGCATATAATGAAATTATATGGTGTCAAATATCTTATTCTAAGTTTAGCTTCATTCCCCATATCAACAACTTTTCCATCTATCACTGCTGCCCCATCATCATATTCTGCTCTTGTCACATTTTTTCCATTATATACTGCATACTCTTCATGATATTCTCCATATCTTCTTATATGTTCAGCTATATCCTCCTCACTCATTTCTTGATATAATCCAGTAGCCTTTTCTGGTTTAGCTTCCACATAAACAAATTTTTTATAATACTCCAAAGATGCATAAATTACAATTCTATTTATTTCTATTTCATTGCAATTCATCAAAAATTTAGTTTTTGATAATCTTACAAATTTGTCTATATGTAGGTTAGCACTTCCTCTAAACCACCAAATTGGACTTGTTAATCCTTCTTTTTTCAATGGACTTCTTAAAAGAATCTCTAATCTATTAACACATTCTTGTGGTTCATTGAACTCTTTCATACCTCTTACTCCTGGAAATGCCTTTCCAAATCTATAATCAAAAAAGGATGTTGAGCTATCAAATGAATCAATATCATCATATTTTTCACCCAATACATTACCTAAGTTTTCAGTAATCAATCTCTTATCATTTTCACTATCAATTCTATCTTGTTCCCCTAAACCTTCTTTTATAAAATTTTGAACTTTTTGAAAATCCTCGTCCCAAAATCTTGAATTTCGCTCTATAGAATCCGATGACAAATTCAGAAAATCATCAACAAAACCTCTCGCCACTTTAAATTTTTGAACTTTTTTAGGTGCAATGCTACCGTTATATAAATCTATAAATTGTTGCTCTGTAGCTTCATATGCGTTAAAATCCAATTTTTTTATTTTAGCGGATTCTCTTACAAATCTATAAAATTCTATTAACTTGGTTTTCCCACCATTTCCTACATCTGAATTCAAAATATATCTTTTGGGATATATTTCATAGCAAAATTCACTTTTCTTTTTTATTATACATGCATACCTTCTTTGTTCATACTCTCCAATAACAATAACAAATTTCTCTATGTCCATTAAATTTTCTTCTCTTAATATATCCATCGGGTTGTTTCCAAAAATCTTAACATTGGATAGGAATGGACATTCTCCTTGCCCGTATAACATCCATTCTTTATTAACACCGAACGCTTCACTAAATTTCTGCTTAAAATTATCATCCGGTTCAATGCCATTGTTTAAATAACATTTTAATCTGAATATTACGGTGCGGCGGAGCCGCCTGTCCGGTGTGGCGAGAGCCACCTGTCCGGACTAACGGAGCCACTCCGTTCTCTGTAGTGATAAGTTACTTTGCCATTGCAGGATCTAATCCATATACCTCTCGCATAGAGAGATCTTTGGATGGATCAATGCTTTCAATATCGATTTTATATGAGTCATACGTTATACGATCCATAATGGCATCTGCCAGGGTACTTTCACCGCCACAGATTTGTTGGTACCATTCACTTTCGCGGAACTGCGAGCAAAAGATCGTGGATGATTTCTTGCGTCTTTTGTGTATCAGTTCAAAAAGGTTTCTGGCTTCAGCTTCCGTCAGTTTGAGGAGAAGCCACTCGTCAATGATCAGTACTACTGGCTTGGTGTACTTCTTCAGGACAGTTGAAAAAGTTCCGCTGTCTCTGGCAGCCTGTAAGTCCAGTAATAAATCAGGAAGCCGCACATACCGTACTGTGTAGTAGTGTTTGCAGGCCTCCATGCCAAAAGCACAGGCCATATAAGTTTTACCACTTCCGGTGGCACCTGTAATGAAGATGTTCCTGTATTCTGTAATGTATTCGCAAGTTGCCAGACGGCTGATCAGTGCTTTGTTCAGTTTCCGACCGGACTGGTAATCAATTGCTGCAATGCTGGCATCCGGCTGTTCGAACTCAGCCTGCCGGATCAGTCTTTTCAACCGGTTATTTTTGCGATTGCTGTACTCGATATCAACAAGCATACCGAAGCGGTCCTCGAACGGCACTTCCTTCATTGTAGGATCATCCATCTGGATACGGAATGCATCTGCCATAGCGGTCAGGCGCATTTCGATAAGTTTATCGATTGTACTTTGATTTGTCATGATCGTTTACCTCCATAGTATCTGGCACCTCTTGTGATGCCATGTGGCTTTTCAACAGTCTGAGATTCCTTTGATGCATTCGATATGTCATCTGGTGAGTCTTTCATTGCAGCCAATAGATTTTTGATACTTTTATAGCTGGGTTTAGCAGAATAAGAAAGTGCTTTGGCACAGACCTGTTCCAGTTTTTCAGGCGAATATTTCTCTGCCAGTTTTAACAATCCCATACAGCTTCTATAGGATTGTTGTTCAACCCTGCCGGAGGTAAGTATTGCATCGACAACCTTACTTGTGTTAATTCCAATCGAATCTGCCCATTTGCGGAACCTGTCGCCGTTCCATTCCAGATATTTCTGGTGTTCCTGCGGCATATGTTCCGTCACAGTGGAATACTGGCCGCTCCTTCCGTGAAGTCTCCTATGAGAGGCAATTCGATTGTGATTATAAAATATTTCAACCGTTGTATCTGTTATACGCACATCTACCTTATTTTTGATATACTGATAAGGCACGGAGTAGTACATCTTGTCTACTGCGATGTGATAGTTGAACTGGACAGTGGCTTGTTTCCACTCAGCCAGTTCAAAGGGTGTAGCAGGCAACGGAGCCAGTAACGGCATTTCTTCCCCAAGAAATAAACTGAGCCTGCTGCATTCCTTTTTCTGGAATTTACGAGCATTGTAGGCATTCAGTTTTTCCCGGATAGAATCATTTAATTCTGCAAGCGAGAAAAACTGTTCATTACGAAGGGCTGCAGTTATCCAAGTAGATATCTTTCCTACAGATCCTTCTACATTTGGTTTATCCTTGGGTTTCCGGACTCTGGCCGGAATGATGGCAAGATTATAGTGTTCTGCCATCTCATGGTAAGTTGTGTTTAATGACGTGGTATACCAGTCGCTCTTTTCATGATTCACTGCTGTTGTGCAGTTATCGGAGACAAGCATGGGTGTTACACCGCCAAAGAAATCGAACATCTGGACATGAGCTTTAATCCAGTTGCTTGTTTTCTCATTCATGTATGCTTTTACAAAAGCATACTGGCTGTAAGTCAGTACCCCTACAAAGATCCATGCCTCTGTGATCTCTCCGGTGTCCGGATCAAAGATGTGGGCGGGATCACCTGCCCAGTCAACTTCAATCTGTTCACCAGGCTTTCTCGGGATATGCATGGTAGCCCTGCGTTTCTCTTCATCCTTTTGGATGTAGTAGCAGAACTGGGAATACATGAGCGGCTCTTCGTTGCTCATACGGCACTCCTCACAGTATTCTACCCAGAGAAGCTTTTTGTTGACTCCATTTCGCAGAAGTTCTTTGCGAATGTAGTCAAAGTCAGGCATGCGTTTATTTGTTACTGACTTATCCTTTGGGAACATAAGCTCCTCAAGTGCGCTGTCGGTCATGTCAAAATCCAGCGGCCATGAAATATTTATTTCCGCTGCCTTTTTCAAAACCTTGGCGACTGTGTTCCTGGATACACCGCAGCTCTGTGCGATGTTCCGTTCGCTGAATCCTAAGCTCTGCAAGCGTAGGATTTCACGATACTTGGTCATAATTGTGACCTCCTTTACCTGTATTCACACCAATGGTGTGAATACAGGTAAAGGAAATATATGTAATAGAGCGTTTAAATGTGGCTCTGAATTACCGGAATATGTGGCTCTCATTCTCCGGAATGGTGGCTCCCAAAGTCCGGACAGGTGGCTCAGAGAGCTCCGGAATAATCAAATGGTGGAATGATTCTTGGTGAAATAGGTGATATTCACCGTTTCTCCAATCCAAACAAGCTGCTTGCTTTTGCTGGTCTGGATCCTTCTGTTTATCAGTCTGGTAACTTTCAGGCTAAGACAACAAGGATGTCCAAACGTGGCTCTCGTGTATTACGATATACCCTTGTAAATGCAGCTTGGAACGTTGTCAGAAACAACGCAACCTTCAAGGCTTATTATGATGCCAAGAGGGCTGAAGGCCGGTCTCATTACAATGCACTTGGGCATTGTTCCGGCAAACTTGTCAGAGTCATCTGGAAGATGCTCACCGACAATGTCGAATTTAACCTCAAATAAGAGGTCTGTATACCAATATCGATAGATTTTGAAAAAGCACCCTAAGGGAGCTCTATTAAAGTTACCCTTTTTTACCACCGATATGAAAAAGAAATTTTTTACTAATTTATGGTTGACTTTTCATAGCTGGTATCCAAGCAATATTTCTGCAAGAAAAAGTTTTGTGGTACTAATCGTTAGTACCACGATTGCTTTCTATATACTGACTGAAATCAATTACCTTTGCAGGCTTTCTCTTAGCAGCAATCCCCAATCGTTCCATGTCTAATTTAAAAAGTTCACTCGGATATCCATACGCATCAAATCCCTCTGGCTAGCAAATATCTCTGTTCAGATACTCACTAAGTTCCCATTGATACTTTGCTTCTTTCTCCAGCTTCTTACCAAAATACTGTGCATCCATTACCATTCTGTTAATGCCACCAACCGATTTCCTACCATGAGTTTTTGTTACAGTTGTATCGCCTGACATTTTAAAATACTGCCCTATCTGATCCTCGGAATATCCCATTTCCTGCATCACGCCATAAATCACGCGGCTGATATACATTGCATAGTAATTCCAGTTTCTTGGTTCAATATCTGTCATTGCTATTGTATAACGATTACTGGCATTTACAATAAACAAGACATTTCTTCCTTTTATTTTCGTCAAATGTGTGTCCCAGCAGAACACAAGTGAAACAACTTTGCTTTCTGCAATCTTTGTGGTTTTTAGTCGATCTTGAACTGCCTTTGTTGCACCAATCTCCATATGTATCACCTGCTCATTTCAAGTATTCTCTTCACTTCCAGCTGTAATTCATCACTAAAGTCTGATAAATCATCATATGTAATTACTTTCAATCTAATAAGACGAACGATATCCCATATCACCTCTGACTTACTCATCTCCATGATAACTCCCGGATGACGCTTATCTTCTTTTATCCGTTTTTCAAGTTCCCAGAATTTCTCTGATGCAGGCTTTTTATCATCATTCAGAAAATTTGCATACTCTTTAACAAGACCTTCCATATAATTTTCCTGCCAGCCTGATAATCTTTCTCGAAATAATTTCCAATCCTTTTTGCTTATGTCCATGATTTTGAATCTCCTCAGTCTCACGTTAGTCTCAACAAACAGTGTCAAAAATGAGACTGACTTGAGACTGTACTCATACAAGTAAACCACAAATGTCGATTTTATCGCTTTTCTGCCATATTATGTAGTCTCACCAAGTCTCAAATATCATGAGACTTCGTTGAGACCAACTCTGGAATATCCTTGAGTGAAAGTTTGGGTGTTACATTGAGTGCCAAATTTACTGTCATTTACTTACCTAATTTTCCATTTTCCACCATTATCTGGACCTTTTCGTTCTATGATACCTTTATCCTTTAATTCTGATATATATCTAGCAATTGTTCTATCTGTAACATCTAATGCTATTCTTAATTCATCAATAGAAATATTCGGGTTTTCCGAAATCATTTTCAGAATCTCATATGCTTTAGCAAGCTTCTTCTTAGAATACTCTGGCATTAACTTCTTAATTTTTTCTTCCGAAATTTCTATGACATTTTCTATGACATTTTCTATGACATTTTCATTTGCCTGTGCTGCATAACTAGAACCATAATTCAGATTATACAAAGTCACTGTAAAATCATCATTATCTGCATCAAAGACAGGCATCTTGGACTCATCAAATTCAACCTGATTCTCATAGTCTGCCAATATCTTCTTAAATCCACTGCCTCTACGCTCCATGTATTTCAAACGGCTGAATATATCAGCTAATATCGGATTTCTTCGCTTTGATGGGATTTTTAATAAATCTTTTCCCTCTAAAGATATTCCACTTATCATTCCACCCGGTGAATATATTTCAATTCTGTCATCAAACATATCTATATGAACTTCGCTACCTATCTCTATATAATTTCTATGAATCAATGCATTTACTACCCCTTCAAGCACTGCACGATCCGGATAATCAGGCATTTCAATTCTGCCGTCCCCAACCTTACGCCATGCCTTCTTAGAGTTATTTCTCACAAAATCAGTTCCCGCCTGCAACAATGTGACAAGACTGCCAGTATATTCCTTATCATCAAGTGCATCTACAATTCCAGATGCCTTAGTAAGTCCATTCCATCTAGTGCAAAACAATCTGGAATGACGAACCGGAGATTCATCTGCTAGAAGTGCTCCTGCATTCGTCAGATTGCCTTTCTCATCAATCAGACCAAAAGATTCATAATCTGTATCTTCAAATGCATTTCCTGTTCTCTGCTTATATACCGATTTTAATTTTGTAAAAGACATATTGTTAAAATCATATCTTGACTTCAGACTATCATAACTTTCACCACTTCCGCGAAGTACCAACTCTCTTAACTGCGAAGGTGTCGCCGGAACACTTTCATTTCCTATACGCATAAATGCAACAAGTTGCCCATCACCCTCATAATAGTATGGAGTCTGCTGCCCTTTCATAACTTCTACAATAACGAATGTCTTGTCATTATCTTTTTCAAATGAAAGCTTAAACTCTGGTATTGGATTAAGGTGTGTTTTAATTATTTCACTAATTTTCTCTGCATCACCTTCAGCATCTGCAAGTCCAACCAACTCATCATCATTTGCCACACCAAATACCAGCTTGCCACCATAGCAATTTGAAAATGCACTAATGCTCTTGCACCAGCTTTTTGGTTTCTTTGTCTCAAGTGCAACCTTTTTATCATAATCTGTGGCTTCGCCGATTAGCTGCTTTATGTCCATAAATTCACTTCCTTCTTTGTCAGACTCCCTCTGCATAGTATTATGTATGTTAAAGGTTATAATTAAAATTATGTTCTACATAATATTTCTCTTTTGCCTTATTATATCCAGTATTTTCCCGAGTCCAACATATAAATCACTATTATTTTGACAAGAACGCTGCAATCCGATTATATTCATTATCAAATAATCTAACCTATGCAATTCAGAACCCAAATAAAGTTTCTTATAAAATTCTTCAATAGTTGTATTATGTTTAAATTTATCATTTATTCTAATATAATATTGTTCATCTCTTATAAATACATTCTTTATTTTTTCTCCATCTGGATTCAACTCTTCAAATTCTTCTTTTTTAATCCAAAATGAATTTTTATCATGATTACAATCATGGCACGCTAGAATCAAATTTTGTATATACCCCGCCTCTTTTTTAGTTGCGAATATAGGAGCTTTTTCATATAAAAAATGGTCTATTTCAAATTCAGTCTTTTTTATCAAATCGTTTGAAGCCCCACAGTATGCACATTTCCCATTATATGCTTTAATAAATTCTAACTTAAATTTCTGTGAATTATCACTTATATAATTATGCATATCTTTTGCATAAGGATGCTCTGCTTTTACTAAAGCCTCTACTTCTTTCTTTTTTTGTGGTACATCAATTAATTCAGGGCAATATTTTGTTCTTCTGTAGTCCATATTTCTATTCCTCTACTTTTATCTGCAACTCTTGAAACATTTTTATCACATCATCAATATCTTTCTTCGTAAATTCATCAAATTTCCCTTGACCATTCACAGAATTCACAATTTTTTCAACCATAACTTTTTCCCAACTAGTATTTTTTTGCAACTCTGCGGTTATTTTTCGAACTTCAAAAATATTTCTAACACATTGTTCTAATAACACGGGCAGTTCTTTACCATAATATTCCTCTGGTGTCATTTTGCTTTTAGGATCATACTTAGAAATTGTCTCATAACCAGGTGCTATTTCATTTTGCGTAATAACAATTACTTCTATAAATGGGAAATACTTTTTTAAAATAATTTTAAATTCTTCTCCTGTAAATTTTCCAGCTATTGCATTTCTATTTTCAAACAATTTTGAATCTATAAAAATTATATTTGCAGATTTAACATCCGAATTATTAATCAAACTCTCATATCCTTCATCTGGCTTAAATTCAATATCTGAATACTCAATTTCACAACTTGGGTTCTTATATTTATCCAAATATTTAGATAATGATGTCTCTGGATGGTCATCTATATAAAGTATCTTTAAGGTTTCCATTATATCTTCCCTCCTATAATAAATTCAATTTCAAATCCTTTTTCTCCACCTATCTTCTGAATTTCGCCCCCTGACATTATACATGTATTATTTACAATCCACATTCCAAGTCCATGTCCATTCGTTCTTGTTGTTTCATGCACTTCTAATATTTTCATCGGGTCTGTTTTATACTTATCATCAAGTCCTTTACCATTATCACAATATTTAATCTTTAAAGATCCACCAATCTCTTCTACATATATCGTAATAATTAATTTTTGTATATTTTCATTCTGTTGTACGCTATTTAAAATTAAGTTATCAAATACAACCTGTAATATATCTTCCGAAATTTGATAAATAATATCTTTATCCATTATTATTTCAATACTAAGCCATACATAATCTCTTTCCCATACCTTTTTTATAGTAGTTAAAATATCTGCTATGCTCTGATACCTAGGCTCAAACTGTTTTTTTTCTATTTCTTCCAGCATAGTATCCATAAATGTTACCAATTTTCTTCCAACTAAGTCATTACTCTCCAGCAAATAAGGAATATTTTTATAAGACTTGCGAGTTTTTTCAAAAGAGTTCAGTTCCTCCCACATGCCATATTCCTTTAATGCATCTACTATATTATTGTAATTATCATATATAGCATTCCTATCATTTTTCATTTCATGTGCTATAGATGAAGCTTTTAATCCTGTCGTTGCTAATACATTTAAAATTCTTACATCATATTTATACCTAGCTTCTACAGCTTCTTTATCTTTTTGATACTGTTTCCCCTCTTTTTTGTAGCCTTTAATTTCCGTCGCTAATTGCTTTGCTTCTTCCTTTGTAAGTACACTAACGGATGTTGGTTTACTTAATACTCGATCTGAAATAGGTGTTGCTTTTTGTTCTTCTACTTGATTTTTCACATTTATTTTTCTTACAATATTTTGTCTATATCTTTCAAATTCCTTAATCCCTATTAAAATTATTTCAACAAATAACTGATAATAAATATTTTCGTCTAAGCCTTGACGATTAGCCATGTCTTGAAGTACTGCATTCTTCTTCTTATCTATCATTACATATCCTGCCATCTGATTCTCTCTCACACGCCATGCACCTGTTGGATGAGATGCTGCTGCTGGAGATTTTCTAGATCTTTTTCCAAGTCCCAGCCAATCTTTTTTGCCTTCATATGAAGATATACTAAATGCATTTCTGTATAATATTATTCCACTTTCTATGTTTTCCTGTGTATTTAAATATTTGTATAAAAATTTTTCTTTTTCCTCTTTTGATGAAACTATATTAAAATATAAATTTGCTGAAAATTCACCAATATTATTAATTATATTTTGTATATCATCATCTAAGAGCTCAGTAATCTTATTTCCTTTTAATTCATTAACAACATCCGTTTTCTTTTCAAATTTTTTTATATCAATCCCTGTGCAATATTTTAAAGCTTCATTTTCAAATTCATCTGACTCTACTGTCGTTACCAGCACTCCATTAGCATACTTTAAAACGATATTGCTTCTGCAATTAATTCCTACCTTCGCTTTAGGAAAATGTTCCTTTACAATTTCATCATAACTATCCGAAATAATTCTTATCTCCATAGATGTATCATGATAAGTTCTTTCTAGATACTTATTTAAATTTTCTATGCGTTTTTTATTCCACTTTTCCCTTAAACCTATTATTTTTATATCTGTTCCATTATTGTGAATATCATTGCTCTCATCTAAAACAGACGTATTCCAATCCGTTTTCCAAATTACACCAACTGAATCTAACCTTTTCGATTTTAAGTAAACACTATACCCTAATCTCGATAATGCAAATCTTCCAACACCTTTTGAGCCTGCTTGGATTCTTTTTTTATTATTTTGATCTATTATTTCATATTCTTTGCTACTTTTACCAATATGCATCCAATGTTCTTTTATATCGCATGCATTCATACCAATTCCATTATCTTCAAATCGAAGCATATCATTTTCAAATGTAATTTTCAAATTCAATGCATTAGCATCATATGCATTTTTCACTAACTCAAGAATTGCCGCTTCATCTGTAGAAAAATTCTGCACTCCTAACAATTCTGCTATTGTACTGTCTTCTATGACATATTTTAATTCTTCCATTCATGTCACCTCCCTTAAAATCTAAATTCTTCAATATCTTTTGATGTAATTCTCAAAGAAGTCCCACTTATATGAATACCTACATCTTGAACATATTTCATAAATTCATCACTTTCCAAAATTTCTTTGGCATCTTCTAATTTATAAGTTTTATTATCGGCTTTTGGCACAATATACATTCCCGCATATGGTATACATTTTTTCTTTAATATATAAACTGCTACTCTTTCAGTAATAACTGTAGAAATCAATAACTTTCGTTTATTCAATCCTGCTAATGCCTGGGAACGACCATATTCAAACCACAAAGCATTCTTGTCGCTTTCTCTCTCATCCAGCTGTTCTCTAAAATCATTTAAGTAGTTAACTGTACCAGGAAAAAGTGATAAAAATTGTTGTGCTGAATATCTAATTAATTTTCCATTTTTATAATCATATGGAAAAATAATTTTTTCTTTCTTTTTATATCGTAATGAACGAGGTGTTGCAGTCTCTCTAACAACTTCCTTTTCTATATTTTTCCCATTACAACAATAAAATTCATTCATTTCTTGATAATTTTCTTCTTTTAATACATAAGCTTCGTTTAACAAAGTTGCAACCACATGTGCAACTTGAAAAAAATCTCCAAAGCGTCTTGTTCCAGGTACATTATTTTTTGTAAAAAACCATTTATTAGTTAAGTTTTCAATTTTGATACACATTTCTTCTTCATTTGCCATATCATAATAAATCATTTCATTATGGATTATACATTTATCAATAACAATTATTGCCGATTTCACTAATGCATCATCAAACATTTTATCTTGTGTATAATCATATATTTCGTATAAGTATGGCTTAATATAAGAACGAAGTTTTTCTCCGAATACTGTTTTAAATATGCTACTTGGAATTAAATATGACATTTTCCCCTTATTACTCAAACAATGTACACTTTTTTCAATAAATGCATAACAGTAGTCAAATTTTCCTTTTTCACATGTTATAAAATTATTTCTTACATAACTTCTATTTTCCTCATCCAATTCTTGATATGTTATATAAGGTGGATTACCTACAATAAAATCAAATTTTCTATCCGGTTCCCATTTTAAGTAATCCTCATTCACTATATTCCACTGAACATCACTTATTCCTTTCTCATTTACTATTTCATTTAAATTTGCAATACATTTTTTATGTTGTTCAGGGTCAATCTCTACTCCACATATGCATCTTGATAATCCATTACTTATCTCTTTATTTGATAATCCATGTGCTCTTGCATCATTTATATATCGTTCAACAATTACAACTAAAATATTTCCATCTCCACATGAATTTTCTAAAATATTTTTATCATATATGTTTTTATTATAATCTATGCAATCTAATAATTTTTTTACATACCCATTAGGAGTAAATACCTGGCATTTCTTGTTCATTACAATCTTGTCACTTTCTCTTTTTTACTTAAATCAAAATAGTATTTCTGCTTAAGCAACATAACACATAATTACTAATCAAACAGCTACTATTACAAATATACTTCAATAACCAATTCCATAACTTTTTCAGCCAGCAGCTCCAAGTTATCCCCTTCAGCCATAGATACTATATCTTCTTTATCCTCAAAACACTTCCTGAGAATATCTATAATTACCTTTTCATCCTGAAGTTCCTTTTCCGACAACTCTTTTATCTTTTTCTCTATTTCAATAGATGCATCTGCAATCTGATTGCATCTTTCATAAGAGTTACCTATATCCTCTGCTACCATATTGCCATAGTTTTCTTTTTCGTATGGATTAAATCCATAAAAAGCTTTGCTTGCAACCGGGCAGATAGCATCATAGATAATCTTTGCTCCCAGTTCTCTTTTTATCTGTCTAGGATATATCAATTTACCTCGGTCTGCTTTCATCTCAAGTTTTTCCTCAGCCATTTTACTAGCGTTTGTAATACGCATAAGATATGCCAGCATTCGATTAGCAAAATTTTGCTCTGATATTTTCTGTCTACCTATATCTGGTATATATTGATTAATCTCATACTCACTAATTGTCTGATTATCAAGATACAGTTGATACATCTTTGATGCACATAATTTTACAACTGCTATATTTTCCAATCTTTTATTTCCAACATGATTTAGAATTTCCATCTGTACCCAACCATACTGCTTATCTCCAACTTCATCAGGACAGAAAAACATATTTTGCACATATCTGTATCCCTGTTTCATAATAAAATCATCAAATGCTAATTGATATAAATATTGCTTTGTGACATCACCCACACCCGGTTGTCCACTAATGATAGCTTTATCTCCATGTATTTGATAATCTATACAATAATATTTTGCATCATATATTCCAAAGCAATAATCTTTTTTCTGTTCATCAACAGGATATATGCATACCAAATCAGGTTTTAATGTTTCCACCTTTGGATCTTCTGCATCCGGGAACTCTGTTTTTCTCCATCTTGGTGATTTAATCACTTTTCTTAATGTTTTATCTTTATATTCAGCTTTATTCCATTCCGGATTACTTAATGGGAGATCTACTATTTTCTTATCTAGAACACTTCCAAAATTATCAGCACATACTTTTTCCCAAACCAAGTTAAAACTATTAGTTCCATATAAACTATAGCTCACATCATTTTTGTCTGTTTTCTCGTTAGCAATATATGTATATATTGTTTTTAGAAGATTCTGTTTCCTTGTAATATATTGAGTTTGTATCTCAGACTGCAACCGATATAATATATAACTCACATCGCCAAAATCAGACAGTTCTTCTTGTGTCAGCTCAACTTCTGTCAATTCAAACAATTCTAAAAGTCCTGCATATGATAATTCTCTGCTACATTGTGTAAGAACACATTCATGTAGCCGTCGAAAATAATCATAGTCATTGTCAATCGTATTCTTAGTCTGTAATTCCACATAATATGGTTTGTTATTCTGTATAATTGCAAATGTTTCATTTATAGTCTTATCCCATAAAATCTCACCTTCTCCATTTGTTTCAATTATATCTTTCTGATTTGTGTACAAACCATCAGTATAATATGTCTCTAACAAATGAATAGATACAGCTAATCTATTAAAAATCTTACTATCATCTTCTCCATTAAATAGATAAATCAATTGTTCTGATGCATTGTATTTTTTTATAACCTTTAAAGCCTGCTTCAGATTCTCAAATAGATGTTCTGTTGATTTGATATATTTAGGATAGCATTTAAAAACTTGTCCCTCGATTACAACAACTCCAACATAATCAAATATATATTCTATATCGCTTGAACTGTCTACCACATCAGTCAAGACAATATCTTCATTTGATAAATCATCAAAATCTGGCTTATTCTTTTTTACAGCTTTAACTACCCCATATTTTTTAAGAATCCCGACAATGCGTCTGGTTTCTTCCATATTTATATTAATCAAATTGTCTGTTATTTCCTGTAAAGAATAATGCTTTCTCTCACGAAAGAAACCCTTCGTCATTGTCTCTCATCCCCTTTTTATATATTTTCCCAATCTTCAATTCCAAATATGCCTTCGCCATCTTGCTCAAAGGCTTTACATATTTCTGAAAAAATCATCTTTCCATTCTTTTTATGATGACCTATAAATATGTTCTCCGGACGCATCTTCATAACATCTTCAAACAAATACATGATTACTTTACTTTCAAATGCTTTTATATAATTGTTCTCTTTTTGATGCATATCTTTAAGAGCTTCGTTATCTTTCTCAGTCCGAGAAGCTTCATCTTTTGCTTCTAATTCGTCTATTTGCTCTTTATTATCCTTTATCTCGTCTAACATATTTTTAGATATAAAAAATGGTCCTAAAAGCTTGTCTTCATTAACCTTACACTTTTCAGATGTCAAAATATTATTTATCCTTGTTCTTAAACTATCCCAACCAATATAATGATCCGCTTTATTGTCCTTAAAACACATTGGTATGACATAATCTTTTATTGCTGCAACCTGCTCATCATCATTGACACTTAAATATTCGAATTCCCATCTACGCTTAAATGCTGTGTCCATTGGAAAGACGCCCTGATCTGCACTGTTCATTGTTGCCCATATGTACATATTTGATGGAATACACATATACATACATTTCTTTATATCATCATCCGAAAATTCATCAAAGCTTTTTATAGATTCATTTCCAATACTATCTTTCTTCTTAAAGCATTTAAGTTCTTTTATTAAATACTTTTTTATATCCTCAGTTGTTGCAACTGGATACTCACTTATTCCATTCTTTCTATCTAACAACTGAAAAACATCCCCAAAAACTGATGCAACATTCGCTCTATTAATTTCCTCAATTAGAAGCAAAAAGTTATCATTTGGATTATTAAGTGCTTGCACATATATCCTCATAAAAGGTCCTGGAACATATTCATAGACAATATCCGCTGACTTTTCATCCTGAACTGGCTTATATGTTCCAACAAACTGTGCATATGAATAGTTTGGATGAAATGTTACTCTTTCAAAATTATTTTCAAACAATCTACTATCATTCTCTAGTTTATGGCTTTTTCCGGTTCCAGGTGCACCAAAAATAATTCTATTATATAAAAAATGTAAACATGTTTTTTGTTCACCATTTTGAATCAAATCAATATCAGGCACATTTCCTACATTACCTCTCATTTCATGTAAAACTTCTCTGTTAGCAATGTAAATTCCTAATTTGTCTGCCTCAAAAACCACTTCTTTATACTCCGAGCTTTGATCTGCATATATACCATAACATCTAGCCTTTTTTAAATTCTGACATTTAACTCTATAGCTTTTCTGTCCATTTCCAATAACCTCCTCTGGAAATGCTATATACAATGATTTATCTATATCTTCATTTTGGTTATACGAGTATCTTGCTATTATAACCTTATTCTTAAGATTCTCATAATATAAATTACCCTGGCAGCGTAATTTAATAGAATTAATATGATTTTTCAAATTACTTGAAATAATTTTTTCTTTTCCTTTTTTATTATTCTCTCTTGTATCATTTGATATTGTCAAAAAAGCCACATTAATTTCTTGAGTATCTTCATAAAAATTACGCTTGAGATTATCATCCATATCGGGGATACTTGACCAATTATCCTTTGGTTTCAATATTATCTTATAATAAGGACCATCAGATTTTTCAAAGCTTGATGGTAATATGTCATAAAAACGTTCTGCATATCCAAATAATTTTTTCAATTCATTTAGATTAGTGTTTGATTTACTTGTTTGCTTCCACACTAAATTACAATCATAATCAACCTGCCAACGTTTTCCATCATCAACATTTTTTTGTTCATCACTCACTAAAATATTCCTCCTTTATTTTTTTTGCGACAATTTCTGCCATTAATGATGGCACCGCATTCCCAATTTGCCTCCACTGTTGCTTAAAATCCCCCATCAATTTATACTGATCCGGAAATGTCTGAATCCTTTTTGCTTCCTCTATTCGTAAAAATCTATTGCGCCAATGAAAAGGACCTTGATTATTAGAAAAACTTGCTTGTAATGTCCAGGATGGTCTATCTGGACTTAACTTTAATAAAAATGTCCAATATCTTGATTTCCATTTAAATTTAGGATCGTTACATCCTCTCTTTTCTGTATAATACAAATAATTATCTCCTGGTGGAATATTAACAAACAAATCATAATCTTTAGATCCAGGTCTCTGCAATTTTTCTTCTTCTGTTATATTGTCAAACTCTCCTATAACATCTTTGCATGTTACCCATGGCAATGTACCTTTAACTTTTGCATTCTCGGAATGTGTTTCAAAAGGAAAATCAAACTTCTCACCAACATCATTTCTTATGCCGACACATATAAATCTTTTTCTTGTTTGTGGTATTCCGTAATTTGCACAATTAACTACTTTGTATGTTATATTGTACCCTAATTCATAACTTCTTTCTTTCAAAAAATCAAATGCTTCCGTATGTGTCTTAAATGTGAATCCATCTACATTTTCAAAGAAAAACACTCGCGGTTTTATTTCTTCAATAGCTCTAAAATATTCAGGAACCGCAAATCCTGCTTTTTCATCATTGAGTCCATCCGCTTTGCCCACCAAATAATGACGAGTTTGACTATATGGCGGACAAGGAGGACCTCCAATAACACAATCAATCTCTCCATACTTGTTAACAACTTCATCAAAATTTATCTTTCTTACATCATTACAAATAACTTCGTCTGCCATATTATTAGCTTTAAGTGTATTGCATGCAATATCCCATACATCAGTCGCAAAAACTGTATGAAATCCTGCTTTTTTAAATCCTATGTCAAGTCCTCCTGCACCAGAAAATAAACTTACAACTTTTGGTTTTCTCATTATATCCACCTACATAATTCCTCGATAATTTTCTTTGCCAATAATGGCGGAACTGCATTTCCTATCTGTTTTCTTGCAGATCTTTCACTGCCATAGAAAACATAATCATCTGGAAATGTTTGTATTGCAGCACATTCCCGTATAGATAATCGTCTATTATTCCAATGGAATGGACCTTCCCAATGTCCAGGACTAGCTATAATTGTCCAAGATGGATGTAAGGGATGTAGTTTTAATAAAGAACTCCAATAACGCTTACCTGCAATAAATACCGGATTAGGATAACCTGCTTTTTCCGATAACGCAATATAGTTCTTTCCTGGTGGAATACAAGTTAACTCATGATTCCATTTTCCTGTTGTATCAACTTGCTCATCACAATAGTATAACTCATCATCAAATTTTCCAATCCAATCAATTACCCTTTCATATGGTAGAAGTTTCGGATTATTTTTTATAGCCTTATCATCTCCATGAGTCTGTACAATACTAGCCTTTATCTTCTTTTTTGTAGCAATAAAAAAAACTCTTTTCCTTTTTTGCGGTATTCCATAGTCTGCTGCATTTGTCTTTAGCATAGAAAAATTATAGCCAAGCTTTTCCATATTATTTACTATTACATCAACGGCCGGTCGATTCGATGGATGAAGTATACTCTCAACATTTTCTAATACAAATCCATCTGGCATTATTTCGGAAATCAATCTAAAATATGGTTCTATCATATTTCTAGGATCATCGTTCGCTTTCCTATTTTCGTTTTTTACCCAATAACCCGCTTTAGAAAACGGCTGACATGGCGGTCCCCCTACAATAAGCAGCTTACTAGGATTATTCTTTTTTATAATATTGATATAATCTTTTCCATTAACATTATTTATATTTTCACAAAAATGTTCACTATGTGAAAAAAATGGATTTTTTCTAAGGGAATTTACACTATCCTCATAAAAATCTAAACTGGACAGCACTTTAACCCCTGCTAATTGAGTTCCAATATCTAAACCGCCGCAACCCGAGAAAAAGCTAATTGCCTGTATGTCAGAATTAATAAACAAATCCATCTTATCGTTACAAGTATATCCTTTATGCTGATATGGAATTAACACATTTCCCTTATCATCAAGATCAAATTCACTAATAAACTCTTCTAATTGATGTTCTGTTATATTCTTTAATTCCGTTCTTTTAAGTATATATACCATATTATCTTTTGTTATCATGCTATTCTCCAAATTCCACGTTTAATATTTATTATCTTGCCCTCTTTTTTCAGCTCAGTCCTGATCCATCTCATTCTGTAGTTATATGCCGTTCCTAATCCATTTTCATCTTCTGATAACAAATATTCTTCTGATAAATTCAAGTGTTTTGCTACTTGATCATTAATATATTCTGTTGTACATTCTGAGTTATTTTCTTTTAAAACATCTATAGTTGCTATTTTTAATTCCTTCTTAGTTGGAATATACATTCTTTATCCTCCATAACTTACCAATTCTACAATGCACTCTTCCCGCTTTTTACCCATTCATCGATCTCAGAAAATTTAAATTTCCAAAGTCTACCTATCTTATGAGCCGGTATATCTGTTTTTTTAATCCAATTTCTTATAGTATCTTTCGTTACACCTAGATATTCTGCGGTTTCTTCTAAATTAGACCATTTTTCATTAGTCTCAGACATATTCTCCCTCCGATTCTAAAATGTATAAAATAACAAAGTAATTATATCACGAACAGTTGTTTCCCTCAACTGATATTTCACTGTTTAAATATGATTTATTAGTATTTAATATATCTTTAATGTTCAATTATACATCTATTCTTAATTTAATATTGAGACAGAGGAATTACCTTCCTCTGCCCCTATTCCACATCTTATCTTCTGCTTTATCTTTACCAGCATCTCTACCAACACTCTCATCATAAATTCTCTGGAATTCCTCATACATTTCGTCTCCATCCAGCTTTATCCCCAGCCTTTTCATTACATCCGAGAACAACCATATGCTTCCACTAACATCAGCAATATCAAATCCGAATATATCAGCCTTAACAGAATCACTAATATTCTCATAACCACCAAGTTCTGATATCCTCCTGACAATCCAGCCAGCTTTGTCCACAGACACTTTTTCTTCAGATTCCATAAATTCACTTTTACCTGTTACATCAGTAATATCTTCATCCATTCTTGCCGTATTTACATCAGACACATTACGAATATCTGGCATTACAGACGTATCGTTCTGATTATTGTCTGGATTCATTACATCAACATTCGTCCTCGGCTCAACAGCCACATCTTTCTCAAACACAGCCTCATCTTCCATCCCCGGTATCTCAACATCCCTGTCTGCAACGATTTCTTCTTTCCCTGTCACCGCATAATAAGCCGTATACAAATCTTCTTTTATAATGTCATCAACAAGCTGTATCTGCCTCTTAATTTTCCTTTTCTCCTGCTTCAGTTCGTCCAGTTCTTCCTGCACTTCCACATGCCATATCTGATATTCCCGATACTGCTCTTCATTCTTTATACTGCGTTTCCGACTAGAGCTTTCTCTGTATATCTCATGCTGTCTGTCCTCAATCTGCTGAATCTGTTCTTCCTGCTCATTTATGAAATCCACAAGATCCACAACACTTTTGATGTCATTATTTACAATCAGCAGATATTCGTCCTGTAACTGATGAAACCGCTTCAAATCCTCTGTATACTTTGCTCCGCCGACTACAAAGCGCTTCTGCTCTACAATCCTTAACCTGTACAGCTTTGCATAAAACTTCTTCTGGAATGATGACAGCTTCGCCATGTGCAATCCTCTGATATCCAACGAATAAAAGTAAGGCTTTGCCATCCAGGGCATATCCACATGATGCCTTAACGTCTCCTCTGAAAACATTTCGTCTAGCTTTGCCAGTTTATGATAATATCGAAATCCCGGTGCCTGCACTTCCATCCACGCGTCTTTCTTGAATACATATCCAAGCCGTTTCATCAGATATTTAAAATGCTCCACATTCCCGGCTGCATATGCACACATCTTGGCATCCCTGAGAATTATCTCTTTCATGGACATTTCCTTTTCCCACTTGTCCCTGCTGATATTCTTTGGATTCTTGCTGTACTCTGCCGGCATTATGAAAAGTCCAAGTTCATCACAATATTTATTTGTGATAGGCTGGAGATGATTCTTCCAGTTGCTTTTCGGTGAATTGTATTTCTTGCCGGTTGTCATGCTGACACTGTTCCAGATAAGATGTCCAGGCATATGCTCTCTGTCTGTGTGGACTGCATACACAGCCTCATAATCATCACCAAGCACATCCTTCGCAAAGTGCTCCAGGACGTACATTGCCTGTTCTACAGTTACTTTTTCTTCCGGCGAAAACGATATAATCACATGATAGCCTTGTCTTTTACCTGTCTTATGAAATATATTCTTTGTCTCCTTCATCTGCTCAAATGCCGTATCCGGCAGGCAGTTAATACCGCCCACCAGTACACATTCTTCTGTCTTATCCGGATTTTGGATATATTCCAAAGCATTCTTTAGGTGTGATGCTGGATTTCTACCTTCTGACTCTTTTATATTTAAGATCTTTGTAATCGCCATACTTCCAGCACCTCCCCGAATGTTTTCTTTACATCATCCAGACTGTTCTGCAATTTATCAATATCGCTGTAATACAATCTTCCCTGTGAATTGCCAAGCTTTACCGCCTGATTAATATTATTTGCAATACCTGCAATAACACGAATTATTTTTGCCCTGTCCTCTGGATAACTTGTATCAATGTTTCCTCCTGTCCGAATTAATTCTCTTATATAGGCACTTGCTGTCATTCCTGTTCGCTTAAGTGCCGCTTTCAGAATATCCATATCTTTCTCTGACAACTTCACCGATATCTTATAATCTTTCCTGTCAGACTTGTATCTTCTCTTTCCATCTGCCATACGTTTTTCCCCTTTCGTAATTTCCAAATTCTGTATCAAACCAATCTCTTTTTATCTGTACCATTGCTTTTTTCATCCTTTCTAAAAGTTCTGCTTATAGGTTTTGCAAGATGCGGAAAAGGTCGGACCTTTTCCCGAAAAAATATAAACGCCATCAGCGTTTACATAATTTTTCGTCTTGGCAGGAGCACCTGCACCCTGTATATAATATGTGGTGGTTAATATTCCACCACAATTACTTATATGGTGGTTGAAGTTCCACCTGATTTAAAAGTGGTGGCACTTTTTGCCATCACTTTGCTTGTTTGGTGGCATTTTCCGCCACCACTTTTCCATTTTGATGGCACTTTCCGCCACCATGACTTTTTTCTCGCTTATCTGAGTGGTGGCGCTTTTTGCCGTCACTTTACTGTTTTGGTGGCACTTTTTGCCCCCACTTTTGCATTTTGACGGCACTTTTTGCCTCCACACTTTTTCGGCTCTGATTTGTGCGGGGGCGCTTTCTGCCCCCACTTTGTGGTTTTGGGGGCGCTTTCTGCCCCCATTTGCACGTTTTGGGGGCGCTTTTTGCCCCCACTCGCTGGATTCACCAATTCAGTTGTCTCTTTCACCATTACATCTGCATCCAACATCACATTTTCTGCTATCTCAGCACCATCTTCCGACAATTCATTTGTTTCAGGCGGTATATCCACTTCATCCTGTTCACTTATCACAGAATCCCCAACTGCCGCTTCATAATCCATTTCTTCTGCAACCTTGCTTCGGTTACGCTGTGGCTCATAATCCGGATTGTAATAATCTTCGTAACCATAGATTTTCTGTTCAAAGTACTTCCTTGGACATTTGCCCCGCATGGTGAAATAACCTTTTGCCTCAAGCTCTGCATTATATTCCTTTATAATCGCATATGCCTTTGTCATCCCGATACCAAGCATCTGGCTTATCTCACCTGCATCTATGAATGCTTCCTTTATACCCTTCATGCAGCTCCTCCTTTCATAAATTGTTATTTTAAATACGTGTTTTTACAAAACAGCTATCCTATTCTTCATTTAATCCGTATTTCTAATTCGTGTTTATTTTAATATCCTTTTCAAAATTTGTCAATAGAACTTTTTATAATTACGCATTTGCAATTCGTTTTTATTTATGATAAAGTAATCGTACAATCATAAACAAGTCACTTACTGATACGTATTTCATTTAATATCAACCTAATACGTATCTTTACAACGGACTATTTTATATAAAGGAAGGTGAACAGAATGGCTTACTCTGATTCGATTAAACTTACTATGTCCTCTTCAGAAGAAATCGGAAAGGCAATACAGAAGCAGCGCAGAGCACAAAAGATCACGCAAAAGGAGTTTGCACAGCGTCTGGGAAAATCAGAACGTACTATCCAGAAATATGAATCTGGTGAAATACTGTTAAAGATAGATGTTTTAAAACAGATTGCTAATGAATTAAACGTTCCATTGCAGGAGCTTTTATTTGCAAAAGATACTAATACTCCAAAAGATAATACGACCGCTGAATATCCGGCATATGAATTCCACACTATGTCAGATGTAATCAATGCTCTCTTTGCCATAACTGAACTTACTGATTTTTCATTTGAGCTGACCAACACCAAACCTCCTGAAAATCCTGAATGGACTGCCGGGATCAAGGTTAATGGCAAAGGCAATGGAAAATATGATGCAGACTTCTGTCTCTTTATGGAAAACTGGATAGCAAAGAAGAATATGCTTCAGACAGGAAAAATTTCAAAAGAAAAGTTTGATTCATGGAAATCAGATATGTTGGCATATTATAAGGATTCCAGACTGGGTAATGAAGCCGATTAAAAAACTGAATAATTGCAGACTTACACCTTTAGTAAAGAAAAAGCTCCGGCACACTCCTTCTCGCAAAAGGAATAACCGAAGCTATGTAAGTGATTGACCCGAAGGCTTTATAATCACCCTGAACAAGTAGATTATATCATAGCCTTTTGATGATTGCACAACAATTTTACAAAAAGGAGATGATATTTATGCCAGCTTACAAAGATGAAAAAACTGGTAAATGGTTCGCCAAGTTCTATTATACGAACTGGCAGGGAATCAAAAAACAGAAGTGGAAAAGAGGCTTTGCCACCAAAAAGGAAGCCTTAGGATTTGAAAGGGATTTTCTGGAAAAGCAGTCTGCCAATCCTGACATGACATTTCAAAACCTTTATGAAATTTATATGGAGGATATGGCTGCAAGACTTAAGCAGTCAACTCTTCTGACAAAAAAGGCAGTACTACAGACGCATATTCTTCCATTCTTCGGTAGCAAGCCGATAAATGAAATCAAAGCCTCTGATGTACGAAGATGGCAGGCGAAGCTTATGAGTTCGCCGAATAATTACTCCCAGACCTATCTGAAAAAGATTAACACGGAACTTAACAGCATCATCAATTACGCCAAGCGTTTCTATGACCTTAACACCAATCCCTGCGGCAAGGCAGGCACCATTGGAAAAGCAAAGGCTGAGGAAATGGATTACTGGACTTACGATGAATATATTGCTTTCCGTGAGGGTGTAAAAGACAAGTCGCTATCGTATATATGCTTTGAAGTCCTGTACTGGACTGGTATGCGAGAAGGTGAACTGCTTGCTCTATCACCTGCTGATATTGACCTTGATAACAAGACAATATCCATCAACAGAACATATCAGCGGATAGAAGGAAAAGATGTATTTACATCACCTAAGACAAGAAAAAGTAAGCGAAAGATTCCGATTCCGGATTTTCTCTGCCAGGAGCTATCAGACTATATCCAGTCAAGGTATATGCTTGACGCAGATGAAAGGCTGTTCCCGATAACAAAATCATATCTCTCACACGAGTTGATAAGAGGTTGCAAAAACACAGGTGTAAAGAAGATACGAATCCACGATATCAGGCATTCGCACGCCAGCTTACTTATTAATCAGGGCTGTGATGCGCTGATGTTAGCAGACCGGCTCGGACACGAGAAAGTATCCACAACACTTAACACATACTCTCATCTGTTTCCACATAAACAGCAGGAGCTTGTGCATAGTCTGGAATCATTGCAGGCGACAGATTCGCCAACACCTGAACCACCATCTGATAACCCTCTGCTTGAAGCAGCAGGTATCACATGTGAAGTGCCTCAGACTCAAGACAATGGCTCAGATGTAACAATCCGACCTCAGTTTGGACCTGCGTTAGTACCATCAAATACCGCATCAGGGAAAATCATCCAGATGCCACAAAGAAAGATCATATAAAAGAAATCCAGCAGTCATCAGGGTTTCTTGCTATTAAAGTTAATGACAACCAACTGAAAACGATAGAAAAAGAGTAGTTGCTATTAGTAGCAAATTAGTAGCAGAGCAAAAGAAAAAGTCTCGGAATCCGCTTGTTTAGCGGATTCCAAGACTTGTGGCTCTTATTCAAACTCAATCGTTCCCGGTGGCTTACTCGTCAAATCATACATTACCCTGTTGACGCCCTTCACCTCATTAATAATTCGGCTCATAACTCTCTGGAGCACCTCAAACGGAATCTCTGCTGATTCGGCAGTCATGAAATCAACTGTATTGACGGCACGCAGTGCCACAGCATAGTCGTAGGTACGCTCATCACCCATAACACCGACGGAACGCATGTTAGTGAGTGCCGCAAAGTATTGGTTCGGCATCCAGGATGGCGCCTTGCCATTTGCTTTAGTGTACTCTTCTACTGCTTTGTCCACTTCCTCCCGGTAGATGGCATCAGCATCCTGCACGATCTTGACTTTTTCGGCATTAACCTCACCGATGATACGGATGCCAAGTCCCGGTCCAGGGAATGGCTGACGGAAAACAAGTTTTTCCGGGATACCAAGTTCAAGTCCGGCTTTTCTTACTTCGTCCTTGAAAAGATTACGGAGTGGCTCAATGATTTCTTTGAAATCAACGAAATCAGGAAGACCACCTACGTTGTGGTGGGATTTGATCACGGCTGACTCTCCGCCAAGTCCACTCTCAACAACATCCGGGTAAATCGTTCCCTGTGCGAGGAAATCGACAGCTCCGATCTTCTTTGCCTCTTCTTCGAATACACGGATGAATTCCTCACCGATGATCTTACGTTTCCGCTCCGGCTCTGTGACACCAGATAGCTTGCTATAATAGCGCTCCTGTGCATTGACACGGATAAAATTCAGGTCAAACTGTCCGTTTGGTCCGAATACTGCTTCAACCTCGTCGCCCTCATTTTTACGAAGAAGGCCATGGTCTACAAATACACAGGTAAGCTGTTTTCCAATTGCACGGGACAACAGACCTGCTGCAACAGAAGAATCCACTCCACCAGATAAGGCAAGTAATACTTTTCCGTCACCGACTTTTTCACGGATCTCTTTAATCGTATGCTCCACAAAAGAGTCCATTCTCCAGGTTCCCTCACAGCCACAGATGCTGCGTACAAAATTGTGAAGCATCTTCGTACCTTCCTGTGTATGAAGCACTTCCGGATGAAACTGGATTGCAAATAATCCTTTCTCCTGATTCTCTGCAGCAGCAACCGGGCAATCTGCCGTATGCGCAACAATATTAAATCCCGGTGCAACCTTTGAAATATAATCAAAATGACTCATCCAGCAGATCGTATTTTCTGATACGCCTGTAAATAACGGCGATGAAGTATCGACCGTAACCTCGGTTTTTCCGTACTCACGGACAGGTGCCTTTTCCACTTTTCCTCCAAGTACGTGCATCATCAACTGCGCACCATAGCAGAGTCCTAAAACCGGCACGCCAAGTTCAAATAATTCTTTCGAACAGGTCGGTGAATCAGCCTCATAGCAACTGTTCGGACCGCCGGTAAGAATGATTCCCTTTGGATTCATTGCCTTGATCTGCGCGATATCCGTCTTGTAGGAATATATCTCACAGTAAACATTGCATTCTCTGACACGTCTCGCAACCAGCTGGTTGTACTGACCGCCAAAATCAATGACAATTACTTTCTCATGATCCATTGATCTTCTTCCTCCTGATGTTTTCGTTGCCTGCCATCCGTTTATGACGATGCCTTTTTTAAAGCATGTCCTTCCCTGATACAGACTTTAATGATATTTATTATAAGATACGTTTTGAGAGTTTACAAGGCGTTTTTCCCTCTATTACAGGATTTTGTCATTTTTATCAAAAAAATAAATATTTTGGATTCAAATATCACTTAATTTTAAAAACATGTACCTGAAAAATTTGGTCTAAAAATCTGTCTGATGCATTTTAAAATCTGTGAATTATTAAACAAAAATACATATCCCTTTTCTTCTGCGGTCATAATATCCATATGAAAAAACATTCCAATCTTCCGGATTTTTCAAAACTCTGCGCACCGGAGCAGAATCCCATACAGGATAAGATTTCCCTGCTGATCCACTTCTTCTTTCTGGGAAGTTTTTCAGGATTTCTCTGGGAAACCCTTATTTTTCTTGTAAAAGATAATACTTTTCGCAACCGTGGCTTCTTTTATGGTCCATGGCTGCCTGTTTATGGGATTGGTGCGGTGGTCTTTTACTGTTTTTTTTCATCATTCCAGCAAAAAAATATCCGGAGCCACTCATCTATCAGGCAGAACATTCCGCTCTAAAATAAAATACCACCCAATCACTATATTCACCAAAACTGCTCTTCTTGGAACAGCCTTAGAACTTGTGATCGGATGGCTTCTCAATACATTTTTCCATTTACGGTACTGGGATTACAGCAGTTATCCGTACAATTTTCATGGATATATCTGCCTTTTTTCAGCAATCGGATTTGGTATCGCAGGTATGCTCTGGATCTGTGTATTTTCTAATATATTCCGAAAATACTGGTTCTCCCTGCCACCCGGTTTCAGACGCTGCTTCAACAGTATGCTGGTACTTTTATTCCTCGCAGACTGCGCGGCTGCACTGATTTTCCCAAATGCCGGGCATGGAATCACATTTTAATCTGCAGGCTTGCGCCTTCATCTGCCTCTTTAATTTCTGGCACTTCCACTTTCTAAATATTCGCTTTCCTCTTCCATAACCTGATTTTCTTTTTCTTTAAAAATCATTCCGAAAATAGCACGTACAAACGGGCCTGCAAAAAAGATCTGCCAGAAAAATGCCATTGGGAAATTCAGTGCTGTCGTCTCAATCCACACAGCGATCACTTCTTTTCCAGCATGTTTAAATAAAAGTGTTGCTGCAAGGCTCATTGTCGGACACATCAGGCAGACTGTGATTGATGAAATAGCAAGAATTAGTATGATCGGCTTGTCCACACCCGGTGTCACAATACGGAATGCAAGTTTTTTTGACAATGATCCGTAAAGGAAAAAGTCAAGAATAAATGCGATCGGTCCCATGATCACCAGCTCATGAAATGCATTTAAAAATACAATATTGCTCATTCCTCCCATGTTCAGTGAAATATTGTAGCAGATCATTGCGTACACCATCACGAACACCATTAAAATAGTAAATACAACTTCCTGTAACTTTGTCTTTGGCATATTTTTCTCCTCATTGTTCTGATAAAATATTTATTTTTCCCGACAAAAAAGCAGAGAAAGCAATCTTTGCGATCGCTTTCTCTGCTGCACGTCGTGTGATTATTATAACGTATTATATGCACTTTTATAATAGTTTTAATTTCACAAATTTTTTATACAATTCATGAAATTCATTGTGCAATTTCTTCAATGCTGTCCTATAATTTCGTAGGAAGCACTTTCCTTTTTTATATGTTTTTTGTTTCATGAAGCATGGCTTTCATTTTTGAAACATGTCTTTCGTTTCATGCATGCTGATGCAGATATTTCTCCCTTGTTGCGAGTCCGCCACGGATATGACGTTCGGATTTATTGACATCTAATACTTTTCGTGCTTCTGCCGCAAGCGACGGATTTACCTGGGCAAGACGTTCCGTGACATCTTTATGTACCGTACTCTTGCTGATTCCAAAATGTTTCGCTGCCTGACGCACCGTCGTATTATTATCAATAATATATCTGGCTATTTCCATAGCTCTTTCCTCAATATAGGTTTTCACAAAAAATCCCCTGCAATACTTGTTTTTACATTGTATGCAGGGAATTTTTGTTCATGACAATAGAATGTTTACAGAACATGCATCCTATTGTTTCTTACCTTTCTGTTCCATTTTCAGCATATTTCCATGTAACCTGATATTCCACACCGGTAGCTTCCCCCAACTGTGTGATATAATTTTCTATCAATGTTTTCGCACGCTCCTGCGCGCCTGCCAATAACGTTTTATTCTTTTCCACTGCTGCCACCATTTCATCCTGTGCCTCATTTACTGCCTGTGTCTGCTCCTCAGCTGTGATCTGATTCTTGTTAAACCATGAATCTGACGTTGCAATATAATCATCCACATCTATTGTTTTTACTTCCGGTTGAAAAATTTTTGCTCCGGGAATCGTAATTTGTACACTGGTACCATTTACATCCATTTTCACATCTGACATTTCAATCCCAATCTTGACAACTCCTGTATACTCAATCCAGAATTTTCTCTCCTTTTCCCCCAGATGTGCCAATCCGGATCCTTTTTCTTTTGTGGACTTAGCCACATTATGATAATAACATTCCAGCGTTGCAAGATCACAGATGGATCTGATCTGTGCCAGATCCGGTTCTAAGACAGCCGCAGTTTCCATTTCTTGTGTTTCTTCCATTTTCACTTTTGTCTTATCGTTTTTATTTGTACATGCAACTAAAAACAATGACATGACACATAGTATCATTATTATCCTATATTTTCTCATTGCATTCCCCCCTATTTAATATTAACTTTATATTCCCCGTCTATCTGTTGTACCCATGGATCAACCAGCGCTTCTACCGCAGTAACCGCATTTTCCTTCGCCAATGTCATCAGATCATTTTCTTTTGCCGCCCGCCTGGCAAGATCTGTTTTACATAATTCATATGCCTCCTGTGATACAGTTTCCGTTTCATATTTTTTATTTTCAAAAATATAATCCATTGAACCAAAATCCACCGTTGTATTCTGTATTTCGCTCTCCGGCAAGGTAATGGTGATTATTTTTGTATCCTCATCAATATCGATCATAATCTTACTGAAATCAATTCCTGCAGTAACGGTTCCTTCATATGCCACATAATATTTCGGAGTAACACCATCCTCCTCATACGCACGGGCAACTGCATTATAGGAATAATCTACCGTGGAAAGTTCACTGATTTCAAAAACTTTTTCCAATGACGCTTTTGAAATCGTTGTTACCGTTCCTTCTTCCCCGATGATTGCATCTTTTGTATTTTTTAAGAAAACAGATGAAGGATCTGCATTCAGAATTTTCAGAATGACACACACTATCACAATTGCTAAAATAACCCCTCCCGTGATACGGATCTTTATCACCCGTGTTCTCTTCTCTTTATTTTTGCTCTTTTTTTCGCCTGTGTTCTGCTGCATCGCTTTTTCCTCCGCAAATGTTCAATTACACATTCCATTCTACAATAAGGTTTCTTTTCTCACAAGCACCATATTTTCTGTAATAAAAGAAAGAAGAAGCCTGGTTACAGTTCAAAAAAAGGATCTGAATCTTTTCAGATTCAGACCCCATTTTACAATAAAATATATCTGCGCCTTACATTTTTTTAACCTTGATATTTTTACCGGCACCTTTTGCCTTAAACAATGTCAGAAGCTCCTGTAATTCTTCTTCCTCCGGCACCCTGAAATTATCATCTGTAAATCCCCATGCTTTCATCACAGGGTATATTGCAATATCAAATGCACCATTTGTTGACTGGTACAGGTCTAAAGACCGTTCCACAAGATAAGCGGTATCCTCCGAAAGGATTCCTCCTCCATTCTGATTGATCTGATAAATCTCACTATTTTGATCTCCGGTAGATAAAAGACTATCGAGACGTTCTATTTCCTCCTCTGCCCGTCGGACAGCTTCATTTGCACCAACACCATAAGCTGTTACATTCATATAGGTATCCATTGCAAATATATCCCTGCTTGCCTGTGTACTTTCGTTTTCCTGCTGACTCTGCGCATCTGCCATTTTCTGTGTGCTGCTTTCCTCATTTTATATAACAGGAAACTTCAACACTTTTTTTATAAGCAGAAAGATCCCAGTGTTACCATTAAGGATAACACTGGGATCTTTCTACATATCGTCATATGTTTTATTTAATTGTATTTTAATGCCTTTTTCAAAGCTGCTGAAATTGCCGTTCCTACGATAAAACATACGATTGCTTCAATCAGTCCGTTCACACCGACAAATGCTAAAATAAACAGCAATGCATTTTTTGCACCCAGAGCCGATACGAATGACTGGATGTATTCTGTATTGTAAAATCCGAGCACTAACATTCCCATAAAAAATGTAGTGTTAAGTAATGGACAGCAAAGGTTGCTGATCGTAACAGATGCACCGGATGGCAGCTTTGTTTTGCGAAGTCCTTTATAGATCAGACCTGTCAGCCATCCCATCAAAATACGGGTAGGTACGCATACCAGAAATGTCAAAAAACCGTTAATTCCAAGCAGTGCTGCACCAAACGGACTCATGCCAAAGCACTGGATAAAACTTGTAATGCCGAACACACCGCCTAAGATCGCACCTGCTGCCGGTCCTAATGTAACAGCTCCTACCGCTACCGGAACGACGATCAGCGTGATCTCAAGACCTGCTGTTCTGATATATCCGATCGGGGTAAAAGCCATGATAAGAATAATAGCAACTAAAAGTGCCATCTCCACAAGATACTTTGTGGAAAACTTTTTCTGAGTCATAGTCTCTTCCTCTTTTCTTAATAATATGTAATTTTTTCATATGCAACGTTATTAAGTATAGCACTTGAACACCTTTTCCGCAATGCTGCATTAACGTTTTTAACATATTCTGTTAATTGTATTTCAGTGCCTTTTTCAAAGCTGCAGAAATTGCCGTTCCTACAACAAAACATACAACCGCTTCAACAAGTCCGTTGATTCCCACAAATGCAAGCACAAACCAGAACGGATTGCTGACACCCAGTGTCTGAACAAATGACTGGATATACTCCGTCTGATAAAAACCAATCACCAGCATACCCATAAACAATGTCGTATTCAAAAGCGGACAGCATAAATTTGCGACCGTGATTGATGCAGTATATGGGATTTTCGTCTTTCTGAGTCCCTGATAGATCAATCCGGTCAGCCATCCTACCAGAATACGTGTCGGCACATATACCAGAAATGCCAGAAACGGATTAATTCCAAGCAGCGTCGCACCAAAGGCGTTTAGTCCGAAACACCGTAAAAAACTGGCAAATCCAAATACACCACCTAAGATTGCACCTGCCGTTGGTCCTAGTGTAACAGCTCCTACCGCCACCGGAACAACGATCAGGGTAATTTCTATACCTACTGTCTTAATGTATCCGAGCGGGGTAAAAGCCATGATAAGAATGATGGCAACTAAAAGTGCCATTTCCACAAGAAATTTTGTGGAAAACTTTTTCTGAGTCATAGTCCCTTCCTCTTTTCTCGTTTTTATGTAATTTTATACGAAACACAGGACGAGCCATTTGTGAATCATTATAAATTTCCGGCATCCTGTATCTCTGCAACGTGACTAAGTATAACATCTGGCAGTATTTTCCGCAATCTTAGATTGCGTTAATCCTAAAATTGTGCCATCCTCAGAATTGCACTACTGTACTGTATCATTGAAATTTAGTATATCTGCCACTTTAATTAAAAAGTGACAGATGATAGTGTCGGATACAGTGATATCAGTTTTTCCCGTGCATCCCCTGTTTGGAAATGCCACTGTATCTTAGCTGTATCCCGATTACGTTCCATTTCCCATGCTGATAACTCACATTTAAGTTTGTCAAGGGTGGATATTCGACGCGAAAGACATTGGCGTGTCATTACATTCAGCTCAATTTCTGCCATGTCAAGCCAACTTCCATGTTTAGGCGTATAGTGGATTTCCAGTCGTTTTATGATCCTTCTTGCTTCTGATGGTGGAAATGCTTTATAAAGTGAAGCAGCTTTATGGGTGTTTAGATTGTCCATTACCAGTATGATTTTCTTTGCATCTGGAAACATTTCATCTGACAGATATTTGATTTCCATTGCCCGGTCAATTGCAGTACGGTGTTCATGGACACTCACATGGTGTCTGCCGCCAAGTGGTTCAACAAAAGCAAATATGCTGCAGGTGCCATTCCTCTTATATTCGGAATCCGTTTTCTGGTTGTCACCCGGACGAACAGGCAGTGGCTGCCTTACATCATCCAAAAGCTGGTATGGCTTTTCATTCATACAGACAACAGGGTACATCGGGTCATATGGGAGTTCATAAACATCAAGGACATCTTCCATGCAGGCTACAAAATCAGCATCTTCTTTTGACGGAATACACCAGTAATCATTCATGTGAGGTCGAAGTTTATTTTTTTTAAAGCCCTGCCGATGGTATCTTTACTGACTGGAACATCAAGTACAATTTTTGCCTGTTCTTCCAGCAGACGGAGTGTCCAGCGGGAATGTCCTTCCGGTGCAGGACTGCACGCAATTTCAATAATACGAGCCTCAGCACGCCCATCAAATTTTCTGCATGCATTATCAGAATTGACATTCCGGTTCATTGTACGGATACCCTGGATGCCTTTTTCGGAATAAAGCTTTACAGTATTCATGATAGTAGCCATACATACACAATTTGTTTTGGCAGACTGTGCATGGGTAAGAACTTTACCGTGTGCCTCATCTAGATCAATGATAATCTGGCATCTGTTTCGAACAGTTTTGGTTGTTTGCTTTTTACGCATAACAGATTTTAGTTCCTTGAGTTCGTCATCCGTTAATGAAATATTATATTTTTTTGGTCTTGCCATCTAAAATCACCGCCGTTTCTTTTTAATATATCATGAAACGGTTTGTCAGACCATAAAATTAATTAAATATCAATGATACAGTATACTACCACTTTTTTATATTTTTAATGTTTCCTTAATTATCAATAAATGCCATTGACTTTCTGCTTTTTGCGTGCAAAGCTAACCATATATTTATAAGAAAAGAGTTTTTACCATGATACAGAAAAAAAATGTACTTAACACCGTTCCGGTTATCTGCCTTGGTGCCCTGCTTTTGGGGTCGGCATACGGGCAGCTTCACACGCCAATGACGCCGCCACCGATTACAGCTCTCGCCTCAGATATTCTGCCGACGACAGGCAATGTCCGAGCACTTGATGTTGTGGTCGATTTTGCGGATGCGAAATATGATACAGACAGACGCCTGTCCGATGAAGAAATTTCCTCCTATCTGTTTGGCACAGACAATACTGAATTTTATCCCTGTGAGAGCCTGACTAGTTATTTTGACCGTGCTTCATACGGATCACTACATATGACCGGAAATGTATTTCATTACACAGCGAAAGGTACGATCGCATCCTACGAAAAAACGAACGATGGATACGAAACGCTGGTGCGTGAGGTTCTTTCCGGTTTAAATGATACGATCGACTATACCGATTATGATTCTGACGGCGATGGCTATATCGACGCTCTCTGCCTTTCTGTTCCAAGCGGAGGCAATGCTGATTTCTGGTATGGCTGTACGGCATCCTGGTGGACTTCCACCCTGCCGGATTTAGATGGCGAAAAATTAAATTACTATGTGATCAGCGATGAACAGCCTTATGCCGATACCATGGATTATTATCTCGGAACACTCGCCCACGAATACGGGCACTGTATGGGACTCCCGGATTATTATAAATACGGTTTAAAAGAAAATTTTGAAGCTACGACTGGGGATGCCGGCATTGAACGCATGGATGAAGCTGCGGGTGATTTTTGTCCGTTGTCAAAGCTGCTGCTCGGATGGTACCTTCCGGCAGAAGTACAGATTTACCACCCCGGCAGCAAAAAGACCGACATCACTTTAGCTGACTCCTCCATGCAGACTGACACTCCAGCTGCACAGACATTTACCCTGACAGATGATACCCAAGAGGGAAGCTGTCTGATCATACCGCGCACTGATGCTTCCAGTTATTTTTCAGAATACATGATCCTTGACTATATCACCCCGAATGGTAATTATGACGGTATGTTTTCTTCCGGCGGACTTCGTATTTATCACGTCGATGCCACCCTTGCAAACGACGAATACTATGCCCCCTATCTGACCGCTGATAACTACAGTCCTGTCTACGATTCCACCAATAACGGCAGGCGGATCTTAAGACTGGTCAATGACGGAAATGGCTTTTACCGGAACGGTGATGTGATTGATGGCACTGCCACAGGCTTGGGCTGGTATGACAACAACGGACAGGTGACCATTGATACCGGGTATACGATCACGGTTGACTCTGTATCTGCGGATCAGAAAAAATGTACCGTAACGATTTTGCCGGACAACTAAATAACTTTTTCCACCAACTCCAGACAAGAAGCCGCAAATTTTCTCCAACTCCCAACAAAAAGCCCGTCCCCCATGTCAGCTTCCTCACAGAATCCAAACATGAAAGACGGGCTTTCTATCTTACAGGTTGTCCACCTATATTATTTGTTGCCTAACTCAGCTTTTAATGCTGCTGTTAAAGCAGGAACGATCTTATTCAGATCACCAACCAGACCGTAATCAGCTACGTCGAAGATTGGAGCATCTTCATCTTTGTTGATTGCGATGATCAGGTCAGAATCTTCCATACCAGCTACATGCTGGATTGCTCCGGAAATACCGATTGCAAAGTAGATCTGAGGACGAACAGTTTTACCTGTCTGACCTACCTGTAAATCAACTGGTAACCAGCCATTCTCTACAACTGCACGGGAGCAGCTTACAGTACCGCCAAGTACCTCTGCAAGATCTTCAAGAAGTTTGAAGTTCTCTTTGGAACCAACTCCACGACCACCGGAAACAAGGATCTTTGCTTCCATGATGTTTGCTGTGCTCTTAACAGCCTTTACGATATTTAAGATCTCAACATATCTGTTGTTTGGTGTAAATCCCGGATTGTATTCTACAACGTTTGCTTTTGCACCAGCGATCGGAGCGATCTTCTGCATAACACCAGGACGTACAGTTGCCATCTGAGGACGGTTGTCCGGGCAGGCGATAGTTGCGATTGTGTTACCACCGAATGCAGGACGTGTCATTAATAACTGATTGTGTTTCTGCTCTGATTCTTTACCAGGTGCAGCAACCAGTGGGAAATCACCGATCTCAAGAGATGTACAGTCTGCTGTCAGACCTGTTTTTACTCTTGCAGAAACAGTAGGTCCTAAGTCACGGCCGATAGCAGTTGCACCAACTAACATGATTTCTGGTTTGTACTCGTTGATTACAGATGCTAATGCATGTGCATACGGCTCTGTTCTGTAGTCTTTTAATTCTGGATCATCTACTACGATAACTCTGTCAGCGCCATACTCAGCTAACTGATCTGCTAATCCTTTTACACCAGAACCAATTAATACAGCAGTTACGTCTGTACCTAAATCTTTTGCTAAGTCTTTGCCTTTTCCAAGTAACTCAAATGCAACGCCATCTAATACGTTATCTACCTGCTGTGCAAAGACAAATACTCCTTTATATTCTTCTAATGCCATGTTATTCACCACTTTTCCTTTTTTTATTAGATAATGTGTTTCTCTTTGAATTTGCCGATCAAATATGCTACGGATTCTGCCGGATCAAGGTTTACTTTCTCACCAGCACCCTTTGCAACTTTATCAGATGCTTTTGCAATTTTAGTAGGAGATCCTTTTAAACCAAGATCAGAATCATCAACATCCTTTAAGTCTGCTCTTCCCCAAACGGTTACTTCTTTGTCAAATGCATCGAAGATTCCGCCTGGTGTCATGTAACGCGGCTCATTTAATTCAGAAAGAGCAGTTACCAGACAAGGCATTTTTGCTTTTAACTCATGATATCTGTCTTCGTACTGACGTTTTACAACAACAGAGTCACCCTCTACTTTGATGTCTGCTGCATAAGAGATAACCGGAAGTCCAAGATGCTCAGCGATCTGAGGGCCAACCTGTGCAGTATCACCATCGATAGCCTGACGTCCTGTGATGATCAGATCATAGTCTAAGTTACGAAGTGCACCAGCGATTGTAGTTGATGTTGCCCATGTATCAGCTCCACCTAATACGCGGTCTGTTACAAGAACTGCTTCATCAGCACCCATTGCTAATGCTTCACGAAGAACTGCATCAGCCTTTGGAAGTCCCATAGTAAGAACTGTAACTTTTGCTCCTGTCTCATCTTTGATTCTAAGTGCTGCTTCAAGACCAGCTTTATCATCTGGGTTCATGATAGCAAGCATTGCTGCTCTGTCAAGCGTTCCATCCGGGTTGAACTTAACGCCGCCCTTTGTATCAGGAACCTGTTTAATACATACTACGATATTCATGTATTTTCCACTCCTTATGTTTTATATGTTTAAATTTTACGCGGATTGATTCGAAATTACTTTAACAATGCACCGGAGATTACCATACGTTGTACTTCGCGAGCGAAGTTCGGCTTACGATATTCTCAATTATTTCAACAATGCACCTGAAATTACCATACGCTGTACTTCGCTTGTACCCTCGTAGATCTCTGTGATCTTAGCATCACGCATCATACGCTCTACATCATACTCTCTGATATATCCGTATCCACCGAATAACTGAACAACTTCAGTTGTAACTGCCATTGCCGTCTCGGCTGCGAATAATTTAGCTTTTGCAGCTTCTACAGAATATACTTTCTGGGTAGCTTTTGCCATTGCTGCTTTGTAAACTAAAAGCTGTGCAGCTTCGATTCTTGCAGCCATATCAGCAAGTTTGAACTGTGTATTCTGCTGCTGTGCGATAGAACGGCCGAACTGTTTTCTCTCTTTTGTATAAGCGATAGCTCTGTCTAATGCACCCTCAGCGATACCAAGTGCCTGAGCAGCGATACCAATACGTCCACCATCAAGTGTATGCATTGCGATCGGGAAACCTTTTCCTTCCGGTCCTAACAGATTCTCTTTCGGGATTCTGCAGTCTTCGAAGATCAGCTCATAAGTAGATGATCCACGGATACCCATCTTCTTCTCTTTTGTTCCGAATGAGAAACCAGGAGCTCCCTTATCTACGATAAATGCAGAGAAGTTTTTCTTCTTTCTGCCTCTCTTGTCCTCTGTGATGCTTGTGATAGCGATTACAATATAAACATCTGCAACTTTACCATTGGTAATGAAGCATTTTGATCCGTTTAATACCCACTCGTCACCATCTAAAACAGCTTTTGTCTGTGCACCCTGTGCATCAGTACCAGCACCCGGCTCAGTTAATGCGAATGCACCTAACTTCTCGCCTGTTGCAAGTGGTTTTACATATTTCTGTTTCTGCTCTTCTGTACCATATGTCATGATCGGATCGATGCAGAGAGATGTATGTGCAGATACAACAACACCTGTGGTTGCGCAAACTTTAGATAACTCTTCTACGCACATAACGTATGTAAGAGGATCACAACCCTGTCCGCCGTATTCTTTCGGAACCGGGATTCCCATGAATCCGTATTTCTGCATTTTCTTAACCGTTTCTGCCGGGAAAGCTTCTGTCTCATCTGTTTCCTGTGCAAGCGGTTTTACTTCTGTTTCAGCAAATTCCTTGAATAAGGAACGCGCCATTTCATGTTTCTTGTCTAAAGTGAAATCCATGATCTAATTTTCCTCCATAAATATTTATTTTACTGAGCATCGACCGGAGTCTTTGTACGATCAGCATTGTATACATAAAATCCCTTGCCGCTCTTTGCTCCAAGGTTACCACCACGAACCATCTTACGGATCAGTGGGCATGCACGATATTTGCTGTCGCCTGTCTCTTTGTAAAGTACATCCATGATAGCAAGGCAGATATCAAGACCGATGAAATCACCTAACTCTAACGGTCCCATTGGGTGATTAGCACCAAGTTTCATAGCTGCATCGATACCAGCGATATCGGAAACTCCTTCCATTTTGATGAATGCTGCTTCGTTGATCATTGGGATTAAGATACGGTTTACAACGAAACCAGCAGCCTCATTAACCTGTACCGGAGTTTTTCCGATCTCTTCAGAGATTTTCTTAATAGCGGAAACAGTTTCATCCGGAGTATTCACACCAGCGATAACCTCGATCAGTTTCATACGGTCTGCCGGGTTGAAGAAATGCATACCAACCATTGGACGGTTTAATCCGTTTCCGATCTCTGTGATGGAAAGACTGGATGTGTTAGAAGCGAAGATACAATCTGGTTTTGCGATCTCGTCTAATTCTTTGAAAGTAGTTTTCTTTACTTCCATGTTCTCGAAAGCTGCCTCTACGATCAGATCACAGTCTTTGCAAAGGTCTTCTTTTAAACCTGGAGTGATTTTTGCAAGGATGCCATCAACAGCTTCCTGTGTCATTTTTCCTTTTTCTACTAATCTTGCATAACCTTTTTTGATTTTCTCTTTTCCGCCTTCAGCCCACTCCTGCTTGATATCGCAAAGTGCTACTTCATATCCTTCTACCTGAGCAAATGCTTTTGCAATGCCCTGTCCCATAGTTCCTGCACCAATAACGCCAACCTTCATTTCGGTTACCTCCTGAAAATAATTATGTTAACTGTATGTTTAAAAAATGCAATCCCCGGGAAGTCATTCCCCGGGAATTACTATAAAAAACTATTATCTCTCAACGATTGTAGAGCATCCCATACCACCGCCGATGCAAAGTGTAGCAAGACCTCTCTTAGCGTCTCTCTTCTGCATCTCATGCAGTAATGTAACAAGGATACGGCATCCGGAAGCACCTACCGGGTGTCCTAATGCGATTGCACCACCGTTTACGTTTACTTTTGACATATCGAATTTCAGATCTCTTGCTACTGCGATAGACTGAGCTGCGAATGCTTCGTTTGCTTCGATCAAGTCCATATCATCAATGGATAAACCTGTTTTAGCTAATACTTTTCTTGTAGAAGCAACAGGACCAACACCCATGATCTCTGGCTCAACTCCGCCAAGAGCACCTGCTACCCATGTAGCCATTGGTGTAACACCAAGTTCTTTTGCTTTCTCTTCGCTCATAACAACGATTGCTGCTGCACCATCGTTGATACCGGAAGCGTTACCTGCTGTAACAAGTCCGCCCTCTTTACCAGAGCAGCATTTTAATTTTGCTAAAGACTCAGCAGTTGTGCCAGGACGTGGTCCCTCATCTTTTACGAAATCAACGATCTCTTTTTTAACTTTTACAGGAACCGGAACGATCTCATCATCAAATTTGCCTTCAGCAATTGCTTTCTCACATTTCTGCTGGCTGTTTGCTGAGAACTCATCAAGTTCTTCTCTTGTAATGCCATATTTATCACATACGTTCTCTGCTGTGATCATCATGTGGTAGTGATTGAATGCATCTGTTAATGCATCATTTACCATTGTATCAATGATCGTTGCATTGTTCATACGATATCCAAAACGAGCTTTTGTCATAGCATATGGTGCCATAGACATGTTTTCCATACCACCTGCAACAACGATATCAGCCTCACCTGCCATGATCATGGTAGCTGCATCATTGACACATTTTAAACCAGAACCACAAACAACGTTGATCGTGATTGCCGGAACTTCGATTGGCAGTCCTGCTTTGATTGCTGCCTGACGTGCAACATTCTGACCCTGAGCTGCCTGGATTACACAACCCATTTTTACCTCGTCAACCATCTCCGGTTTAACGTTTGCTCTTCTTAAAGCCTCTTTGATAACGATTGCACCTAAGTCTGCTGCTGGAGTATTGCTTAATGCTCCACCCATTTTACCGATTGCGGTACGGCAAGCACCTGCTAAAACTACTTTCTTTGCCATTTTGAATTCTCCTTTCAATTTAACACAAAGCTCTGCATTTGCAGAGAATTTGTTTCTTTCTCTTTCATTTTGCCGAAAAATGCTGTTAATTTTTTAACAATCTTTTTTAAAAAAATAAATTCAAACTTCCGATTGAAATTTATCTTTTTTCTCTTTCATTTTTAAAAGCTTATTTGCTATGTAATCAGCTATTTTTCTGCATTTCTTGTACTTTCATATGCTAACATATTTCACAATTAATTGCAATAGCTTTCTTTATTTTTCATCTTTGTAAACAATTTTCCACATCCTTTTTGCTCCATTTTGCGGGGTTTTTTGTTAAATTTTTATCATTTTATCATTTTGTTTAATAAAACACGTGATTACCTATAACTGTTCCTTCTATTATGCCGTTATTCACACGAAAATACAGACAATTTGTTGTGCTCGTTCCACCCAGCACCGCCTGTGCTGCACTCATACAATCGGAAGCAACTCCCTGCTCCAGACGGTATGCAAGACGACCGCTGGCAACCGGAGAGAACTGCCCTCCCTGATAAATCACACCGGAAACTGTATTCGGAAAATAGGAACTTCTGACACGGTTCATGATCACGCTGCCCACCGCAAGTTTTCCATCATATGGCTCGCCCCATGCCTCACACTGGATGATGGCAGCTAACAGATACGCATCGCTCTGGGCCGGTGCGTATGTCACATTCGACCTGTTTTCCTGTTCCTGCTTTTTGATGGCTGCAAGGCGCGCAGCATCCTCTTTTGCCTTCTGTATCTCAAGCTGCTTTTCGTATTCGATCATTTTCTTGATCTTTGCATCGATCGACTCCACATCGGACTGTGCATCTTCAATTTTCTCGCTGGATTCCTGTATCTTCTTCTGCGTATCCTCGATCAGGCTGTTGACTTTTTCCTGCTCTTTCTGTTTTTCCTGCTGTAATACAGTCAGTTCTTCCTTCTGCTTCTCGAGTTCCTTTTTCTGTTCTTTGATCTGCTCCGTGAGCTCCTGATATGCCGTAAGCATATTTCTGTCGTACTGATTGATTGCACTTGTATATTCCGCCTGATTTAAAAATTCTGCGATGGAGGACGCATGAATAAGCATGTCCCATACAGACTGATTGCCATTTTCATAAATATACTGAATGCGCACTTTCATATCTTCATACTGCTCTGCTGATCGTTCCTCGGAACGTTTCAGATCTTCCGCCGCCGTATTGATCTCGTCCTCTTTCTGTGCTGCCTGCTGCTCTAACTGGTTCATATCGGAAGTGATCGTATTTAACTGTCCATTCAGTCCGCTAAGGTCGCTCTCCAACCCCTGTTTTTCATTGGTCAGGCTGTCCACCTGATCTTTCGCATCTTCTTTCTGTTTCTTAAGGTCTGTGATCTGGTCTTTTGCCTTATCAATATCTTTCTGTGTCGTTCCTGCATGGACAGTTGCCGTAACAAGCATGCAGCCGGTCAGTATTCCTCCCAGGATTCTTCTCAAAAAATTGTGTCTCATGCTGTTCCTTTCGGCTGAACAGTAACCTTTCGGCTGCTGTTGTATTTTTCGTTCATTGTATTTCTTCTATTAATATGGTATTATAGCATGTAAAGCACAATATGAATATTAATTTTTTCACATACCATTATTGGGGGAATATTCAGGCATCTGGTGTCTGGATATGGTATAAAAAAGCCTGATAATCATCACAGGGGGAGGATTTACCTATGCAATTTGTAAAAACAGCAGATTTAAAACCCGGCATGAGACTTGCAAAACCAATCTACAATAAGATGGGTGTTCTTCTTTATGAAAGAGACACACTTTTAACCATGCAGGGTATTAACAGTATCGAAAACTTTGGTCTGATCGGTATTTTTATTCTTGAGCCGGCAGAGCCGGTACCGCCTCTTTCCAGAGAGGATCTTGAATTCGAACAGTTCCAGACGATATATGTTTTTAAACTAAAAGAAAATATGGATCGTCTGCAGGCCAATCAGGCACCTGTTTCGCTGAGCGATCTCGTCCGGGACATCCAGACACATTACGGCAGTCTTGATCACAAATTAAATTTTGCACAAAACCTGCGAAGTTCTGCAGATTTTGTTTACAAACATTCCATCAGTGTCGGCATTCTCTGTGCGATGATCACAAATCAGATGCATCTGCCTGCTGCAGAACAGACAGCCCTTATCACAGCTGCGCTTCTCTACGATTTTGGTTATCTGTATGTACCACAGACAGTGTTAGACAAGGGGGATGACCTTACAACAGCAGATAAGGATTTTATCCAGCTCAACTTAGAGCGCGGTTATGAAACGCTCCGCCCGGACCGTGGTGATTATAAATTCCCGGTACATACGCTTGATATCATCCAGCAGATCATTTTTAAAAACAGCCGTACTTTAAAAGTCAAAGAACCGGCAGACAATATCCGTCTTCTCGTCGATATTTTAGCAGTAGCGGACGAATTTGACCATCTGACCGCAATGAACATTAACAAACCGCCAATTTCAGAAATTGCTGCCATGGGACGTCTGAAAAAGGATAAAGCCACCTACAATCCGCTCGTACTTTCCGCTTTAGCAGAATGTATCCATATTCTTCCGACCGGTGCATGTGTTGATCTTTCCGATGGAGAAAAAGCCCTTGTGCTTGCAGAGAATCCGGCTGATTTTCTTCATCCGATGGTACTGAAGTTTTCCACAAACATGATATACGATTTAAGTGACCCGGTGATCAGTAAATCTTTAAAGATCACAGATATCATGAAAACTATGGACAACCGCATCGCTTTAGACAAAGATTCTGTCAAACAATTTGTCTCTGATGCCTATATCAAAGAAACGGCAGACCGTTTCCGCAAGGTTAAACTTCAGATTGCCCAGCACAAGCAAAGTGAGCTGGAACAGAAAGCTGCAAGTGCTTTAATGAGCAGTGCTTCCGTGATCCCACAGAATGCCGGCACAGAAAAATCACTGACACAAAAAAAGACACGCAAAAAAATGAAACTTCGTTAATAATAGAATACGCACTCCGCAAATATTCCATTACGATAAAAAAGAAAGACATGGCAGGATTTCCGATCACTGTCATGTCTTTTTTCTGATGAACTAGAGATATTTTTTCAGCACCTTCCGTACTGCACCCGGTCCTTCTAACATCTCTTTAAACATTTTTATTACTTTTTCCGCAATTCCTGCCTCATAAAGATCACATCCAAATAAAGTATCATTTGATAAAATGTCAGAAAGTTTTCCATCTGCACTGTCCGGATCTGATAAATGGACATCTTTCAGTTTCTCCTGCATAACCGAAAGCATTGGATCACTGCTTGGTGTAAACTCTTTTCCTGCATCATCTACTGCAAGAAGGTAACGGAGCCATCCGGCAATCACAAGCGGGATTCCTGTCAGTTCGTTTAAATCTTTTCCTGCTTTACAGTAGCTTTTGATCGTCTCTCCAAAGCGGATCGCAAGTTTCTGACTCGTGTCAGTTGCAATTCTCTGTGGAGTATCCGGAATAAACGGATTTGGGAGACGTTTGGTCAGCACCTCATCTAAAAACTTCTCCGGACTTAAGATCTTAGGATCTGTAACTACAGGCATACCTTCTTTTTTGCCGATCAGTTCTACTAATTTCTTTAACTCTGTATCTTTCATTTCAGCAGCAATGCTCTCATAACCAAGCATACATCCATATACTGCAAGTGCTGTGTGAAGCGGATTTAAACATGTCGTCACTTTCATACGCTCGGTATCATTGACCGTATCGCGGTCTGTCATATATACACCTGCTTTTTCAAGCGCAGGTCTGCCGTTCGGGAAACGGTCTTCCACAACCAGATACTGTGGTTCCTCTGCATTGACAAATGGTGCGATATATGTATTTTTTCCGGTAATGACAGGTGCCATTTCTCCAATTTCAAGTTCCTTTAGGGCATCTTCCACCACTTTTGCCGGACGCGGCGTGATCTTGTCGATCATTGTCCATGGAAATGACACTTTTTCTTCATTATTTACCCAGTCTGCAAATTCTTTTGTTACAAAGCCTCGTTTTTCCCATTCCTCTACGACGGTCAGAACGCTGGTCTTTAATTTTTCTCCATTGTGTGAACAGTTATCCATACTGACAACGGCAACCGGCGTACCACCACTTAAAAACCGCTCCAGTAGAAGTGCTGTCACTTTGCTCATTGCATGTGAGCATTTTTCCGGTCCATTTTCAAAATCCTGCTGTACAACCGGCAGATATGCACCCTCTATATTTTTTAAGGCATATCCTTTTTCTGTGATCGTAAACGAAACCATCTGTAAGGATGGATTACGAAAAACCGCTTTTAACTGTTCCATATCTTCTGGAAATTCCGTGCCGGCACGAAGTCCTGCCCCGATCGAAGCGATCACTTCTTTTTTCATGGTTCCATCCGGAAGTAGACTTACCATCAGCGTCATGTTATCATGCGGGCGGTAGATCTGATCTATGATATCGTAATCAAATGTATCAGCTGCTATAATTCCGCTCTTCTCAAGCCCCTGATTTAACAGGGACTGCTGCAATGCCGCAATAAACCCCCGAAAAATGTTTCCGGCACCAAAGTGTACCCATACCGGATTATTTTTCGTTTCTGCCATCATTGCCTGTACATCAAATTCCGGCAGTTTTACATTTCTTTCCTGCCATGCGCTTTTATCTTTGATTCCCTCTAAATTTAACTGAAGCATTTTATTCTCCCTTCTCTTTTATAACTATTTTGCTTTAGTTCTTTCTGGCAGCTTTGTCAATTGCTTCCCAAAGACCATTTAAGTATGTAACTCCAAGTGCACGGTCATATAATCCATATCCAGGTCTTCCTGTCTCATCCCATATCATTCTTCCGTGATCCGGTCTGATATAGGTATCTGGGCATGTCTCGTAAACTGCTTTTACAATCTCATACATATCCAGACTTCCATCCGAAGAAAGATGGCTGCTCTCGCGAAAATTATGATATCCCAAATGCTTGATATTACGGATATGCATACAGCCGATACGGTTCATCTCACCAAAATGCCGGATGATCGAAGGAATATCATTTGCAGGATCTGATCCAAGGGAACCAGTGCATAAACATACTGTATTTGCCGGTGAATCATGCAGTTTTACGATACGGTCATAATCATCCTGACTGTGTGCGATACGTGGCAGTCCAAAGATATCCCATGCCGGATCATCCGGATGGCATGCCATCACAACGCCACACTCCTCACAGACCGGGATGATCGCATCCAGAAAATATTTAAAATTCTCCCGCAGCATATCACCTGTCATTCCCTCATAATTTTTTAAAGTAGTCTCTAACTCTGCCAGACGCTCCGGCTCCCATCCCGGCAATGAAAAACCGTTACAATCTGCGGCAGTCTTTTTCACGATTTCAACCGGTCCCATCGTTCCGAGATCCTTTTCATCAAAATATAAGCTGTTTGATCCGTCCTCCGGAATCACACGCGCAAGATCTGTACGCAGCCAGTCAAATACCGGCATAAAATTATAAACGATGACTTTTACTCCGTATTCAGCAAGATTGCGGATCGTTGTCTTATAATTTTCAATATATTTGTCTCTTGTCGGCAGACCGATCTTGATATCCTCATGGACATTGACACTCTCGATCACTTCACACTCTAATCCGGCTTTATGAATCCCGTCAATATAATCTTTGATCTCTTCTTTTGTCCAGACTTCTCCTGCTGCCTTGTAATCCAAAAATCCCATAACCCCGGTCATCCCCGGAATCTGTTTGATCTGGCTTAATTTTACTGAGTCACTGTTTTCTCCAAACCAGCGAAATGTCATCTTCATATGAAATCCTCCTTTTTGAATCCCTATAATGATCCTGTACCATCTGTTATTTTTGTTATCTGAATCATAACATATCTTTTTCAACTTGTCTACTAGTATACTAGTTGGTGTAAAATTTTTTCTATATTTCACAGAATATTCCAGTGGGTGTATCTTTTCATTTTTCAAAATATTCCGGATAAACTTCGCGGATTGCATCTTCCTCTAAACGGAAACGCTGCAGGTGATGCGTAAGGATCTCTGCTGCCTGCCTGGCATCCTGTGCTTCAATCGCTTCTAATATCTTTTTGTGATCATCCACAACTTTCAGATCTTTCACTACACCGATACTTAAATCACGCACCCGGTCAAAATGGACACAGATCCCCTCCATCATGGTATATGCCTGCATTTTCCCGGCTATCTGAAATAATTTTTTATGAAAATCATTATCCAGTTCTAACAGACGGATATGATCTGGATTTTTAAGATAAAATTCCTGAAGCATTACATTTTCCCGCAGTTCTTTTAAATCATCCTCCGTCCGCATACCACAGACAAGCTCCACAACTGCTTTTTCAAGTGCCATACGCACAAAATCCGCTTCCTCCACCATCGCATAATCAATATAAGCGACACGGCTGCCGCGCTGCGGCAGGACTTCAATGATCCCTGTCTTGGCAAGTTCAATAAATGCTTCGCGCACCGGTGTTCTTGACAGTCCAAGCTGATCTGCGATCTCTTTTTCGCTCAGCATCGTACCGGGCTTTAATTCCCTGTATACAATATTATAACGCATAACTCTGTATGCATAATCTCTTCCGGTCTCCCCCGGATTCCGCTCCTGTATGATCATATTTTATGTAAAATTGCCGGCACAGGCAATTCTATTTCCTTTCTGACATTGCTTCTTACTCACCTGTATATTGTTCTATAGTACAAATATTGTATCATAAAACAGCACATTTCCCTAAGGATTTGTGCTGTCTTTTGTCAGTTCCATTATTTATTATTAGAACAAAGAGTCGCTTGCGACTCTTTCGCGCTCGAGCGATGCTGTTTACTGCTAACTTCTTCTCCGCGAGATGCCGCATCCCGCCCGGAGGGCTTTTTGATTCATAGGACATAATTTCCTATGAATCAAGAAAGAATCCTGCTTTGCAGGATTCTCCGCCTGCGGCGGGTCGCTCCAGCGACATAATTCCACTCCGACGCAGTGCGCTCCTGCCCGGAGGGCTTTTTAATTCATAGGACGTAATTTCCTATGAATTAAAAAATTACAGATTCTTTACGGTAGCAATATCCACCGGTGTCAGATCATCGGTCGCAGTCTCTAAGCTGCGTGCTAACGCATTTGCCGTATCCATTGCCGTGATACAGTAAACACCTGTCTCGATTGCATTTCTCCGGATCAGGAATCCGTCTCTGGTCTTATCACCATTTCCCTGTGTCGGTGTGTCAATGACAAGGTCGATCTTATGTCCTAAGATTAAGTCCATAACGTTCGGTGACTCCTGAGAGATCTTGTTGACACGAAGTGCATTGACGCCGTGCTCCTGTAAATATTTTGCGGTGCTTCTCGTTGCGTAAATCTTGTAGCCAAGTGCCTCAAAACGTTTTGCAACACCGACTGCTTCCGGTTTATCTGCATCTTTTACTGTCATGATCATCTGTTTGTACTTCGGTAAAGTCACACCTGCACCGAGGAATGCTTTGTAGAGAGCCTCGTTAAAGGTCTTTGCAATACCAAGGCACTCACCGGTTGATTTCATCTCCGGTCCTAAGGAGATCTCAGCACCACGCAGTTTCTCGAAGGAGAATACCGGCATCTTGATTGCAATGTAATCTGCGGTCGGTGCAAGTCCCGGCTCATATCCAAGTCCACGGATCGTATCACCGATAATTACTTTCGTTGCAAGATCAACGATCGGAATACCGGTAACTTTGCTGATGTATGGCACAGTTCTCGAAGAACGCGGGTTTACTTCGATGACATACACCTGCTCGTCCATGGCGATAAACTGGATATTGATCAGTCCGATTACATGCAGTGCCTGTGCAAGACGTTTGGTATACTCAACGATCGTCTCTTTGACATGGTCACTGATCGTCGGTGCCGGGTAAACAGAAATACTGTCTCCGGAGTGTACACCGGTACGCTCGATGTGCTCCATGATACCAGGGATCAGGATATCCGTTCCATCACAGACTGCATCGACTTCGATCTCTTTTCCCTGTAAATATTTATCTACAAGGATCGGGTGATCCTGTGCAATACGGTTGATGATGCCGATAAATTCTTCGATCTCATCATCATTAAATGCGATCTTCATACCCTGTCCACCAAGTACGTAAGAAGGTCTTACCAGTACCGGATAACCGAGACGGTTTGCAACTTCTTTCGCTTCCTCTGCAGTAAACACGGTTCCACCTGCTGCTCTCGGAATCTGTGTTTTCTCTAAGATCTCATCGAAAAGCTCACGATCCTCTGCCGCATCGACATCCTCTGCTTTTGTTCCAAGGATCTTAACGCCCATCTTCATCAGGCTCTCGGTTAATTTGATCGCAGTCTGTCCACCAAACTGTACGACAGCACCATCCGGTTTTTCGAGTCTTACGATGCTCTCTACATCTTCCGGTGTCAGAGGCTCAAAATAAAGTTTGTCAGCAATATCAAAGTCAGTGGAAACGGTCTCCGGGTTGTTGTTGATGATGACGGTCTCCCATCCCTCTTTTGCAAATGCCCAGGTACAGTGTACGGAGCAGTAATCAAACTCGATACCCTGTCCGATACGAATCGGACCGGAACCAAGTACCAGTACCTTTTTCTTTGGATTGGTTTCGATGGCTTCGTTCTCACTTCCGAATACGGAATAGTAGTACGGTGTGGATGCCTCAAACTCTGCGGCACAGGTATCTACCATCTTGAATGCTGCCACGATGCCATTTTCATAACGCATATCATGGATTTCTTTTTCGGTCTTTCCGGTCAGTTTTGCAATAACACTGTCCGGGAATTCGATACGTTTTGCTTCTTTTAATAACTCTACAGTTAAAGGCTCATTCTTTAACTGATTTTCCATCTCAACTAAGATGGCAAGTTTATCAATAAACCAGCGGTCAATCTTTGTGATCTCATGGATCTCATCATAACTTTCGCCTCTGCGGAGTGCCTCTGCGATCACCCAGATACGGCGGTCATCCACCACATGAAGCTGCTCGTTTAACTCTTTATCAGAAAGTCCTGTAAAGTCATAAGACATTAAGCTGTCTACGTGCTGCTCTAAGGAACGGATTGCTTTCATCAATGCGCCCTCAAAGTTGTTGCAGATACTCATGACCTCTCCGGTCGCCTTCATCTGTGTGGTAAGTGTTCTCTTTGCCGTGATGAATTTGTCAAACGGAAGTCTCGGAATCTTTACAACACAATAGTCAAGCATCGGCTCGAAACTTGCATAAGTTTTTCCGGTAATTGCATTTTTGATCTCATCTAAGGTGTAACCTAATGCGATCTTTGCAGCAACTTTTGCGATCGGGTATCCGGTTGCTTTGGATGCAAGTGCAGAAGAACGGGATACACGCGGGTTAACCTCGATGACGCAGTACTCAAAGCTGTCCGGATTCAATGCATACTGTACGTTACATCCTCCGGTGATATTTAACTCGGAAATAATATTTAATGCAGATGTACGGAGCATCTGGTATTCCTTATCGCCAAGTGTCTGGGAAGGTGCAACAACGATGGAATCACCGGTATGTACACCGACCGGATCGATATTTTCCATGTTACATACGGTGATACAGTTGCCGTTCGCATCACGCATTACCTCATACTCGATCTCTTTCCATCCTGCGATACAACGCTCTACCAATACCTCTCCGACACGGGAAAGACGCAGACCGTTTGTTAAGATCTCAACCAGCTCGGTCTCGTTATGTGCGATACCACCGCCGCTTCCGCCAAGCGTATATGCCGGACGAAGTACGACCGGATAACCAATGGTATTGGTAAACTTGATACCATCTTGTACGTTGTGTACGACCTGGGATGCTGCACAAGGCTCACCGATCTTTTCCATGGTATCTTTGAATGCCTGACGATCCTCAGCCTTAAAAATCGTCTCTGCAGTTGTACCGATCAGTCTGACATTATATTTTTCAAGGATGCCTTTTTCCTCTAACTCCATACCAAGGTTTAAGCCTGCCTGTCCACCTAAAGTTGGCAATACGCTGTCCGGTTTTTCTTTTGCAATGATCTTCTCTAAAACAGATACCGTAAGCGGCTCAATATAAACCTGATCTGCGATATCTTTATCTGTCATGATCGTCGCCGGGTTTGAGTTTACCAGCACAACCTCAACACCCTCTTCTTTCAATGAGCGGCATGCCTGTGTACCTGCATAGTCAAACTCTGCAGCCTGTCCAATTACGATCGGGCCGGAACCAATTACTAAAACTTTTTTTATGTCATGATTTCTTGGCATTAATTCTTCCTCCTAAAATTTGTTAAACAATAACGTAAGAATTTTTCTACATCATCGAAATAAAACGATCAAACAAGTATGCAGAATCCTGTGGTCCCGGACACGCTTCCGGATGGAACTGTACGGTAAAAATGTTTTTGCCTACATAGGAAAGTCCCTCATTGGTTCCATCGTTTACATTCACAAATGCCGGTTTCGCGATCTTTGGATCAAGTGTATCCGTATCTACCACATAACCGTGATTCTGGGAGGAAATATATACTCTTCCGGTTTCTAAATCTTTTACCGGATGGTTGCCGCCACGGTGTCCGTATTTCATCTTATGTGTATCAGCTCCGGTTGCAAGTGCCATAAGCTGATGTCCTAAACAGATTGCAAAGATCGGAGTATCGGAATCATATAATTTTTTGATCTCGGCAATGATCTCTTTGCACTCCTTTGGATCTCCAGGTCCATTGCTTAACATGATTCCATCCGGATTCGATGCAAGAATCTCTTCTGCTGTGGTATGCGCCGGATAGATCGTCACTTCACAGCCGCGTTTATTTAAAGACTGGGCAATATTATTTTTTGCTCCAAGGTCAAGCAAGGCAACCCGCTTGCCTTTTCCTTTTAATACTCGTTTTTCACTGCAGGTAACTTTGTCCACAACATTACCTGTCGTGTATTCTTTTAATCTGGGAATAATTTCTTCTATATTATAGTTATCATTCGTGGTGATCATACCATTCATGGTTCCCTTCTCACGAAGAATCTTTGTCAGTGCGCGGGTGTCGATCCCTGCAATACCAGGAATATCATATTTCGTAAGGAAATCCTGAATTGTTCCCTCCTCACGGAAGTTACTCGGCATCCTTGATAACTCCCTTACAATATATCCGTCCGGCCATGGTCTGCCTGACTCCATATCCGGTGTGATTCCATAATTTCCGATCAGCGGATAAGTCATAACAACCGCCTGTCCCGCATATGACGGATCAGTCAGAACCTCCAGATAACCTGTCATCGACGTATTAAATACGATCTCACTGATGACTTCCCTAGTAGAACCTATACTTGTTCCGGTAAATACATTCCCATCTTCGAGTATTAAATGAGCTTTCATTCGTTTCCCTGTCCTTTCACCTTTTTTCCAAAAAAAAAAACGTCGCCGTTTTTCTTCTTTTTCCATCCAGACAGTCCCCTGACTGAACTTTCCCTTATTAGTACCTATAGTCTTTTTCTTAAATTGTAAAAAGTGTATCATATCATAAGACTTTTTTCAACCTTTTTCCAAAAACAAATAGTACCAAGATTTTATGCATATTTATGTATATTTATACATTATTTTCAAATCCACAGAAAGCGGCAGTATGTGCTGCCCACACGCAGGAAAATTTTATTACCAAAACGTCATGCAAGACATACATAGTAACAGACTTTCCTGATTTTCCCGCAGCAATGGGCAGCCGGCGTCTTATATCATCTTCTGAAACGCAAGGATTACAAACAACACGCCTCCAAGCCACGATACATCGGCTTTCCACCGCTTAGATGCCTGCATGCCAATCCTGCATCCGCAAAGTACTGCACAGAAACTGACGACAAAACTTCCAAGCACCGTAAGAAAAATATACTTTCCGCCAAATCCTGCACCCAGCCCTCCAAACATCCCATCCAGTGACATTGCAAGTGCAAAAAATACAGCCTCCACACACGACATGGTCGCCGAATGGTCGCGGTCTGCCATTACCGGATTGTTGTAGATACTCAGAATAAAACTGAGCTGTGAAAAAGAGATTTTGACTTTCTTACAGAGGAACTTATGACGCTCAATATATTTTCTGATCGCATACTCTGTCAGCTTAAAAATTCCCACTGCAAGCAGTCCGAAAAAACTTAAATATATTGCATATTTTTTTAAAAGTATCCCCTGTAACGCCATCCCCGCATAAAGTGATATCCCTAATATTCCACTGCAGACCGTGCTGATGCATAACGCTGCCACAGATCCGATCTTTATCTGCTCACTCCCACACGCCACACACGCCACAAAGACATCCACACTGACAGCTATGATCAAAAGAATTACCTGCACTTTTTTCTACCTCAGACATAAAACCTTCTGTTTTATCATATGTCAGAGATTCAAAAATGCATCTTTACCTTTGATACTGTTCTCCATTTCCGAATAACTCATTACAAAGAATCAGCCAAAATTCCAGCTTTTCACACTGTTATCTCAGTCAAGTCTTTCGACAATACCAAGGACTTTCTGATAAGCCGCCGCCACCTCATCCAAAAGCGGTTTAAGCTCCCTTTCCGGTTCGCCATCCCTAAGTTCTTCGCATAACTCCTGTGCCGGAATGAGAAGCGGCGTCAGTCCCAGATTCATCGCAAGTCCCTTTAAATTATGTACATGTGTAAACGCCTGCTCATAATCCTTTTCTTCCAGTGCCTTACACAGCGACTCATAATTCGTATCCGTCAGAATCAGTTTTAAAAATTTCCCGATCCTCTCCTCCGTCTTGAGCCGCCGTAAGACCTCCTGTAAATCTGCGCCCATCTCCTTGTAACATTCTTCCAGCGTCATATTTGCTCCCCTTTCACGTTAAGTTTTTTAGTTCATTATCCAACAAATGATGGTTTGTTGAGATATGTGTCGCCCGTCCAAATGGTGTGTCGTAGGTTTGTGAATGGCATCTTGCGCAAAGCCAGAGTTAATTTTGGTTCCGTTGTACGAAAATAAGAAAAGTCTAAGTGTGTCTGAGTTAGATTTTTTCGGAGTGACGTGAACGGCAACAACGAGTCATCCATGACTCGATGCTGCCTTGTTCTGCCATCCGTGGCAGAACATCACTGTGTATCTACAGACACACAATCTCAATCTGACCATTATCAGATTGAGATAGATTTTCTAATTTTCTCCCAAAGTCACAAAATTACTTCGGCTTTGCGCAAGATGCCAGCCGTCAGGTTATGAACACCATTTGGGTGGGCGGTTCATCTCAAAACTGGGGGCGTAGGTGCGAATTTTTGACATTTGCACGAATGGAAATATGCTTAAAATGCTAATGTGCTGTATCATTAATATTCATCCTAAGGAATTGCTAGAATTTTTATCTGCTGCATTGCATAATACGGATTACTTGGCAAATTGCCAGACCAAATAACACAGAATATTTTTTCAAATGTGTATGGCAATAAACATGGGCATAACGGGATACATTGAAATTTTTTCCAACGTTATCAAACCAATAATAATCTATTAAACATAGTTATTTGGAAATATTTTTATCAACATAAGACACTAAAAATTTACGCACCACCCAAGGTTGTAAAATGAGTTCCCCGGAGAAGGGTGTTTCACAACCTTGCGGCTGGCAAATCGCATCAAGCCGGGACTCGTTTTGTGACTTTGGGAGAAAATTAGTCAATCTTAGACTGCCTGTCCGCAACACAGTGTTGTGCTGCCACGGACGGCAGCACAAGTCCTAATGTGCCCGGATGGCACATTTAGGACGCACACGTCACTCTGCCACAACCTGAACCAGGCAGCCTTAGATTGTCTTATTTTCGGACAACGGAACAAAACAGTCCTGGCTTGATGCGATCTGCCAATCGAAAACCCCCGGAACCACCCTTCGCCGGGGAACTCACGATACCGCAAACCACAATTAGTCGGGTATTTCATAAGATTACAAAAAAAGCAGCCCCTGAACCGCCCTCACGTGATTCACGACCTGCTTTTCTTTTTACGCTACACGAATGACATTCAACACTTCCCCATATGCTGCTTTTTTGTTCTCTAAAGCCTCTTCTGTCATCTCTTCTGTTACAAAGCCAAGTTCTCCTGTAACACCCTGCGCATCAATATAGTCTACATTTCCAAATATTTTTTCCACAGATGCTTTATCTGTACCTGACACTCTGACAAAGAAACGGTTCTTTGCGCTGCGGTAATCTACCAGTTCTAATTTCTTTGAACTCCACTCCACCGGTATATTCTTATCAAGATTCTTTGCCATTTCCACAACATCCGCAACAACTGCACTGGCTGTCGGGAGTTTTCCTGCACCGCTTCCATAGAACATTGCATCTCCAAGTACATTTCCACGGACAAAGATTGCATTGAACACACCGTTTACATTATATAACGGATGCTCTTTCGGTAATAAGAATGGGGCAACCATTGCAACATACCCGCCGTCTGTCTTTTTGCTTGTTGCAAGAAGTTTAATGGCTCTTCCCATGGCTTTTGCATATTTAATATCGGTCGCAGAGATATGTGTAATTCCTTCTGTGTGGATATCCTCAAAATCTACCTGCTGTCCACAGACAAGTGATGTCAGAATTGCAATCTTTCTGCAGGCATCATACCCTTCAATATCGGCTGTCGGATCTTTCTCCGCATATCCTTTTGCCTGTGCATCTTTTAATGCCTCATCAAAATCAGCACCTTTTTCTGACATCTCTGTCATCATATAGTTTGTTGTTCCGTTAACGATTCCGGTAATCTCCTCAATTTCATCAGCAGTCAGACAGGAATTTAACGGACGGATGATCGGGATACCGCCACCGACGCTTGCTTCGAACATAAAGTTAACATTTTTCTCTTTTGCAAGTGCGATCAGCTCTGCTCCTTTTGCTGCTACTAACGCTTTGTTTGACGTAGTAACATGTTTTCCGGCCTCTAACATTGCTTTTACAAAGGTATAAGCCGGTTCCACACCTCCCATGGTCTCAACGACGATCTTTACCTCAGGATCTTCTGCAATCGTCTTATAGTCGTGTACGATCTTATCCTGGATCGGATCTCCCGGAAAATCTCTTAAATCCAATACATATTTGATCTCTACCGGCTCTCCGACACGTTTTGCTATGCTGCTTCCGTTGATGTCAAGTACCTCCACAACACCAGAACCGATTGTTCCATATCCCATTACTGCTGCTTTCATTTTTCATCCTCCAAGTTCGTCTGCCAGACTATCGCTTCCATCCTCTCAGACAGACTTTATTATCTTTCTATCATTTTACACATCTTACATGCATATTTTATGAACTACAATATATGATGCATCTGCCATGTCTTATTCTCTTGCAAGAATCTTCACATAATGAATACCTTCCTGTTCCTCAATGTGCTCTAACATTTCAGCCACATCACCAGTCTGTGGCAGGACATCCACACTGAGTGTAAGAGAAGCGATACCGTTGATCGGTATACTCTGATGTATCGTAAGAATATTAGCATGAAACTCTGCTACGGTCTTTAATACAACGGATAACAGCCCCGGTTCATCATCCAACTGAATGACAAGCGTAATCGTCCTTCCCTTTGCCGTATCATGAAATGGAAAAATATCATCTTTATATTTATAAAAAGAACTCCGGCTGATGCCAACTTTTTCTGTTGCCTCCTGCACAGATGCAATCTTACCGGATTCAATCAGCCGCTTTGCCTCGACTACTTTTAAGAGGACCTCCGGAACTGCTTTTTCTTTCAGTACATAATACTGACTTTTTTCTTTCATGTGACTCTATCCCTCTCTTTAGAAATTCATCTGTTGTGTTTGTTGCACGCTGACACTTGTCCTCATGAGGAAGATAATAACATAAAGAGGCTGCCAACGCAACCTCTTTTTTATCATGTCAGGAACATTTTTTCATTATGCTGTTAAAATTTTTTGCTGCCTCCACCATGTTTTACGCCACTGCTGCTCGTATGTACCGTACTCCTGCCGCTGTCTTCTGCTTTTTTCTCTTCTATATGACGGTGTGTCACAACAGTGTTCACAAGCACATCGCTGTGTTTCTTTATATTCACTGTTCCAGACTCGTGAGCATCATATTTATATTTGCCATTCCTTAATTTGCAAAATAGTACAAGCACCAGAAATACAATAGCGCCCGGGATCAGTGCTAAAACAACGGAGGTGATGACATATTCTGCCGGCGTGATCTCAATATCCGTCTCCTCATACTCATACTGATTTGACGGGATTCCTTCATCATAATAAACCAGCACATCTTTTAACATTACAGACAGACACTGTTCATATTCTCCATCTGAAATCGGTTCATATCCGTCATTTAAAATATCCTCAATACGCGCATCCGTAAGATACTTAATCGCAATGCCACCGGTAGAAATACAGATTTCACGGTTCTGCATATCGATCAGGAGTGCAACACCATCACCGTTTTCTGCAATCGCATCAAAGAAATCATCCGCATATTCCTGCGTGGTTTTTCCGTTTGTGTCATCCGTCGTCAACACCAGGATATTCCATCCGGTCTTCTCTCCCGCAGCATCCAGTTCACTCTCAAGCGTCTCGATTTCTTCCGGTGTCAGAAGCGCAGCATCATCATATACCGTCTGTTGTGGAACATTTTCTTCTGCTGCAAAGCATACATGCTGTCCGCCTGCTGCAAGTAAAATCGTAAACAGCCAGGCAAATACGATACCCTTTAAACATAAAAATCTTTTCTGTCTCATGCTAGCCCTCCCAGTAATAAAATGACCAGTGATACCAGACTGACGATTCCACTGACAAGTGAGATTTTTTTATAGTCGATCGGGAGTTCGCCGTACACCTTTCCAGTCTGTCCGTTCATGGAAAAATAATAGATTTTTTCGTTTTTCGCCTTGTATGTAATTGTCCATACCGGTAGAAGCGTATACGACCACTTTTCTTTTAATGCCCGGAAATCTGCATTTTTTACCGACACGGAACTGTATCCATTTATTTGTTCCCGCATCAGTTTTTCTGCACTCTCATGCGCTTCCTGCTGCACTTTCTTTTCTATCTGTTTTTTTTCAATATCACGCTTTTCTGCCAGAAATCCAGACAGAAATCCAAGCTGAAACTTTTTCACATCCTTAAAATCATAAGGCATTACACCGCAGATCAGCTCCTGATTTGCCTTTCCAAGTGCATTTTCCGTCAGGTTTTCAAGTTTTACATCACCTTCTCTTGATACCTGATAATACTTTGTCTCCGTATATTCCGTGTTTCCGGTTCGCCACACGCGGACATTTCTCGCCTCGCCTTGCATTTTTCCCTCCAGGCTGGTATTGTAATGCCAGTATGGAAAATATACACCTGTGATGCTCTCGACCTGCTTTTTGTTATAAAAGGCACGCGGGACAAATTTTTTCTTGCAGACATAATCTTTAAAACCTTTTTCTGCATCTTCCCGCGACACAGAAAACGGAATCACCTGATCCGGCAGAAATTTACCTTCCAGCCGTCCGCCAAGCACGACCGGATTATGGCAATAATAACAGAAAGTCGCCGCTGTAGTGGCATCCGTCACAATCTGTGCACCACAACTCGGACAGGTATAGGTCACTGCATCAGCTTCCTTCCCTGCTTCTTTATCTGACTCTTTATTTTCCGTGTTATCTTTTTCTGCTCCACTACCTGCTTTATTTCCCGGCTGGCTCTGCTTCTTATCCTCCGGTTTACCTGATGCTTTTCCTGCGCCCGCAGCATCTGCATTTTGAGGTTCCGTCGTCTGTGCCGGCTTCATGGCATCTAACTCTTCCTGTGAAAACAGACTGAAACAATATTCACATTTATACTTTTGTGTGGAAGGATCAAAAATCAGTTCTCCATCACAATTTGGACATTTAAAACTGATCACTGCCATAATTAGTTCCTCGCTTTTCCACAGTTACTGCAGAATTTTCCTTTGTTGACCTGACCACATTCACACGTCCACTCTGCTGCCGGTGCCGGTTTTCCACACTCACTGCAGAATTTTCCTGTATTGACATGGCCGCATTCACATGTCCACTCATTCTTTGGTGCAGGTGCCTGTTTTCCACATTCACTGCAGAATTTTCCCGTGTTGGTGTGACCGCACTCACAGGTCCATGTGCCCGCTGCACTGCCTGCCGGATTTGGCTGGCTCTGGTTCATGGCTCCCGCATTCTGCCCCTGATTCATGCCTCCTGCCATCTGGCTCTGTGCTGCATTTCCATACATCTGCCCCTGCTGATCCTGCGGTGTCTGAAGTGCGCCAAGTCCTGACAACGTCTGGTTCATCGCATTCATGCCCATGCCGACTCCCATAAACCCGTTCATGGCTCCTGCTGCATTGCTTCCTGCATCACGCACACCCTCGGTCAGATTTTTGACTGCCATACCGCGCATTACATTGAAGTCACCACCGAGCATTGCTCCCTCATTTCTCATGTTGATGAGTTTCTGGGACTCCTCATCATAAGATACGCTCGCAATACCGACACTCTGGATCTCCATACCGCGCATCTGGTTCCACTCTTCATCGAGCGTATTCGCCATATACTTTCCAAGTTCTCTTGCCTTTGAAGTCACATAGGAAATTCTTGTTCCATCTGCTGACATCTGGTTAATTGATGCCTGCAGTGCCTCTAAAAACTCGGACAGATACTGTTCATTGATGGATGAGATCTCCACATGATCCTGGTTTTTCGGGATGACTTCCGCATAGAACTGCAGCGGGTTGGTAACTTTAATGGAATATGTTCCATGGGCACGCAAAAACAGTTCCGCATTATAAAAATTGTCAAAATAATTGATCGGATTTCTGGTACCAAATTTGATTCCTTTGATTTCCTGCAGATTGATAAAAAACACTTTCTGCATCGTTGGTGTCTGACCACCGAATTTGATACGACTGAAAGTTTCTTTTACCGCTTCTCCAAGTTCCCCGTTAAACATGGATGGCATAGATGAATTATCCACCTTATAATATCCAGGCTCAGCCGTGTAATCTACAACTTTTCCTCCATCTACAAGCATCATAAACTGATTATCATACACATGGATCACTGAACCGTTGCTGACCGTATCCGGTGTTCCCTTCCGGTTCTGTCCTTTTCGGATCAGCACACCGCTCGTAAAGACAGTGTTGTCCCCCATGTCATCTGCTTCGTAAACTTCTAACCACTGATCGGCTAGACCTCCACCGATTGCCTGCGTAATCGCTCTGATAATTCCCATAATTAATCCTCCTTGTTTTGCGGAGCAAAATGCGACTGCCTTTGCAGGAGCAGAGGATTTTCCTCCTTGTTTTGCGGAGCAAAATGCGACTGCCTTTGCAGGAGCAGAGGATTTTCCTCCTTGTTTTGCGGAGCAAAATGCGACTGCCTTTGCAGGAGCAGAGGATTTTCCTCCATTGTTTTCCATCCTTTGTTATGAATGATGGTAGTCCGTCTCATCAAAACTATGTAATGTCCATACTTTCAGGTTCAAAAGCGTTACCGCTGAACCACAGTACTCACAGTAAGCTGCGCCGAGATTTGTAATCGGCGCACCACAGTTCGGGCAGGTAGTTCCGACTGCATTGTCCATTCCTGCAAGTTTTTCATTCTGAATATACATAAGCTGTACATTATATCTGGTCTGTTCCGTCAGCTCTTTACTGCCACTTAAGACTTTTCCCGCTTTTTCACAGTAATGCAGATACCCGACTGCACTCTGGAATGTAATCACACAGGTACCCTGCTTTTTCTCATAATCAGCAATCTCTGTCTGATGGATCTGTATCTGTTCGTAGTGCTCTGTGACTGACTCCGTCTCATTTTCACGGATTCTGTTTTTGATCTGCGCTAAAAACTCTTCCGAAACGCCATCTTTTATCTGTCTTTCAAAAATGCCGGCATCTGCGGCAGAGATTGCCTGCAATGCCAGCATGAGTGCATTTTCCACTTTATCCTTAAACTGTTCGATATGAAAATCAGGAAAATCCCTCTGGATCTGCGGCAGAAAAATCCGTGTCATCGCAGAAACGGATTTCGGTGTTACCGCAAGCTCTTTTGCCTGTTGTTCTAATCCCTCTGTGATGGAATCTGTGCCAAACGCCATGCGGGACAATCTACGCAGTTTTTCCCGCACGATCCGGTATGCCGCATATCCCGCACCACAGGATATGCAGACAACAAAGACAATCACAAGGAGCGTGACAGTTCCCTTACTCATCGTCTCCTCCAAGTCCATTCGGGCATCCAAGTGAAAGCCATTTCAGGTAACCATTGATAAAAATATCGATCTTTCCATCCATGACGCTGTCTACATTTCCGGTTTCTACACCGGTTCTGTGATCTTTTACCATCGTATATGGCTGCATAACGTAAGAACGGATCTGGTTGCCCCAGCCGATCTCTGTCACTTCGCCACGGATATCTGCAGCTTTCTCTGCATTTTCCTGCTGCTTTAACAGATACAGTTTTGCCTTTAACATCTGCATTGCCTTATCCTTATTCTGGAACTGGGAACGCTCATTCTGACACTGTACCACGATTCCGGTCGGGATATGCGTGATACGGATTGCAGAGGATGTCTTATTGATATGCTGTCCGCCGGCACCACTTGAACGGTAGGTATCGATCCGCAGATCGTCCTCATTGATCTCAACATCAAGATCTTCCTCGATATCCGGCATGACATCGCAGGATACAAACGATGTCTGGCGCTTGCCGGCTGCATTAAACGGTGAAATACGAACCAGACGATGTACACCTTTTTCAGATTTCATGTATCCATATGCATTCTCTCCGTTGATCTGGAATGTAATGGACTTGATACCTGCTTCCTCTCCGTCAAGAGAATCTAAAACCTCCACGGAAAATCCTTTGTCCGATGCCCATCTTGTATACATACGATAAAGCATTGCCGCCCAGTCACAGGACTCCGTACCGCCTGCTCCTGCATGTAACGAGACGATCGCACCATCGGAATCATACTCACCGGATAACAGAGTCTTGATACGGATTCCCTCATAGGTCTTCGTAAACTCATCAAGCATTTCCTGGATCTCCGGGATCAGGGAAGCATCATTTTCCTCATATCCCATCTCGATCAATGTCTCAATATCCTCAAATTCTGTCTTTAAGGATGCATAAGTTGCGACATCATCCTTCATGCTCTTTAATTCTTTCATTTTTTTCTGGGAAACAACCGGATCATCCCAAAAACCGGGATCTTCCATTTCCCTCTCTAATTCCTGGATCCGCTGCTCTTTATTAGCCAGGTCAAAGTGAATCCCTCACTTCCTGCAGCGGTTCCCTGTATGTGTTCAGGGTCACTTTAAATTGATCAAGTTCTACCACAGTATCACCTCTTTCTGATATTTAAGATATATTTCTATTGTAAAGTATGCGCTCTTTTTGCGCAATGCCTTCTCCATATTTTTAAGAGAATCGCAAGAAGTAAAAGACCTATTGCTGTTCCCGCTGTATCAATGCAGACATCCTTAAACTGTCCGGAACGCCCTGGGATAAACAGCTGGTGGATCTCATCTGTCGACGCATAACAAAAATTGAATCCAAGTACTGCAATATAATGCATTTTCCCCTGTATTCCACACGAACCCAAAAATGCGAATGCGATCCATCCTAAAATTGCATATTCTGTCATATGTGCAGCTTTCCGGATAGGATATTCAATATTTCCTGCTATCTTTCTGATCTGTTCTGCTGTCAGTCCCCAGTTAAAAATATCATCTGTATCTTCAACCAGACGGTATGAGATCGTACCGCTGATCTCGGAAGATTCCGTCGCTGGCTGATTGGAAAACCAGAATATGATAAACATCCAACATATCAGCATGATTCCCAGAATCAACCGCATTACTGTTTTGTTCATTTTCCGTTTAATTCCTCCGTGAGTACTTCCACTGCTTTCTGGATCTGGTTATCATATTTTACATCATATTCCGTTCCATCCAGATCTAAATATTCATATTCCAACTCAATATCCGGATCAATTCCAACACCGTGGATATAGTTTCCATTCGGCGTAAAATATTTTGCTGTGGTAAGTTTCACTGCATCCCCATCTTCAAGTGGGAAAATAGTCTGAACGATTCCTTTTCCAAATGTAGTTGTTCCGATCAATGTGCCATATTTGTAATCTTTGATCGCTCCGGCTAAAATCTCAGATGCACTTGCACTGTCTCCGTTGATCAGCACTGCAAGTGGATATTCCATGTAAGTGTCTCCACTTGACGTATATGTTTCGCGGTGACCGTTTTTGTCTTCCGTGTATACAACTGTGCCTTCCGGAAGAATATCATCTAAGATCTGCACAACAGCGGTAACGAGTCCTCCACCATTATAGCGCACATCCAATACCATTGCTTTCATTCCCTCTTTATCTAACTCTGCCACTGCTTTTTCAAACTGGTCTGCAGTCTCTGTCTCAAAAGAATCAATATGGACGTAACCGATATTATCGTCAAGCATCTGTGAAGACACACTTGGCAGTGTTACATTTTTACGCTCTACATCAAAAGATAAATTTTCCCCGGTAGAAGGACGGTATACTTCTAAATGTACCGATGTCCCCTCCTCACCACGGATCAGTTTTACCAGTTCCGTCACTTCCATGCTTGTGGCATCTGTTCCGTCAACCGAAGTGATCACATCATCTGCAAGCAGTCCTGCTTCATCCGAAGGTGTTCCTTCATATATCTTGGAAATTGATACTACCATCGTATCCGGGTCCTGCCTTAACCCCGCACCGATTCCATAATACTGTCCGGTTGTGCTCACCTGCATCTGTTTATAATCTTCTGCATTATAATAGACGGAATACTTATCCCCAAGACTGCTTATCATGCCCTCATACAGTCCGTCCTGTAATTCGGTATCATCCACCTCGTCATAATAGTACATATCTGTATATGCTTTCAGTTCATTGATCTTCTGAACCGTTTTTGCATCCAGGATCGAGTCCGTCTTACCAGATGCATTCGTTATGTAGATTTTTGCTCCTGTTACTTTTGTAACTACGCTCAGTGCGACAAATCCAACGAAAATCGTCCCTGCAATACCGTAGGCCACACCTTTTGCCATCTGTCCTTTTTTGCTTTTCTTCGGTTCTCCGATTTGCTCTGGCATAATCTCCGGAACCTGCTGCTCATTTTTATTTTCCATATTCTGTCTCCATTCCTGCGCTGTTTTTATGTTGATTTTTATGCTGCCGTTTTACGCTGCCATTCACACCTGTTGTGTGACCAGCCGCATTTTTATTTCATATTGCCTTTTATACTACACTCCACATTACTTATCATATCATTCATATGTGAAGATTCGCTGTCCTACTACATCGGGACAAAATTTCCCATGAAGCTTCGGATTTCGGATGTCAAAAGGTGGTTCACAACTTAGCGGCTGTCAAATTGCACAAGGCAGAGACTGCTTTTGTGACTTTGGGAGAAAATTAGAAAAGCTTAGTATGCCTGTTGATACACAGTGATGTTCTGCCACGGATGGCAGAACAAGGCAGCATCGAGTCACGGATGACTCGTTGTTGCCGTTCACGTCACTCCGCCACAACCTAAGCTCAGGCAAGCTTAGCTTTTCTTATTTTCGTACAACGGAACAAAACAGACACTGCCTTATGCAATTTGACAATCCCAAAATTAAAAGCCACCTTTTGACACCCAAATCCAACCAATTTAAAAAGGACCACCGCGCATTGCGGTAGTCCCAAAAACATCCGCATCATCTGCCCAGATAACTCCACGGGCTGACATAGCTTCCGTTTAATGATACACCAAAGTGTAAATGATTTCCAGTAGAAATACCCGTACTTCCGACCTGTGCGATCGTCTGTCCGGCAGATACTGTCTGACCTGGTGAAACCAGAAGCGCAGACGCATGCATATATACAGTATATAATCCACCGCCATGATCGATCATCACATAATTGCCGGCAGCACTGCTGTAGGCTGCCGTCGTAACCGTTCCATCCGCTGCCGCCACGATCGCAGCACCTCCGGACGCTCCGATGTCAATTCCTTTATGATTGGAAGAAGCACCTCCCATCGGCGACACACGTGTTCCATAATCACTGGTCACACGTGTACTGCTCGGACAAGGCCAGGTGAAAACTCCTCCTGTATATGGATTATCCTGCTTGCCTGCAGCCGCTTTCTCTGCTTCGATACGCTTGATCTCCGCAATGATTTCCTCCTGTGCCTTTATCTCCGCCGCATAGAAATCTGCATCACTCTGTGCCGAATCGATATTTCCCTCAATTCCGGCAAGTTCTGTCTCACGCTGTTTCATAAGTGCTGCAACCGAAGCCTTTTCCTGTTCAACAGATGCTTTTTCCTGCTCTACTTCTTTTTTTATTTCCTCTAATGTGGCATAGTCTTCTTCTAACTGTTTTTCCACATTCTCAATATAATCCACTGTGTCCTGATACTCGTTAAGCTTTTTTCTGTCATATTCCTGAATCTGTATGATATACTCAGCAGAATTTAAAAAATCTGAAAAACTCTCTGAACTGAAAAGTGCCTCAAAGTAGGACTCCTGTGCATTTTCATACATAAACTGTATGCGCACTTTCATATCCGCATACTGCTGTTCTTCCTGCTTTTTTGCATCTTCAAGCTGACTTTTCGTATCCTCGATCTGGTCTTTTTTCTCAGTCAGCTCCTGATTCTTCTGCGCAAGCTGGTTTTCGAGTGCAGTGATCTGACTTGAAATATTCATTAGTTGCGTATTCAGGTCATTTACTTTTTCCTGCACATCCCCTTTGGACTCTTTGAGCTCGTTTATGGTCTGTTTTGCATCTTCCAAAGCCTTTTCCAACGCTGCTTTTTCCTGCTGCGCTTCTTTTAAAGATGTGGATGTATTTTCACTTTTCTTTGCACTGCTGTTTTCTGCTGCCGGTGTTATCTGCACTGTGGCAGCCACACCGATCATCGCAATCAGTAATACAGCCGTTATCCTGTGTATCCATTGACTTTTATTAATTATCATACCTTTAAATGTTTGCGGATTGTAATCCGGCTTCCAATAAATCCAATACCAACACCAAGTAACAATGCCACAGGAACCAATGTGTGGAATACCTGATCCACACTTAAGAACTGTATCATATTACTGATAAATTTAAACTTATCTCCAATATATAATATAATCTTCTCATATAAAACATACAAAATACCAAGCGGAATCGCCGCTCCGATCAACCCGATCACGATTCCCTCAACCACAAACGGGGCACGGACAAAATAATCCGTTGCACCGATCAGTTTCATAATTCCAATTTCTTCCCTGCGCACGGAAATACCGACCGTGATCGTATTGCTGATGAGGAAAATTGCAACACCAAGCAAAATCAGAATAATTCCCGCAGAAATATAACCGATCAGACTGTTAAAATCAGTCAGTGTATGCGCTACCATTTCAGACTGTTTTACAGATCGTATTCCATCTATGGACTCTAAATAAGTTACTAACGTACTCTGCATTGATATATCATTCATATAGATAGAATAACTTGCAGAATTGGCAAGCGGATTATCACCAGCAAAACTTGAAGCCGCATCTTCATTACCATCAAAATAAACATCTTTAAAACTTTCCCAGGCTTCATCCGCAGACGTATATTCACAATGGGATACCTCAACGCGCTGCTTGATCAGATCACCGATTTCCTCAATGCGCTGTTCTGATATACCTGCATCAAAAAATACTGTGACCGCCACGCCGGATTCGGCATCTTTTACCATTGCCTGAAAATTGGTCACGATTGAATAAAAAAGACCAAACAAAAAGATACACGCTGTCATCGTCGCAATGGATGCGAGTGAAAACATCTTATTTTTCCAGATGTTGACCAGTCCCTGTTTAATCGTATAAAAAAAAGTACTAATCCTCATAATCGTAATCTCCCTCGCGTTTTAATACATCGCGTTCCGTCAGGCTGCGGCTGATAGCATTATCACCAGTCACAATACTGCTGGCTGTATCACTGTCATCCACGATTACACCTTTCTGCATGGTAATAACACGTTTATTCATGGCTTTTACGATCTCAAGGTTATGGGTAACAACAACAACCGTTGTACCATTGTTATTGATCTCTTCCATCAGCTTCATGATCTCCCAGGCATTATTGTTATCCAGATTACCGGTTGGTTCATCTGCCAGAAGAATCTTCGGTTTATTGATAAGTGCTCTTGCGATTGCAACTCTCTGCTGCTCACCACCGGACAACTGTTTCGGATATGAGCGGTATTTTGCTGCCAGTCCTACCATGGAAAGCATCAAAGGAACATTCTTTTTGATGGAACGCGTGGATTCTCCGATGACTTTCTGTGCAAATGCAACATTATCATAAATATTACGATCCTTTAACAAGCGGAAATCCTGAAATACCACGCCTATCTTACGACGGAATTTCGGGATTTGTCTTCGCCTGATCTTATTTAATTTCTGACCGTTTATTGTGATCGTACCCTCCGTCGGTTCAAGTTCCTTCAATAAAAGTTTAATCAGCGTAGATTTTCCGGAACCACTGTCCCCGACGATGAATACAAATTCTCCTTCTTCAATGTTAAGACTCACGTCATTAAGCGCAGGTATTCCTGCAGAGTACGACTTGCTGACATGTTCTAACTTAATCATAGCAATCTCCATTTCTAGTAGTCTAACGACTCCATGTACTTCATGTATTTTACTACCATAAGTGCGATCTTAAAAGTAATGGCATCTTCAAAAACACGCAGATCAAGTCCGGTTGCTTTCTGCAGCTTGTCCAGACGATATACCAATGTGTTACGGTGAATATAAAGCTGTCTGGAAGTTTCGGAAACATTCAGGCTGTTCTCAAAAAACTTATTGATCGTTGTAAGTGTCTCCTCATCGAACTCATCCGGTGATTTACCATCAAAGATCTCTTTGATAAACATCTTGCAGAGTGGAATCGGGAGCTGATAGATCAAACGTCCGATTCCTAGTGTAGAGTAAGCAATAACATCTTTTTCCTCAAAGAAAATCTTGCCTACATCAAGTGCCATTCTTGCTTCTTTATAGGAACGAGATACTTCTTTGATCTCTCCGACGATCGTACCGTATGCCACATGTACATCACTGTCCGAATCAGAACGGAACAGATTTACAATGACCTCGGCGGTCTTATTCATCTCTTCGTATCCCTCGTTCTCGCCTACTTCTTTTACAACGATAATGTTTTTCTCATCGACTGCGGTGACAAAATCTTTGGTCTTTCCTCCAAAAATGCCACGAATACGTTCAAGTTCATTACCATCTTTGTCGCGGTTAGTCTCCACGATAAAAACAACACGTCTGACTTCCGTATCAATATGCAGTTTTTTGGCACGATTGTAAATATCAACCAAAAGCAGGTTATCCAAAAGCAGATTCTTGATAAAGTTATCTTTATCAAATCTCTCTTTATATGCTACCAGAAGATTCTGGATCTGGAAACTGGCAATTTTCCCCACCATATAGACGTCATCGCTGTCGCCGTTGGCAAGCAGGATGTATTCTAACTGATGATCGTCAAACACCTTAAAAAACTGATAGCCGTTTACAACCTGGCTGTCTGCAGGAGATTCCACAAACGCAAGCGCCGGCTCCATATATTTGTCTGCTTCCGGAAATGTAGCAGCCAGCACCTTCCCCTCTACATCAATAATGCATAAATCAATGCGGGTAATTCCTTTCAACCCATCAATTGTATTTTGAAGTATCTGATTTGAAATCATAAGCTCCGCTCCTTCTATCTTCGTTTCATTTGAAACACACCCGGCAAATCGGGCTGCTGTGTACATCAGCTGTCAATTTCTGTATGCCACAGTACATAACCTCCATTGCACGCATGGGCAACTTTCACAATAAAAATATACCCATTGTCCCCACTTAAAAATACCTAAATTCTATTTTAATGCAAAACAGCAAAAAAAGAAAGAGGAAATGCATATTTTTTATGCACTTCCTCAATGTATCCTGCTTTTTTCCCATTTTTTACAGTGTACATAGTTCACAAAGAAAATTTTCAGGACATCTGCTCCTGGAATCCCTCACCGAGTACCTCTCTTGCATCTGAAACAATTACAAATGCATCCGGATCCACTTCGCTTACGATCTCTTTTACCTGAACAATCTCTTTTCTCGAAACCACACAGTAAAGCATGCATTTTTCCGCACCGGAATACATTCCTTTTGCGTGAAGCCCTGTCACGCCGCGCTCTAACTCTGTCATGATACGTTTTGCCACCTGATCATAATGGTCTGTGATAATAAATGCAGCTTTTGAAAACTTTAAACCTTCCATCAGCGCATCTGACACTTTGCTTGTCACAAAAATTGCAACGATCGCATACAATGCCACATGTACACCAAACACGAACAGTCCGGCGATCACAACCGCTCCATCTAAAAACTGTATGATCTGTACCACGGAATAATGTTTATAGTAATGCTGGATCAGGGTCGCCACCATCTCCGTTCCACCGGTTGTTGATTTTGCCAGCAGCACAAGTCCCATTCCGACACCGCCAATACAGCCGCCGAAAATCGCTGCCAGCACATAATCACCATCAGTAAGATCGATAAGAGGCAGTATATAAAGCCAGAGGGAAAGAAGAAGTGTTCCAACGATCGTTCTCCAGATAAAACGTTTCCCCTTGATCTTAAAAGCAGCTAAAAATAACGGCACATTAAGCACAAGGTTCGTCAGCCATAAAGGAACACCACCCGGAATCAGTCTGCCAGTCACATCTTTTATAATGATTGCAAGACCGGTAAATCCTCCTGTTACCATACTGACCGGATCATAAACACACTGAATACTCACTGCGATCAATGCCGTTCCCACCAGCATAAGGATATAATCCCAGACCAGAGATCTTTTATATAAAAACTTCTGCATACCAAACCTCAGCTTTCATACTTTTCAATACTGTTTTTTAATCTGATACGTTGAATCAGATTAAAGAAAAAACCTTTGATCTTTGATCTTTTCCGGTGAACTTCAAATCCGCCGATTCCATACCATAAATTCGCATTGATCTTATCACGGTGTTCTACAAGGAAATGTTCCTGTTTTGGGGATGGAATGATCGAAATGATCACAGCCGGTGTTGCAGCATTCAGCTCATTGATCACACCCTCAAGATCTCCAACGCAGTTTTCCGTCGCAGCAGCACCAGCCAGTACCAGCTTGGGATATTCCTCACTAAGTTCCTGTATTAATTCATCAACAGCCTCCTGTGTTTCTCCAATAACAAAAACAGATTTACGGTTACGCTCCACACGCTTTAAAAATTCATCTGAAAAATCATTTTCTTCTGTTTCTCGAATCCTCTGCATCGTATCGACTCCCGCCGCCTGAAGGATTCCTTTCTCTCCGATCACTGCCAGATCAAGGGTTGAGATCACCTCTTTTAACACAGGATCTGTTTCCGACTCGGTAAGCATCTGCATGGAAACCATCTCGATAACATTTAACACATTATTATCATACCAGGCTTCCACGCGCATGATTGCTTCCCGCACTGTATAATTGTCCAGTTGTATTCCAAGAATATCTATCTTCTTAATCATTTTACACCCATATTCATTTCCATATATTGAAAAAATATACGCGAACAGTATAGCAGACATGGGGTAATATTTCAAGAAATACTAACCGTATCTTATTTTTGCTCTGAATTTTTGGCTGTTGTAAACAGTTTCTTTAAGCAGCTATATGCAACCAGAACACCTAATATCATAAGTAAAAGTGCGACAATAAGCTGTAATCCATCCACTAAAAACGTTGCATTGTGTGCGGCAATATTTGATACCAGTGCAATCGTTTTCTGCACCAGGGCTGTAAATGTAACTGCCAGCATTACGAACATTGGTATGTAAAGTGTCCATCCGGTTCTTCCTGTTGTCTTTAAGAACACAGCCAGTGCGATCAATACCATTGCTGCAAGGAGCTGGTTTGCAGAACCAAATAACGGCCAGATATTATTGTATCCGCCAAGTGTCAGCAGATAACCGAAGAATAATGTGATCACTGTCGCAAAATATTTATTGGTCAGTACACGCTGTGCAGGTGTCATCTTTTCTGGATCGGTGCTGTCTCCATAAAACAGTTCCTGAAAAGACATACGTCCGATTCTCGCTACAGAGTCAAGTGATGTTAATGCAAGTGCCGATACACACATAGTCATAAATACAGTTGCAACCTGAACCGGAACACCAAGTTTCTCTAAGAAGCCGGCAACACCGGAAGAGAAAATTGCAAACGGTGTTCCCTCAGGTTTTGTTCCACCGACTGCAACGGCTCCGACAACTACCAGTGCCACAATACCAAGTAATGATTCTACTACCATTGCGCCATAGCCGATCATCGGCATATCTTTTTCATTGCTGACTGTCTTAGAAGAAGTACCGGAAGATACAAGGCTATGGAAACCGGAAACTGCACCACAGGCGATCGTAACAAATAATGTCGGGAATAATCCACTTCCATTTACATTAAACCCATTAAATGCATTTAACTGCATCTGCGGATGTGCAACGACAACTCCGACAACTGCACCGATAATCATACCGAGCAGCATAAATGTTGTCATGTAATCCCTCGGCTGCATCAGAAGCCACATTGGAAGAACAGATGCCAGGAACAAGTATGCCATGATGATGTAGATCCATGCTGTCTTTGAAGCATAGATTGGAAGTTTCATACCAACTGCAAACATCACAACTAAAAGAGCGATCGCAACAACTGCTTTTACCCATTCATTCATTTTTCCAACATGCTTCTGGATCACGCCAAAGATAACAGCTACAACGATAAATAACATCGAAATAGATGCTGCTGCTGAGTTTGCATAAGCAGTTCCTGCGCTGTCTAATCCGACACCATTAAATGTTCCTGCTACCATATCAGTGAATGCTGCGATAACAAGCAGTGTAAACAGCCAGCAGAACAGCATGAATAATTTTCGTCCTGTCTTACCGATATATTTCTCAATGATCATTCCCATCGATTTTCCTTCATTCTTTACGGATGCATACAGTGCGCCAAAATCCTGTACGGCACCGAAGAACAATCCACCGATGATCAGCCATAACAGAACCGGTACCCATCCAAACACGGATGCTAAGATCGGTCCAGTAACAGGTCCTGCTCCTGCGATGGAAGAAAACTGATGTGAAAATACGGTAAATTTTGATGACGGTACATAATCCTGTCCGTCCTCATGTGTATAGGCAGGTGTTTTTGCATTCGGGTCGATCCCCCATTTTTTTGCAAGCCACCTTCCATACAGCAGATATCCTGCTGCAAGTGCTACAATTCCAATTAAAACAATTACTAATCCATTCATAACCTCTTACCGTCTGCACACTGCAGACAACTCCTTTCTTTTTTTTCAGATAAATAAAAAGACTTTCGTCTGATAGATGTTTATACATCCAAAAGACGAAAGCCTATACTTCCGCGATACCACTTTTCTTGCCATGTTCCCATGACCTCTCTGCCCCATCATATATTCTGTGTACCATATATGTATATATCATATCACACATATACATATGCCTATCGTGCATCTATCATACACAAATATCCCTAACAGGTCTCTCTGTAACGGAAGAGCTCCGGTGCCGCTTACTGACCTGATGGCTTTCGGCGTACTGCTTGCAGAGGATATTATCAAAAGATGCATGTCATTTTCCACCAGCCAACGACTCTCTGTAATGCATTGCCTTCCAATAACGGTATTCTGTTCACTGCATTTGTTCTATTTATCTGTATGCCACATAGTTTAGCACTCTTTTTTCAAATGTCAACCGCTTTTTTCACATTTTAATTATTTCGAATCTTTTTTCTGAATTATCAGATATTTTCTCAAGTATTGTAATCTTTTTTCATATTTAAAAAGTCAATATCTTTTCCACAGTTTTTTATTTTATGGCAAACTTTATGATTTATACACAAAACAAATATTCGATTTTTTTACTATGTAAACCATGTTTTTTTACACCAAAAATGTGGATAACGTGGATAACTTCGTGTATAACTTTATTTTTCCACGTTTTTAGGGCATTTTAACAGTGGACAACTTTTGGGATAACTTTCTCCCTTTGTTTATTACTTTTTTTGCGCCATGATATTTTGTGCATGTTGTATACTCCACTTTTTCTTTATAGGACGTAATTTCCTATGAATTAAAAAAACAGCTATTATCCTAAGACAATAGCTGTTCTTATCATAAATTAGAAAATTCTTCTTACACAGATCGGACTTCTGTAATTTACATTGGAGAACTTGATACCACTTGACGGCGTACTTGCATGAACGATCGTACCACCACCAACATAAATAGCAACATGTCCACTGTAGCATACAATATCTCCCGGCTGTGCATCTGATAGACTTACCCCATATCCAACCCCTCTTAATGCACTGGAAGAATGAGGAAGACCTACACCAAATGCTGCATATACACTCATAACAAAACCAGAGCAGTCTGCACCGTTTGTCAGGCTTGTTCCACCGTATACATATGGATTACCGATAAACTGGGATGCATAACTTGCAACTGCCTGTCCGTTAGAACTTCCTGCTGCTGCATAGCTCTTTGAGCTTCCAGAATTCTTTGATGAAGATAACTTGCCATCTGCTTTCTTTCTTGCTGCGTTTGCTGCTGCATCAGCTGCCTCACGCTCTGCTTCCTCTTTTGCAAGTCTTGCTTTTTCTTCTGCTTTAGACTCAGCCTGTACAAACTCGATCGTAATATCTACATAATCTTTATGTACCCAGCCATCACCCTCTTCGGTGGTAACTTTTGCCCAGCCTTCCACAGACTCATCATCTGTAACAACCAGGTCATCTCCAACCGGAACCATGGTAAGAATACTTGCATCTGTGGACGGCTCTGTTCTTACATGGAGTGTTGTGGTGTTGACCTTTGCGTATTTAGTACTGACTTTCTTTGCCAGTTCCTCATCATTTGGTACTACATATTCGCAATTTACATATCCATCAACATTACCGGACTTAATACGATACCAACCGTTATCTGTTGTCTCAAGGATTGTTCCTGCGGAATTATTGTACAGCTTACCAAGTACCTCACTGTCTGTATTTGGCTCTGAACGAACATTTACATAATTATCAACCTGCGCAATCGCAATATCTGTATATTCAGAAGCAACAACCGGTGTCTCATTCTCACTGACCTGCTCTGCCTGCTCTGCTGCTGCCTGAGCTGCTGCATCATTGCTGTCTGCAAGGCACTGTGCCAAAGCCTGTGAAACACCTGCTGCAGGTGTCTGTCCCTCTGCAATTTCAGCTGCAGTCACACTTGAAACACCTGCGACCGGGGCTGCATATGTATTTAACCCAAAGCTGCCAATTGATAATGCTCCTGCTAAAAGACAGCCTGTAATTCTTACCATTCTCTTCTTCATTTACGAAAAGCCTCCAACTGAGTTTTCATGTTTTCGCAACTATAAAACTATTTCATCGTTTGTTACGAATTTGTTACATTTATTACGTGTTTATTATAACAAAGGCATATTTCCATGTCAACCTGTATTAACCGTGAATTTTACTAAAATATTACATTTCTTTTTATTCAATTTTTCATGGAAATAGCTTATCTTTTCATGGAAATGGCTTGTCTTTTCATGGAAATGGCTTGTCTTTTCCATAGATTCCTGTCATAATAAGGTTATAAATATTTTTTCAGGAGGTGCAGTATGGATATTTCAGGTATGACGCCGGCACTTAGTACATTACAGTCCTACGACGCAGGCTCTTCTGTCAGTCAGACCAGCCTTTCCTATGCGGTTTCTACTGAACTATTAAGCCAGCAGCTCGATATGACGCAGGAAATGGGCACCGCTATGGTTCAGATGATGGAACGTTCCGTAACACCGGGACTTGGTGGAAATATTGACGTCTATATTTAATCAATCTATAAATCAGAGATTATATATCATGTCGGCAGAATAAAAAATCCCGGTACAGATGGGAATCACACCATCTGTACTGGGATTTTTCATGTTAATTCATAAGAGCTGATCTAGGATACAGTGACTATGCTTTTTATGGCTTTGCTTTATTTTACAGCAATAGCCTCAATCTCAAGCATAACATCTTTGGGCAGACGTGCAACTTCCACACAGCTTCTGGATGGAAATGCTCCGTCAAAAAATGTTGCATATACTTCGTTAATTGCACCAAAATCATTCATCTCTTTGATAAAAACAGTCGTCTTAACAACATTTGCCATACTGGTTCCAGCTGCTTCCAACAGATTAGAAAGGTTTGTCAGTGCCTGTTTTGCCTGTGCAACAGAACCTTCCGGGATTTCACCGGTTTCCGGTACAACCGGAATAATGCCTGATGTATAAACCATTCCATTTACTTCGATCGCCTGTGAATATGGTCCAATTGCTGCCGGTGCCTTGTCTGTACTGATGACTTTTTTCATAATATTTTCCTTCTTTCTGTCAATTTTTTCCTATCATAGCATATGCTTTTAAATTAATCAATTTTACGGATCGATTTTTCATTGATCTCTATCCGGCGTTCTTTATAAAGTCTTCCCGACCGCTCTCTTGAACGCATTCTTGCTAAGGCCAGTCTCTCTCTTGATGACCTCCGGTGAAGATTTGTCCGTAAATGGGAGCACACCTGCAAATTCTTCAATCACCTGCATGACCTTTTTGGCATCTGCATCCATCTGAAGATAGGCTTTCTGCCGCATCGTAATATCTAATTTCCCATCAGGCTTTACATTGGTCACGGTTGCCTCGATGACATCACCGATACGGAGCGTGCTATGATCTTCAAAAGATGGAAGCATGGCGGAATACTGATCATCTACCGCAACAAATGTTCCAAAATTATCGCTGAACTCATAGACACGGCCATTTACAATATCGCCGGTATGATACGGTGATTCCAGTGACAGAAGATCATACAGATGCTTCATGCTTGCACACAGACGTCTGCTCTTATCAATGTATAACGTCACTAAAATCTCATCTTCCGGCTGAACCTTAACGGTCATCTCTTTATAAGGAAGAAACAGATCTTTTTCCAGTCCCCAGTCTAAAAATGCACCAATCTTTCCGACCTCTTTTACAGTCAGCACCGCAAGTCCACCCAATGTCAGCTTAGGTGCATTTGTCGTCGCAATGAGCCTGTCTTTGGAATCTTTATATAAAAACACCCGGAGTTCTTCTCCGATCTTCGTTCCTTCCGGCACCTGTTTTTCCGGCAGCAGCACACGGGTCTCATCCTCCATATGTTCTGCAAGATATACGCCAAATTCTACTTTTTTTATTACAACAAGTTTCTGATATTCACCTAATCTCATATTTTATGACTGCCTTTCTTTTTTCTGAATCTGAAAGCAGATGACCGCATATGGTGCACCTTTTTCATCCGCAAGAGTAACTGTGATCTCTTTCCCTTCCATCGTGACAACCGGATACAACATGTCTCCTAACATTGCCGACTTACGATACTCCGCACGAAGTCCGCAAACCACAACCTGTTCCGGCAGATACTCTTCCGCTACCAGAATGTATTTGCCATTATTCATATGATGATTTGTATCGATATAAAAACGTGAGACACGTACCGGTTCCTTTTTCACACTTTTCTTTACCGCATCATCTGGTAAACTGATTTTCCGGTCTGCCCATTCTCCCGGTATCTCATCATTAATCTCCGGTGTATAAATTTCTTTCATCCGCTCTGATATGCGCGCCGGCCGCATTTTTTCTGTGTCCATAAACACCCATACTGAATTTGCCTCAGCAAATATTATACCATCGTCTCCCTCAATCCGAAAATTCCGGTATCCATAAAATCCACGGAATGCATACGGCCATGTACTGACCTTAATATGCTGCCCCATCTGCGGATATCTGTAAATTTTTATCTCCCAGGAAGATAGTACCCATGCCACCTGTTCTTTCGCAAGATAATCCACACCAATTTCCAGATCCTCAGACTGAAAAGTGCAGCAATCCTGCAGATAATCCAGTAATGACGGTAATGTCAGTTCTTTTTCACTGTTCACTTCACTGTAACGCACACGGCTGTTAAAACTATACATAAAATGCCTCATTTCCAGGTATTTTTAAACTTCTCTGACTGATTTGCTGTATTGTTCTTTTGTTATGCTACCACATTTTGAGGCGTTATGGTAGGGATATTAAAAATTTTCTGCCTGCAGCCGTATATCCTGCCCGTAAGGCTTTTTATGTAACAAGGAATTTCAACGAAATTTCCTATTGCACAAAAAACCTCAACAGTTCTCACTGCTGAGGTCTTATTAGCAGGGCTACAAGGATTCGAACCTTGAAATGACGGAGTCAGAGTCCGTAATGTCAGGGGTTGTTCTGCCTGTAAAATCAAGGGTTGTAAGGGTGGGATGGGAGAAATTGACCTATTGATTGACCAATCCGCATTTACTATACATTATTCAATAACTGCATTCTCTCTTAAATATGCTTTTATCGCCTCTAATATATTTCCAGCTGCTTCCATTTGTTCCGCTACCTCTTCATTTGATGCAATATAAAAATCATCATAATCACTCGTTTCTCTTTTTTTCTGGAGGCGCGCAAGCAAACGACCTATTTCTCTAGGGAAAATACCTGCTGCAACATATTCTTTATTAAAATAAGCAACGACATCTTTATGCCTCTTAAAATCCGTATCTGCTAAAGCCAACACAGCCTTCACAGCATAAAATGCCGCATAATATGATCTGTTAATCGCATCTTTAAACAAATGATTTTCCATACACAACTGTGCACTTCTTTTTGTATCTTCTGCCTGAGACACTCTATACAGACACAAATCTTTTTGTTTATCTGTCATGCAACCTGCACCCCTTCTGTTTTTACATTACGATAAAATGGAAGTGTATCTGACCAATATTCAAAAAATTCCTGATTTTTAATAACCGGCGAAAGCACTTTCCCATATTTTAACTCTAAATCAAATGCATCATCATATATATGGTTCTCAGATTGTTTTATCTGATTTTCTGATAGAGTTACCAAAATCATAATATCAATATCCGAACTCTCATTATAATCTCCTCTGGCATATGAACCATACACTATAATACTTTTCAGATTTTTCCCAAAATATTGTTTTACGAGTGTTACAAACTCATCCAATTCAGATTGAATTCCTTGTGGCATGTTCTTTCACCTTCTTTCCTTCCATTTTCTTATCTAATGCCGCCCGCCCTTTCTTTCAATAAAATATGTTTCATTTCTACACTTATTATTATATGCTATTTTTATGTCCTTTACAATACGAACCCCTTTCAATGATACTCCCAAAACATACATCTCCCCACACACCAGTAAAATAAAACAAAAGGCAGGGCTACAAGGACATATTATTCATCGTAATATCTTTTCCGTTAAATATATAGATAACGTTACTCATTGCATTCGCCATTTTCTACATACCTTTACTAATAAGTTTCCAATACCCATTATTTTCTATATATTTTTCGTAATTCACATCACTCCAATTCTCCTTTCTATGATTTTTCCACTCAGCTTCACTTAGTCTAAAACGGCTTGCGCTTGATATGAAACTATTCATTGTTATCAAATATCTCCTTTTCTCATCCTCATCTAAATCAAATGATTGAAACAAGTCAATTATTTCCTTCGGAAAGTTTTTTTGGGAAAATATATATATAACCTATATTATTCACGGCACAGCCGTGAAAGTGGCTGAAAACCACATAGTTTCTATATTTTAACTGAATATTGCTTTTCACCTATCAGATGAATGAAAAAAGAGCATCCATTTGTGGTAAAATTAAGGTGTCGAATCTTAAAAAATAACCCAAAGGAGCCCTTTATGAGTATTGTAAACACCTTAGCCTTAGAAAGCAATAGACAGATAAAAATAAATTTTGATGGAGGAGATCTCTCCTCCGATGCAGGTCTGCTTCTTATCAAAGAATTCATAAGCAAGCTTGGTATTGATAAGCTTTTAGACAAAACTTTCAAGACCAATGATCCTGCATTATTCAGATATCACACGGATCAGAAAAATCTGCTCCAGATGATATATATGATCATTGCCGGTTATTTCGAAGATGATGCTTCCGATGAACTGACCAATGATCCGGTATTCAAGTCTGTACTTGAAAAAGATGCGCTTGCATCACAGCCTACGGTATCGAGATTCTTTAACCGTATGGATGAAGATACCTTAAACCAGTTCCTTGCGATTGCCAGAGTGCTTCGGAAGAAAATTTACAGTATTCAGATGCCATCGGCTGTTATTCTGGATCTGGATTCCACCCTTCTTGATGCATACGGCAGACAGGAAGGCAGAGCCTTTAACTTTCATTATCAAAGCAATGGTTATCATCCGCTTGTCTGTTATGACGGAATGACTGGAGATCTGATAAAAGTACAGCTTCGTGATGGAACACAGTATTCCTGTACAGGAGTGGTTGACTTCCTGCAGCCGATACTGGATGAATACCAGAATGATTATCCTGCAATCCGTATTCTGCTTCGTGGTGATAGTGGTTTTGCGACTCCTGATCTTTATAAGCAGTGTGAAGAAAACGGCACAAGCTATGTGATCCGGCTGAAGGAGAATGGTCTTCTCCGTGAAAAAGCATCCTATTTTGTGGATGAACTTAATGAAATCACCAGAAATAACAAAGTGGATTATGCGGTAGTTTATGGTGAATTCATGTACAAAGCAAAGTCATGGCCTTATGAAAGGCGTGTGGTATGCAAGGTTGAAAAGCCGGAAAACCAGATGGTTTACATGTACACATTTGTTGTCACAAACATGGATTCCGCACCAGAGTATCTTATCAAATTTTACTGCAAGCGAGGTCTGATGGAAAACTTTATCAAAGAAAGCAAATCCGGTTTTGATTTTGCTTCCGTAAGCAGTCATACCAGAATCGTAAATGCAAACAGACTTCAGGTACACGCTCTTGCGTATAACATATTTAATTGGTTTAGACGATTGGCGTTATCAGCAAACATGCGAAAACAACGCATAGATACCGTCCGTTTAAAACTGCTGAAGATTGCTGCAAAAGTAATTCGTTCAGCAAGATATATCACATTCAAGCTGTGTAGCAGCTGCCCTTATAAGAATGAATTCTATGAGACACTTTCAAATATCGGTAAGCTGAATGTACAGCTGGAATAGCAACTATTAACGAACCTTGACAGCTTAATAACCGCTCAGGACTCTGCTACAGGGATTTTATACCCTTTTTGGAGATTGGTTGAGCGATGTTTAGGCTACATGGGTCAATTTGGGGATTCATGGTACAGTTATCAGTTCAGATACTGTTCCGTGAATAATTCAGGATTACTTATTTGTTTGCAAAAAATAAAAAATAATTTTCAAACATAAATGTAATACAATAATAAAGGAAGGATTTTTATAATCATGTTCAACAGCTACGATGGTTTAATAACCATTGATGATCTCTGCGACATGCTCGCAATTGGAAAAAATACTGCATACCATCTGTTAAACACCAATCAGATCCATGCATTTAGAATCGGAAGAATATGGAAAATTCCACGAGATGCGGTTTCAGAATATGTTTTAAGAAACAGCAGCCTGACTAAATAACACAGCTTCTCTTTCACGCTCTAGCGGTGCTGTTTACAACTAACTTCTTTTCCGCGAGATTGCACATCCTGCCCGGAGGGCTTTTTGATTCATGGGACGTATTTTCCTATGAATTAAAAATAACCCTGACAGCATCTTCATCACTGGCAGGGTTCACTTACAAAATTAATTTATGATATTGCAATTAACCTATTTAATTTCTAATAACATCATTTTTCATAAATCTTTACCCCGGTTTCTGCGATCTCATGGTCAATTTCCGTTCCCTTCTCCACGTGAGAAACATCAAAAACATCCATTTTCCTATCTAATGCCGCCCGCAATGCCTCAATCAATCCAACAAACTTTAAACCTTTTAGTCCACTGTCGACCAATAAATCCACATCACTTGATGCATTTGCGCTGCCCTTTCCATATCCCTCGCACCAGTAAAATCTATGTTTCCCGGCATTTTCGATTGACCTATGAATTGACCTATCCATTCAAATTTCCTCTTATTTTGCAGGAAATTGCCGTACTCCGTTCCTACAGAGCATTTTCCCTTTGATCCCAGCTTTTGCTGATTCATCCAGACAAAAAAGCCCGGAAAGCCGCACAATTCTGCGTCTCTCCGGGCAAAAAAATAACCTCAGCAGTCTCACTGCTGAGGTCTTGTTAGCAGGGCTACAAGGATTCGAACCTTGAAATGACGGAGTCAGAGTCCGTTGCCTTACCATTTGGCGATAGCCCTTTATCTTGTCTCTAGCGTTTCGCGCCGTCAACAATAGCTATTATATATGAGTATAATATTTTTGTCAACTGTTTTTTTGAAAAAATTTTTAAATTTTTAAAAAAGTTGCAATTTTTCTCCGACCATCGCATATAACACCATCTCTCCCCAGGAAATATCAGCTTTTCCATTGGTTGCCTCGATAATTTCTTTCTCTGTCTGTTCCTGCATCCCGGATGGAACCATCAAAAGCAGCTCCACTTTTTCGGTATAAACGGTATCAATAAGTGTCAGCCCATTTTGTGCAATCAGATACTGTAATTTTCCAAGTCCGGTATAATCCGTCCCTACGGAAAGTCTGCGTCCTTCTTTTTTATCAATAATGACACTTGCTGCAAGTCCTTCCTGGACAGATTTCTGATATGCACGCACAAGTCCGCCCGTTCCAAGGAGCACTCCACCAAAATATCTCGTAACCACAACAGCCACATTGTGGATATCTTCTTTCAATAATACATCAAGCATCGGTCTGCCTGCTGTCTGTGCAGGTTCCCCATCATCTGAACAACGGCTCAACTCCTGTCTGTCTCCAATTACAAAAGCAGAACAGTTATGTCTGGCATCCCAGTATTTTTTTTTCATTTCTGCAATAAATGCGGTTGCTTCTTCTTCGGATGAGACAGGACGCACTGTTGCAATAAACCTTGATTTTTTTTCTATAATCTCTGCCTCTCCACCGGCATATACTGTTTTCATGCCTGTCCCTCCTGTCACTCATCTTTCAGACTGTTTTCTGTCATTTTAATGAATCAAATATTTCTATATATAAATAGGTAAATCAACCTCTCACATTCTCTGCGTGTTCCTATGGTATCATGTTTTTTTTCGAAATTCAATTCTTAAAAATAAATGAAGAAAGCCTGTATTTTCAGTTTTTCCTTTATTCTGACACATTTCTTTGCTATAATATGATGATGGTTCGTTCTGACTATAAATAGTATTGTAATTTCATAGCTTATTTTTATTACAAAAAGGAGACCTAAAATGAATTATGGAAAGAAAAGTACGCAAAAGCGCGAAAAAGAACTGATTTCCAAAAGTACCATGATTCGCAAAAAATTTTACGTGATTTTTTGTAAGTCGCTGCTTATATGTGTATTTGCCTTCATGGTGATCGGAGTATGTTCCGGTGTTGGAATCATTCGGGGAATCATTGCCTCCGCTCCAACAATTGATGATATCGTCGCTACTCCTACCGGTTTCTTATCCACGGTTTTAGATGCAAACGGCAATCAGACTGCTACATTAGTGGCATCGGGATCTAACCGGCGTGCCGTTACGATTGATGAGATACCAAAAAATCTGCAGTATGCATTTGTTGCCATTGAAGACGAGCGTTTTTATGAGCACAATGGTATTGATGTAACAGGTATCATCCGTGCCGGAGTAAAAGGTGTTGCATCCGGTTTTCATTTTTCAGAAGGTGCCAGTACCATCACACAGCAGCTTTTGAAAAATACCGTCTTTACCAGTTGGACAAGCGAATCCTCCATGGCAGACAAATTCGAGCGAAAGTTTCAGGAGCAATACCTCGCCCTGCAGCTGGAAAAAGTAGTAGATAAAGACTGGATATTAGAAAATTATCTGAATGCGATCAACCTCGGACAAAATACTTTAGGTGTCGGTGTTGCCTCGGAACGTTATTTTGGCAAGGATGTTTCTGATCTTACCTTATCGGAATGTGCCGTTTTAGCAGCTATTACGCAGAATCCTTCCAAATACAACCCTATTACCAACCCACAGGAAAATGCCAAGCGCCGCATGAAAGTACTTAATAATATGAAAGATCAGGGTTATATTACCCAGGACGAATACGATGAAGCTGTTGCAGATAATGTTTATGACCGTATCCAGCTTGTCAACATCGAATCCGAAACCAACAGTATCAACTCATATTTTGTTGATGAACTGACTGATCAGGTCATTCAGGATCTGGTAGAACAGAAAGGTTACACTGAGACACAGGCTTACAAGGCACTTTATCAGGGTGGACTTACGATCTACTCCACACAGGATCCGGAAATTCAGGCGATCTGTGATGATGAAGTAAATAATCTGGACAATTACCCGACTGCTCCAAAAGTATCGTTTTCCTATCGTTTATCTGTTCGCTCTGCCGACGGTTCCATATCAAATTACAGTGAACAGACGATGCTTTCCTACTATCAGTCTTCAAACAAGAGCTTTACGATCAATTTTAACTCGGAAGAAGAGGCTGCTGCTGCAATCGAGCAGTATAAAACTGACATCATGAAAGACGGTGATACGATCGTAAACGGAAGTGAAACAGTTACCTACACACTTCAGCCACAGGCAGCTCTTACGATCATCGATCAGAGCACCGGAAATGTCAAGGCTTTGGTCGGCGGCCGCGGAGACAAAACCGCCAACAAGACTTTAAACCGTGCAGCAGACACCACAAGGCAGCCTGGATCTACATTTAAGATCATTGCTGCATATGCACCGGCACTTGATGCCGGCGGTCTGACACTTGCATCTGTTCAGGACGATGCGCCATATAATTACGGCAGTGGACAAGGTGGTGCCGTCAACAACTATGATAACCGCTATCGCGGTTTCACAACACTGCGCGAAGCCATTACAGACTCTATCAATGTTGTTACCGTAAAAACCTTAGCACAAATTGGACCGTCTCTCGGATATGATTATATCTGTGATTTTGGCATCACAACCGTCGGTTTAGATGAAAGTTCCAACGAAACCTTAGCACTCGGCGGTCTGACACATGGTGTTACCAACTTAGAGCTTACGGCTGCTTATGCAACGATTGCGAACAGTGGAACTTACATTAAGCCAAAATTCTACACCAAAATCTTAGATCATGATGGAAATGTATTGATCGATAATACCGAACCGATCTCCCATACTGTTTTAAAAGAAACAACTGCATGGCTTTTAACCGATGCCATGAAGGATGTTATGACTCAGGGAACCGGTACTCCGGCTTATTTCGGAAGTTCAATGGCACAGGCAGGTAAATCCGGTACAACAACCAAAAACCGCGATGCGCTTTTTGCCGGCTTTACACCATATTATACCTGTGTTGTATGGGGTGGATTTGACGATAACTCACCACAGTCCGGTGGTCAGACTACCTATCCGAAAAAGATCTGGAAAGCAGTTATGAGCCGTATCCATGAAAATCTGGAATATCAGGATTTCACAAAACCATCCAGTATCGTTACAGCTCAGGTCTGCAAGGAGTCCGGAAAACTGGCAATTGCCGGTGTCTGTGATGCAGATCCCCGCGGCAGCCGTGTATACACGGAATATTTTGCAGAGGGTACACAGCCTACGGAATATTGTGACCATCATATTGTTGCAAATATCTGTAACGCTTCCGGTCAGCTTGCCAGTGGTTACTGCCCGACAGATTCTATTTCCTCACGGGTATTCGTTATTGGCGGAACTGCCGGAACGGAAGATACTCCATATCTTCTGACGGATGATTTTAAAAATAATACCTGTACCTTGCACAATGAAGGCAACTCCACCTACCAGGGAACTTCTGCTTTCTCCGCGGTCCCTGGAGTAAATAATGATAATTCCGGGGGAACACAGGCTCCTGCCGATAATACGCAGCAGACACAACCACCTGCAGAAAATACCGGCAATGCTCCCGCAGATAACACCGGCGGCAATGCTTCTACAGATGGTTCCTCCGGCAATGATGCATCTAACAACACCAGCGGCGATGGTGGATGGAATATCGGAGATGCACCCATTCAGTAACTGAAAATATATTTTCATAATAAAGAATGCAGGCTTATCGTCGATTCGACAATGATTTCCCTGCACAAACAGCAAAAACCCCGAAGTCACCTTCGGGGTTTTCACTGTTGATGTATATACTAACTAAGGGGATACATTTTTTCGCATTTTCCTTAGTTTCTGATTTGATAAAAGCCTTTATTTTCGGCATTTTCTGATTATCTGTCGTTTTACTCTAAACTGAAATTCCCAGTCAGATTCCCAGACAAATTCCCAGACTATTTTCTGGCTGTCTTTCCATATCCGTTCTATTCAAAATGATATTCATCCTGACCTCCAAGTATTGTTTTCCAATCCTGCCTATCCTTTAAAACCCGCAAAACAAATACCTGTTTTTCAGCAATATCAACTGTAAAGAACACATTATATGTACCAAAGGATTTTATTCTGATTTCATATCCACGATATTCAAAACTTACCCCTCGATAACCAAATGGAAAATTAGTCAGTCGCTGTACTTCTTTATCGTATTTATCAAGAAAATTCAGTGCCGCATCTATATTAGCAAATTTTCGCGCAATATATCCTGCCAACCCTGTTACATCTTCTGACGCTTCCCTTGTCACACGTAACCTATATTGCATATTCCTTTAACAACCTTTCGCGAATTTGTCTCATTGCTTCTTCATGTGGAATGGTATTCCCCTGTTCCATATCATCAATTCCTTTATCCAATTCACGAAAGAGTTTTTCTTCCTGCTCGCTATATTTTACAGTTTCCTGTGCTAATGGTGCCATAAAATCACCCTATCCTTCCTTATAAAAATCACTATTGGTTTCTTTTATTATACTCTGATATCAGCCAAAAATCCATCATAACTATTGCATAGACTTATCTCCCGCTTCTCTGCTCTGATAAAGATCTGATATCTTCATACTCTGCTTCCTAATATAGTCTGGCTGCAACTCCAAATAACGCATTGTCGTCTCAATACTCGTATGTCCGACATTTGCCTGCACTACCTCTAATGGCACACCTCTTGCCACCGCAATAGATACATACCCATGCCTCATAGCATGTATCCATATGTCCGGACAGTCGTTTCCATCGGCACGTATCTTCTCAACAATCCGATTGATGCTCTGTCTGACCGAACCGACATTTACGGGTTTTCCCTTAGTATTTACAAATAATAAGTTTTCAAACTCACCCTTTATATCTTCTTGTATCGGTTCAACAATAATTTTTCGTAACTCCAACTGGCTTTTTATCGCTTCCTCTGCCTCTGGTACTAAATAGATGTCCCGGATACTTTCCCGCGTCTTAGGTGTTTCTATATAAAACACCCCCTGCGTTGTTTTCTGCAAATTCTTGGTAACATGCAAAACATGGTTATCCCAATCAACATCACAGATCATTAAAGCTAAAGCCTCTCCAACCCTCATTCCTGTATAGAGCAGCAGTTTATATAAATTTGCATATAAACTTTTCCCCGCATACTGTAAAAACTGGTCTCTCTGCTCTTCCGTAAAACTTCTTTGCTGCTTTACCGGCAAGTTACTTGGTGCCTTTACCTTCGGGTATGGATTGTCATCTGCCGAAAGCATACCACGCCTTACAGCTTCATTCAGCAGAGTACGCAGCATTTTTCTAACGTTATTCACTGTACCCTGTTTCATCTTTTTTTCTACAAGATGATTATATACTTTTTGGATATGATACGGCAAAAGATTTTTTAATTTTACCTTTCCAATAAAATCCTTCAAATAATAATCATACAAAAATCTGTACTGCTGCACGGTTGTCGGCTTTAATTCCGGGTGATACTCTCCTACATATAATTCAAAAAGTTCCTCTACCGTAATATTACTTTTCTTTTGTGGGGAAATGTGCATATCTATCTCATATAGCCTTTTCCGCAATCTTTTTTCTGCCTCTGCTTTCGTTTTCCCTGCAAAATAAATTCTTTCACCTTTATACACTTTATCGGCATAGTAAATTTCCTTTTTCCTGTCATAATAAATATTTGCCGGTAATACAGTTTTTCCATCCTTATCAAAAGCCATATTCAAATCCTCCCATGAAAAGAGGCAGAGTTTCCTCCGCCTCTTTCGTAACCTTTAGTAGCTGTTTTCCTCAATATACTCAAGGATTTTTTTCACATTAAATCTTAAAATCCTGCTACCTTCAATATCAATGCGTGCCCCTGCTGCAATGGCAACTTTCATGGCACTTGGTCTGCCTAATTGCAGCAGTTCACATAAACCCTCTACGTTCACAACTACTGGTAATCCTTTTGTCTCTGTTATGCTTGTATCTGTATTCATTCTTTTGTCCTCCTGTTATTTTGAATATAATTGTATTCCGCAGAAAGCTGACTGTGGGTTCATTCCGCTTTCACGACGCATCTTCCTGTGAACTAACCCCAACTGGTCTTCAAGATACCGCTTAAACTCATTCTGCTTAACATATGTTTCACCTTGTTCTATGCAAAAATTTATGTACTCTCGATACAAGTCTTCCATTAGTTCACCTTTGTTTTCTTCTGAAACCAAACAACAGTTTTGTATAAAATCATTTATCGTATCAATCTCTAATCCTCTCCACGCTCTGACTCGCTTCTCAATCTCCGGTGTTGTTGGAAACTGATAATGCCTTTTCATAAGTTTTCGAGCATACTTTAATGCATTTGATACAACTGCGTCTTTTTCATCCAGCAATTCTCTCAGCAAATTTTCATTCTGATTTTCCCTGCTTACCGAATAATCAAATGGTAAAAATACCAAACGTTCCCAAAAAGCATCATCATCCTGTGTCAACTGAATTGGATGGTTAGAGGCAAATATGAATTTTGCCCGATTCTGATATTTAAACTGTTTCCGGTACTTTTCGTTCACGGTAATCAGATCTCCACCTGTCAACATTTTTAGTTTTGAGGCTGCTGCCACACTCACTTTAGAGTGTGGCAAATCAAGTGATATATTCACTGTTTTTCCGACCAACTGTCCAAGTGAAAATTCCCCATTCATATCGGAAAGTGCAATTGCACTGACACAACTTGAGTCAAACAATTTCTGAATAAAATGCCCGAAAAGACTTTTTCCACTATTGGATGCCTGCCCCATTACAAAAAATGCTTTAGCATCCATTGACTGTGTAAGAATATATCCCAACACCATCCACATCCGTTCTATCAGCGTCTTATCTCCCTTTGTAACTTCGTCCAAAAATTTATCAAACGTTGGACATTTTTCATCTTCAACATAGGAAGCATTCACATAGGAAAACGAAATGATCTCGGATGTATGTTTTTTTAATTCTTTTTCACGCAAATCATAAATACCATTTTTCAGTACCACAAAATTGGATATATTTTCTTCATCTGGTTTGACTCTGATTTTAGAATCAGTAAGCAAATAATCGTACACATCAGAAAATAGCTTCAAAGTTTTTGCTCCATGCAATTCATCATCTACATTTTTCCGATAAAGTTCTATCAATCCCTCATTGTCTATAATCTGATAACAACGACCGTTGAAATAGTACAATGCCTTATCTAATGAAATGAGCCTTACACTTTTCTGTAATCGCTTTGCACATGCACTCATGGAAAGTGCTTCCCGCTGTGTACTTTTGGCATTATCAACCATTGGATTAACCAAAACGCTTCCTTTCAAGTGCTGAGAATTAGCAATTTCTGGTGCCGAATTAATATCTCTTCGAACTTCGTCTGTTTTTTGAACAGCATTTTTATAACGATATCCAACAACTTCGCTTATACGTTTTTTTTCCTCAAGTTCAATTTTTTTGCGACGGGTATCAGATTCCTCGCTTATTTCGGTTCTTTCGGCAGCAATGTCTAATATCTGTCTCATATATCTTTTATTATAGTTCGGTTGCATTACCTGCTTCCTCCTTGTTTTTTTCTACTTCCATCTGACTCTGAAGCGAAGTTTCAATCTGCCCGAGTATCCATTGCATCGCCTTATTATCTTCATTTTGTATAGCGTTTATCATCTTTATTTCTTCACTCTTACTTGATGCCGCTATTAATGTAATTTCATTTTGAACCTGATAAAAAATAAGTACATTAATTTCTTCCCCCTCTGTATCCCCTAGACCAAAATTATAAATCCTTGCATCACTGCTATTTATATATAGCATCATTTTCTTCTGTTTTTTTATAACAAATGCCATTTCTGCTATATTTTCCTTATTTTCTCCTTCCTTCCACTGATAGCAGAAAAACAGTTTTCCATCTTTCCACGCTATAACAATCAATGATGTTACTTTTTGTACATAATCCTCGTTTTTGCATATGTAATCGTTGTCCTTAACTAAAACTACCTCATATCCTCCCTTTCCTTTTACAGCATTTGTAATCCAGGTGTTAAATTTTTCTTCTGATTGTTTCATAGTGCTTTGCTCCTCTCTGATAAAGAAAGAATACACTAACTGTACGACCAATAGCACGGGTGCAAAACTAAACATTTTTCTCTTTTTTGTACCCTCAACTAATTTATTTTCTCATTGTTACTTTCACCAAGAGACATCAGTAACTGTAACTGGCTTTTTTTATATTCATCTAATTTCAATGCATTTCCACATAAACTACCATTACACTCATCAATCAAGCGTCCTGCCTCTTCAAAAAAGAGCGCATTATTTTTATCATCTGTTGATAATCTCTTAATTTTCTCCACCATATCTTCAAAGCTTTGAAGTTTTTCCATAAATTTCAAGTAAGGTACGCTGAATTTACACTGAATTATTCTTTTCACATCGGTGTCTTTTATTGACATATTTTCATTTTCCTTTAATCCCTTAAGTCCCTCTTCTACATTATCCCAAAAATATCCATCCGTATTCTTTACTACCCCCTCTTTTTTCTTCCAAGTTACTTCTCTATTTTCGTATGTATTCAATAAATAATTAAAAAACTCTATATTATGTAGAGATAATTTATAATTTTTCTCTTTTTTCAGCTTTTCTATATTTTCTTCTCCCAAAATTATTTTTAACAACATCATTAATTCACGTCGTTTATTTCGTATATACGTGTCAATATTCTGCTGACTCTCCACCTCTAGTTCAACTTGCACTTGAATTATATTTAATATCTTTCTTAAAGCATTCACAATATCTTGTTCCTTTTCCTCCTCTGACACTTCCTGTATCGCTTTATCAATTATATCATCAGCCTCAGTAACAGGTATTTCTTGAAGGTTATAGCCAATTTGCTCTTCACATTTTAATTCTATTCTATTTTGATTTTCTTTTACTATAATCGTATCTAAATGGTTAAGCATTTTCATTAAATATCTTATACGTAACATATCATCCATGGTAAATATCATTTCTTTTAATTTCTTTTTATCATCAAATATTTCTTCCAACCCATATACTTTACTGATTTTCCATCCTTTCAGTGTATCGTTCCACTGTTCCATACCAATGCTCACCTTTTTCTACAACCTATAATAAATATTATGGTTTACCTTTCTTTTATTTTTATATATTAAAGAATATCACTAGTCTGGAACATTGGAACATCTATTTTTACATTTATAAAGATTTAATCAGCTTATAAAAACTGCTCTTCTTCATCCCTGTTAATCTCATAGCCTCCACTGCTGTTATCTCCCCTGCCTTCCATCTGTGAATAACCTCTTTCCAGTTATCCGGCTGTTTTATACGCGGTCTGCCATATTTATCCCATTCACCTCTTGCCTTCATCTGTTCAATCCCTTCACGCTGTCTCTTTTCTTTTTTCTCAACCTCTGCCTGCGCCATAGCCGCATATAGTTCAATCAGCATATGATTGACCGTTTCCAATATCATTTTCGCCATAGCATTGTCCATTTTAGACAAATCCTGCAACGTTGTAGGTATCTCCAAGATCATTACCCGTATACCTCGATTTGCCAACATCCGCAGTTCTTCTACTGTATCCTTTTTATTTCTCCCCAACCGGTCTACCTCGGTGATTATCAACGTATCTCCTTCACGTAAAATATCATCCCTTAGTACCGTGTACCGGGGTCTGCTAAAATTCTTTCCTGTCTGTTGATCTGTATATATTTTTTCCAGTTTATAATGGTTATCTTTGCAAAACTCCGTTATCTCATTAATTCCTCTATCTAAATGCTGTTCCTTTGTTGATGTCCTATGATATCCATATGTTGCCATAATTTTTCCTCCTGACCTTGCATTGTGGCAGTTAATTTTTTACGATGATTCAGTTTCTCTTTCTTCCATAGTTCAAGCGCAGTCCTTGCTTTGCGCTTGAACTGAATTAGCGTTAAAAAATTTACTGTTACAATTATAGTGATTCACTGTCCATAAATTTCTGCATACAAAAAGAACGTCCACAAATCCTATTTGTATAGAATTTCGAACGCTCTTTGTACTCTTTTTTGGTGTCTGCAAATGTATACTTTTATAAACCCGTATTGCTAAGTTCTATCCTTATGATATTCACAATCAGGACTTCTCTTGTTATTCATTCCAAACGCCTGCTATTCTAGGTAGCACATCTAATCTGCTACATCGAACAATTTCGTTTCTATCCTTATAATAATACTCAACCGGCTCTATGCCTTTCAATAAATCCTGCACCTTACTTTTACTTTTTACTGGCGTTGCCTGTAGATAGAAACACAATTTTTCCATTTGTTTCATTTCTGCTTGTGTAAATACCTTACCACATCCCCGGCAAACATATCTGTTATCGTTATCCTTTTCAGTCATGGCATATATCCGCACTCCAAGTGCCATATCTCCACTCCATCCAAAATGATAGCATATTCTTTTCTTGTGCTTAGAGTATTGAATTCCTGCTTTCGATAACTTTTTTTCCCGGCACTGTTCCTCCTCTTTCTTTCGTTTTCTTGCTTTTCTGCTTAATCTTTTCATTCTATTACTCCTTATAAATGCAGAAACTCCAAGACAATATCATTTCCAGTAACGCATAACACGATGGTTCCGATTATAAACACCAGCCAAAGAACAACCATCAGTCCTGTAACAAAATCTGATTGTCGGTTAAATTTTTCTGCCTTAGCAAAATCCACCTGTGCCTTTTTTGAATTATAATATTTTTTCCCACTTCGATAATGGTCTCTCACATCACTGACACCTTTAAGAGTATTATTTGCTGTGCTAACTGCTTCGTTCGTTGTATCAAGTATATTATTTGCAGATGTAATTATTTCTTTTAATCCCATGAGCCTTCAACCTACTTTCCCAAAACTCTGAATCGCAAATACATAATACCGACACATACTGCTGCTAATATCAGATTGCTCATAATAGCAAGCGATAAATCTGCCTTAAAACATTTTTTTGCTTCTTCAAGCCGATTTACTCCATAATTTAAGTCCATCAAACCTACTGTTAACTGTCTTAAATCATCCAGTTTTCCCATCTTTTTTACCTCTAAATTTTTGATTCAAATTGGGAACACGATTGAAATCCCTTTTTTAGAACTTTCTTTACCCTGCACATGCACTTCATTTCCATGTCATATTCCCATGTAATTGTCCCACATGGTTTAATTGCAGAATTTGCCGGGTCGTACCAGTTCTTGCAGAATGCACACTTCTTTGAAGTGATATTATTTGCTCTGGCTTTCGCTTTCATCTATTAATACTCCCGTTGCTTTTTGTATGTATGCGGTTTTTGATTGTTTTTACTGCAAAAACCACCTGCTGGCTTTCCTAAGTTCTTCGCTCTGCTCACGGTATTACCACAATGCGAACAACGCCATTCTACATATTTAACTGATGCACTCATCTCTTTTACCTCCGCCATATTACTTTACTAAATTTTCAAAAACTCTCTCACGCGCCGTTCCGAATACTCAAACTCACGCGCTAATTCACGGATATTCTCTCCGTTGTAGTTTTCTTTCACATAAGCAGCAACATAATCTGTGTTATACAACCGCTGTGGAAATGTTATCTGCTGCCCGCGAAATTTCTTATATAGTTTTACCGTTTCCTCCTCCCCTATTACACTTGCAATTTCTTCATAAATGGGTACAAAATTTTCTGACTGCAACATATCACCGCCATTTCTCGATATATTTCTTGAGAAGTTACTATAAATTTACATGTTTTTCCTTGAAATATCACTTTGAAATTTTCATTATTTATTTCACACAATCTCAATTTTTCCGCTTTTACAACAATACCGATATACCTGATCTGACAACTTTTCTTCTGGAAGCAATGTACCATTTACCTCTTTTACCATCCATCTTAATTCCTTTATATCTGCATATTGCACCGGAAGAACCAGAACTTCATGAATAGAACTTGGTAATATGTATAAATCCTGCTCAAATACATCCGAACTATCTCTTAGTTCTGAAATAAAAACCATAGATGCCGCTCCATTAAGTTTTGCCCGATTGGTAACAACATACAATGGTGCCATATCTTCCCCTTCATCCAGTGGTATATCTAACATACTTTCTTCTAAAAGCTCTGCTATCACACATTTTATGTTTTCTACCATCACTGGTGTTAATTTTCGATAATTCCGACAGGCACACTCATATAAATCCCGCTCCTGTACTTCCCAGATTTTCATATGAAAATAATTAATCAACACTGTCGCACTTTCTTTTTGTCCGGTTTCCATTACATACTGATATACAATCGCCATATCTAAAAACTTCCTATGCGGCAACCGCTCTAACAGTTTCTTATTTTCTTCGTAATTTATGAGTTTTAACGTGATTTTCCCTTGTGCCACACTCCAATCTTTAAAAAATGACATATCCACCATACCTGAAATACAATTTTTCTGATACACTGCTTCTATTTCCTTTACAATATCATCAAATTCCCGTCCACTCTGGTATGACTCGTAATAATATTCCAAGTATATGACCGGACATACATTGCTTTCATTTCCCTGTATCGACAAACCAATGCGCTCTATCCCATTATTTTTCAATACCGGACTTATTATGACTGCTGCATTTCCTGCAAATTTTTCTTCCAAAATCTTTTTTATTCGTTTCTGAAATTCCTGATAACTCATGTCTTTTCCTCCATAAAAATCTAATATACATAATCAAAAAGCATTTATTCCACGCCCATCTTTTCAGCTTCATCAAAATCATTTTCAAAGTAATTACTTATCATCTCCCTTTTTCCAACAAAAATAAGGCATAGCTTTCACACTATGCCCGTTTACCTGTTACTGCTCTTACTCATCTTCAAATTCGCGCCGAAACATTAGCCATAAATTGTATGACGTGATAATAACGATATTTATAATTTTTAAAGCCTTTTTCTTTTTATCACACATTCTCTGCCTCCTTCCATCTGGATAATATATAAACGCACTTACATACTTTACGTTTTGTCCGCAAAACACCTATTTAATACAATTTCATCCAATATAGACCACTATTTGAAAAAAGGAGACAACAGAAAATGTTTAAAAATGAACCCGATTTACTAACACGTAAGCAGTGCCAAGATCTGTTACACATCAGCAAATCAAAAATGTTAGATTTGATTCACAAAGATTTAATTCCTGCACATATCATCGCAGGGAGTTTCCGAATTGAAAAAGCCGATTTAATTGATTTTGTTCAAAATTCCCGTTACTGGAAATAAGAATTAAAAAAACTCCCAGAAAATTCCCAGACACTTCTTTTTTTCAGTTTCATACAAGCGGATTTTTCTAATTTTTTATACGCAATAAAATCCTCTCAACCATTGATTTTCCTAATAAGACAGCAAAAACCCCGAAGTCACATTCGGGGTTTTCACTGTTGATGTATATACTAACTAAGGGGATTAGATTTCACCAATCTAATCAAATTAGATTAGTGCATATTAATGTAACTCTCTCGATACAAAATCCGGATAACCTGACTCTAATCCATGTTCTGTAGAATCAAGTCCTTCGATTTCTTCCTGTGCAGAAACACGAAGACCGATTGTTTTCTTTAAGACTGTAAATACGATTCCCATCGTAACGATCGTCCATCCTGCAATGCAAAGGATACCAAGTAACTGGATCAGAAGATGATGGACACCACCACCGTAGAACAGACCATCTTTATAATCAAAAAGTCCTACTGCGATCGTTCCCCAGATACCATTGCAGCCATGAACTGCAACTGCACCAACCGGGTCATCTACTTTTAGTTTATCCTCAACAAAGTATACTGCTACACAGACAAGCACACCTGCTACTGCGCCGATGATGAAAGAACCGATAACATCTACATTTGCACAGCCGGCAGTAACTGCTACAAGACCTGCAAGAGATCCGTTTAATGACATGGAAACATCCGGTTTGCCATTTCTGATCCATGTATAAAGCATTGCGGTACAGGTTGCCACTGCAGGAGCAACTGTCGTTGTTGCAAAAATCTGTGATAACTGCATGGTGTCTGTTGCTGCTGCGCCGTTAAATCCATACCATCCAAACCAGAGAATGAATACGCCAAGTGCACCGATCAAAATATTATGTCCAAGAATTGGTCTTGGTTTTCCGTTTTTGTCATATTTTCCGATACGAGGTCCTAACATTGCTGCACCGATGAAAGCTGTGATACCACCTACCATATGGATACATGCAGAACCTGCAAAATCTGTAAATCCAAGATCAGTAAGCCATGGTGTTCCGCCCCATACCCAGTGAGCTTCGATCGGGTAAACACATAAGCTGATGATAAAACTGTAAATACAATATGTAATAAATTTGGTACGCTCTGCCATTGCGCCGGAAACGATCGTTGCTGCTGTTGCGCAGAATACCAGGTTAAATACAAATCCCGACCAGTCAGTCTCTCCAAAATGAGCAAATGGATTTAATCCCCAGCCAAAAAACTTACCATCACCACATAAGAGGTTATAACCCAACAGATAAAAAGCAACTGTGCCGATACAAAAATCCATCAGGTTCTTCATCGTAATATTACCAACATTCTTTGATCTGGTAAAACCAGCCTCAACCATAGCAAATCCGCATTGCATAAAAAAAACTAACGCTGCACCCATAAGGTACCATACACTCATATCCATAATCAAATCCTCCTTGTTTTCCGAAGAAATAAAAAAAGATAATCACGACACCAATCCACACTTGTGTCACAATTATCTCCTTTGATAATAATTTCTTCCTGATTCAATTTTTTTCATAATATTTTATTCCTGATCCGTTCCCTGATTTTGCAGATGACTCCTCATTTCATCCACAAAGCCTCTTACAGTGCGTCTACACCACGCTCACCTGTTCTGATACGGATCGCATCTTCTACCTCATACATAAAAATTTTACCATCACCGATATGACCAGTATTGATCTGTTCAACGATCTTGTCGATCAGCTTTGGAGCAACCTCATCTGCCACGACTGTCTCCACTTTTATTTTCGGTAACAGATTGACTGCATACTCTGCACCACGGTAATTTTTGATAATACCTTTCTGATTACCGTAACCCATGCTGTTTACAATATTAAGACCATTTACTTCTTCACTGTCAAGCAAAGCCTTAAGATCCTCTAATTTCTCAGGTTTGATAATAATCTCTAACTTCTTCATCCCAATCCTCCTTGTTTTGCGGAGCAAAATGCGACTGCCTTTGCAGGAGCAGAGGATTTTCCTCCTTGTTTTCCGAAGGAAAATGCGAGCCCATTGGCGAGCAGAGGATTTTCCTCCTTGTTTTTCGAAGAAAAATGCAATTTTACCATGTAAAATTTGCCCTCTGGTGAGCAGAGGTTTTTTCTCCTTGTTTTGCAGATTTCTGCGGTAGTGGCAGCGATTTTTCTACTGCCACTTCCACACAAAATCCAATTTTCACATATCTATCGTTATTTACAGGTAACCTTATACCTCGAATAACAGATCACCATAAGATGGCATTGGCCACATGGATTTGTCTACTAACATCTCAAGTTTATCAATCGGTGCTCTTAACTCATCCATTGCTGTCTTAACTTCATCTCTATAGTATACAGCCTGATCTCTGCCTTCTTCCATCTCTGCAGCTTTTTCCGTTACTACCTGTAATTTTGCCAGTGCCTTCTTGGAATCAGCCAGTAAAGAGGAAACCTGTGTCAGGATCTCTGTCTGTGCGCTGATATCTGCACCACATGCTGCTTTTACGGAAGTAATAGACTCAGCAAGTACGGTTGTGTATTTGATAACAGCCGGAATGATCTGCTTGGTTGCGATATCAATTGCAGCTCTTGCCTCGATGTTAATCTCTTTTGAGTATGTCTCATACTCGATTTCAACACGGGAGTCTAACTCTGCCTTTGTAAATACTTTGAATTTTTCAAATAATTTCACAGATTTCTCTGTATTTAATGCAGGGATCGCATCTACCATGGAACGGATATTTGGAAGTCCGCGTCTCTCAGCTTCTGCTACCCACTCATCGGAATAACCGTTTCCGTTGAATACGATTCTCTGATGCTCTGTTGCATATTCTTTGATCAGATCATGTACTGCCATATCAAAATCATCTGCTTTTTCAAGAACATCACATGCCTCTGAAAATGCCTCTGCAACGATTGTATTTAATACAACGTTCGGCTGAGCGATAGAATCCTGGGAACCTACCATACGGAATTCAAATTTATTACCGGTAAATGCAAACGGTGATGTTCTGTTACGGTCTGTCGCATCTTTCATAAAATCAGGAAGTGTCTTAACACCTGTCTCTAATTTCTGTCCAGCAAGACTGTGTGTAGCTTCGCCTGTGCTGATCAGCTGTGATAATACATCCTGAAGCTGCTCTCCTAAGTATACGGAAACGATTGCTGGCGGTGCCTCGTTTGCTCCTAATCTGTGGTCGTTTCCGACATCTGCTGCGGACTCTCTTAAAAGATCTGCATGTTTGTCAACTGCTTTTAAGATACAGGTAAGTACTAATAAGAACTGTACATTCTCGTGTGGTGTCTTACCTGGCTCTAACAGGTTGATTCCATCATCCGTTGTAATTGACCAGTTGTTATGTTTACCAGAACCATTGACACCTGCAAATGGTTTTTCATGAAGCAGGCACTGTAAGCCATGACGTCCGGCTACTTTCTTTAATGTCTCCATTACCAACTGGTTGTGGTCTACTGCAATGTTAGCCTGTGCGTAGATCGGAGCTAACTCATGCTGTGCAGGTGCAACTTCGTTGTGCTGTGTCTTTGCGCTGACGCCTAATTTCCAGAGTTCTTCGTTTACATCCTTCATGAATGCTGCGATTCTCTCACGAATCGCACCGAAGTAATGATCGTCCATCTCCTGACCTTTTGGAGGCATTGCACCGAATAAAGTACGACCGGTAAAGATAAGGTCTTTTCTCTGTAAATATTTCTGTCTGTCTACGATGAAGTACTCCTGCTCCGGTCCAACAGAAGGAGTAACTCTCTTTGATGTCGTATTACCGAATAATCTTACAAGACGTAATGCCTGCTCATTGATAGCTTCCATAGAACGAAGAAGCGGTGTTTTCTGATCGAGTGCTTCTCCTGTGTAAGAACAGAAAGCTGTTGGGATACAAAGTGTTGCGCCTGCTGCATCCTGTCTTACGAATGCCGGTGAGGTACAATCCCATGCTGTATATCCTCTTGCCTCGAATGTAGCTCTCAAACCACCGGATGGAAAAGAAGATGCATCCGGCTCACCTTTGATCAGCTCTTTACCGGAAAAGCTCATTAATACCTTGCCGTTCTCCATCGGTGCTGTGATGAATGAATCATGTTTCTCTGCTGTTACTCCGGTCAGTGGCTGGAACCAGTGAGTATAATGTGTTGCACCTTTTTCGATTGCCCATTCTTTCATCTCATGTGCAACAACATCTGCTGTTTCAAGGTCTAACTCGCGACCTTCCTGAATTACTTCCTTTAACTTCTTGTAAACTTTCTTTGGCAGGCGTTCCTGCATAACTGCATCATTGAATACGTTCTCGCCAAAAATCTCTGCTACATTTAAGTATCCTGTTTCGCTCATGTTCTACATCCTTTCTTCTTCACCGGTCTAATCCCCTAAGACTATTCCCTGCTTTTTTGAACAAATGTAAGAGATCTTAAACCCTCATTTCTTATTGTACCTTGAAAGTGGATGAATGTCAGTAAGAAATTTCTCCTATATGGCTTTTATAAAAAATTGTGCGACAATTTCTTATAAAAAAAGGGCATTCCAAGCTATTTGGAACGCCCTTGTTCATCTCTCACATTTGTTTTGTTGAATTTAAGATAATACTTTTCTCTCCAAAATGCAAGAGAAAAATTTTACTTTTTTATCTTTTTGCTATATTGAACAATAAATTCATGTAAATTCAGAAATCTTTGTCAAATATAACTTCATTGAAAGTGGACTTCCGTCTGTCTGCCAATATTATTCAGCTTTGCCAACAGAACCGAACAGTTCCATTTTCTCTTTTACAGTAGCTTTGATTGCTTCTGCACCTGGAGCTAATAATTTACGAGGATCAAATCCTTTACCCTCTAAATCTTTACCAGCTTCGATATATTTACGTGTAGCATCTGCGAAAGATAACTGGCACTCTGTGTTAACGTTGATCTTAGCTACTCCAAGGGAGATTGCTTTCTTGATCATGTCTTCCGGAATACCTGTACCTCCGTGAAGTACTAACGGCATCTGACCTGTTAATTTCTGGATAGCATCAAGAGTCTCAAAGCTTAATCCTTTCCAGTTTGCCGGATATTTACCATGAATATTACCGATACCGGCTGCAAGCATGTCCACACCAAGATCTGCAACTCTCTTGCACTCTTCCGGATCAGCGCACTCGCCCATACCTACAACGCCGTCTTCCTCACCACCGATAGAACCAACTTCTGCCTCGATGGACATTCCCATTGCATGAGCAACGGATACGAGCTCTTTTGTTTTCTCAACGTTCTCATCGATTGGATAATGGGAACCGTCGAACATGATGGATGTAAATCCTGCTTTGATACATTTATAGCATCCTTCGTAAGTACCATGATCTAAGTGTAATGCAACAGGAACTGTGATTCCTAACTCATCATGCATAGCTTTTACCATAGCTGCTACAGTACCGAAACCTGTCATATATTTTCCAGCGCCTTCAGAAACGCCTAAGATAACCGGGGATCTTAACTCCTCTGCTGTAAGCAGAACAGATTTTGTCCACTCCAGGTTATTAATGTTGAACTGACCAACTGCATAGTGACCAGCTTTTGCTTTGTCTAACATTTCTTTTGCAGATACTAACATGTCTTATTCCTCCATAAAATTAATATTTTTACCCTATGGGTATTATATATTACTTCTTTCAAAAAATAAAGTTAAATTTATAACAATCTTAATCATTTGTTTCCCGGAACCATAATATCAACAGCACGGCAGATATTTTTTACGACAACTTCTTCGTGTGCCCCGCCAAATTCGCCGTCTAACGTCCACGGAACTTCCTCTCTTACAAGGAACTTTACTTCATTAGATTTAAATGAATAAATCATATCTGTGTCATCCACAAGATTGATCAGAGATGCGATAATTTCGTTGAGTTCAATCGGATTGCGTGGTTTTTTGATCAGGGTAACCTCAAACACGCCATCGTCTAAGCGCACATCTTTTCCGGTCATTCCCTTAAATCCACCCACCGATGTGGAATTGCTGATCATTCCATAGATAAATTCATCCTGGATACGCACATTATTATACTCAACCTGCATGGTAAACGATGGGATATCATGCAGACTGCGCATTCCTTCCAGAATATATGCTGCATGTCCAAGTACATTTTTCCATTCCTGGCTTGTCTTATAAGAGACCTCCGTAAAAAGTCCGAAAGCTGCCACATAGACAAAATAATCATTGTTAAATGCACCGATATCACACGGAAATGCTCTTCCATTCACTGCTGCATCTGCTGCCTTTACCATATCCTTTGGAATTCCAAGTGAAGTTGCAAAATCATTGGTGCTTCCCGCCGGAATATATCCTAACGGTACAGCAAGTCCTTTATGCATGATACCACTTACCACTTCATCAAGCGTACCGTCTCCTCCGCTGCATACAACAAGATCATATTTTTCTGCATCTGTTTCCACTTTATGTATCGCATCTTCCGGTGCCTGTGTCGGATAAATTGTTACCTCATACCCTGCCTTCACCATGGTATCCACGATATCCATAAGCTGGTTTTTAATCTGCGCTTTTCCAGAAAATGGATTGAAAATAAATAATAGTGTTTTCTTTTCTTCCATAAGTTTCCTACACCTGTCCTGTTATTTTGTCAGAAATTCCTCGATTGCTGCGATTGCTTCCTGTTCATCCTCGCCCTCAGCATCGATCACAACTTCTTCACCATTTAAAAGAGCCATGTTCATCATTCCCATAATGCTTTTGACATTCACTCTCTTGTTGTCAGCAGATTCCATATAGATCCGGCTTGAAAACTGATTTGCCTTCTGCACTAAAAGTGCGATCGGTCTTGCTTCCATGTCGTTTTGCATATTTACCACTACACTCTTTTTCATGATATCCTCCATTCCTGTTTGCTCTGTTCTCAATTCTAAGAGCATGTCAAGTTCGTATGTGAAAATATTATTTTTCACACGGTTCTTTCCCACGCAGTTCATCTGCGATCTCACTGATTCTGCGCAGTCTGTGGTTCACTCCTGATTTTCCGACAGGCGGATCAAGGTAAGTTCCCAGTTCCTTAAGTGGTGTATCCGGGTACTCTAACCGCAGCAATGCCATTTCTTTTAAGTTTTCCGGCAGACTGTCTAAACCTGCATTCTGCTTAATATATTCAATATCGCCAAGCTGTTTTACTGCTGCTGTAACAGTTTTGCTGATATTTGCCGTCTCACAATTTACCTTGCGGTTAACGGAGTTTCTCATTTCTTTTAATATCCGCACATTCTCAAGATTCATCAATGCCACATGCGCTTCCATAATATTTAACATATCCACGATCTGCGCACCCTCTTTTAAATATACGACCTGATGTTTTTTTCGCACCACGATCTTTGCTTCCATATCAAAACTGTTGATCGTATCCTGAAGCTGTTTTGCCTGTTCGATACCTCTGCAGACAATTTCAAAATGGTAAGATTTATTCGGATCACTGATCGATCCACCCGCTAAAAATGCTCCCCGGATAAATGCCCGCCTGCAGCAGGTCTGCTGCAGCAAAATTCCATTTACCGTATCAGTGATCTGTGCCCCTCCAAAAGACTGGTTCCACATTTTGATCGTCTCAAGGACACGTTCGGCTGACAGTGTATCTATTTCCTCTATATTAATCTGGAACAACTGAGTCAGTAACAGTCCATATTTTTCCTGCAAAAGCGGATTTTCCGAATCTAACACATCACCTGCATCCCCGATCAGCCGCTGACGTTTTCCTTCAAAAGCAACCAGCGCTGCAAGTTCTGCGATCTGGCAATGTCTGCTCTTTCCACTCTGCTTTGCCAGCTCCTGTTTCACTTCACTTGAAAAAGACATTCTTTATTTTCCCCTTAAAGCATCTTTGCCAATATCCCGATGCTCGATTTTAAGTCCATAACCTTTTCTTCCCGACAAACGTTTGTATAATTCATTCGCCAGTGCAACAGACCGGTGTTTTCCCCCGGTACATCCGATGGAGATCACAAGCTGGTTCTTGCCCTCCGTAATGTAATTCGGGATCAGAAATTCCAGCATATCTTCAAGTTTGTCAAGAAAGACATTTGCTTCCTGAAACTGCATGACATAATCCTGAATTTCTTTATCATTTCCGGTCTTTGCCCGCAATCCCTCCACATAATATGGGTTTGGGAGAAAACGGACATCAAATACCAGATCGGAATCGACCGGTATTCCATATTTGAATCCAAACGACAGAATCGTGATAAATAAATTCTTATAATCCTGATTCTGTATAAATATTTTGTCCAACTCGGCTTTTAACTCTCTCGTCAAAAGCTGGCTTGTATCTATAATATAATCTGCACGCTCTTTTAAAAACGCCAGACGCTTTCTTTCCTCTTCAATTCCCTTATCCACACGCTCGCCGCCGGATAACGGATGGTTTCTTCTCGTTTCCTTATATCGTTTTACCAGAACAGAATCTTCGGCATCCAAAAACAGGATCTCATATTCAACGCCATTATCTTTCATCCGGTCTAACACACTATGCAGCTCATCAAATGACTGACCGCTTCTGATATCAATGCCGACTGCAACTTTCTGCAGTTCCGCGCTCTGTAATGTTGTAAGTTCTACAAACTTTTCCAGTAGCGGAATAGGAAGATTATCAACGCAATAAAACCCTATATCTTCCATCATCTTTATCGCTGTACTTTTTCCTGCTCCCGACATTCCTGTTAAAATTACGAACTTCATCTTATTCTCCATTCTTGCGCTGCTTTTTGCGCATCTCAAGTTTGTGCGTAAGCACAAATCTTGCGTGTGAAAAATCTTATTTTTCACACTATTCTCCATTCCAGAGCGTTTTCCGCGCATCTAAAGCCTGTTTAAAATTCACCGGTTATCTTGACTTCCGGTTCTAACCTGACGTCAAACTTTTCTTCTACAATATCTGAAACATTCTGCATCAGGGTCCTTACATCCGCTGCCGTAGCATTTCCCCGGTTGATGACAAATCCACAGTGTTTTTCTGACACCTGCGCATCTCCCACCTGATAACCTCTTAATCCTGCATCCATGATGAGTTTTCCCGCAAAATATCCTTCCGGTCTTTTAAAAGTACTTCCTGCACTTGGAAACTCAAGCGGCTGTTTTTCCACCCTCTGTTTCTTTAACTCATCCATGCGGGCACGGATCTTTTTTTCCTCTCCATGCAAAAGTTTCATCTTTGCTTCTGTTACAATATAACCTTTTTTTAAAATACAGCTTGTCCGGTAGCCAAGTTCAAGTTCTTCTACCGTAAGTTTTTTCTCATTGCCATCTTTATCTAAGACGGTCACAGCGGTTAAGATATCCTTCATCTCACCGCCGTAAGCGCCCGCATTCATGACAACAGCACCACCGATGCTGCCCGGAATCCCGGCTGCAAATTCCATGCCGGTCAGACCATGCTCTGCCGCACAGTTTGCTGTCTTTGACAACAACATTCCTGCTCCCACAGTGATGCAGTCATCTTCCACACAAATCTCATCTTTTTTTGACAGCATCTCGATCACAGCACCTCTGATTCCACGGTCGCCCACTAAAAGATTGCTTCCATTTCCGATGACCTGATACGGGATATCATACTCTCTGCACAGACGGATAACGGATGCCAGTTCTGCTCTCTTAGGCTGTATTAAAACATCTGCCGGACCACCCACACGGAATGTCGTATGTTTTTTCATCGGTTCATCCGTAAATATTCTGTTTTCTGCTGTGACTGCTTTAAGTTCTGTCAAAAACTGCTGATTCATGCTTTCCTCAATTCTATGGTTTTACGCTTCTTTTAAGAATGCAACATAACCGTTATATGCTTCATATAAGTCTACTTTGCTGATAAGTTCCCATGGAGCATGCATATTTAATACTGCAACACCACTGTCGATAACACTCATTCCGTAATTTGCCAGAATGTATGCGATCGTTCCGCCGCCGCCCTGGTCTACTTTTCCAAGCTCTGCTGTCTGGAATGATACATTATTGTTATCCATGATATTTCTTAAATATCCGACATACTCTGCATTTGCATCATTTGAACCGGATTTTCCTCTTGCACCGGTATATTTATTAAATACAAGTCCTCTTCCAAAGTATGCTGCATTGCGTTTTGTCATAACAGACGGATAATTCGGATCAAATGCTGCGGACACATCGGATGAAAGTACTTTGGAATTTTTCAGGGCGCGTCTTAATTTTAATTCTGAATAATCCTCTGCTGCATTCATAACCTCTGCAACCGTATTTTCAAAGAAACGTGACTGCATGCCGCTTGCACCGACACTGCCGATCTCCTCTTTATCTACAAGCAGACAGACACTCGTGATCTCCGGTTTTTTCATTGCAAGCATTGCCATAAAGGACGGGTATGCACATACTCTGTCATCATGACCATATCCCATAATGATGCTACGGTCAAAACCGTAATCTCTTGCCTCTCCTGCCGGAACAACCTCGATCTCTGCTGATAAGAAATCTTCTTCCTCTATATCATATTCCTTTGCAAGGATCTTCATGATATTTGCTTTTACTTTTTCTTTTGCAGCTTCCTTGTCATCGCCTGTTTCCTCTGCAGGAATACTTCCAATGATAAGATCAAGGTTCTCTCCCTCGATCACCTTTGCAGCCTTTTTCTCAAGCTGCTCTCCTGATAAGTGAATTAAAAGATCGCTGACGCCAAATACCGGGTCACCAGGTTTATCTCCGACATTGACTTTCACAACAGTTCCGTCTTTTTTGACGATCACGCCGTGCAATGCAAGTGGAAGTGTTACCCACTGGTATTTTTTGATACCTCCATAATAATGGGTATCTAACATTGCAAAATCTGTATCCTCATATAACGGGTCCTGTTTTAAATCCATACGTGGGGAATCGATATGTGCTCCGAGAATGTTCATTCCTTCTTCCATGCTCTTCTTTCCGATCACAAACATGGCGATTCCTTTTCCCATGTTGTTTGCATACACACGGTCTCCGGCTTTTAATTTTGTTCCTTTTTCCAATACTTTATCCAGATTTACAAATCCAGCTTCCTCAGCTCTTTTTGCAAACTCTGTGGTACACTCACGCTCTGTTTTGCATTCCGAAATAAACTTTCTGTAATCTTCTGCAAACTGAAATACCTCTTTTCTTTTTTTGCCTTCCGGGTATTTCTCCCATGCGTTTTTTCTTTCCATGACTGATTATGCCTCCATTTATGCTATTCTTTTTAACTCCGGACTTTTATTATTCATCATCATCCGAAGACTTTTTGGTGAGATTCTCCTGCACACGACGGTAAAGCTCCTGTGCCGCATTGTATCCCATCTTTTTCTGTCTGTGGTTGACAGCCGCCGCCTCACAGATGACGGCAAGGTTACGTCCCGGACGGATCGGCAGGGAATGACACACTACCTTGTTGCCAAGGAACTCTGTATATTCTTCCTCTAAGCCGAGACGGTCATACTCATTTTCTTTCTTCCAGTCCTCTAACTTGATGACGAGGTCGATCTGCTGTTTTTCCTTTACACATTCTACACCAAACAGTGTCTTTACATCGATGATCCCGATACCGCGGAGTTCGATAAAATAACGTGTGATATCCGGTGATGTTCCGATCAGCGTGTGCTCATTGATCTTGCGGATCTCTACCACATCATCTGTTACAAGACGGTGTCCTCTCTTGATCAGCTCAAGGGCTGCTTCGCTCTTTCCGATACCGCTCTCGCCCATGATCAGAAGTCCCTCACCATAGACATCTACTAAAACTCCATGGATCGTGATACACGGTGCAAGCTGTTCATTCAGGCAGTAGATAAGTTCTGCCATAAACTCAGAAGTACTGCGTTTTGTGCCAAGCACCGGGATGTTCTTCTCCTCTGCAATCTTTAAGAATGATTCATCCGGCTGTAAATCCCTGCAGAAAATGACACAAGGGATATCATATCCCATAAATTCACGATAGATCTTTTCACGTTTTTTTTCATCTAACTGCTGCAGATATGTGTACTCTACAGTACCGATGATCTGAACCCTGGACTGTTCAAAATGTTTAAAATATCCACTGAGCTGTAATGCCGGTCTGTTCACATCACTGATCATAATGCGATGTCCCTTTAATTCCATATCCGGCAGAAAATTACATAAATCCATGATCTGTGCGATCTTTGCTACTCCAACACCTTCCATATCCTTTGTCCTCTCCTAAGCATTTTTTCGTAACTATTCTGACGCCATTTTACCATAGACGCTAAAATTCTTCAACTTGAATACTCGTGGAAAAACTGATAAACCGCCTGCGCCGCCTGCTCGTTCATCGACTCTGTCTTTGTAAGTTCTTCCTCCGATGCCTCCCGGATTGCTTCAAGCGACTGAAAGCGGCGCATCAACGCTTTCCTCCGCGCAGGCCCGATTCCCGGAATATCGTCAAGCACAGAGTGTACCTGTTCTTTGCTTCGCAGGGATCTGTGATATTCGATTGCAAACCGGTGTGCCTCGTCCTGGATTCTTGTGATCAGTTTAAATCCCTCACTCGTCCGCTCGATCGGTATTTCCTTATTCTGATAGTATAACCCGCGGGTACGGTGATTATCATCTTTTACCATACCACAGACCGGAATATTTATCTTCAGCTCATCGAGTACTTTAAGCGCAATATTGACCTGTCCACGTCCGCCATCCATCATGATAAGGTCCGGAAATCTTGTAAAACTTCCATATTCTTCCGCTATTTCACGTTCAGCAAGATCTTTTTTCTCCTGCATGCCGTGCGTAAAACGTCTGGTCAGCACCTCATGCATCGACGCATAATCATCCGGTCCTGTGATTGTTTTTAACTTAAATTTACGGTAATCACTGCGCTTTGGCTTTCCTTTCTCATAAACGATCATGGAACCAACTGTCTCAAAACCATTAATGTTTGAAATATCGTATGCCTCGACACGCGAAAGACCTTCCATCCCCAGAAGATGTTCGATTTCTTTCATTGCACCGATGGTTCTTCCCTCCTCGCGTTTGATTTTCTCACGATCCTGCGAAAGAACCAGTTCTGCATTTTTCTGTGCCAGCTCGACTAACTTCTCCTTCATGCCCTTCTGCGGAACACGGATATAAACCTTTGCACCACGTTTTTCACCCAGCCACTCAGCTAGGACCTCGTGATCCTCGATCTCCTCCGGCAGCATGATCTCTCTTGGGATAAACGGTGTCCCTGAATAAAACTGTTTTAAAAAGGTTGTTAAGATCTGGCTTTTGGTATCTTCTGTTCCGACTCTGACATAAAAATGATCCCTGCCGATCAGCTTTCCATCGCGGATGAAAAATACCTGAACCACTGCATCCCTGTCATCCGACGCAAGTGCGATGATATCTTTATCCTCTCCATCTGTATGCGTGATCTTCTGCTTCTGCGCGATCTGACGCACACTGCCTAAAAGTTCCCGGTATTCGATTGCCTTCTCAAACTCCAGATTTTCGGATGCCTCATTCATTTTCTGTTCTAATGATTTTAAGATTGGTGCATAATTTCCATTTAAAAATTCAACGGCAGCATCGACTCTTTCCCGATACTCTTCTTTACTGATATATCCCTGGCACGGCGCCTGACACTGGTGGATGTGATAGTTCAGACACGGACGCTCCTTGCCGATATCTCTTGGCAGAACACGGCTGCAGGTGCGGAGCTGGTAAAGTTTATTGATCAGCTCGATCGTATCTTTTACTGCCCCCGCACTGGTGTATGGCCCAAAATATCTCGATTTGTCTTTTTTCTGCTGACGTGAAAAGAGTACCCGTGGGAAATCCTCACCGACCGTCACACGGATATAGGGATAAGTCTTGTCATCGCGCAGCATGGTATTGTATTTTGGACAATGTTCCTTGATCAGGTTGCACTCCAACACAAGCGCCTCTAATTCCGAGTCCGTAATAATATACTCGAAACGTGCGATCTGTTTTACCATCTGTGCCTTTTTGATGCCCTCATCATGACTCGGCTGGAAATACTGGTGTACTCTCTTTCGTAAACTGACAGCCTTACCGATATAGATGATCGCATCGTGGCTGTCATGCATAATATAAACTCCCGGCTGATCCGGGAGTTTTTTTAATTCTTCTGCGATGTTAAACATGAAACCTCATTCCTGCTCTGATCGTTCTGTTTATACTTATCCTGCTGATATTTATCTTATTTTTCAGCTTTTATTTCTGATACTTCTGCAGCGAAGCCTCTGCTGCGTTATTTCTGGTGTTCCTCATGTGCTGCTGTCTGATCGTCTACGACCTGATCAATAAAACTGCCCTTTTCCAAGGATACAGTATTCTGATCTTCCGCTGCACGTGAAGTTTCTGCTTCTGCCTGATTTTTTATTTCTGTCTGTCCTTCCGTTTTTGCATGTTCTTCTGTTTTCGCCTGCTCTAACGCATTTTTAGCATCCTCTGCCTGCTCGAAGAATGTTTTTTTCTCCTCTTCTTCCGGCTCCGGGATTCCTTTTAATTCACGGAAAATCTTCATGAATTCTTTTCCGGTGATCGTCTCATGCTCGTAGAGATATTCTGAGATCTTGTCGAGAACCTCCCTGTTTTCCTCAAGCATGCGGTATGCTTCATCGTAGCTGTTGTTGATGATGGAAAGTACTTCCTGATCGATCTGTGCTGCAGTCTCCTCACCACAGATCAGTCCTGCACGGTTGTCTAAGTACTGGTTCTCAACCGTTGCCAGACACATCATACCAAATTTATCGGACATACCGTACTGTGTGACCATCGCTCTCGCGATCGAAGTCGCACTCTCGATATCGTTGGCTGCACCGCTCGTCGCAGAACCAAATACCAGCATCTCTGCCGCACGGCCTGCCATGTAGGTTGTGATCTTTGCAAGCAGTTCATCCTTGGTCTGCAGGTATTTTTCTTCTTCCGGTGTCTGTAATGTATATCCAAGTGCGCCCATGGTACGCGGTACGATTGTGATCTTCTGTACCGGCTCGGTATTTTTCTGCAGTGCAGTTACCATTGCATGACCGACTTCGTGATAAGATACGATCTTGCGCTCCTTATCGCTCATGATGCGGTCTTTCTTCTCTTTTCCACCGACCGCAACAAGCTCAAATGCATCAAACAGATCGGACTGGTTTACAAACTTTCTGCCATTTTTTACTGCGTTGATGGCAGCCTCATTGATCATATTGGCAAGATCGGAACCTACAAGTCCTGCCGTTGCAAGCGCAAGTGCATCAAGGTCTACGGTCTCATCCATCATGACATCTTTGGAATGAACCTTTAATGTCTCTAAACGTCCCTTTAAGTCCGGTTTATCGACAATGATACGACGGTCAAAACGTCCCGGACGGAGTAACGCTTTATCAAGTACCTCCGGACGGTTGGTCGCTGCTAAGATCAGAAGTCCCTTGGATGTATCAAATCCATCCATCTCTGCCAGTAACTGGTTTAACGTCTGCTCACGCTCGTCATTGCCGCCGTAACGGGTATCACGGCTCTTACCGATCGCATCGATCTCATCGATAAAGATGATACATGGTGCCTGTTTCTGTGCTTCTTTAAACAGGTCACGCACACGGGATGCTCCGACACCGACAAACATCTCCACAAAATCAGAACCTGCCAGTGAGAAGAACGGAACCTTCGCCTCACCTGCAACTGCTTTTGCAAGCAGTGTCTTACCGGTACCAGGAGGTCCGACTAAAAGTGCACCCTTCGGCAGTTTTGCACCGATCTCGGAATATTTCTTCGGGTTATGCAGGAAATCAACAACCTCCTGTAAGGATTCTTTTGCCTCGTCCTGTCCGGCTACATCCTTAAATGTAACACCCGTCTGTTTTTCCACGTAAACTTTCGCATTGCTCTTGCCAACACCCATGGCACCGCCGCCCATACGCTTCATCAAAAATCCGAGCAGTACCCAGATCAGTACTAACGGGATCAGATAACTTAAAATACTGTAAATCCAGGTGGAAGTGTTGTCCGGGATTACTCCGTAAATTTCTACGCCTTTTTCTTTTAAAAGCGGAATCAGATCCTCATCCGCCACGCGTCCGCAGTAATAGGTCGGCTGGTACGGACTCTTGTCCTTTGTCACCGGTGTGATGTCGATCTCATACGATCCGATCTCTACGGATTTGACTTCACCTGCTTCCACTTTTTCCAGAAATTGCGAATAGGAAATCTCCTGGGTGCTCATCTGTGAAAAGCGGTTCGACACCATGCTCATGATAAATAACACGATGAGAGAAACCAGAACAAATGCCATGATAAGCTGTCCGTTATGGTTGTCCTTTCCACCATTGCCGCCGTTATTTCCATTGCCACCGCCGCCATTACCGCCGTTATTATTATAATTATTATTTCCATTATTGTAATTATTTGGTCCCTGGTTATCCATAATCTATCCTTTCCAAACATCTGCAGTATCTGCTGCATCTGGATTTTATCTGATATTCGTCAATATCTTCTTTATTATATTGAAAACAACACGCAAAAGCAATACACAGTTCATGAACTTTTGATGTGTTTTCTAAATTATTTCTAAATTCACTTTTATCTTTTTTAAGTTATGCTGGATTTTGCGTAAACTTAGTTGTATACTATATGGGTTATAAAATACGTGAAATATTTTTTAAATTTACTATAATGATGAGGAGGAAAACCCTATGCCTGTAAAATATGTCTTTGTCACCGGCGGTGTCGTTTCCGGTCTTGGTAAAGGTATCACGGCTGCTTCTCTTGGAAGATTATTAAAAGCCCGTGGATACAAAGTGACCATGCAGAAATTCGATCCGTATATCAATATCGATCCCGGAACCATGAACCCGATCCAGCATGGTGAAGTATTCGTTACCGATGACGGTGCAGAAACAGACCTGGACTTAGGACATTATGAACGTTTTATCGATGAAAGCCTAACAAAAAATTCCAATGTGACCACCGGTAAGGTTTACTGGTCTGTGCTCCAGAAAGAGCGCCGCGGCGATTTCGGCGGAGGTACTGTCCAGGTGATCCCGCATATCACCAATGAGATCAAGAGCCGTTTTTACCGCAATTTCACTTCCGATGAGACACATATCGCGATCATTGAGGTCGGCGGTACTGTCGGAGATATCGAGAGCCAGCCGTTCTTAGAGGCGATCCGCCAGTTCCAGCATGAGGTCGGACACGAAAACGCGATTCTGATCCATGTCACACTGATCCCTTATATCAAGGCTTCCGGTGAGCTTAAGACAAAACCGACACAGGCAAGCGTCAAAGAACTTCAGGGAATGGGTATCCAGCCGGATATCATCGTCTGCCGCTCCGAGCACGAACTTGATCAGAGCTTAAAAGACAAAATTGCCCTGTTCTGTAACGTACCAAACGGCAACGTACTCCAGAACCTTGACGTTGAGTATCTTTACGAGGCACCTCTTGCCATGGAAAAGGAAAATCTTGCCAAGGTTGCATGTAAGGCCCTGCATTTAGATTGCCCGGAACCAGATTTAAAAGACTGGGAAGCCATGGTAGATTCTCTCCGCCACCCGAACAAAGAAATAAAAATTGCTTTGGTCGGAAAATATATTGCACTGCATGATGCATACATCTCTGTTGTGGAGGCATTAAAACACGGCGGAATTGCTGAGCGTGCTACCGTCGATCTCCACTGGATCGATTCTGAGACATTAAATGATGACAATGCAAAAGAACTGCTCGGCGATATGGCAGGTATCATTGTTCCGGGAGGATTTGGTTCCCGCGGTGTCGAGGGTATGATCTCCGCAGCAAAATACGCAAGAGAAAACAACGTTCCATACCTTGGTCTCTGCCTTGGTATGCAGGTAGCCATCATTGAATTTGCAAGACATGTCTGCGGATTCCATGATGCACACAGTGTGGAGCTTGACCCGAACACCACACATCCTGTCATCGCACTGATGCCGGATCAGAATGGTGTGGAGGATATCGGCGGTACCTTAAGACTTGGCTCTTACCCATGTGTGTTAGATCCAACCTCTAAAGCCCGCGAGCTTTACGGTTCTGAAGAGATCCATGAGAGACACCGTCACCGTTACGAAGTCAACAATGATTTCCGTGCAGCACTTACCGAGGGCGGCATGAAACTCTGCGGTACCTCCCCGGATGGAAGAATCGTTGAGATGATTGAAATTCCGGATCACCCGTGGTTCCTTGCAACACAGGCTCATCCGGAATTCAAATCCAGACCGAACCGTCCACATCCGTTATTCAAAGGTTTTGTGGAAGCTGCTGTAAAGAACAGCATGAAATAAATTTTAAACGCAAAAAGCTGACTTGCCGGTTTGCCCGGCAGTCAGCTTTTTTAATAATAATAAAATGTTCGTGCAACGTGCATTCTGTTATTTATTTTCCAAAGTAAGCATCCACTCCATCGGCGATTCCCGATGCGATCTTCTGCTGATAATCGTCAGTCGCCATTTTAAGATCCTCATCCGCATTGGTCATGTACCCCATCTCAACGATCGTGACCGGAACCTGACACCAGTTGATACCGCTCATCGTATCTGTCTCCCAGACACCCTCACTTTTTGCACCGGTTGCCGCACACAGGGAACCTATGATGCAGTCGGAAAGTTTTCTTGAGTTCTGATAAATATTGGAGCAGTACGGGTTTGCTGCGGTCGGACAGATCGTCATCGCTCCGTTTGCCGCAGAGTTGGTACTTCCATTTGCATGAATGCGGATAAATGCTGCCGCATGATTATTATTGGCAACTGCCGCACGCTCGGAATTGCTGATATTGACATCATTGGTCGTCCGGATCATCAACACCTGATAGCCGCGCGCCGTAAGTTCCTGCTGCAGCTTTAAAGATACCTGAAGTGTCAGTTCGTATTCCGCAAGCCCGCTCGCCACACCTGTTGTACCGGAAGCAACTTTCGCTTTTGTCTCAGATGCGCCTGGCCCGATCGGCTCTTTTTCGTTATTTCCTTTTGCCTGATGTCCGGCGTCGATCACAACCAGATTACCGGAAATGTTTGTCTGGACTGTATCTGTCTGCGTATTTTCCATCTCAGCAGACTGTTCTGTGCCAGTCTGGGGATTTCCCGCCTCAGCAGACTGCGCTGTGTCCGCAGTCTGTGATGATGCACTCTCCTGCTCCGAATCTGCTTCTCCCTTAATCACCTCTGTTGTAATGATTTCTTCTGTTTCCCGGGTCTCCGTTGGTGCCAGTTCTGCCGGCTCTGTTTCTTCCGTCTGCTCTGTTTCCTGTGTTTTTGTCTGTGCAGTTTCTGTCGCTTCTGTCATGATCTGCTCCGACTCTGCCTCTGTCTGTTCTTGTGTTTCTGTGACATTTTTCTCTTCAGCAGACACCTGGGCAGATCCGTTTTCATCCGCTTTGCTGCCACATCCCGTCATAAAAGACGCCCCCGCCAGTATCGTACATAACAATAACGCCAGTAATCTTTTCTTCTTTTTTATATTGCCAAAACTCATATATTTCTCCATTCTTTTTGCTTATTATCTGTCTTCAATATTACATCTGATGCCTTACCACCGCATACTCATCATCCAGCTGGTAGTACGGACACTCTTTATAATGTCCCTGCATCAGGCGCGCAGCATCATCCTCGTCCATATCCACTTCGCAGTAATATTCGTCATCATCTTCATCGTATACATTGTATACACAACTGTCACAGCTCGCCATAACATCCTCCAATTCTTATTGCCGTATTTTCCATATCCTGTCTGCTGCTTATCTTTCACTTCCGACTCTTCCGCAGAACATTATCTCCATGTTGAGATCACTTCGTCATAAAGCTGTTCTAAAAATTCTTTCAAAAGTGTGCGCTGGGTATCCCAGTATTTCTCAGTGATCTCGTCTCCGTCCGGTGTGTTTTCCGTCACATCCATAACTGCATCTAAGATCTCCGGGTTCAGATCATCCATCGCCTCCTGCACGGCAGCCTCAAAATCACAATACGCCTCACTGGTCAGGTATAGGATGAAATTCTCGCGGTTTAAATTTCTTGCCTCATAACTTCCGGTAAAAATATCATTTCCCACCGATGCGATCTGTTCGAACTCTTCCTTTACCGTTGTATAGTCAACCGGGCAGTAACTCTCCGTAAAAAATTTATCAAACACTTCTTTGTCAATCTTTTGTTCCATGCTGTTATCGTCTCCTTGCATTTTTTGCGTTCCCATGTTATTTTAGCATAGAAACCGTTCACAGAAAAGACCGCATATCTGCGGTAATCATGGGCAACCCACTACACGGGCAAACCGTTTACCATAATTATAGAAGAAACGAGGTTTATTATGACTGAATATCAAAATCTTCCAAACGATCCTGCTATGCTTTTAAGTTTCGTCAATACACAGCTCCGCGACAATTATCCGTCTTTTTCTGAGTTTGTTGCCGCATTTCATGCAGATGCCGATGCGATCACTGAAAAATTAAAAATGATCGATTACGAATATGACGAAACCCAAAATCAGTTTGTATAACATTTATTCCGGTACTTCATCATTCAGATATTTTCTGACACGCTTCCAATTCGGATAAAACTGTGTCATATAGCCCCAGAACACGGCATTATGACTCGGTTCTAAAATATGTGTCAGTTCATGCACAACCACATACTCCAGACACTCCGGCGGCTTTTTCGCCAGTGCGAGATTGATATTGATGTGGTGTGTCCTCACATTGCAGGAACCCCAGCGTGTTTTCATCTGGCGTATCGTAACACCGGATGCCTTTACGCCCATGACGGGTTCCCATTTTGCAATCAATTTTTCCACGTCTTTTTTCAAAAGCAGTTTCTGCTGTTTTAATTCCGCTTCGCTTAATTGTCTTACTTCCCTGCGTCCCTCTTTCGCATGCATATATTTTTCCCTGTAAACCCGGATCCAGTCGATCCGCTCCTTTGCAAAACGGTAAATCCGCTCGTCGCTCATCTGATGCGGCGCCGAAATGCGCACACTGCCATCCTCTTTACTGATACGCAGATACATATTTTTCATGCGTTTTTTCGTCACAATGATCGGGATCTCTTCTATCGTGAAACTGTATGTTTTTTCTCTCATATCCGGCCTTTCTGATAATTTTCTGAATTTTAATATGATTCGATTTTCAAAAAATGAAATCCACCTTTTGATAATCTAATCCCATAAATGAAGAAACCCCGGTAACATCACTGTTCCGGGGTTCCTCCGAGGAGTTTAGTTATGAAAATGTTAATCTATATAAAGGAAATTGCGTCGAAAGAATTGTCGGGATGTACAGCCTTTATTCTATACAACCTTGTTTAACAACCCGCCTGGGTAAGCGTTGTTAACTTCTTTCGATGGTTACAGTATACGGAAAAAATATGTCTTAAGTGTGACGATTTTCGAAAAGATTTATAAAAATCCTTATTTTTGTTTTTATATTTTATTTATAAATACAATTCTTTCCACATGATAATTTATGTTATAATAAAATCCTAATGTAACAGACAGGAGGACTTTATATGACCGAAACACCTTTATTTGAAAACCGGAGATACTGCGAAGAATGTCACTGTCTTCTTCCCACATCCTACGAGGGAACATTGTGTCCCCGCTGTTTAGAACAGGAACTTTTTCATCAGGTAAAAGAATATATTCAGACAAACAACGCCACCGCTTATGATGTTGCAACACATTTTCATCTGCCGCTCAGCCGCATTAAAGAATGGATTGATGACGGGATGATCGAATACAAAGACATTCCCGGCCACAACCTTTAAATGACTATTTCAAAAATCCATTGATAATCTGTTCTTCCGCTTCTTTTTCTGTAAGTCCAAGTGTCATCAGCTTGATCAGCTGCTCTCCGGCTATTTTTCCGATAGCAGCTTCATGGATCAGATTTGCGTCAATATTGTTGGCAGTCAGCTGCGGACTTGCAGTCACACAGGCGTTATCCATAATGATGGCATCACATTCACTGTGTCCTGCACAGGCTGCATTACCATTCATAACGGAGAAAAATTCCTGTTTTGATTCCCCTTTTGCAACAGAACGTGACACCAGATTCACACTGGAATTATCCCCGTTAATATCCACATGAAAATCTGTCTTCGCGTACTGTTTTCCGTGTGTCATGATCTTCTCATGAATTTCTAAAGATGCATTTTCTGCAAGATCACCTTTTGTCACACGGACTGTGGAATCAATCCCTTTGATCTGGGTCGTCTCCATCTCCATATGTGCACCCTCTTTTAAGTGCACAATGGTCTGCGGATTCATGATATTCTCTCCGTTGCCGTCACCCTCGCCGTAATGGCGCTCAATGTAGCGGACCTTTGCATTTTTCTCCAGATAAAACGTATGCACACCGTCATGTTTGGAGGTATCTACACCACAGTTATGGATTCCGCATCCTGCCACGATCGTGACATCTGCACCCTCACCGATATAAAAATCATTGTAAACACATTCCTGCATTCCACTTTCACTCAAAAGAACCGGAATGTGTACACTCTCATTGACCGTTCCCGGTTTGATGATAATATCGATTCCATCCTTATCAGTCTTTGTTACAATATCAATATTTGCAGTTGTATTTCTTCCGAGTTTGGTTCCGTTGGCACGAATGTTATAGGCACCCTCCGGGATCTCGTGCAGTCCTGCCACCTGCTCTAATAAATTTTTCTGTATTAAATCCATTTTTATCCTCACTTCCTCATACTCATACATTACAGCTTGCTGGTCAGTGTCTCACAGGCCCCTGCTGTATGAAGCAGTTCCGGAAGTACTTCTTCCTTGGTTCCGATTGTCTTAACCTGTCCGTTTGCGATCACCACGATCTTATCTGCAATGTCTAAAATACGCTCCTGATGTGAAATGATAAGAATCGTTCCCTGAATCTCATCACGCATTTTTTCAAATACCCTGATCAGACTGTTAAAACTCCAGAGATCGATTCCCGCTTCAGGCTCATCAAAAATGGAAAGCTTTGTTCCGCGTGCCGTGATCATCGCGATCTCAATACGCTTTAACTCACCGCCGGAAAGACTGCCATTGATCTCACGGTCAATATACTCTCTCGCACACAGACCAACCTCCGATAAGATCTCACAGATCTCATTCACCGTCATCGTTCTTCCTGCTGCGATTGTGATCAGATCTTTGACTGTCAGTCCTTTAAAATGTACCGGCTGCTGAAATGCATAGCTGATGCCATGTTTTGCACGCTCGGTAATATCAAGTTCTGTAATATCCTCTCCATCTAAAATGATCTGACCGGATGTCGGCTTGATGATTCCGGCAATGATCTTTGCAAGTGTGGACTTTCCTCCACCGTTCGGTCCGGTGATCGCCACAAAATGCTCATCGATCGTAAGGCTGACATCTTTTAAGATCTCTTTGTTGTCCTGATTGTCCTCTACCTCATAAGTGATATTTCTTAACTCTAACATTTCTTCCTCCGTCTGCGTTTCACCGCTTATCTTACCACGGAACGCGGATATTTTACCATAACTTCATCGAGCATCTCATCATCCGGCTCAAACTCATAACGCACAAGTCCTTTTTCGCCCTTTGCGATCAGCTCATACACCTTTGCCTCCGGGTCGCCGGAAGTCAGATTTTTATATGCCAGATTCTTGTCATTTTCGTATTTGTATACGCTTCTGTCACCTCTTGGAGCAAATCCAAGTACATCATCCATCTGCACGCTGCCGATGGCTTTACGTTTGCTTTTTGCCTTGATCTGTGCAAAGCGGAACTCTCCATCATAATAGGTATATTCGTACTCTATATCCGAACGAAATGCCTGAAAATACCATACCAGTGCAAATGCGATTCCCGGGATCAGAAAAATAACCGGATTCACAAATGTAGCCAGCAAAAACATCAGGCAGGCAAGGATAAACCATGCTGTAGTTAACATTTTTTTGGAACCTGTTTTCTTTTTCGGAACGATCACTAATTTCTCATGCATATAATCTTCTCCTGTTTTCTTATATTTACCTGTTTTTTGACATACTCTTTTGGGCAGGCTGCCTTTTCCACCATCGTGGAACTGGTTCTATTTCACATACATCAGCATCTCTTTTGCAAGTCTGCCACAGGTCATACTTCTTATATTATCATGTAACAACTTGTCAGGCAAGGGCTGTCCCTCCATTCTCTGCATAAATACAGGAAATTTTATACATTTTTTATTTTTCTGTACATCGCACCTGTTATCGTGTAAAATAAAAGCAAATGGTTTTTTCGTAATTTTTCGCAGTTTTGCAACACATTTTTTACACACAATAACTTTTTATCATGGAGAATAAAAAAATGATCAATTATCACTATGAAAAAGATGCATTTTCCACATTTAAAAATGGAATCCGCCGTGAATGGGCGTTGACCAACGGCATCGGCGGTTATGCCGGAAGTTCCCTCATCGGTGCTCACAACCGGACGCATCAGGGTTATCTGATCGCGAGTCTCCACCCGCCGATCGAGCGCTATCTTGTTTTTTCCAAGATCAACGAATCCCTGTCCGTATTTGCAGCAGAAAACACCGGCAGTTCTGACGAAAAATTTCATCCCATTACGGACACGTTAAAAAAAGGATCTGTTCCAGCTGTATCTGCAGTGTATAACCTTGAGACCTCACAGCACAGAAAAAATGGCGGAACCTGTTACACACAGGGGCAGGAATATCTCGTCTCTTTTTCTTATGACGGAAGTGTTCACTACACATACCAGGCGGGCGATATCATGCTGAAAAAACATATCTGCTTAAAACATGGTGCCAATGTGTGTGCCATTGCCTATGAAATCGAAAATAATGGTCCGGATGCTTCTCTCACGCTGGTTCCGCTTTTTAATTTCCGTGAACACAGTGCATCCAGCCGCCCGGAAGATTTTCATTTTCGTACTTCCCTGATCGACAATTCACTCTGCCTGATCCCAGAAAGCCATCCTGATACTGCCATTTTGTTCCAGACCAGTGAAGGTATTTTTTCCGACCATACGCCTATGTTCGATATTGACATGCAGCTTCAGACCGAAGTCGATCTTGAGACGGACGGACTCGACTGTCATTATTGTCCACATGAAGTCACTGTTTTTCTTCCGGCGAAAAGCCACAAACAGATTTCCGTGCTCTGTTCCGTGATCGCTGCCGATGAAACATTTACAGATATCACGGCAGATACCGCTTTTGACATTTTAAAAGAACGGGAAAAGTATACAAAATCACTCTACGAAACGGCAGGTATCCACGATGATTTTGCAGATCGCCTGGTTCTCGCCGCGGATCAGTTTCTCTGTGACCGTGCTTCCACCGGCTATAAAACCGTGCTTGCCGGGCTTCCATGGTTTACGGATTGGGGCCGTGACACGATGATCGCATTTACCGGACTGACGCTCTGCACCGGGCGCAGAAAAGATGCAGAGGAAATCCTTTTAACTTTTTCCAAATACATCCGTCACGGGATCGTGCCAAACATGTTCCCGGATGACAATGCCGCTCCGCTTTATAATACAGCGGACGCTTCCCTGTGGTATTTTTATGCGGTATGGCAGTATCTGCAGTATTATCCGGATACCGCTGCAAATGCTTTCGTACAGGAAAATATTTATCCTCATTTGAAGGAAATCATTTCCGCTTACAAAAATGGCACAGATTTCAGTATTTATATGGAGGAGGACGGGCTCATCCATGCCGGAAGCGGTCTTGACCAGATCACCTGGATGGACGTACGCGTCGGTGACTGGGTTGCCACCCCGCGCCACGGAAAACCGGTGGAGATCAATGCGCTCTGGTATAATGCGCTGAAGGTCATGGAGGAACTTGCCCGGCGGTATGAAGGTGGGGACGATGTTTTGGTTACTGGCGGTTATGCCACAAGTTCCGGCAGTGAGGTTTCGGGTTCTGCCACGGTTTCCGGCAATGAAGTTTCGGGTTCTGGCGGTTCTGCCCAGGGTTTAGGCAGTCATGTTTCGGTTACTGGCGTTTCCGCCACGAGTCTGGGCAGTCATGTTATGACCTCCCACAATTATGCTGCACTTGCGGAACTTGTAAAAGCATCTTTCTGCCAGAAGTTCTGGTGGAAGGAAGAAGGCTGTCTTTACGATGTCGTGGACGGGGATGAGCCGGATGACCATCTTCGCCCAAACCAGATCTATGCGGTGTCACTGCCTTTTACCATGTTATCGAAGGAGCAGGAAGCAAAAATCGTCGCATTTGTCAAAAAATATCTTTATATAGGCTGCGGACTTCGCTCTCTCACCAGCGACCATTCAGACTACCACGGCATTTACTGTGGTTCCCTGTCAAAACGCGACGCTGCCTACCACCAGGGCACGGCATGGGGATTTCTGCTCGGCGGTTTTCTGTCCGCCTATGCCAAAGTCCACGATCACTCGCTGGAATGTACCAAAGAGCTGCTTTCCCTGCTCGGGCCGGTGCGTCATCACCTGACCGACAATGGCTGTATCGGCTCGATCTCCGAAATTTTCGACGGGGATGCACCTCACAATCCAAGAGGCTGCTATGCGCAGGCATGGAGCGTCGGTGAGACACTGCGGGCTTATATGCAGGATGTGCTGCCGTATATGTAACTTCCGTCCTGCTATCCTGCTATACGCATGATATACAAATGTACTGCCATACGTTACCACATAACATGATTGACCGACAACACAGAGAACAAAGAGTCGCTTACGACTCTTTCGTGCTCGAGCGGTGCTGTTCCCAGCTAACTTCTTCTCCGCAGGATGCACATCCCGCCCGGAGGGCTTTTTAATTCATAGGACGTAATTTCCTATGAAGATTCGGGTGTCAAAAGATGGATTTTAATTTAGTGGCTGGCAAATTGCACAAAGCAGAGACTGTTTTTGTGACATGGGGAAAAAATTAGAAAATCTTAGTTTGCCTGTCGATGCGCAGTGTTTTGCTGCCATGGACGGCAGCAAAAGTCTTAATGTCCCATGGATGGGGATGGGACGTTTATGACGTACACGTCTCTTTGAGAGAATTTAACACAGGCAGACTTAGATTTTCTTATTTTCGGACAACGGAACAAAATAGGCATTGCTTTGTGCAATTTGCCAATCAAAAATTGAAGAGCCACCTTTTGACACCCGAATCCTATGAATTAAAAAACATATCATTTCACAATTTAACAGATGCGCACAATGGGTGAAACTTCGGTATTAAAATCTGGTTTCACCCATTTTTTCTAACTATTTAACAGCTTTCTATTGATTTTGGGTGAAATCTTCCTTTTTCTACTCATTTCACCCTGATTTTTCCAATTTTGTGGGTTATTCCGATTGATTCATATCTATTTCGCCCATTCTCCCACGTATTGAAATATATTGCCGTTAAAATCGGACGAAATCCTTTTGTAATCTTCATGTTTCGCCCATTCTGTTTCAAACTAAGTTCATTGGATTTGCATTACTTTTATTTTTGTACGCTATGCTGATAATGTGGTATACGATTTCCATAAAATGGCTCGTATATGTTTTCCTAATTATTGCAAAAATTCATATTATGAAAAAAATTAAAAAAATTTGCATTTTCTGCTTGACAGCAAAACCTTTTTCCTTTAAAATAAATTTTGTTGTGAGACGCCCAGTTAGCTCAGTTGGTAGAGCAGAGGACTGAAAATCCTCGTGTCTCTGGTTCGATTCCGGAACTGGGCATTCGAACAGAAACAATGGTTTCTGCTCAGCAGTATTCAATTTCATACATTTTATGCGGGTGTAGTTCAATGGTAGAACACCAGCCTTCCAAGCTGGATACGTGGGTTCGATTCCCATCACCCGCTTTTTTGTTGCAATGATTTAAGTCCGAGTTTCTAATAAAACCCGGACTTTTCATATTGAATCTAAACCAATGTCCTGCATTTACGTTATTATTGCAAAATATAGTTTAAATAAAATCTAAGCAAACCTTAATATTGTATAATCTGATTCACTATTTCTTGATAATCATAAATATCATCATTTTCAAACGGCTTTTTTGCTCGTCCTTTATCAAACGCTTTATTAAGTAATTCTTCATATTCAGCTTCACCCGATACTTGATTTCCATTCCAATAATAGTTATAAATTGGAAAACCTTCCGCATCAAATTGAATATTAGCATTATCTTCTGCACCACACTCTCCTTTCGCTTCTACAACAAAAGAACCATCTTCTATGCTGTAAACGATATCATAATACTCATCCATATGCCCGCCAGAATCCAAAAATAAATTTTCACCCTCTATATATGAAAAGCCATAATTCCACATAGGCTGATAAATCACTGAATTATCGAAGTAGCTACACAACATATCTCCACCCGCTGTAGAGCCAAAATTAATATATAGTTCCGGAATATTATCTCCATTCACATTTACTAATTTATATTTTTGTAAAGGTTCATCAAGCAAAAAATCATCGTTCATATACTTTTCAAAAACAAAATCAATATATGCTGATTTCCAAGCCTCTGAAGTTTTTATATTATATTGTTCTTTCAACTCTAATATATTTTTTATATCTTCTATCTCTCCTTCTTCATAATTATTAACATACCAGGCAGTAACTTGTTCACCATTATAAAATATTTCTATGTATATTATTTTTCCATCCTGTAACAAATAAATTGCGTCTGAATCTTCTGACACACTTTGATATGTATAACCATATTCCTGAATCTTGGACAATACAGCTGCTCTATTATCCCCAATACGTACCCCATATAAAGCCACCTTCTCATTTCCCTGATTTGAAACAGCATAATAGCCATAATCATCCCAGCTTAGTTTAAAGTTGTCGATACAATAATTATTACTTCCCGTCGCAGCTTCGTTGTCGTATTCCATATCCATGATTTCAACAACCTTTTCAAAATTTCCTATATAATCTGTGATCTCAACTATATTATTTTCGCTATTGGATACTTCGACGAAAGAATTATCCTCAGAACTCTCTTCCTCTTCTGCTGCAGCTTCTTCATACTCTGTCTGCCCTTCTGTATCAGCAGTTATCGCATCATTCTCCTGCAGCTCAGCCAGATCTGCCTGCGTTGTTTGATTCCCACAGGCAGAAATTGTCATTGCCATTAACATATATAACGATGCAAATTTTCTTTTTTTCATAATAATATCTTATCCTCCTTCGTATGATACAAAATCCTTTTTTAGAAAGCATAAATAGGTTACCTTTTTCTATTCTAATGTATAAACTTTTTCTTCTAAAGTATAAGTATTGGTTTCTTTTACTTCTTTCGTTATCAAATCAACTTGTAAAGTGTATAAAAGACTTGAAATATTTGGATCCTCGGAATATGCACCTACTCTAGCTGTTAAAACATTATCTGTTAATGATGTCTGATATACTGTCCCTTCATTTTCGTATATAGTCCCCAGCTTTTGTAATACTTCATTACTAAGTTCCGTATAATCAACAGCAGTCTGCGTACTATTTTCACCTGTAGCAGGTGCAACATTTTCTGCCAAAATTATCCAGTTGCCATCAACCCATTGATAATTTAATAATTCCATAACATCAACAGATTCTATTTTATTGACTTTATAATTTATGTTATCAATTTCATAATATGAAACATCATCTTGGTATTGCGCAATAATTCCATTTGTATAAATTTCATACGAAGTATAAAGTGACTGCCCACTCTCAAATAGTTTTACAGCAGATTTTCCGTTATATATATAAATATCAAAACATACAACTTCACTACCACCACTTGCTAATAACAATTCAGGTATTCCATTATTATCAATATCATAATATGTATATAACAACGTACATTGTAATTCATGATAATATTCCAAAATAGCTGTATGCAAATCACTATATTTAGAATTATATAATTCTAAATTATCCAGCCATTCATTGTCTTCAACAGCACAAGCCTCTTTATATCTTTCAAGAATTTCATTATAGGAATCTTCCATAGATTTTGTTTCTGTTATAGGAAATACCTTTTCACCTTCATACTGTTCTAAATATTCTGCATTATCTTCCGGCAAAAATCCATAACATTTACTTTCATTTGTTTTATCTGCATTTTTCAACTGCACCAAATATCCTGCAATTTCTTCGTTGATATTATTTTGATATTCAATCAAATCTGGTACTGCCGTCTTTGCTCCTTCGCTCAATGCACCTAATGCCGCATCTCTTGTTATATAACAGAATTTCAGATATGTATAACAATATTGACTTATTTTATATAAATTTTCCGGAGTAATATTATTCACATCACTAAATATTGAATTTCTTAATGTCTGATATGATGTAAATGAATCTGCCTGAAATATACTTGCATACATGGAAAGCATAAAACTATCTGTATTGCTCAGTCCTTCTTTATAAAATGGTATGTTCGCAGACATAACACTCCATCCTATTAACATTAAATTTGCTGTTAAGCCAAAAGAAGCTGTCAGATCTGCCGCCTCAAAAATTAAATCATCATAATTTTCTTTTAAATATCTCAACGCTGAATATGTTGCAATATCGGTCTTTAAAGTGCCTACATAATTGACAATTCCATTTTTCATCGCATTTGACATAACACTCTGAGAATCTGTGTTTACAACAAATTTACTTAATGCATTTACTGCATACTTATCTTGATTCTGAAACTCATCTGCAAATCCAACTACTTCTGCAACTTTATAAAATTTATCAAGAAAACTGGTTGCTTCTGCTACTCCTTTTCCCACTTTTGTATATAATTCTGTCGTATCAGAAAAGAATTTTGCTTTGTCACATGCATTTTCTAATGTCTGATAAGATTTATTATAAGCAGCTATACTTGCATTATTATCTACGTCTATCTGAGATTTCAAATGATTACTTGTCTTTAACAAATTGTCAATATTTTCATCTAATTGCTTATCGATTGCATTGATTGCTTTTCCTAATGCCCCTTTACCGTCAAAATGAGACATTAACTCGTTCATTGCTTTTACTTCTTGTTGTAATTCATCATCTGAATATGTACAAAATAACATTGCCAGTTCTTCACTATATTTCGAATCATATGCAGAACTGTCTAACGCAAAATTTTGTATCGACTGTACCCATGATTCCCCGTCCATATTTAGCAGCCCATTAAACATAGTTACAACAAAAGAAGCCTTCCCCATAGTATCTTCATTTTTTTCCGAAATACCTATGTCATCCTGCCAATCAAATAAATACGTTTGATTATTTTTTAAAACATCCATATAAATATCAATGATATTTTTACTTGGCATATCAATTAAAATCGTGTTATCCACAACCAACATGCTGCTATTTAATAACAGCAGCGAATATTCTAATGGAATCCACACACCATTTTCATTTTTTATGGTTTCAAACGGTGCTTCATAAGAATCAGCCATTTGCGTAAACAGTATATGTCCAGCCTTTGTACTGTCATAATAAAATACTGTCAGACCATATGGTACTTTTTCATCTGCATCCCGATTATAAATAGAAACATATTCCTCAGACATCCCAACTTCATATCCAAGCCTTGTCCCAAGTTCTTCTGCATTTGCATAGACATTATCATTTTTTATCATAACCTGTAACGTTTCCGCATTGCCAATATTATCGGAAAATTCAACCGACACGGTATGATATGCTTCTTCTGTGCTTTCATCCGCCAAAACGATATTCGAAGACGATATTAACATAGCAATACATAATACTAAACTTATGATTTTTCTCATTTAACATCCTCCTCACTATTTTCCTGAATCATCTGCTTCATCAATTTCTGATATGCCGTTATTAAATTTCCTGTTATTCCATTCATAAATTCCTGTGTTGAATAGTCTGCTGTAAATATACCCTCTTCATAGTTATACGGCACTTTAACTTCACACTTTGTTTTCTCTGCTGCTGCAATATAGTTGTATATATATTCTTCGAAACTTTCTTCCGTCAAATTTTCTTCTTTCATAACATCTTCAAATATATTCATAAGTTCCGGTGCAGTAATTTCATACACAATATACTCTTTGGTTATCTCTTTTATTTTGATAGAATCCTGCTCCACAATCTTAGTAATAATGCCATTACTGGCATTTTCAGAATCTTCAAAGAAATCCGCCAATTTTTCGTCTGTTACAAAATTTCCAGTTCCTAAAATTATGGTTTCGACAGCTTTCATATCCTTATTAGTAACTGCTTCAACTATTTTTTCTGCTTCTGTCTCAACAACCTTATCCGTCCCACATGCCGAAAAGCATAATGTAAATACCAGACTAATAATTAACAGCTTCTTTTTTGCAGACTTTTTCATCTTTCCAATATTATACATAAGTCATCTCCTCTTCATTTTTTTCCGCAAGATTTTATATTTCTCTATTGTAACGGATAGAACACCTATACTTTCGATTATCTGTTTTGCACAACAAATGCTTAGTGAACCCGAAGAGTTTCTGAACAGACACATAAAATTCTATAATAAAAATGATACAATTTTAACAATTGTACCATTTGAGGTGTTCAAAGAAGTGTTCATTTGAACACCCCATCTTGAATCCGTTATTTCTTTTTTACCACAACCGTTTTCACATACGAATTCTGTCCAAATACCCTCGTACCATCATCATATACTGTGTATGGACAAACTTTCACATAATATCGTTTTCCCTTTTTCAGCCCTTTTATTGTCCTGGTTGTGCCTGCTGAATACACTGTTTTGATACCTTTTTTGAATTTATAATCTGTAGAATATTGTATCCTGTAACCAATGGCATTTTTTGCAGTTGCACACTTCACAGTCATCTGACCTTTTTTGGTGCTTTTTAAAGATTTTAATGTGCCTTTGGAGAGTTTGATCTGTTTTTCTGCTTCAATACGGAAGGTATATGTAACATCTCTATATCCCTCAACCTTTAAATAATAGATGCCTTTAGGTAATGTTCTGGATTGTTGCCCTTTATATAACCCCGTTACAGCATTTTGTTTATATGGTATATCATTATTCTTCAACAATATCTTCCCTGCCGTATTATAAATATCCATATCACAGCTATAATATGGTTCTTTATCCATTGCCGCATATAATACCACATGTGATTTTTCTGTAATCTGAAATCTATAATATCTCGTTTCTGTATAAAAAGTGCCAGATGTCAGCTTCCCCGTATAACTTTCACCCAGTTCGTAATCTTCTGCCTCATCTGCCATCGCAGCCTGTACCGTACTACTTCTGAATCCCAGAATTACAATTACACATAAAAACATTAACAGTAAATTTTTTTTAATTTTTTTGCTCATAGATAATTTTCTCCTTTTCTAACTCCAACATTTTAACGATAATACAATTTCACATCTGAAAATCCAACAATAGTCCCGGCATCTGCTGGCACTTCAATCGTTAAACGCCTTGTATTTTTCAACGAAATATCTACAGTTTTAGGCAAATCATAAATACCTACCGAAACAGTTTATACCAACTGCCCCTCAGAATATATCTTTACGTCGAAATCACCATGATTACCTGCTCCATCCATCTTACCAACCTTAAAAGTCAATTTATTGTATTTTCCTTCTATATTAAAGTTTGCAAATTTTTCATCCCAAGATGAATCCTGCCCAAGTGTAAAACTCTTCTTTTGTTCTTTTCCGCCCATCTTAAAATAGTTCCCATTTGTATAGGCTTCATAATTATAACTGTTATATGGTTCATATGTATCGACCAGATAAACATAATCACGCACAGTGATTTTTTTCACTCCGGAATATTTTCCATATTTCTTTTTTCCATTGACATTTTTATATGCCCGCACTCTAAACTGATAGGTCTTTCCTGTACTTAACTTTGAGATTGTCAATTTATTTTTTGTTACATTCTTTGTTTTCCATGAACCACCGGCAGTCCTGTACTGTAATGTATATCCTTTAGCTCCAGATACCTTTTTAAAAGCTACTTTAACAGACTTTTTCCCAGTCTGTGTGATGGATGTTATTTTCGTATTCCCAACTTTTGTGGCTGCCTGTGTTTCAACCATGTTCATCTGCATAAACAGACAAAAAACCATAATGCATAAAAATAATTTTTTTAATGTTTTTTTTCATCCCTTTATTCCTTCCTTTCCTGCTCTATTTTGTTGCTAAAATAATTTTCAATACACAACCACCGTATTTACCTTACTTTTCTGCTTGTATTTATTTTTTGCATAAAGCCGTATCTGTGTACCATTTTTTATCTTCTGCGTTTTTATTTTAAACTTCCCATTCTTATCCGATTTTGCAGAATATGTAGTTGTCCCTATATTGGCATATACTGTTACATTTTTACTGGTCGTTCCGGCAATAACACCTTTCTTTTTATTTATATTAGTTATCATCGGTTTCTTTGGTGCCTGTGATTTATATAATTTACAGTTTACAATTCCAAATGATGTTCCCCCGCTCACAGCCTTGTTATCTTTTACATATATTTTGAGTTTTTTTACTCCTGCCACATTAACAGAAATTTTAAATGGTATTTTTGACGGGGTCATACGATATTTTTTCAATAATTTTCCATCCCCGTAAAAATACAATGTAGTGTCAAAATTTGTCGTGTTATAGCTGTCTATCAAGACCAGTTTTGCCTCCAGTTTTTTATATTTATTTCCAATATTGTAAGTACTGTATGCCCAGCTGATTTCCGGTGTGTAATTCCATCTGGCTATCCACGCTTCAATTCCATGCGTATATGAATTTCCATAAATGTCTGTATTTCCCCTTGTATATTGATGCTGCCCAATCGTATATACAAAACTGTCTCCCTCATTTCCTGTATACTGTCCGCTTTTTACAGGCTTCAGGGTATCCATGTATATATACGCTTTCTCCTGTGCCATGACAGGCTGTGCCGGTATGATACAAAGCATCATCATCCCAGCCAGTAATAAAATAATTCCGTTTCTGCAAAGTTTTTTCATAACTAGCATTCCTTTCTCTTTTTCTAAACATGCCCTGTCGGTCTGCAAATCATTTTTCACAGACCGGCAGGACTTCCTGTACTACAGTTTTACTTTCCACTATATTTTTTCAGTACAACTTTCTTTCCCTGCCCTTTTCCCTTAAAGAGCTTTTTGTACTTCTTATACTGTGCTGCCGGCACTTTGATCTGTGCATTTTTTCTGATTCCGGAAAATGCATTTTTGCCGATCCTCTTTAACTTTTTAGACCTGACAATAATGTTTTTCAATTTGCCGCAGTCCTTGAATGCTTTCGTACCGATTTTTGTTGTGTTTGCTCCGATCGTAACTTTTACAAGCTTTTTACAGCCAAGAAATGCAGATGTACCAATCTCTTTTACGGAGTCAGCAATCACTACTTCCGTAACACTGCTTTTCTTAAATGCATAATCAGATATTTCTGTTACCTTATATATCCTGCCATCGTAAGAAACGGTAGACGGTATCTTCACTTTCGTTACCTGCTTTGTTTTCAGACCGACTACAGCAGCTTCTTTTCCATCCATTACCTCATAACGGATTTTACCGGAAATAAATTCAGTCCAAAGATCTGATTCATCTTCCTCATCATCTTCATCGTCCTGTTCTGTATCAGCTTCAGGTGTATCCGTCTTCCCTGTATCTGCATCTTTTCCTGCGTCTGTGTCTGTTCCTGTATCCGTATCTGTGTCTGTTCCTGCATCCGTATCTGCCTGTGACTTCTCATAAACCGCCTGAATTACTACACTTCTTTCCGGCATCGTGAACGATGTTTCTATGTCAGACTCATTTTCCAGTTTTATATTTCCTGATAAAACGACCCATTTTGAAAACTCCATTCCATTTTCCAGGCTGTCTGCTTTCACTCTGACAGATGTTCCAGCGGGATACATTTCCGTTTTATTTCCGGTTCCATTGTAAATTGTCACACCGTATTTCTTTACTGCTGTCCAGTGTGCATATAAGGTCTGATTTCCTGTCAGTGAAACCGTTGTATTTTCTGTTATCTTTGTTCCGCCATTTTCTGATGTATACCAGCCATCAAATGTGTAACTATTTCTTGTGGCTGTCGGCAGAGTTCCATATCTACTTCCCGTTTTTACTGTTATATAACTGTTGTCTGATAGATTTCCTCCATTGGCATTAAATGTCACTGTATATGTTTTTGCTGTCCAGTGCGCATATAAGGTCTGATTTCCTGTCAGGGAAACTGTTGTGTTTTCCGTTATCCTTGTCCCTCCGCTTCCTGATGTGTACCAGCCATCAAATGTATAACCGCTCTTTGCAGCTGTCGGCAGAGTTCCATATCTGCTTCCCGTTTTCACTGTGATATAACTGTTTCCTGATAGATTTCCTCCATTGGCATTAAATGTTATTGTATATGTTTTTGCTGTCCAGTGCGCATATAAGGTCTGATTTCCTGTCAGTGAAACCGTTGTATTTTCTGTTATCCTTGTTCCTCCGCTTCCTGATGTGTACCAGCCATCAAATGTATAACCGCTCTTTGTAGCTGTCTGCAGAGTTCCATATTTTTCCCCGGATGTCACTGTTTTTGTACTGGTTCCTGATACAGTTCCCCCGTTGGAATTAAATGTCACTTTATATGTCGGAATCGTTTCATATACAGCCTCAATAATCAGATCTGATTCCGGCATGGTAACTGTAATTGATGTGCTATATTCATTATCAATTTTTACATTTCCAGATTTTACCTGGAACTTTTTAAACCGTTTTCCATTTTTTATCTGGTCTGCCCTGATTCTAATGGTCGATCCAGGACCACATAAATAAGTTCTTGATCCATCACAGTTAATATATGTAAAGTTATATTCCTCTCTTTTCTCTGTGGTCGATTCAAATTTCCATTTTTCTGCCGGTGAACCATTTCCCCAGTTCATCCATATACTGTTTCCAGGCGATATATCTGCATTTGGAAGATCCATATACATTCCATTATTTGCAGAAATAATATAATAATAGCCGTCACCCGCACTTCGCAGTATCCATTTCTGGTTCATTCCTCCATGATAACCACACTGCTGCACATTCGCCAGCCGCTCTGTGCTCGCATTATAAACATCCAGTGCTTTTTTCGAATGATGTGCCTCTATTTTATAATATCCGTTTCCAAGATAAGTGACATCAAACTTCTGGTTGTTTCCGCCATTGCGGTTTGAAATAACCAGATTTCCTTCATCCACCATGGATGCCCATTCAATATCAAAAACGCTGTTATTATTCACCGCTGACACTATGGTATATAAACCATCTGACAGAGTTTTTGATGCCGTCATATTATATTGAAATGTACGTGTTGACGATCCCAACACAGTATTTCCATTATACGCGGTAAACGTAAGCTGATTCGTTCCCGGATGCATGAGATATTCAGGAATATAATAGGAAAATCCTTCATTTCCGGTCGGGTATCCCGGATTTCTCTCTGCAACATCCGGACGGGATTTTCTGGAACAGTTATATGTGTTTCCATTAATATTACAAGTTACATTTGTTACTCCATTTCCATAAATTGCCCATCCCTCTGCCGTAATTCCAGATGTTGTACTTGCGCCTGCCTTTGGCGAATCAATATTTATATGGAATGGTTTTGCTGATACATACGCTGGACGTATAAATCTTCGTGTAATATGTCCATTTGCAAGTGAATGTCCATTTCCATCTTTGTAAATACCATTAACTAAAGAAACCTTTCCATTATAGTTTCCTTCTACCGACTGGGAAGAATTGATCATAATTCCAACATGACACCAATGCACCGAACAACTCTTGCAATAGTAAAAAACAATATCTCCCTTTTGAGGTGACGAAACATCCTGTCCACCTTTATTTTTGATATTGTTATATAGCGTCTGACAATATCCATTGCCTGGAATGATATTACTAATACCCGCCAGGCTCGCGCAGTCCGATACAAAATCTGCACACCATGCTTCCGTATAATTAAGTTGCGCTTTTGTTTTACCCATCTGCGCCTGTGCCACCGCCACAATATTATCAGCCTGATTGTTCCCTAATGTATATGATCTGTTATAATAACCAGTTCGAACCTGCGTTGCATTAACTGTAGTCAGACTTACAAAAAATAATGCAACAAAAAATACACTTAGAAATCGCCCTATTCGATTCATTTTTTTCTTCATACTCCGTACCTCCACCGTTTCATTCCCGAACTATCCTTTCATCTCTTTGAAATTTTCTTGTTCACACTCCTTCACCCGTATCTTATTTTATTTCTTATATCGTCACTTTTCATCTAATACTTTAGTCATAGCTAATGTTATTTTGTTTTACCTCATTCATCTACCATGAATAGTACATTAAAATTAACACATATTATATAAGAGGTAATATTTCGATGAATGATCTCGATTTCAAAGCAATCGGACTGAAAATTAAAGAACGACGAAAATCACTGGGGATTACCCAGGAATCTATTGCAAATGCACTCGACGTAAATCCAAGCCATATCTCGAATATCGAATGTGGCAGAGCGAATCCTTCACTCACTACACTGATCAAAATCGCCAATCTCCTGCAATGCAGCGTCGATTATTTCATTTCTGCAGAATATACCTACAAACATGATCCTGAAAAAGAAAAATCCCTGGATGAAGAAATCATGAATAAATTAAAATACTGTAATATCGACAAAAAAAACAAGGTCCTGAAAATCATAGACCTTCTTTAATAATTAATTTAATTTTTCAGTTTTTGCCGGAACAGTCCAATCAGTTTTTCCCAGAATGTTTCCTGCTCCTCTTACTTTCTCTTTCTGGATCCGACCAGAGTACAGAAAATTTTTAGTTATCATTTGCGCATGCAGTATAAACAATAACAATTTTTAGAAAAACTTCATGAATTGGCACTTTTTTCATTTTTTTAAGTATGTTATGCTAGTAGAATGATACCGGTGGAGTAAATGGCAAAAATACATGACAAATATTTAGAATTGGAGAAATACCATGGAAAAAAAGACAGATTTTAAGGCACTTTCGAACAAAGCAAAAGTTCAGTATATCTGGGACTATTACAAACTGCATATTTTATTTGGAGGTGTCATTGCTGCGATCGTGATTGGTCTGGGATATCATTTTATCACTTACCGCAAGCCGGTACTCAGCGTCATCATGATCAATGTCCAGACAACCAGTGAAAATGCCGAGGCTGCGTTTGACGAATTTTCTGATGCTGCCGGTTATGATAAAAAACAGCAGCCAATCGACGTTTCTGCAAATCTGCAGTTTTCCGATGATCCAAATGCAACAACGGACTACAACGACTACATGGTACTTTCCACGATGATCGGTGCCGGCGGCGAGGATCTGTTTTTCGGTACAGGAAGTGTTTACACCGATTATGCCGAAGAAGGTGCGCTGATGGATCTGCGCACCTATGTTTCGGATGATGTGTTAGAAAAATATAAAGATCATCTGATCTACTCCACCGATGATGGCGAGTCAGAGTCCTATCCATGTGCGATCGAACTGACCGATAATCAGTGGATCCAGAAATATGGCATTTATGACAGCTGCTACTTTGGTGTTTTCAGCCGCTCCGAGCAGAAAGATTACTATACGAAATTTGCGGATTTCCTGCTGAACTACTAATTGGATTGGCAGGCACATTACTGCCTGCTCTGTCCGTAATTTCTTAAATCTGCCCGGCACAGCCTGACATATTATTTCACTATCACCACCGAATATCCCGGCATTGTCAGTGTTCCATCCTGGAGCACTGCCTCTTCTGTGCCCGTCAGCAGTACACCGCCAACTGCAAGATCACCTCCGCTCTTTTCTCCAACTGTAACTCCGGATAAATCTACATCCGCACTCTCCGGAGCAAGATTGTAAACCAGAAGTATTTCCGAATCACCATATGTTTTCTTTATGACACATACCTTGTCATCCGAAATATTCTCCTCAAACTTTACTGTTCCACGGGCTATTTCCGGGTACTCATTGCGGAGTTTTATCGTCTGTTTTACAAACTGGTAAATAGAGTTTCCATCTTCCTCCTGTGTTTCGAGCGCACCGTATTTCATTTTTATGGCATCCATATCAGCAGGTCCCTTGCACATTCCATCGACTGCGCTATCTTCGCTCCAATACATCGGTGCACGCTTATTTTCATCCTTACCGGAACCCTTCATGCCCAGTTCCTCTCCATAATACAGAAAAGCACTTCCAGACATCAACAGATTCATTGCCTGTGCGATCTTTGTCTGTTTTTCACTGTCATCCCCAGAATAATAACCTGCGCCTCGTGCCATATCATGATTTGTGTAAAATGGTGCATCGATATAGCTGTCACTGTACTGGGAAAGATTATCCTGTAGATTTACCAACGCCTTTCCATAGGAAGATGCCGAACCATTTTTAAGCACGGAAGTGATCGTTCCGGTGCTGTCCGCAAAAGAAAAATCAAAACAGCTGTCAATACCACTCTCATAGTATTTTGCGTAGGTATTCTGATCCGTCCAGACCTCCGCCACGATATAGGCATCCTCTTTTTTCTCTTTTACCATGGAATGAAACCATGACAACACTTCCACATTTTTATCCACACTTCCGCTGTAATACTCTTTTGCCGCATCCAGGCGGAATCCGTCCACCCCCAGATCAAGCCAGAAGTCTACGATCTTGTCAAATTCATCACGGACTGCCTGACTGCCAAGGTTTAAATCCGGCATCTCGCTCCAGAACTGCGCCTCATAATACCAGTCTGTACCATCGAGCTTACTGTAACCGCCCTGCATTTCCTTAGAAAAATTATAGTAATCCACATAAGGACACTCCGACGCATCCGGCTCTGCTCTCTCCGGCAGGTTTTTCAGGTAATCTGCTGCCGTTTTAAACCATTCATGCTGGGAGGAAGTATGGTTCATGACAAGATCGATAATGACATTGATTCCCCTCTCATGACATGCGGCGATCAGATTTTTAAAATCGTCCATCGTACCGTATTCCGGGTCAATATCACAGTAATCCGTCACATCATATTTATGGTAGGTTGTCGATGGCATGACCGGCATCAGCCAGATTCCGTTACATCCAAGATCCGTATCTGTCGCCGGATCACCGTCATTGATATAATCTAACTTTTCTGTCAGACCATTCAGATCCCCGATGCCGTCCCCGTCGCTGTCAAAAAAGCTGTACACAAACACCTCATACCAGGTACGGTAATTATCATCAATGATCTGTTCATCCCCGGTATTGACTTCCTGCATCAGAGAAAGGACGGTCACTCCCCCCTCCTTCGTGTCAGCATCTGCATTTTCATCCTGCCCGGCAGAAGCTATGGCTTGATCCGCAGAACTTTCCGTCGCCATTCCATTCGAGTTATCCACAGCATTCCCTGATGAAGCTGTCCCATTTCCACATCCCCCTGCGGAAACTATCAACATACCGGCTAAAACAGCCGCAATGATTCTCTTTTTCATCTCAGTCCTCATTTCTGCGCATATATGCCTGCGCTTTTTCAATTATGTTAAAGTCACAATAGTGCACCCAAGCTTCCTGATTGCACTATTTGACCTCAGCATCCTTCAACTACTCTATTAGAATAAAGAGTCGCTTGCGACTCTTTCGCGCTCGAGCGGTGCTGTTTACAGCTAACTTCTGCTCCGCAAGATGCGCATCCTGCCCGGAGGGCTTTTAAATTCATAGGACGCAATTTCCTATGAATTTAAAAAGAGAGCAGAAACAAACCGTCCCTGCTCTCCCGGCAGACTCCCCATCTGCCCAATGACACACCAAAATGTGCCCTCATATTCCATTTGTATCCTGTGGATCAGCCCTTGACAGCTCCGCTCATACCTTCCACATAGAACTTCTGTGTCATTAAGAACAGAATTGCGATCGGGATCGATACGACAACTGCTCCTGCTGCGAAACAGGTATACCAGCTATCGATATACTCTTTCTCAAGCATCTTCCAAAGACCAATAGATACCGTATAATACTGTGCATCCGCACGGCAGATAACTTTACCAAAAATAAAGTCAACCCACGGTCCCATAAAGGATGTTAAAATCGTATATACGATGATCGGCTTACTGAGCGGTACCGTAATCTTTGTAAATACATTCCATCTTGTCGCTCCATCGATAATCGCTGCCTCATCCAGCGATTTTGAGATTGTATCAAAAAATCCCTTCGCAACATAAAATCCTGCACCGGAACCCGCTGAGAACACGATAATAAGTGCTACACGGATCATTGCACCATCTGCTAAATTAAGTGCTCTTAAAATATAGTACACAGCGATCATGGACATGAAAGATGGAAACAGACCAATGATCATAGCGATGTTCATAAACGGTTTTCTCATCTTAAAACGCATTCTTGACATACTGTATGCCACTGAAAGTACAAAGATGGTAGAAATGATGCAGGTAAAAATTGCGATCACAAAGGTATTCATAAACATCTTCGGAAAGTTTAAAATACTGGTGTCTGTAAATAATTTGATGTAATTATTAAATGTATAGGTTTTCGGGAAAAATGTACTTACATAAGAACCTTTCTCTCCACGGAAACTTGTAAGGATTACCCAGAAAATCGGGAGAACCCAGATAAATGCCAGTATTGCCAGGAAAATGTGAACAATCACATTTATCACTGTTTTACGGATTTTCGCCGTATTGGATGCACCACTTTTTTTCGCAGCCACTGCTGCTGTACTCGTATGTGTCGTGTTCATTACATGAATCCCTCCTCATCTTTATAGGATGCGGTATTGCGATATGTTACCAATGCTACGATCGCAAGTACAATAAATGTCATAATACCAATAACAGCACCTAAGTTATAATAGTTCTTATCAACCGTCAGCTTATACAGCCAGGTAACAAGAAGGTCTGTCTTTCCTGCCGTGGCATCCACCGGAGTAGGATTTCCACCTGACAGAAGGAAGATGACATTGAAGTTATTGATATTTCCCGTAAACTGTGTGATCAGGTACGGTGTCATAACGAATAACATGTAAGGCAATGTGATCTTAAAGAAAGTCTGTACAGCATTCGCTCCGTCGATCTTTGCTGCCTCATAAAGTTCACCCGGAATATTCTGTAAAATACCGGTTACCTGAAGTAACGTATACGGAATACCTACCCAGAGGTTAATAACAATAACCGTTACTCTTGCCCATGTTGCATTTGAAAAGAACGGTAATGCGGTATCGATCAGACCATATTTTAATAACAGCGTATTGACGATACCGGTCGGCTGTAACATGGTACGCATGATCAGCAGTGATACGAACTGCGGTACTGCGATGGAAAGTACAAAACAGAATCTCCAGAATGCCTTTCCTTTTGTCTCCTTACGGTTGATGATAATTGCTAAGATCATACCGAGGATATAGTTTAATGCGGTTGCTACAATGGCCCAGATCAGTGTCCATCCTAATACGGAATAGAACTGCTTTCCGATACTGTCACCGAAGTTTAAAATCTTCTTAAAATTTGCCAGTCCCACCCAGTCAAATAATACCAGATGATCGTTGACCTTACTGTAGTTCGTGAACGCCATGGTAATGTTATAGATCAGTGGTAAGATCGTAAAAATTAAAATTCCCATAACCGGCGCTGCCAACAGTAATTTATATAAATTTTGATCTAACAAACTCTTGCAGTCTTCTTTAAAGTTGTTTAAGTGCTTTCCTGATTTTGCCAGCACTTCCGATTTATAAGAGCTCTTTACGGACTCTCTCCAGACAATGATAAACATTGCTGTAATATAAACTGTTGCCACTCCATACAACAGAATCAGTGCTGACTGGTCACCTGCTGTATATTCATAAATACTCTTTTTTTCGTTCCATACTTTTTCCTGCTCTCTCCATCCAAGAGATGGCAGCATAGATAAATTATAAATTCCTGACTGAATCATGTACCAGATATATGCAGCTTCTACTGCAAGAAACATGATTCCCTTTCCAATTTGTTTATGTGCAATATTTCCTAAGCCCATAATTAACAGGGAAAGTTTTGTGATTATATTTCCTTTTGCCACCGCATTTGTAACCGTGTACGGTGTTGAAAATTCTTTATTTTTTCCTTTTTTCATTCCAGCCTTTTTCACGTTATGCGCCTCCTTTAAATCTCAATGTAGAAACATCCAGGATGCCCGTCCGGGCACCCTGGGATTTCTATCAGAAGAAATCTTTTTACTGTGCAATGTCTGTGTTCATTGTTGTATTCATATCTTCTGTTTTCTCTGCTGCGTTATCAGCTGTGATCTCACCAGCGACCAGTGCTTTACCCATGTTCTCAGCCGGTGACCAGTAGTTGCTCATTTCGCTTACTAATGGCTGCATGATAGATGTATCTGTCATAACTTTTGTAACTGCCGTAGCAATTTCATCATCTGAGATTGCAATGTTTGTATTTGTAGGAAGGATATTTCTCATATCATAATGATCTTTCTGGGCATCTTCACCTGCAAGGTAAGCCGCTAAAGCCATGGAAACCTGCATATTCTCTGTATTTGGATTAACGCCGATTGCTTTAGATCCTATGAAGGATTTCATCTGACCCTCTGTTCCTCCGATATTTACAGTAGGAAGAGCTGCAACACCCATGTTATCGCCAAGAGCTTCTTTTACAGATTCTGCATCCCATGTACCTGAGAAAATGGCATTAACGCTGCCATCACGTAAACCGGCAATACCTGCTCCGTCTGCATCATTAATGAAGTTTGGATTCTTGCAAAGGTCTACAAGATACTCAGTAACTGCTGCTGCCTTGTCACCACTAAAATCGACACCTGCTGCTGCATCAGTACCATCACCAAATAATGTACATCCGTTTGCTACATAGAAAGCCTGAATATACCAGGAGTTAGATAATGGGAAAGAAACTTTTCCTTTTTCTAACATGGTATCAAAGCTCTTAATATCATCATCTGAAAATACACTCTTATCATAGTACATAAACCATGTATTTGATGTGAATGGGAATGCTACTACTGCATCATTGTAAGTAACGGATGCCGTAATAGAATCAGAGTTTGTTGTAGTTACATAGTCAAGATAACTTCCTCCAAGCTCTGCTAATGCGTTTGCAGATACAAGATCCGGGATGTTATCATTTGCTAACATATATACATCTGCGGAGTTTTCAACATCCTGTGTAACCGTTGCTTTTGCATCACCCTCTGCACATACACCATAATTGAAAGTGATATCCCAGTTTGGATGAGCTGCGTTGAATGCGTCACACTCTTTTGCAAGCCAGCCTGTATCCTGATCTTCCTGTGGGCTCCATACTGTAATTGTACCGGACCATGGCTCATCTTCAGAATCTGCGGCTGCTGCCTCAGTACCTGCGGTATCTACGGCTGCTGCCTCAGTACCTGCTGTCTCCTCTGCTGCTGCATCACTTGTTGTGCTGTTGTCTGCTGCTGCATCGCTTCCAGCATTGTTTGCGGCTTTGTTTCCGCATCCTGCTGCCATGGTTGTCATCATAGCTGCTACCATTAATAATGACACTGCTTTCTTTTTCATTTTTTTCTTCTCCTTTTCTTTTTCCCAAAAAGTTTTCATGAACTTTGTTTTTATATAAAATGCAATCTGCACTTTATAACATAATTATCTGTGATAAACCGACGCAAGCGTCCGGATCCATGCCCTTCGCTCCTCACTCAGTTCATCGGTTCCAATCCTCCATCTCCAGTTTCTCCCGACGGTGGATGGTGCATTCATCCGCGCTTCATTTCCAAGCTTCATCAGATCCTGCATCTGTATGATCACCACATCTGCAATGCTTGCATAGGCAGCCCGGATCAGCGCATCCGGTATTTCTTCTTTATATTTGATATTCAGATACTCGTACAGATAAGCAAGCTCATAATCTGTTTTGTCCCTGAAGTAACCAACAATTGTTTCATTGTCATGCGTTCCCGCATAAACGACAAGATTGCAGTCGGTGTAATTATGTGGAAGATGTTCGTTTGCCGTATCATCCCCAAATGCGAACATCAAAATCTTGATGCCCGGCCATCCGGTTCTTGCCATCAGCTTCTTCACACCCGGTATCGGACTCTTTCCTGCGATATCCTCAACGATGATGTGTGTATCTCCGATCACTTTTTCGATTGCATCCGTAAGTTTCTTTCCAGGTCCCCTACTCCACTTTCCACTTCTTCCATCTTCTGCCTTGTTCGGTACGACATAATACTTTACGATCGCTGCAAAATGATCAAGCCGTATCACATCAAACAGCTTTGCATGTTCTAACATGCGCGCCTGCCACCAGGCAAATCCATCTTCTTCCATCCGGCTCCAGTTGTATACTGGACTTCCCCACTTTTGTCCATTCTCTGAAAATGCATCCGGCGGAGAACCTGCAACTCCTTTTGGCGTCCCATCCTCTTCCAATAAGAAAAGTTCCCGGTTTGCCCATACATCCACACTGTCTAATGCCACATAAAACGGAAGATCACCAATCAGCTGGATACCTCTGTTATTTGCATATTCTTTTAATTTTTTCCATTGTTTAAAAAATTCAAACTGGCAGAATTCATAGAACAATATGTCTGTATGTAACGTTGTTTCATACTCTTTTAATGCCTCAGGATCCCGGCTTCGAAGCGGTTCGTCCCACTTCTGCCATTCCTCATCACCAAAATGTTTCTTTAATGCAGTATAAAGTGCATAATCAGAAAGCCATCCGGCATTTTCCTCACAGAACGTTACAAAAACTTCATTTTCGATATCGAATCGTGCGAACGCCATTTTCAAAACTTTAAAGCGGTTCTCATAAATCATCGCATAATCAATATCCGCTTCATCATTTCCCCAATGGAAACTTCGGATCTCTTCCACACTAAGCAGCTTCTCCTGCACAAGATCATCCAGATCGATCAGATATGGATTCCCGGCAAATGCGGAATATGACTGATATGGACTGTCTCCAAAACTGGTTGGACCGATCGGCAGCACCTGCCAGTAACGCTGTTTTAAATCCACCAGCAGATCTATAAACTGGAATGCCGCATCTCCTAATGTACCAATTCCGTATGAAGATGGTAAACTTGTGATCGCTAAGAGGATTCCTGCTCCCCTTGCCATTCTTTTTGCATCCAATGATCTTCCCCGGTCCTTCCTCTCTTTTTTTTCGCTTTTTTTTCGTATCTGTGATAATTTTATTACTGGAAACGTTTTTTGTCAACGAATTTGCAACTTTTAACAGCGTTTTTGCCATATTTGCCGTTTTTGCTATATCGTTTTTGTTTATTTTTACAACGAAACCACTCAAAAGTTTCGAAAATTTTAGTATGTCTGCTTGTCAACTTTTTGTTTTCTTTATATAATATAAAAAAATCAACTGTTTTTACTAAGGAGAGGATCTTACCCATGGCAACAATCAAAGATATTGCAACAAGACTCGGTGTTTCCGTCAGTACCGTATCAAAAGGTTTAAATGGCGCGAGTGACATCAGCGAAGAATTACGTCAGATGGTGCTTGACACTGCAGTTGAAATGGGATACGCAACAAAAAAATCAAAGAAAAAAGAAAACCGCAAGCTTGCGGTCTTTATCGAAAATATGGAATATGAAACGGAAGATCAGTTTGGCTACGATATCGTACTCGGTTTCAAACAGAATGCTTTCCGCCATAATTGGGATGTCACCGTTATTCCGGTCACACCTGCTTTTCAGCTTACAGAAAAATATGATACATACATGTTAAAGAACGGTTTCTGCGGTGCCTTTTTAGTCGGATTCGCCCTGCATGACGAATGGATGCAACAGCTTTCCCACACCACAATGCCGACTGTTCTCTTTGATAACTATATCGAAAAAAATCCTAATGTCTGCTATGTCGGCACCGATAATTACGAAGGTATCGACGCAGCCGTAGATCATCTGTATACCCTCGGCCACAAAAAAATTGCTTTTTTAAACGGTTCCCTGCACTCCATGGTATCCGAGCAGCGCCAGGAAGCATTTTTTAACAGCATGAAAGCTCATGGACTGGCTGCTGATGAGAAGCTGACCGCCTACGGCTATTATGTGGCAGACAGTGCAAAATACCATGTTCCGACTTTTCTCGGTGCAGGTGCAACTGCTATCATCTGCGGCAACGATCTCATTGCTTCCGGTGTAATTGCCGAGTGTAAGCTGCGCGGTTTCCGCGTTCCGGAGGATATCAGTGTGATTGGTTTTGATGATCTTCCGCTCTCTGCCTCCTTAGAGCCGCCGCTTACCACGGTTCGTCAGGAGCGCAATGAACTTGGAAAATGCGCTTACGTCGTTTTAAATTCTCTGGTGCACCACATCCCGTTCTGCCGGACGCAGATCCGGGCAAGACTCATTGAAAGAGAATCGACGGCACGCTGTCAGGCAGCACCCGAGATAAAACCACTGGTGTAAAAGTGATAGATTTATAAGCAATGCTATACGGGTATAAAGAGGTGGTTTTCAGTTCTCTGACTGGAAAATTGCAGTGTCTCACTACTCCGTTTTCCGAACCGCCTCATATACGGGGCGGTTTTCTTTTGCCGGAATGCAAATCAGTAAAAACATAGCGGTAAGTTCTGCTACTGAGAGCATCAGAATGGCTGACCGATAAGACATGATCTGCCCCAGTGCTCCCGCTGCCATCTGGAATGCCACACTTCCGATCGCAAATACCATATTAAAAAATGCGTTGATACGCGCCCGCATATTTTCGGGCAGATAGCTCTGCACTGCTGTCTCACGGATGGTCGCACTTGAGATGCCAAGGGCCCCACAAAGGAAACGGTTACACAACATCAGCGGATATGGCAGATATAAAAGTAAAATATCCATCAGTCCATAGACCGTATAGACAAATTTGGTAAACGCATAGCGTTTTTTTACCGGTATTTCTTTTTTATACTGGAAAATGCCGCCAAGTCCCCTCCCGATCATTTCCGCACTTTTTAAAAATCCAAGCATTGTGACCGTAAGCCACGGCACTGTCTGGTAAAACGCTTGGATCAGTACGGTATTTCCATCTGACACACCGCTTGTGATACTCATATAAGTATAGATGTTACGAATCCCCTTTTCTTTTTTCAGATAATGAAATCCTTCCCTGATATCCTGACAGTACTGCTTCCATGTATAATCATCCTGTGCTTCTTCTTTTTCCTCATGAATCCGGCTCTCTATGACAACAGATACCATCGTGATACCAGAAACCAGATAAAAAATATGTGCCATGGATATTTTTTCATATAAAAAGGTTGCCGCCGGGGACATTGCAATGATGACAAGCGGATATATCGTATTGCTGACCGCGTATCCCTTCTGCTCCATCCCGTTCGGGATCAGATTAGGATACCATGCATCATATGCAAGGCGGTAAAACACTGAGATTGTCCCTACCGCAAGAACGAATATCAGATACAGCAGATAGTTGAACGCATGACCACTAATATAGACTCCCATCACCGCATATAATACCGCCGTTACAATATCCAGTCCGACAATCCATTTTTTCTTTCCGCCCTTGTCGATCAAAGGTGCTGCCAAAACAGAAAGAACAATGTCCGGCAAGACGCCGCAGATCAGCACCAGTGCGGACAGGAAGGTAGATCCGGTTTCATCAAATACTAAAAGGCTGATCGGCAGGTTCATGGCTTCGCCGCCCACGGCTGTTAAAATGGTTGCGATAGTGATACTGGTAAAATCTTTTGTCCAGAGTGTTTTTTGCTGGTGTGACATGCTTTTTCCTCATTTCATGTTTTGTAGTATAGCGTAAAGATTATGATGTCCGGAGCAAATAGTGGATTCCAGACATCATATATCGATTGCTACAGTTATTATATATTCCACTTTAAACTAGATAAAGCGAATTGATTTGGGAAAATCGGCACAAAAAAAGCACGCTAAAACGTACTTTTTCTGGTCTTTGCGGAAATTTGTTCACTAAACTCCAATGCCTTTTTATATTTCCGCTGTCTCATATAGGCTTCTAAGATCACATCTTTATATTGATAGAGGAATCCAAACGATTTTTCTTTTTTGAGAGCTGTGATCAGTCGTTCGATCAGATCTAAATATGCCGGATCCGCCGTAAAGTCAGGCTTTTGTTCCATGCAAAGTTCTTCATACATCAGATGCTCTGCCGTCTTATCCTTCATTTCTTTCTGTGAAAGTAACAGCTTCATTTTTGCAAGATATCGGTCTGCCTCCCTTGTATTTCCAAGGCGCAAATGTAACCATCCCTTTTTATGACAGTGCAGAAAATCTTCTGACCGGACACGATTTAAACAGGCAAGCGCTTCCTCATATCTTCCGACTGCCAGATAGGTTGCGCCCATATTATAATATAATCCCTGCTCGTATTCTTTCCACCAGCCAGTATTCTGCAACATTCTTCTGGTGCGCTCATAATAGACGGTCATCATTTCATCCATATTGACACATGCATATGCGCTTCCATTCATAAAATAATAATCCGCCAGTGCATATACATTTCCCTCTTCTAATGCTGCTGTCACAAAACGGTTCTCCATCCGGTGAATCACGTCGTATTCTGCCTGTTCATAATAACCAGCAATCAGGCAACACATGCCAAGCGTATTCTGCAGTCCATGCTGTACTTTCTGATACCACTTCATTTTCTCTGCAGGATCTTTTGTGAGTCTTGAACAGACCAGACTGTAATAGGCATACTGTTTTTCATCCATACAATCTTCTAACTGCGCTAATGTGCTGATATCCTTATCCAAAAAGTTCTGTATGTCATTTCCATCCACTTCATTTTTCATGAAACTTCCGATAGAATTTCCATCCGTTTCTTTTTCCATGAACCTTTCGATAAAACTTTCATCTACTTCTTTCCATATGCTCTCACTGTAATAAACTGCTGCCACCAGCCTGATATCGATCACAAACGGTGACATCAAAAGCCTGTCCCATTTTCCGGCAAGTTTTTTCCATACCGTTTCATTTTCCAGTCCATATTGGAGATTATAAAAAAATTTATCCATCTGTTGCCTGCTCTCAGTAAGAAATGCAGAATCTGTCTCATAATCGATTCCAAGTCTTGCAAAAAGCTGCTTTAAAATTGCCATATCCGGCTCCGCTGATCCACGCTCGATCTTGCTTAAATACGAAACCACACAGATGCCATAACAGACTTCTTTCTGTCCCTTTCCCTGTCTGATCCGCTCCGCGCGCAGAATCATTCCTGCCGGACTTTTTTCTTTTTTATTCATATTTATTTTCCAAAATTCTGTCTCTGTAGACTATCTATTTGTCTTTATAAAGCCATCGGATTTTCTGTTATAAAATTGCCTCTTAAATTGGTGCAAGCAGATATTCACACAAAATCTGATACAGTTTTTGTGGTTCAACCGGTTTTGCAATATGCGCATTCATTCCTGTTTCCTTGCATTTTCTTACATCTTCCGGTGTATCATCTGCACTTAATGCTATGATCGGAATGATCTGCGCATCCGGCTTCGCAACCTTCCTTATCGCTCTCGCCGCAACGAAACCATTCATATTCGGCATCTGGATATCCATCAGTATCGCGTCAAAATGATAAGGTTCTTCCACTTTAAACTGCTCTAATGCCGCTTTTCCATCCTGCACACTGACGACGTTCACTGCGACATGCTCTAAAATCCTTTTGCTGATCTCAATATCTAACGGATGATCTTCTACAAGCAGGATTCTCTTCCCCCGTAAAATATTCTGCATCTCCTCCGCAGAGCGGTGCGCTACTTCAATTTCCGGCTGTATCTCTGCAATCTCGATCTCTAAGTGAACCTTTATCTCCGTGCCCTTCTGCGGCTCACTTTTCACTGCGATTGTTCCTCCCATCAGGTCAACGATGCTCCTTACGATCGCAAGTCCGAGTCCCGCTCCGTTTCCACGCTCGCCCTGATTCACGCTCTCCTGCGTAAATGGCTGGAACAGGATCTGCTGAAACTCTTCGCTCATTCCCATTCCATTATCCGACACTACATAATCTGCACAGAAATGATCATTATGAGTTGCATAATTACAGATACGGAATGTGACCTCCCCGCCCTCCGGTGTAAACTTCACTGCGTTGGAGAGCAGATTAAAAAATATCTGGAAAAACCGCACCGGATCAACCATCATATTAATGTTGATCTCCTCATGCGGCATATGAAATCGAATCCATTTGCGCTCACACATCGGCTCCATCATATTTTCCACTTCATTTAAAAATTCCGTAAACGAATACGGCTTTGGATGAAGATGGAACTTTCCGTTTTCGATCTTAGACATATCCACTAAATCATTCAACAATCCCATCAGGAATTCACTCGCACCGCGGATACGGTTTAAACATTCTTCCATCCGCTCCGGATGCTCTGTCTCCTCAAGTCCTAACGCTGTTGCACCAACGATCACATTCATCGGTGTCTTGATCTCGTGACTGATGCGCGACAAAAATTCTGTTTTTACATCTGCGACTTCTTTTTTTGCCAAATCTCTTTGTGCCTGCATACGGCGCAGCCGTATCGTATCAAACACTAACAGACCTGCAAGTGCCACGATCAATACTGCGATCAACATTCTCTGTTCCATAAAAATCTCCCCTAGTGTTTTCTCCTCTTTGTAAACAGAATACACACCCAGCAAATATTCTGTCAGTATAAATCAGCCAGTTTTCCGACCATCATATTAGGATAATTTTACCATACGGGTTTGATATGGTGCAACTGGATTAGGTGTAGAAATCACTTTAACTTTCTATTGCAGGCACTGATCATAAAACACAAAAATAGCCGCCATGGTCTGATAAACTAAGCGGCAATTTTTGTTTGAAATATGATTTATTTTTACTCTTTTCCAAGTAACCCCAGTACTTTATGCAGTAACCGGTACAACTCGGCGGCATCCTCTTTCCCAAGGCACACGCAGCATCCCATTTTTTTGGGTACCTCAACTGCAGACTCTTTTAACTTTTCGCCAAGTTCTGTGATCGTCACGTTTAACACACGCTCATCCTGACTGTCCCTTGCACGGACCAGATACCCTTTTTGTTCAAGTTTTTTCAATACAGGTGTGAGCGTGCCGGAATCTAAATATAATAATGCTCCCATATCCTTCACACTGATCTGTTTATGCTCCCAGAGTACCATCATCGCAATATACTGCGTATAGGTTAAATCCAGCTCGTCCAAAAAAGGCTTATACTTTCGCACGATTTCTTTCGAGCAGGCATAAAGTGGAAAACACAACTGATTTTCCAGTTTTAATGCATCATATTTATCCGGCATAATAATCCCCATTCCATTCTAATTCAGATGTTCTTCAATAAAACTTTTCATGGCGTCTTTCGGCTGGAAACCAATCGTTCTTGCCACTTCCACACCATCTTTTAATACAATGACTGCCGGGATACTGACAATGCGGTACTCCTGCGCAAGTCCCATGTTCTCATCGGAATCTGCGTTGTAAAATTCTGCCTTGCCGGAAAACTCCTCGGATAATTCTTCCATCACCGGTGCTAACATCTGGCATGGTCCACACCATACTGCGGAAAAATCGACAACTGCTACTCCTTTTTTTGCTTCATTTAAATCGTTATTTGTAATTTTCTTTACCATAATATTTTCCCTTCCTGCGCTGCCCTTTGCGCATAATATACTGTTTATTTCTAATATATATCTACATATCTATACATCTGCTGTAATGACATACAACGCGGTTTAAATTTTCCACATTCCTTTTTATATGGGCTGTGATTTACTGCTTTCCGGCTGCACGTTTCTTTGCATCCAGATAAGTCACGGCGGATAACGCTGCAACATTGCCCTGTCCGGCTGCTTTAATATACTGATACGGTGTGCCAGTGATATCACCACAGGCGAATAGTCCCGGAATATTTGTCTCCATGGACAGATTAACCTTTACATGATTTCCGTCTAATTCAAGTCCCGGCACGAGCTGTTTCGGAGATACAGCATCACGCAATACAAAAACACCATCCACAAAGTGTTCTCCCTGCTCTGTACGGAGTCCTTCTACTTTCTTTTCCCCGAAAATCTCGTTCGGACGTTCTTTGATCACAGTCACCCGCTCCGAAACCTCCGGTTCATGCTGATACATCGGAAAATAAAGTACTTCTGCTGCCACTTCCGCAAGAAAATCTGCCTCATGTTCCGCATCCTTTCCGTAACCGATAACAGCAACTTTTTTCCCTTTATAAAAGCAGGCATCACAGGTTGCGCAATAGCTGACGCCACTTCCTAAAAACTCATCCTCACCCGGAAGGGTTTTTCCGGAGACAACTCCGCATGCTAAGATCACACTCTCTGCCTCAAGCATTTCCTCGCCTGCCTGAATTGCAAAATAGTCACCCATCGCATAAACAGTACCAATACGGCTGTCCGTAATGTCAATCTCCATCATGGCAAGCTGCTTTTCAAACGTTTCTGCCATTTGGGCTCCGGTCACAGCCGGAAGTCCCGGATAGTTCATGATCTGATGCGCCTTGCTCACCTTATCGCTCATCTGCTTTTTGCCGATCAGCAAAATGTTTTTATTTCTTACTTTTGCAGTCAATGCGGCAGAGACACCGCCAGGACCGGTTCCAATGATCGCTATATCTGCTCTCTCCATTTTTCTCTCCACCTCCAAATCATTGTCTTAAATTTAATTGTGTACAATCTTTACGTTTTTTATCATACAGTAAGATACACTCACTTGTCAAGCAAAAAAAGAACCATGAGATTATTTTCTCACAGTTCTCTTTTCCTATGCGTTATTTTATTTTGCTGTAAACTTATATACTTTTGACTTCAGTGTCACTGTGATCTGCTGTCCTTTGCCGGAAATCTTCTGAATGTTAAATACTTTTGCACTCTTCGTTGCAAACGGACTCATTTTTTCTTCTGCACATTTATCGCCCTCGCTTTTCTGCCAGCTTAAACTCGTTTTTAATTGTTTTGCTTTTATCCCATTATATGCTCACGCTTCGCCCTCTTTCAATATCTTTTTGATATTGAATAAAAACAAAGTTGCTGCAACAGTTACCGAGATAAAATCCGAAACCGGCTCTGCTAAAAAGACAGCAAACACCTTGTCCGCAAAGAAATGCGGCAAAATATAGATCAACGGGATCAGCAGGATGATCTTTCGCAGACACGCAATAAATAACGAAATTTTTGCCTGACCAAGTGCCATAAATACCTGCTGTACTGCAAGCTGAATGCCAAATACTCCGGTTGCTGCCATATAGATGCGCAGTGCCCATTTTGTCATTTCGAATAGTTCCTGCGAACTGCTGTTAAACAGATGTACAAAAGCACCCGGTGCAATTTCCACTGCCAGCCAGAAGATCACAGTGTATGTAAAACTGCAGATCAAAAGCAGATGGTATGCTTTTTTAACACGATCCATCTTTTTTGCTCCGTAGTTAAAACTCATGATCGGCTGGGCCCCCTGTGCAATTCCCTGTACCGGCATAAACTGAAGCTGCATAATACTGCTTAAGATCGTCATGGCTCCGACCGCCACATCACCGCCGTAACGTGACAGCGATGCATTAAATGCGATATTGATCGCACTCTCCGTCGCATTCATGATAAAAGGTGATACGCCGAGCGCGCATACCGGTAAAAGCACCGATGCTTTTGGTTTGAAATATTTTGTTTTTATTTTCAGTTTTGTCTGTTTTCCTGTCAGGAAACAAATAACCCAGATCGCTGATATTGCCTGCGATATCACGGTTGCAAGTGCAGCCCCCTGCACGCCCATGCCAAATACAAAAATGAAAACCGGATCTAAAATAATATTGCAGACCGCCCCAATCAGGACTGTTTTCATCCCCACTTTTGAAAATCCCTGTGTATTGATAAAGGAATTTAATCCCATTGTCAGCATGACAAACAATGTTCCTTTTCCATAAATCTTCAGATAGGAAAGTGCATACGGCAGCGTGTTCTCACTTGCACCAAACAACATCAGAAGCGGCTCGGCTGTAAATTCCAATACCACCGTTAAAATAACTGCAATCACAACCAGCGCCATTGTACAGTTTCCAAGTATTTCCTCCGCTTCGTCATTTTTTTCTTTTCCCATGTAAATCGCAACACGCGGTGCCCCTCCATATCCGATCAGACCGGAAAATGCTGTGACAAGCATCAGTATTGGAAAACATAAACCCAGACCGGTCAGTGCCACGCCTCCGTTTTCCTGGATATGACCAATATAGATACGGTCTACAAGATTATAAAGAAGATTGACAAGCTGTGCGATCACGGACGGTATTGCCAATGTCAGCAAAAGCTTTCCAACACTGCCCTCTCCCAGGTTGATTTCATTTTTTGACTGTTTCATTTGTATGTTCTCTTCTTTCGTTAATTTTTACATCTGTCTTTATTTTTATAAAGTCTGCATCAAAGATTTACACTTGCGCCACACTAAATTTTTCCAAAATCTTTTTCTGCTTATAGTGATAATAAATGATCATACCGACAGCACTGACAAACCAGGTGACCGGGTAGCATGCGACGATCTGTGAAAGTGTCCCATCCGGCACGATCCAGGTAACCCATACGACACGCAGCACACAGATACCGAGCATCGTCATTGCCGTAGACACAAGCACATGTCCCTGCGCACGCAGTGAACCGGAATATACCTCGATAAACACAAACAGAAAATAGGTCGGTGATATGATCTGCATCATGCCAAGACCGATCTCCACCACATTTGCATCCGTGGTAAATATACTAAATAAAAACCTTCCGGCAGACATTAAGATCACACTTAACAGGATTGCTGTCACAAACGCCATACCAAGACACTCTTTCGTTCCTTTGCGGACACGGTCCATTTTCCCTGCGCCAAAATTCTGTCCAACAAACGTGGTTGCCGCAATTCCAAATGCGCTGTTGATCATCCAGAAAAGGCTGTCTATTTTTCCAAACGCAGCCCATGCTGCCATCGTATCGACACCAAATCCATTTAATGCAGCCTGCACGATCACATTTGAAATGCTGTACATGCTCGATTCGATACCGGTTGGCAGTCCGATCGTCAGCATGTTTTTCAACACGCTTTTATGAATTTTGATCTCACGTGGAATTAACTTTAACCCGGCAGTATGATACATTAACGCCACACTGACAAGTACCGCACTGATTCCCTGTGCAATCAGCGTCGCCACTGCCACACCAAGTACCCCAAGTCTGAATCCAAGCACCAGCAAAAGATCCAGAATAATATTTACAATGCAGCAGACGATCAGAAAATAAAGCGGTCGTTTTGAATCACCGATCGCACGCAGGATCGCTGCCCCCATATTATAAACAAAAATAAACAGTAATCCTGCAAAATAGATCCGGACATAAAGTGTCGAATCCGCTAACAGGTTTTCCGGCGTATTCATCCATTGTAAAACCATACGTGTCGCAGCAACACCGATCACGCCAGCAATGATTCCACCTGTGATTGCGAACGCATATGCCGTATGCAGTGCTTTGTGTAACTGTTCTTCATTTTTTGCACCGAAATGCTGGGAGATCATGACAGTTGCCCCGGCTGATAACCCGGTAAAAAATCCAACCACCAGATTGATGATCTGTCCGGACGAACCACTAACGCATGAAAGCGCTTCTTTTCCAACAAAACGCCCGACGATCACAGCGTCCACGGTATTATACATCTGCTGGAAAAATGTTCCCACCAGTATCGGAAAAAAGAATAATAACAACTGTTTCCAGATCACGCCTTCTGTAATTTTATTTTCCATTGTATCTTTTGCTGCCATAAAAATGCCTCCTGTCTTGTTGTCATTCGTTTTCTTCCTCTCTTACTGCATTTGCTTCAATTTTTTCCATACCACTTATTATACACTGTTATTATAGTGATTGCCCAAAGAAAAGTATAGTTTTAGTTTTGGAAATTACATTGAACCGGAAGATTTCTAAAGTGAATGCACATACAGAGCACCACCTCCTTAAAAAATGGGTATAAAAAAAGAAGGTATATTTCAACCTTCCATAATTAATCTATTCTTTATTTGTATATAAACAACTTCCCTTCTCTATCACACGCAACAACTTCAAGTTTCATTAATCTTGAAGTTATTATCTTCTCATCATATGGTAATAGCCTATATATTCCCTCATGCTTAACAACTTTGTATTCTTTACCATTATAAAAAATCTTAGCTTCAATTGGTATAGGTTTTCCTTCGTTATCGCAATAACCAGTATATTTAATGGGTTGATTATGCTCATATCTAATCCGATGCAATGTATATGATGTGCTCAATGCTCCATAGATTAAATATGCAATAGCAATAATAGCTTGTACTTTAATTTGTATTTCCAATCCATTTGCATACTCCTCTTCTATCAAACATACTTGACCATTGATAATTTCATATCTTAATGACGACGTTGATTTCTCAGATTCATTAACAACTATGGCATTTCCCTCATGATGGTCACTTCGTCCTGCATCATCACATCTTGCAAAAAAATCAGATGTATTAAAAAACAGTTTTCCATCGAGAAAGCGTTGCTGATAACGGTACTTACTGGTAAATTTCATAAGCAAATAGCCATTATAATCCTTAATCCAATCTCCCATTCCAATATCTATCATTTATCATCCTCCATATTAATTAATAAAACAACCTCACCAGACAACATTCCAGTGAGGTCATATAATCAAGCTTTCTGTTTAGGTACAAACTCAATCTTAAGAGCCATTCCCATACCATCCGCTAATCTTTTAAGTAAATTAACAGAAGGGTTCCTTGTTCCATTCTCAAGCTTGCTGATGTCTGCCTGATTAATACCAGTACGTTCTGCAAGTTCCTTCTGTGTCATATTCTGAGAAGTACGAGCATCCACAATAGCTCTTATGACATCCATCTCAGGCTGAATAGCTTCATATTCTTTTCTGAACTCATCATCCTTTAACTGCTTAGAAAGCATATCATCAAATGTTCTCATCCTTCATCACCCTTTCTATGAAATCCTTTCTTCTATCCTTTGCAATCTGAATCTCCTCGTATAATAAGTGTATAGCCAGTAGAAACGATGGTTATGCACTTATTCTTTCTATAGATTTATAGATGATCTGAGACACCTGGGATAATCCCTTTCCATCTCATCTACTTTGGTTATTAGTTACATAGGTTATTCTGTGGTATGATATCAGCAGAGTCTGATGTCTAGAGGCTCTGCTTTGTCTCCTTTCAGCCCGATCTCGGTGCCTGCTTAGAAAGCTTGCAGCCTGATTCATATGTCATATTCCGCTTACACAGATGTTTCATCCTCTGGCGTACAGCACCAGCAAAAGAGCTGCCAGAGTGTATGCTTATTACGCGAGGTTTCGGTCAGCATATGATTCCCAGGATAAACCTTTTACTTCAGATTCCAAGAATACTTAATCGGAAAGGCGGGTGATATCATGTTAAAGATTAACCCTTTATCTACGCTTTACGTCGGTATTGACGTCAGCTCAAAATCCAACTATGTTTGTGCTTTGGATTTTTTCAAAAATAATTACATAAACTCTTCTTTTGCCAACAATCAGCCCGGGGCTGAGGAATTAGCTTTGAAGATACTTGAGTGTTTAAATCAACACCCCGACTTAACTATGGTTGTTGCTGCTTTAGAATCAACTTCTGTTTACAGCATCCATATCGCTAATTATCTTTCTTCTTGTGAAGAATTGATGCGGTTTAAGCCTTATGTTTTTGTCCTGAACCCTAAATGTACTGCAAACTACAAGAAAAGCTATATAGGACTTGGTAAATCTGACCCTATTGATGCCTTTGTTATTGCAGACTATGCAAGAGCTGGAAACATTGAATCCGAGCCTTGGCGCGGCAGCCAGTTTCTTGCTTTGAAACGTCTCACACGGCATCGTATTCACCTTGTTGAATGCATGACCAGGGAGAAAACTTATCTTATCTCCAATCTTTATCTGAAATTCAGCGAATTGCAGATGCTTGAAGGAGATGACCAGCCTTTCTGCGATATATATGGCGCTACATCTTCCAGTGTATTAATGGAATACCTTTCCCCGGAAGAAATTTTAGCTTCTTCCGAAGAAAATCTGATTGCATTCCTTGCTGAAAAAAGCCGCAACCGCATTAAGGATATAAGCAAGACCGCAGATTTATTAAAGAAAGCTGCCAGAGATTCTTATCGTCTGGATAAAGCTCTTTATGAGCCTTTAAATGTGTCTATTGCCAGTTCTTTCAACTGCATTGAAACCTTTAAAAGAGAAATCAAAGTCATTGACAATGCTATCGAAAAGGAAATCAAAGGTTTGAACCCAAATGCCTTTATTATTCTTCAATCTATTGATGGCATCGGTCCTGTCTTTGCTGGTGGCATAATTGCTGAAATAGGCGATATAACCGCTTTTCATTCATCTGATGCTCTTGCCAAGTATGCCGGTCTCACATGGAAATCCAACCAGTCCGGTGATTTCTACGGAGAAGATACTCCCATGATAAAAGCCGGTAATCGTTATCTGCGATACTATCTTGGCGAAGCCGCCAACAGTATGAGAAAACACAACGTTGAGTACGGAGCGTACTATCGGAAGAAGTACAATGAAGTTCCGAAACATCAACACAAAAGAGCACTCGCGCTGACTTCACGTAAATTCGTTCGTTTGGTTTATGGATTGCTGGCCAGAAACCAACTGTACTCCGGCGTATCGCTGGATACATCAATTAAAGATTCTAACTAGTCGAACCTATGTTTTGCTTGAATCATAGATCTATTAAAGTTACCCTTTTTTCTGAAATACATATCAAAATTATTTCAAAAATTAGCTTGACATATCACCAGATTGCTCTTTAGAAGTTTTCTGTGTCTTCTTAACAAAACCATTCGTCAATATTATTTTTCCCTCATAATAGAAAAATATAAGACTCTGGTAATATCACTTCCAAATTTACAACGCAATTCAAATATCCCGTCATCCAGATGTTTACTGTAAGGTTCTCTAAGCATATTTCCCTTTTCTTGTAATATACCCAGCAATCCAAATATTTTAGCTCGCATCTTAGGATTAACTGAATCAAGAAATTGCTCTACTGGAACTTCTCCGTTTTCTTTTTCATATGCTATCAGTTTAAATTCTGTCATACAATCTCCTTTGTAAATATTATATGGCATATATACCATAATGTCAATTATCCATTTAATATAATCATACCGAACTATTTCTCTAAAAAACATGTAGTAAGTGTGTAGTAGAGCACTTTTTCAACTAAGAAATGGCTTATTTATGAGCTTTGTAGGAGTATCTAGGGGATTTTTCGTGACATACCATCAATTTACTAAATCAATCTGAAATGCCTCAACGCATCCTTAATATACTCCACCTTTTCCTGCGGACATTGCTTCACTTCTGGATTCTCTTTCTTGGACTTTTTCCTCTATCTGTCTTCGCTCACGCTCCGATACCCGGATGCTCATTGTCGTTCTTGGTGCCTGTCTGCTCTTTGGTCTGCCCATACACATCCCTCCTCTTGTGTAATTCTTCTTATCTGTTTTGCTGTGATAGTCACTCTGTCAGTCCTTTGTAAATTCATTTCCGCTGCTTTGGAAATTCCTGTAACATGGTAGGTGAGATACGGTTTTCGTGTTACGAAAACCCATCTCGTTAGTGGCGGCTGCCCCTAATACCCTGCCGGTACACACCTGCGGTGTGGGATATATAACTGCATGAAAAAAGCAGACACATGGAATATTTCCACATATCTGCTTCTTTCATTGCGTGTATTCAGTTTTATATATTTGCAACTATATACTTTTATAGTAATCCTTATGGATTAAGCCACTACTCCATATCCATATTACTTAGCTGCCTGATCTGGTCTCTCCTGCTATAAATAACTGCTGTTACCTGAACTCTGTTATTTTCATCATCAACCCAATAATAAATCAGGAAGTTTTTAACAACAATCTTGCGTACTCCCTCAGTCCTCCACGGCTCTTCATCAATCAAGGCATGTTTTTTCGGAAAGCTCGACAACTTAGTAATCTCTGCTTTCATCTTGTCAAGCAGATTATCTGCTGCATCCGGTGCTATTAGATCATTTGAAATATAATGCACTATCTCTTTCATCTGCTCTAATGCCTGCCTTGTTACCCTTACCTCATATTCATTCACTATATCTCCGACTTTAATTGATTAAAAGCCTCATCAACAGATACAGAATCGTTCTTTTTTGCCTGTGCAAGCCCGGTCTGCATCATCGTATCAAATTCAGGTTGTGTTATAGAATCTCTTGTAACAAGTTTATCCGGAATATCAAGTGAAAATGGTACTCCATCACGCATAATAACCTGTCTGTAAGTCATATCTATGAATACAGATACAGGAATTCCAAGTCTGTCAAGAATTGCCTCTGCCTGCTCTTTTATATTCGGTTGAATTCGTGCTGTTACATTTGCAGTTTTCGTTGCCATAGTATGCACCTCCTGTTTCTTATAGTGTACCACCATGTATTGCATTTTACAACACAAATATTTTTAACTGTTGCCGTCACTTTTTAATGGCAATTATGATTGCTGACATCACTTTATTGCGACATTTTATGGTGTTGCCGTCGCTTTTTGGCGGCATATTTCACCAATAATCATGCGACATTTTCCTAAACTGCATTCTATGCCGGCGGATTATAACGGCAAAAATTAAATCCGCCATCACTTTCTATCATCATTATCAACTAATGCCGGCGGATTCTGTTATTTAGTTGAATGATAAATGTATTACTTTCTCTTTGATGTGTTTCCGAAGCCGCAGTCCAATACCACAGACACGTTTACTCCATCAGAAATTGCCTTTTTGTATGTTTTTCGGTCACTCTGGTCAAACCTGAAAAACCTCTCAAAGTGCCGGAAGTCGAGAAGTTTTACAAACTTCCCGACTCGCGGGCAGTCGTCGAATTCCGCATAAACACTGGCTTTACAGCCAGTTGTTTCTTCGGAACTCTCCTCGTTGCCTTCGCGCAAATCAAGGATTTTTACGAATCTGTCCGATGTAGTGCAACTATTGTCTCATCTGTACTCTCGTTGTCCCAATCCACGCCTAATACATTTCTGCCATTCATATATATAGGAAATTTAAACCGGAGACCTTTTAATATTCTGCCATCCTTTTGCTCTTCCTCATAGATAAACACATCCGACAGGAAGCTCTTCAAAAATGTCTTCTTTTCCAGATCTGTAAATTTATCATACAGCTTATCAAAGAATAAAAGGAACTGGTAAACATTATCTTCTGAGATTTTGTCCTGCCTGATATTATATAGTCTTGTTTCGACTTCTTCCATGGCATTCTCAATATCAGTGATTTCATCATATAGCTTGTCCAAACGTTCCTGCATGTCATTATATTTTTTGTCATAATTCTTATCGGATACAGATAAATGATCCATCTGGTCAGCAAGCCTGTTTTTTGCCCCGGTTGTCTGGCTCAGTCTATCTTTTAATCCATCATATTCCTTGTCAAGCTCCGAAGTATCAATGCTGCTTCCTATCTGCTTACGGATTTCCTGCTCAAACTTTGGGTTCTTTACAAATTTACGGATAATTTCCTCAACTGCCGCATTGATTCTGTCCTCATTCCACTGTCTTTTATAAGTACAGCGGTGTCTGTCCACAAGCTTCCTGTGTTTGCAGGCATAATAGAAATAATCCTTGTAATAGCCTCCGTCCGGATGCTTCTTACGATTCACATTGCCATACATACCGCTTCCACATACAGGGCACTTAATAATCCCTGATAAAATATGTTCATGCTCAAGACTATGTGTTTTTACCTGTAAAACACCTGTCTCCTGCCGCTTTCTGTGTGCCTGGTTCCACATTTCTTCTGATATAATTGCCTCATGGACTCCATCACTTAGCAAGTAATCCTTTTGTTTTACGATATGATATTCATTCCTTGTTCCCGGAATCTTCTCATTTTTTCTTCTTCCAAATGCAAGCTTACCGCAATATATCGGATTATCCAGCACACCTTTGACGAATGATGTAGAGAAACCTTCAATTATGTTATTCTGGCGAAGCTTTTTCTTATAACCACTGTTATTTAAAAATGCGGCTATCGCAGCCATTCCCATCGTTGTATTGACGAATTTATCATATATTATGCGGATAATCTCTGCCTCATCCTCTGCAATGATAAGCTCACCATTTACCAGCTGATAGCCATATGGTGCAAATCCGCCGTTCCATCTGCCTTCTCTCGCTTTCTGTCTGCGGCCTTCCATTGTCTGAACAAGTATATTCTCACGCTCTATCTCTGCTACTGCAGATAACACAGATATCATCAGTTTCCCGGCATCCTTGGAGCTGTCAATTCCATCCTCTACACAGATAAGATTAACTCCATAATCCTGCATTTTCTGCAATGACGATAAAACATCTGCAGCATTTCTTCCAAATCGTGACAGCTTAAATACCAGCACATAATCAACATTGTCTTTGCCACTTTCTACATCCGCAAGCATCTGCTTAAACTGTGGTCTGCCTTCCACACTTTTGCCAGATTTACCCTCATCAGAATATTCCCCGACGATAGACATTTCCTGATACTCTGCGTATTTTCTAAGCTTGTCCTTCTGTGCATCAAGACTGTAACCATCTACCTGCATGGAAGTGGAAACTCTTGTATATATGTAACATTTCTGCTGTTTTTTCATCAGATGTTATCTCCTTTTTACTTCCTTGGAAACCTCTTTAATGCTTTCAAGATATGCTTTTTCGACTGGTGTCAAAGTAATCTCCTGATATTTTCTGTATTCTGACTTTGCTTTCTCCAACGCCTGTTTATGACTTACAGAACCGGAACCAGTTAAAAGCTTTCTGTTTCCTGATGACAAAACACTATCCAATTGCTTTACATAATCATCCATGTACATAGGTTTATGTTCAATTGCATTAATTTCTGCCAAATCAAAATAACCAGATACAAGATTATTTAATACTTTTAGTTCACTCTCATCCAGATAATTTTTTGCAATTCCTATATCTTTTAATGCTGGTAATTCACCTGAAAATGAAGTAAGTCCCATAAATGGTTTTTGTGCATCAGCACGTTGATATATAACCTCTGCCGCAGTATGACCATGTGCTGCATAGTGAAGTTTATTCTGAACAATTTTAAAGAATCTAACAGACTCTTCGCTATGAGGATTGTAATCTACACTCGTAGCATACAAATCAAGAACCTGGCGATACAATACCTTTTCTGAAGATCTTATATCCCTGATTCTGTCAAGTAACTCTTTCCAGTAATTTCCTCCACCATTTCCTTTCAAACGCTCGTCATCTATCGTAAATCCCTTAATCATATATTCTTTTAACCGCTTTGTAGCCCACTGCCTGAATCTTGTTGCAATCACTGATTTAATACGGTATCCAAGAGATATAATCATATCTAAATTGTAATAAGTAACATTATATGTTTTTCCATCATCTGCAGTTGTTCGGAATTTCCGAACAACTGAATCCTTATCCAATTCCCCTTCTTCGAATATATGCTTTATATGTTCACTTATATTTGATTTACTGCATTGATATAATTCAGTAAGCTGCTGTTGTGTCAGCCATACTGTATCATCTTCTATTTTAACTTCTATATTTGTCTGTCCATTATCTGTCTGGTATATGAGAATTTCCCCACATTCACCTGTTCCAATTTTGTCCGCCATATCACCGCTCCAATCCATTACTTCTTAGTTATAAAATGTGAACGCATGCGTTCGCTATTGTCCCAACAAGATTTTATCATCATTCCAACCTCTGTTCAACCACAACTTTTTCCATTATACAGTGCAAAATAAAAGAGACTCCACTCGCCATGAATGAAGTCTCCTGATATATGTATACATCCTACAGCATATTATCTGCAGGATGCCGGTTGCCTACGCAGTCTTTTCGTCCAGAAGCTGTTTTTCTCCGCCTAAGTAATAACAGAACCTGTCAAATTGTTTCTGCCTATTAGCTTTCTCGTCATCAATTGAATCCTTGATCATCATACACACCTCTACTTCTTCTTTTATCTCTGGTGCATATTTAATAATCATGTCTGCAAGAAAGCTACAGCAGCGTTCAAAATCCTTGTTCATTGCCAAGCCTCCTTAAAATATTATCTTGTGAATAATTCACAGAACATATTTTATCGCAAGGCTTTTAAAAATGGAATAGATTTTACCAAACGACAGTTTTCGAAAAACTTATCTCTCAAAGATTAGTTTTTCCCATGGTTCATATCCTGCCATGTAACCGAATTCTTCCTCATTCCTAAATCCTTCAAGAAGTATTTCTTTCACACTATCTAACATAACTTCATCAATATCTCTGAATTTCATATGCCTATATAAACTAGACTTAACCAATTCATTGTCTTGAAACATCAATTGCACTCTATTCCATCAACATATCAGATATTGATATCCTTCCATTTTCACCGAAATCATTCTCTGTCTTTTCAAAATCATAAATCAAAAGTTCAGGTTTATTTCTAACACATTCTTTTATACACTGACCCGATTTTCCAAGGACCATTGTCGGAGCCGTTTGAAATGGTAAAATAGCATTTACAGAAATAGTGGTAGTAACATTTTCAACTGCTCGAGTTTGTAAGTGTCCTTTAATCATGTTATATCTTTCGTTATCATCTATATCTGCTACATCATAAAATAGAACTAGATTTATATCTGTATTTCTTTTGTATAGTTCTCGAAAGAATTCAGGAAATCTGATTTCAAAACAAATTCTTATTCCAAATTTTATCCCTTCCATTTCAAATATTCCATTGTTACTGCCTTTTGTGAAATTATCCTTATCCCATCCCCACAAGGCACGCTTATCATAGAACTCAATTTGACTATTAGGCTGAAACAACATTGCTCTATTGTATATTTCTTTTTCTTTAAATATAGTTCCAATAATAAAGGAAATGTCATTTTTGTTAGCTATTGATTGAAGTTTATCACACATTATCTGAACAAGATTAAAATCAACACATGACGCATTAGATATATTTCTCGGAGGATACCCTGTTAATGAACATTCTGGAAATATAAGCAACCGAACATTTTCAGTTTTTGCGATATATATTGCTTTTTCTATTTCTTTATAATTCTCACTAATATTTCCAGATACAGCAAATTGATACGCAGCAATTCTCATTTAACAATCATCTCCTCTCTACAAATAACGATTTGTAAACCATAAACTCAAATTACAGATTTCTACAATTTGCAAATCATTATATACTCTTCGTCATTCTCATCGACAATTTCAAATCCTACTTTTAGATACATATGAACTGCATAATTCATCTTCTGAACAGATAATGACGCTTGCTTATATCCTTGCATTTTCAGTTTTTTTAATATCTGCTCCATTAGATTAGTTCCAATACCATAGTTTCTATACTGTTTTAAAAGTGAAATTGCAAATGATGGTGTTTCAGCATCAATATGTCCATAATCATTCATAATACGACACCATACTGCACCAACAATTTCATTATTTGCTTCAGCAACCAAACACAAGTCTCCTTTATTCTTACCAAAATCTTTAACATACACCTGTAATTCTGGTTGATTTATAATCTCTTTTGGTGGTACAGGAAGCCCTTCTGGAATAAAAATTGCTTCATATAAAAAAGTATTTAGCACCTTAGACTCGTTTTGTCTTAATTCTCTTATTGAATAATCCATATAAACCTCCGATTTAATTTTTATAAATCAGTTGCTATTCCACACATCCAATCACCTCCACAGTCGAGTAGACTTACACCTCACAATGTAAGCCCCTCACAGAACCGTACGTGCGGCTTTCCCGCATACGGCTCTTCATAATAATATTTACAGTCTCAAAACAAGCTGACATAAATCTTTGGCATTGCCAATGGATAATATTTCAGCATTTCAATGAATCCTTCTCTTGTATAACTCTTTCTGTCACTTCGTCTATTCAGCACCTTAAACAGAAGTTCTCTCACTTGTTGTTTGTAGTTTGAAATCATTCTGCCATTAAAACTTATGCCATAGTACCTATAATGACCTATTAGTTTCAGATTTAGCATACCCGTTAGTTTCTTTAGCGGTTGATCTCTATTCGCATATAACCATACCTTGATGTCTCGAATTTTCTGTCTGAATTTCTTAGAGCTTGTCTTTGGCATTATATATGGCATGCCTTTGCGTGAACGCCCACAATAGAATGTGAATCCCAGAAAATCAAATGTTTGTAATCTGATACACTCACCGCTCTTTTGCTTTGCCCTTGCAATATAAGCACCGCTTTGTAAGAGACGACTTTTACTATCTTCTAATTGCAAACCGAACTTTTCCATTCGTTCTTTAAGAAGCTTGTAGTAATTCTCTGCTTCCCATTTGTATTGAAATCCTGCAACAAAATCATCTGCATATACAATTAGGAAGTTATCTCCCTTGCATTCTTTGGTAATAATAAACTTATACTATAGTGTCAATACATTATGCATATATATGTTTGCTAGGATTGGACTTATGATATTGCCTTGAGCTGAACCTTCTTCATTCACCATAAGTTCACCATTATCCAGCACTCCCACTTTAAGATACTTCTTGACAAGACCAATTATGTTGGGGTCTTTAATATAAAGTTTGAGAAACTTGATAATCCATTCATGCTTCATATGATCGAAGAATCCTTTGATGTCAGCATCCACAATATAGCAGATTTTCGTGTTGTTTAATCTCTTATACAGTTCTTTTATTGCGTTATGACATCCTCGATTTGGTCTGAATCCGTACATGCAGTTCAGAAATCTCGGTTCATAGATAGCTTCCAATATCTTCTTTAATGCTAATTGGACTATTTTGTCCTCATAGCACGCAATTCCTAATGGCCGAAGTTTTCCATTGCTTTTAGGGATATATACCCTAATTGATGGCTGTGGTTTGTATGATTTTCTTTTCAGTCTTTCTACCAAGTCATCTATGTTTTGCTCCAGATTTCTCTCGTACTCTTTCTTAGTAATCTCATCAACACCGACTGCTTTGTTTCCGTCTAATTCTTTGTGACATTGCAAAAGCATTTCTTTATTGATTAAATGATACAACGATGTGAACTCTGGTCTCGGCGAATTTGCCGATATTTCTGCTATTCTTTCTAATTTCGTTTCCATCAATACCTCCGTCCCTGAGTACGGTTGATGTGTTCTCAGAAAGACCATTATTATGTAGCTCCCTTTCCTCCGTTGGCATTACCCAACTTCTTCAGTACTATGAAGCTATCCGACTGCCCACTGTTCTTTTGACATTCTCCTATTTTGCAGTTGTTTGCCATACTTGCAATGGCAAGAAACAATAGGCTCTCCCCAGTTGACTGAATAATCACAATGTAAAACATAAAGTGCTCTTTGACCCCGCAGAAGCAAACCATTTCTCATCAATTCGAATTGATTTGTATTGCTTTCCGTCGAAATTAGAACGTCAGCCTTCTAAATGTCAAAATTTCGAGGCTCAATCACACTCTCTATTTTCTCGCTGTCTACACTTAGCAACTACCATTACTGACAGTCACCCAAGACTCGCTACTGGCGGTTGGTTAGACCTTACCAGACAGGCATTCCACCTGCTAGACTACTCGCCCTTATCTGGGCGCACAATTCCGATTTATCAAACACTTTTTATTTCCGCTGAATCATCTTAAAATGCTCCAATACCTCCACAATTGCTCTCTCTTTATCTTTCGGACACTATGGTTGCCTACTATCTTCATTTTTAGGTAAATTATAATTCTTTCCAATCTCAATTCCACATTTTTTCTTTACCTGTGAAATATACAGATTGGAAACCTTCATGCCGGCATTATGTTCAGACACATACTTCTTTATCTCATCATATGTTGCCTTAGTCTCTGCAGATGTTATATCCACATCATCAAGTTCAATCGTGACATTAATGTAATCATCCGGCTTTTGTTTCAGTTGGGACAAAAGAACGATTGCCTCGCAATGTGTCGATAGGGTATTTTAGATGCACTTTCCAGAGCTTTCACTGTACTCTGGGAGTGAAAAATGTTGCACTCCTCTCTGATAAAGCTGCAAAAATTGACATGATGCACTCTCTCCTGCCCCTGCATAGAAAAAGATTGCATTGTATTTTAGATGTAAGCCAGATCAGCTTACGATTGACTCTGCTCTTTCTCTATGGTCCACTACTCATCCCTTGATGATAACTTCTAAGATATTGTACCATAGATTGTTTATTTGGGAAATTACTTCCCGATAAAAATGGGCAGAAGAAAACCTCCAAATCTGTTTTGGACTTGGAGGCTTGATTCCAACCATTTTATTATATAACCGGTTACTTTTCTAATGATTCCAAGCACAATCTATGCAAAAACCATTTCCACCATCATTTCTTAAACTTATACCACACCCACAATCTGGGCAGGTGTCAAAGACATCATCATATCCATCATCTTCTGCCTCTTGTAGAGTCCAATCCGCATCAAATGGATTAATATCCTTGGCATTAATCCTTCTTGGTAATAAAGGATACCAACAATCCAACTCGTTTCCTTTTTCAATCACATTTCCCCACCATAATTGTTATCCAGCACCCTTGGTGCTCCAAATCATTCTTATATCAGTCAAATTAAATGAAGGTACTGACTCAGATATTCTGATGTTTTTTACAGCAGAGTGTTTGAACCGGTACCTTCTTGTGTTATCATATCAAAGTTACAAGAATAGCAGGTATCTCCCCGACCAAAGTTTGACACCTGCTATCATAACAATCCGATGCACCACTACATCCTTAAACAGGGAGATGCTGCACCAACGCTATGATAACAATTACAGTACCTTTTGACAATCCGTTAAATCAAAAAACTTACGAAAATCTTATCAACACCTTACAGTTCCATCAGTTACAGTGTACCTGTGGACATTCAGGATGTTTAACCATTCATGGCTACTATCCCCGTTCCCTCAAGGAAAATGATTCTGAAATCACTTTATCTATCTGCAGGGTTAAATGCTCTCACTGTGGTAAAACCCATGCTCTGCTTCCTTCCCAGCTTGTGCCTTATTCCCAGGTATCCTTACAGGAGCAGGCTGCTATCATATCTGCTTATGAAGATACCGGAGATTTTGAACAGATCATGGACAGAACTCCTTCTATTGATGAAAATCTTATTGCCTCCATCACCAAACGCTATATAATGCACTGGATGCAGAAGATCCGTTCCTTTCGGGTTGATTTATCCTTCCCATCCCGTCTTGTAAAGCTGTGTTTTTCACTTTTTATGAACCAGTTCATGCAGATAAGACAGACCCCAAATATCTTATTTCTTACACCCACATAGCCTTACAGGAAACCTCTCCCGATCCCTTCTATACTTAAGAAAAAATGAAAGAGAGGACTTCAAATGAAACAGGAATTAGCACAGGATATCGCTTTGATGCGGTATTCCATGATCTCACCACTGATTGTTGGTCTCCCGGATGAGTACAGATCCAAGGAGGCTTACTTTCGTGCGGCCTCTGCACGTGGTGCACTCCATCCAAACGGATCCTTCATCCATCCGGCACCGACATCCATCAAACGCTGGTACCAGCACTATCAGAAGAATGGTTTTGATGCTCTGCTCCCTTCCAGCCGCAGCGACGAGGGAACTTCCAGAAAGATCGACCCTGACCTTGAGGAACAGATCCGATATCTGAAAACAACCTATCCCCGTATGTCTGCAGCTGCTATCTTCCGTCAGTTGTGCACAAATGGATCCACGAGCCGTAATGAACTGTCAGAATCAACCGTAAACCGTTTCTTAAACAATCTTGCTTTAAAAGAAAAGACGACAAACAATCAGGATATGCGTCGTTATGAACGTGCCCATGTCAATGAGGTATGGTGCGGTGACAGCAGTGTTGGCCCTTACCTGAAAACAGAAGACGGCAAAAAGCATAAGGTATATGTGATTGCCCTCATTGATGACGCCAGCCGCTACATTGTTGGCATTGATGTCTTTTTCAATGATAACTTCGTCAATCTCATGTCTGTCATGAAAGCAGCAGTTGCAAAGTTTGGTGTTCCAAAGTTATTCAACTTCGATAATGGCAGTTCCTATAAGAATAAACAGATGGATCTGCTTGCCGCGCGTATCGGGTCTACAGTTCATTATGACCAGCCGTATACGCCAACCCAGAAGGCCAAGGTGGAGCGTTGGTTCCGTACCATGAAAGACCAGTGGATGGCAGGCCTTGATATGAGAGATTTTCACACTCTTGACAAGCTTCGTGGCAGTCTTTATACCTATGTCTCCCAGTATAACCAGAGGATTCATTCTTCCCTAAATGGAAGAAGGCCACAAGAGCGCTACTTTAGCGAGCCGGACTGTTTCCTACGCTTACCAGAAGATAAGATTGACCAGTTATTCCTACTGGAGTTAGAGCGTCGTGTTTCCATTGACTGTGTAGTTACGATTGACCACATCGAGTATGAGGTGGATTACCGTTTTGCAAAACAGAGGATCAAACTCCGTTATTCTCCTGATATGGAATCTATCTATGTCGTTGAAGCAGATGGTACGCTTACCCCGATCCGCCTTTTAAACAAAGTTGAAAACGCGGATATCAAACGTGAAAAACCACGTCTTTATGGAGGTGACGACTAATGGATTATACGATCCGCTATGGTTTGGAATTCAATCCTTTCCTAAAGAATTCCAAAGAAATCTTTGTATCAACAGACGAATCCAAAGAAGTTTTATTCCGGCTGGACTATCTTGCAAAAACAAAGGGCTTTGGACTGCTTACCGGCAGCCCCGGCCGCGGAAAAACAACCGCAATCAGGAAATGGGTACAAACCTTAAATAACTCACAATACAAAGTAGTCTATACCTGTTTTTCCACTTTTAGCCCCAATGATTTTTATCGGAATCTTGCCACAGAACTTGGTGCACAGGCCCACTACCGAAAACCAGATAACTTCCGGGTAATTCAGGAAGAGCTCACAAGGCTCTCTGTTGAGAAAAGGAAAACTCCAGTAATCATCATTGATGAAGCGAACTATATCAGTTCTGCCATTCTGAATGATTTTAAGCTGTTGTTTAACTTTGAGATGGATTCCAGGGATCGTGCTGTTGTTCTCCTGTCAGGACTTCCATCACTTAACGCCACACTTCGCCTGAGTGTGCATGAGCCATTCCGTCAGAGGATCATCATGAATTATGAACTTCCTGCATTTACAAAAGAAGAAGGCAGATCTTATGTCCTCGATAAGCTTCAAAGAGCAGGTGCAACCAGGGCAATCTTTGAAGACGCAGCACTTGAAGCCATCTTAAATGCATCTGATGGAACACCTCGTATCATCAACAATCTATGCAATAGTTGTCTTCTGATTGGAGACTCTAGAAAAAGTGACATGATTACTGCAGAGATCGTCATGCAGGCAATCAATAATAATGAGATTTAGCAGTAAAAGCAGGGCAGCCTGCTTTTATTGTATTTTCCCTGATCTCTTAATCTGCATCATTTTTTATGTCGATCAGATAACTTGCAGATGTTGGTGCAGACAATCTGCGGATGCATAACAAATAAGATCTAAATCAGGTGCATCTAATCTGCATGGAGCTGGTGCATCTAATTTGACGGACAACAGTATTCTGTCCACAGGAGCTTTTTACTGACTCCGTTACGGAGTAGTTCCTTGTGGATGTAATCGTAGTCAGGCATACGCTTGTTAGGTGATACTGTATTCTCCTTTGAAAACATGAGTTTTTGGAGCTCAGTATCTGTCATGGATTCATCAAGTGGCCATGAAAGTTTTAATTCTCTGGCACGTTTCTGAACCTTGACAACGGTTTTTTGTGCGACACCACAGCTTGCCATGATTTCGCGTTGAGAAAATCCCAAGCCTGTAAGCCGGATAATTTCTCTGTACTTGGTCATAAGTGTGACCTCCTTATAATGTATTTACACCAAATGGTGCATGAATTCATTATAAGGTTTTATAGATAAAATGATTTCCTTTTTAGCGGAATCGTGATTTCCAATAAAATGGATTAGTGATTTCCATACGCCGGACAGGTGATGGATTTCCACCCGGATTATTCAATTGGGCGGAAAGCTTTCCTGTTCCACACATCAGAGACCGGTGCCGGTGCAAGTGCGGTGATGTACAGCATCGTAGAGACAGCAAAAGCAAACAATCTGAATATTTTCCAATACCTCTATACGGTACTCCTGTATATGCCGGATTACATGAATTCGTCCGCAGGTATAGAGCAGCTGATGCCATGGTGAATATTACGGTGCGGCGGAGCCGCCAGTCCGGTGTGGCGAGAGCCACCTGTCCGGACTAACGGAGCCACTCCGTTCTCTGTAGTGATAAGTTACTTTGCCATTGCAGGATCTAATCCATATACCTCTCGCATAGAGAGATCTTTGGATGGATCAATGCTTTCAATATCGATTTTATATGAGTCATACGTTATACGATCCATAATGGCATCTGCCAGGGTACTTTCACCGCCACAGATTTGTTGGTACCATTCACTTTCGCGGAACTGCGAGCAAAAGATCGTGGATGATTTCTTGCGTCTTTTGTGTATCAGTTCAAAAAGGTTTCTGGCTTCAGCTTCCGTCAGTTTGAGGAGAAGCCACTCGTCAATGATCAGTACTACTGGCTTGGTGTACTTCTTCAGGACAGTTGAAAAAGTTCCGCTGTCTCTGGCAGCCTGTAAGTCCAGTAATAAATCAGGAAGCCGCACATACCGTACTGTGTAGTAGTGTTTGCAGGCCTCCATGCCAAAAGCACAGGCCATATAAGTTTTACCACTTCCGGTGGCACCTGTAATGAAGATGTTCCTGTATTCTGTAATGTATTCGCAAGTTGCCAGACGGCTGATCAGTGCTTTGTTCAGTTTCCGACCGGACTGGTAATCAATTGCTGCAATGCTGGCATCCGGCTGTTCGAACTCAGCCTGCCGGATCAGTCTTTTCAACCGGTTATTTTTGCGATTGCTGTACTCGATATCAACAAGCATACCGAAGCGGTCCTCGAACGGCACTTCCTTCATTGTAGGATCATCCATCTGGATACGGAATGCATCTGCCATAGCGGTCAGGCGCATTTCGATAAGTTTATCGATTGTACTTTGATTTGTCATGATCGTTTACCTCCATAGTATCTGGCACCTCTTGTGATGCCATGTGGCTTTTCAACAGTCTGAGATTCCTTTGATGCATTCGATATGTCATCTGGTGAGTCTTTCATTGCAGCCAATAGATTTTTGATACTTTTATAGCTGGGTTTAGCAGAATAAGAAAGTGCTTTGGCACAGACCTGTTCCAGTTTTTCAGGCGAATATTTCTCTGCCAGTTTTAACAATCCCATACAGCTTCTATAGGATTGTTGTTCAACCCTGCCGGAGGTAAGTATTGCATCGACAACCTTACTTGTGTTAATTCCAATCGAATCTGCCCATTTGCGGAACCTGTCGCCGTTCCATTCCAGATATTTCTGGTGTTCCTGCGGCATATGTTCCGTCACAGTGGAATACTGGCCGCTCCTTCCGTGAAGTCTCCTATGAGAGGCAATTCGATTGTGATTATAAAATATTTCAACCGTTGTATCTGTTATACGCACATCTACCTTATTTTTGATATACTGATAAGGCACGGAGTAGTACATCTTGTCTACTGCGATGTGATAGTTGAACTGGACAGTGGCTTGTTTCCACTCAGCCAGTTCAAAGGGTGTAGCAGGCAACGGAGCCAGTAACGGCATTTCTTCCCCAAGAAATAAACTGAGCCTGCTGCATTCCTTTTTCTGGAATTTACGAGCATTGTAGGCATTCAGTTTTTCCCGGATAGAATCATTTAATTCTGCAAGCGAGAAAAACTGTTCATTACGAAGGGCTGCAGTTATCCAAGTAGATATCTTTCCTACAGATCCTTCTACATTTGGTTTATCCTTGGGTTTCCGGACTCTGGCCGGAATGATGGCAAGATTATAGTGTTCTGCCATCTCATGGTAAGTTGTGTTTAATGACGTGGTATACCAGTCGCTCTTTTCATGATTCACTGCTGTTGTGCAGTTATCGGAGACAAGCATGGGTGTTACACCGCCAAAGAAATCGAACATCTGGACATGAGCTTTAATCCAGTTGCTTGTTTTCTCATTCATGTATGCTTTTACAAAAGCATACTGGCTGTAAGTCAGTACCCCTACAAAGATCCATGCCTCTGTGATCTCTCCGGTGTCCGGATCAAAGATGTGGGCGGGATCACCTGCCCAGTCAACTTCAATCTGTTCACCAGGCTTTCTCGGGATATGCATGGTAGCCCTGCGTTTCTCTTCATCCTTTTGGATGTAGTAGCAGAACTGGGAATACATGAGCGGCTCTTCGTTGCTCATACGACACTCCTCACAGTATTCTACCCAGAGAAGCTTTTTGTTGACTCCATTTCGCAGAAGTTCTTTGCGAATGTAGTCAAAGTCAGGCATGCGTTTATTTGTTACTGACTTATCCTTTGGGAACATAAGCTCCTCAAGTGCGCTGTCGGTCATGTCAAAATCCAACGGCCATGAAATATTTATTTCCGCTGCCTTTTTCAAAACCTTGGCGACTGTGTTCCTGGATACACCGCAGCTCTGTGCGATGTTCCGTTCGCTGAATCCTAAGCTCTGCAAGCGTAGGATTTCACGATACTTGGTCATAATTGTGACCTCCTTTACCTGTATTCACACCAATGGTGTGTATCAACAGTATAAAGGAAATATATGTAATAGAGCGTTTAAATGTGGCTCTGAATTACCGGAATATGTGGCTCTCATTCTCCGGAATGGTGGCTCCCAAAGTCCGGACAGGTGGCTCAGAGAGCTCCGGAATAATCACCATGGAGTGAATTTATAAAGGAACAATGTTCAGGACTAATTGATGTGGAATCTAATGTTCCGGAAAAAAGAATTCCCCTGCCGCATAGGTAGCAGAGGAAGTGAAAGTAAACGGTAGTCGTTTACTGCTTTAACTGAATTTAGGAATATGGTAGGCGGTGTGTTATTCATCGCTTACTATGATTCTAATGGTAGCAAAAAGCCTGTCCCAATTTAGGGACAGGCAAATTCGCAGTTTTATTCTTTATATTCGTAAATATTCTAAATTATATAATTGGAGGAGGATTTGATGCTGAAATTAGTAAATCTTCTTTCCATTATCATTGAAGTGGCGGCTATCAATACTCTTTTGTTGAAATACATATAAATGTTTTACATTTCCTCTTTCTGCCATCGCTAATGCATTTCTTGCAATATACAACATATTCTTCGGATTCAACGTAGCAAATATATTTACCGTTATGCCCTCAGGAAGTTGCCTTAATTCTGAAGACACCGTTTTTATTAACTCTGGACTATAATGCCTACTTAAATCATTTCCCCGCTCTCTGTACACCCTAATGGTAGGCAAACTAGCTTTCAAACGTGGAAGCTGGCGGTACTCTATAGGATATGTATCTTCAATTACAAGATTTATCTCTTTAGGAATATTTCCATTTCTGAAGTTTTTTCTTTCTAATTTTACTTCCGCATTATCTTCAGGATAATCGTTATCATCAATTGGAAAATCATCAAATAATTCATTAACGACTATTTTTGTTTGCATATACTGCGGAACTTTTTTCAAATTACACTTTCTTATGTTCAGCACTTTAGCCGAAAACCAAAACCACCAATACGGATAGGAATGATATGTATTTACTCTGTTCATCATCACACTATCATGATTATGTTTTCTAAATATACGAAGTACAATAACACATAAAACTATTCCTATAACAACATTACTACTACCTAAAAGCAGAATATAAAATACGTTATCCGGCTCGATTATATTCTCCTTAAGATAGTCTGAGAACATACCTTTTATATTAAAAATTTTAGGGATAATTAGCACAAATATCGAAATGATTATTTCAATAATCTGTATCCCATTATCCTCTATTATTTTTAGCAATCGCTTCATCTGTTGTTACCCCTTTTACATATATACCGTCTACTTTTTGACATTCTTGTAATTCAGTTATTACCTTAGTGAACGTATCTCCAGCCCATATTCTAACTTGTTTTCTTCCAGCAATAATGAATATTATATAACCACACCCACTAGTTTCGTTTTCTATAGAACTTCTCCAGTCCTCCCAATCTATAGAAGATGGTATAGGTACATCCTGTGGATGAGTATGCCATACTCCCATATAATAGCTTTTTTTTACTTCTTCTTTCAGCAAAAAGCTATTATGCCGTGGATCTTTAATCGTAAAATGAATTCTATTACAATAATCTCCACTGAATGGATGAGATATTTTCTCTAATGAAACATTTTTTGTTATATCATGCTGATATCCTACTATATAACCTCCACTTTCTGGGCTATTAGCTTCATTCTGCAACCACTTATACATTTCATCAAAAACATCGGTTAGCACATCCAAAAATCTACCATCCGGCAATATGTATTTTACACAACTATTCTGTTGAGTGATTTCCACAACAGTTACACATCCCTTCGTAAAATTTATAATTTTTTTGGTATCCTTCTTCTTTTGTCACAGTAAGAAGATAATTATCATCATCATCTACATCAAATATATTCTCAATACAATATAACATTGCAGCGACTGTTCGTAGCAACACTGCTGTACCATAAGGAGCCCGAGTTCCTCCACAACCATTTCTAATAATCAATCTGTTATGTGCATCTTCTTCTAATCGATTTGCTTTATTATTTATAAGAGCTCCTTTTTCATCTGTGTACAAGCACTGAAAACATCCTTTTTTATTGTATTCTACTTTTAGAAGATGACTATAATTGCCTCCAGCTTCAATCCAAGAATAAATTACAGGAATTGAACAATTATTACTCTTCAATAGATTATTAAAATACAATTGTTTATCACTATTACCAATGGTGAATATTATAATATCTTGACTGTTTATCTCACTAAGCAAAGCATCTTTATCTAAATCTTTTCCAATTGCCCTTATATGTATTTCTGGATGTAAGTACTCCAAGAATAATCTTAATGAATAAGGCTTTTCTAACCCTTGTCCAAATCCACCATAAGCCCATCTCATCATGTTATCTGGCTCAAGCTGGTCTCCATCATAGACCGTAATACTGCGAAATCCATTTTTAACCATCTCAGCTGCCACATAACTTCCTAATGAACCCGCTCCAACTATGAGAACTTTTTTATCCATTAAATCAATTCTATTTCCAATAGCTTTGCTTAACGCATAATAATCTTGTCGTTTGGACTTGATAATTCTTACTTCAGTAATATCATTCTGTATTTTAGCGATTACACTATTTTTAGTAGCATTATTAAATGACACTACCATTGTAAACACTTTTCTAACATCATTAATCAGCATTCCAAATGATAAGATCATAGAACGCGCTTTTATCTGCTCAGATGATATAAATTCAAATGATTCCCGTGATATATGACTAATTTGCTTACCATATAAAACATTCAATATGTCATTTTTTCCCCATCCTGTTTTCTTTGTCGGAGGAATAATACCTCTATTATCTATAAGAGGTATGTAATAGGCACAAATATCAGCACGATGTTTCCAATAACAGTTATCTCCATCTTTTTTTTCTTTATCGTTAAGACTAATTCCATGTGCTACACATCGCATTTCGTCTTTACCTAAATAGACATTCAATTTTTTTGCCTTTGAATCATCACCTAAATAAATATCTATTTTTCCCTCTTCAGCAACATCGTCCCAATAATATAGAAACTCCTTCTGTAGTTCCTTTTCTATCTGCAGCTTTGAAAGATTAACTAACTCTAACAATCTTTCAATTGCATCTACTATTTTTTCTTCGAACGTAAAGAGTGACATTATCACGCTTCCAGACTCATACAGACATAGAGCTTTATAATTTCCCTCCGGAAATGATTTATCCTTTCCTATGTCAAACCCTTCCGTCATGATGTGTGGGTAAGCATCACAAGTATCATTCACTGCAAATATAGTCACTCGTGAAGATGGAACGCTTTCTTCCGGACATAGCATTAAAAAATCATGTTTTCTTATAGAAAAGGTTATATACTTAAGCTTGTTTTCAGATTGCTGAATACATGATATTTCATCATACGCCTCTAATATATGTATAGCAGTTAATAATTCATCCAAAATTATGCTCCTTCTTTGTATTTGTAGATGCAGACATTGCCTTTTTTTCAGGAATTACAAATTGTTCTCCAAGCATCTTTTGAACATATTTTGCGGCATCATGTTCTGATTCAACATTTAAAGCATTTGTTAAGTTATCTACAGCAACACATAACCTTTTATAAAACGTAACCATATATGTTTCACTGCTATCTCTCATTTTTGAAAAAATATCTGTATAAGGCTTAACTGGCAAATATTTAGATATGTTTGCGCTTATAACTGTTCCAGATACATCATACGACACATTAGTAAAAGCATTTTTTATTGACTCCATAGTTTTCTTAAGTGCAAGCAAATCATCATCACCATCATCAGATGAACACTCAACAAAATTATCACATACTAAATATGTTAATCCTATACTTGGTGGAACCTCATGATCAGAAGTAGAATTACTATATTTCTCATCTCTCCATTTTTTTACAAAACATATAATTCTTCTTAATTGATCGTTACCATTAATTTTATTACACAGGCTCTCATTTAATCCATCTGGATCTGCATCTTCCCATTTATATGTTCCAGTATCTTTACCGCGAGCCAAATAAACATCTCCATCCATATTGGCATATAGAGGAAGATCTATGTGCATCCATTCTTCACCATCTTCATAATATGAAGCTCTTACACACGGTTCTTTAATAGTTACACTTCTCTGAGCAATATCAATCGACTCCTTTAAATAACGTTTGATTTTTCTTGGATCAGGGTTTTCATCAATATTCAATGGAATCATAACAGCTACATCCATATCTACCACGTCTGAAACAATAGTAGTATTGTACTTATAACTACCTTGAATAAACATACGAATATCGCTCTTATTTACTGTAATTCCATGATCCTTTAATTTGCCTGGTAACTTAGTTTTTATTTCATCTTCTAATATTTCGCGCTTTTCTCTAAGATTATCCGCCTCGCTACTTATACGAATTTCTTTATAAAAATCAGAAAATTCTTTTTTTAATTTCATATGTATCCTCCCAAACACATTATTTTTTCTTCTTAGCTTTTCATCTCGGCCAGCTATCCAATTATTCGTTTACCTTTTTCCCTATAACATTTATCCAGTTGCAACCACGAAAACAGGCATCCGCCGTAGACCATATTTTTTCTATTTTAAGAGATGCAATATTAAATAATTCTCGAACTGCTCTTTCATCTAAATCGGCATAATATCTCTTATTCTCAATTCTCTCTTCTACTCCGTATTTCCAGGAAGCATATAATATACCATCTTTCTTCAACGCATTTCTTATACTACACAGGACATCTATCATTTCCTTTGAATCCACATGTAATAATGAAGCACAAGCCCACACCGCATTAAACTCGTTGTTATAATCCAGTTCTTCAAAAGTAATATTGCAAACATCCCTTCCTATATAGTTTTCTGCCAAACGGCACATTTCCTTCGATCCATCCACAGAAACCACATCATATCCTTTTGATAAGAAATACCTAGAATCTCTCCCGCTTCCACAGCCCAAGTCCAAAATCTTATCGCCTGGTTTTAAATACACCTCAAACTGGTCATATGACTCCTGCATTGAAACATTCACTGTCTTATTGAAGTATTCCTCTGCATTTTGGTTGTAATATGTAATAGTCTCGTTCATCTAAAGCACCCATTCTTCATATTCTTGTAGTTTGGCCGAATCATATACAAGACCCAAATTCTCTCCCAAAATATTGACGAACTGCTCTTTCGTATTTCCCGGAATATACAGCTTTTCCGTAGCCCATATAGCATTCAAATGCTGATTTTCACATCTGTCAAAATAATGTTTTAAAATAGCAGCCTGATCTTTATTACCATTAGCAAATATTAAGCTGTATAAATAATAGTTATATTCAACGAAATCCTTGATATATCTCCGCTCAGGCAGCTTATTATTTTTACTTGAATTTAATTTCTTTGCCATTGGGGTGAGATTCCATAATTCATCGTTTGATACATATGACCTTGGAACAAAATGATCTAAATCAAACTCATCTATAGACAACTCATTACCCGTATAAATTTCATATAGTGGTCTTCCTGTAACATCAACAGTTGCAATCCATAATTCTCGTGCATTTTTTAATGACTTACGCTTTTCTTCAGTTTCTGGCGCTACTTTATACATGACCCCAGGTACACCTGGATTACGATCCTGTATAAATAATGCCTTATTAAACCTAAGCCATCCCATAATAACAGCATAGTTCTGAAGAATGAAATTAACCCATTCTTCATTAAGCCGAACCCTTCTCTTAAGAGGATTCTCTGCATCCGTAATATCATAAAAAAATTCATGATTTACCTTTGTGAATGCATTTAAATAGGCTATAAAGCGGCCGTAGTTTTTTCCATCAATATAATCCTTGCCTTCCTTTTCAACAAAAGGCTTTATTAATCTGTAAGGCACATAGTCGGTCAAATGCAACTTATCATCTATCAAATTATCTTGATACTTTTGTATAAGAAACAACAAGCGATCCTTTGACGGTGACTTATTTCCGACATCTTCCTTTGAACATTCATACAGAATCCTTATTGCGTGTTCAAGAAAGTTTTCAGCATTACCATTAACAGTATGACCCAGACGAAGGTGATAATGTGTAACCATACGCCAAGCGCCCACGATCATCTCATCTATAACGTCTTCAAACGTAAATAACTGTCTATTCTGAGCAATTAACTTTAATATCGCTTCTAACCAAAAAAACTTATACCCTTGATCATTATTGCTCAGCAGATGCTCAAATTTCTTTACGTCTAGCTTATTCGAATATAGAATTGTGCTTAACTTACTTGAATCCACCTTTATCACCCACTTTACAAACTAAACTGCTTCGCCACAGCCAAAAGTTCTCTTATACCTTCTACCGCCTCATCTTTATTTGTTCCTGCTCCCCAACTTATACGCAATGAGCTTTCAATTGTATCATTATCAAGTCCCATAGCCACTAAGACATAACTTGGAGTATAACTTTTTGAGGTACATGCTGAGCCATTTGACACACCACAAAACTGCTTTGTTGATATCATCAATGCCTCAGAAGATACTCCTTTTAATGAAACATTAATTGTTGTATCAACGCAAAACTTCGGATCACCATTAATAGAATACTCTATCCCTGAATCATCAAATTCTTTAAGCACAGCTTTTTTTATATCAATCGCTTTTTGGGCATTCTCTTTGTATTCTGTACTTGCAATTTCACATGCCATACCACATCCAGCAACTAATGCTACTGGGATTGTCCCAGGTCGTATTCCGTGTTCTTGTTGACCGCCATACATGATGTTCTTTACTGGTGGTAACTTATATCGATTCTTCTTTAAAACAAGCACACCTATCCCTTGAGGCCCCATTAACTTATGCGCACTAAATGAAAGCATATTATATTTAATGCCACGAATTTCATCGACAAGCTTTCCACAACTCTGCGTAGCATCAACATGAAACAATACATTTCTTTGAGCAAGCGCGTCACCAATTTCTTTAACAGGTTGTATTATTCCCGTTTCATTGTTTACATGCATAACACTAACCAAAAGTGTATCTTCTCTCACTTTATCCAAGACATCAGGAGCATTTACTCTTCCATTAATTCCCGGCTTTATAAACTCGACTTCAAATCCGTTTTCAGATAAATGCTTTACCGTTTCAAGAACAGCTTTATGCTCAATTGCAGTTGTAATAATGTGCATCTTCCCATTTTTTTTGCCATAATCCACTAAGCCTCTTATCGCTATATTATTGCTTTCTGTGGCACCACTAGTAAAAAAAACTTCGTCTGATGAAATTCCTAAAAGTGTTGCAACCTGCTTTCTGGCATCCTCTACCACAGATCTCGCTTTTTCACCAAACCCATGCGTTCTACTATCTGCATTTCCAATTGAATTCTTGTAAACATCCACCATACAATCTAAAACTCGTAAATCAATTGGAGCAGAAGCATTATAATCTAAATATGTACTCATGCTCTTTTCTCCTTCACTGCTAGTTTTATCAAATCATCAAATTCCTTTATAAAACCAGTTCCACACAAATGAGCAATTCCACGTTCTAAGTTCAATCTAAAATACTTTATTACCGTTTCGTTATCTGTAGGCAACTTCATCTGTTGACACCATGCTTTTACTAATGCTTCGTACAATTCATAATAATCGCCGCCAAAAGTTAACCATGACATCTCCAAATTGCTATCTGCAGCAATTTGAATATCCGTAGGTATTGTTTTTTCACTAAGAGAATAGCAAAGTGCCCATCTGCACAATACATTCCAATTCTTAATTCCTGTTTTACCCTTTAATCTGGACAACTGATCTTTTGCCTGCTGAGAAACCCTAACCTGCTTTATAATCATAATTACGCTCCAATCAAATAACCCCGTTCAATAGAGGTACTTTTTGTTTTTTCATCGTACTTAAGTGTAAATTCGTCTCCGACATTATCTTTCATTAAACCATAATATGTACTATCAATTTCCGAATCAGTTGAGAGGATGATTGTCTGTTCTCCCGCATTTGGAAAATACGTATTAATTAACGCTGTTCTATGCAACGAGTCCAACCTTGATAGCGGAGTATCAATAATTACAGGAAGCTTTTTCTTTGAACATATTGCCAACGCCCAAAGAATAGATATTACCATCAACTGTTGCTCACCAGCTGATAAAGAATCTTGAGTAACTTCCCTTCCTTCTTCCGACAAATACTTTATTGCTAAAGAATCTGACTCCATCACAATCTTATTAATTAAATTCTTCTTGTTAGCTAGCTTTTTATAACAAGATGTAATTGTTTCAGCCAGAATATCCGTTTTTCTCTTCTGCAATTCAACCTGATACCTATCCAAAATACTAAGTGCTATATTCGAATACTTGATAGTACGCTCTGCACTATCTCGTGATTCTGCTGTTGCAAGATAGGCTTCAACATATTTATTGAATTCAGATGTAGTAGCCATTACTTTAGAATTTGCTGAAGTTCTTTTTTGTTCTAAAGAGGACATTTTCACTTGATCTTTAATCAGTTTTTCCTCAGCTTTTTTAATTTTCTTATATACTTCCTGAAGTTCCTTCTCATTGATATCCAACGAAAGATAACTATCCAATTCTCCTATTTGCTTTTGTTTCTTCTTTTTCTCAGCTAATATTCTTTTAGCCTCTACTTTTGAAGAATCTAAAAGCCCCTCTACTAAATTGTTTGCCTGGAATAATGCCTGCTCTGATAAACTATAAACTGGAGCTTCTTGCGTGTTTTCTTGACGTTTTTTTACATAGTCAATGAAATCAAAACTAGCCTTTGTATCCCCCTGATATTCATTAACAAATTCATCTAAAATGTTATCTAATTGCAATACTGCCTCTCTCATAATCGTATCATTATGTTCATCTGTAGCTTGCAGTTTTATACTCTTTAATAAATCAGATACCAAAACCAGTGGTAACTCATTACCTGCAATTTCTCTCAAAAGATTTTCTTCAGCCAACAACTCAGACTTTAATGCCGCTCTTCTCTGCATAATTTCTTGCTTCTGCTCTACTGCATCTCCACCTTTTGCGTTATACAACTGATGCAACGATTCAAGCTTATCGTTATCCTCAACTAAAACCTGAGAAAGTTTTTCTAATTCAGCATCAATCTCTTCTAACTCAGCAACTGCTTGATCCTTTTGATCTCGAAGTTTTTGAACCATCTCAGAAGATTTATCATTTATATCTTCCTTATTTATTTTCTTTATATTTCTTAGAATATCATTTTCCAAAACATCCAACACAGTTATGCCAAGCATAGATCTAATAGCATTTTTCAACTGATTATTAGAACTATCTACTGCCATTTCTGCAATCTTTTCTCCATCAAAGAAGAAGAAGCTTGATAATGCACTTGGTAAAATATTCTCAACAAACATAGGCCAATTTTGTGTTAAGAATTCATTTGCGACACCATCTTTATAAACAAAGATACTTTCCTCTGTCTTCTTATCAATGCTATTCCAAGCTCTTTTCACCATATAGTTTTCTTTCAAGCCATTATTAATTTCAAATTCTAATTCTACAACACACTTTTTATCTTCTGCATTCTTATTAACAAAAGACTTAAGATACTGCGCGTAAGATCTTTTTTTACTCTCTGTATATGCGACAGAGTTAGAGCCATATAATGCAAGAAGAACCGCCTCCAAAAAAGTAGTCTTTCCTCGACCATTCATTCCACCAACTAAAACAATTGGCTTATTGTTGGTAAACAAAAATTCATTATCCCCTGCATATACTCCAAAGTTATGCAATCGTAATCTCTTAATAATCATTGATTATTCATCCTCGTTATCTTCAAATTCTGTTTCAAGCGGTTGATAATCCAAAAACTTTTCATTGTATTTACCGCCATTTTCTTTTTTTCGTACCATCATATTCGAGTAGTACTCTGTTGCATCAGTTTCATCCTTATAGAAAGTTTTCGCCAAAGTTTTATTAATATCATCCAGAATGTTTTTTCTTTGATTCACGCCAGAAGCTTTATTCTCCACATCAATCAGTGTGTACATCATTTCAAAAGCTAATTCCTCTTCCGGGTACATTTCACTACAAACTTTCTTAAGAATATCCCATTCTTCTGACTCGAAATTCTCATTGTGAAGCCAAGTAGGATCTATAAAAGCTTTTCCTAGAACTTTTTCATAAATTCTTGGCAATGCATCATCAAACTCATGTTTATCATTTACCCAAATTCTTCTAATAGCCTGCAATTCTTCTAATCGAATTAATTCAAGACTTCTGAACTCTTCAGGTCCATTTTCATTTATCTCTTTTTGAATAGAAAGAAGTCTTTCTAACCATTGCTCTCTTACTTCTTTCTTATATGGACCATGAAACAACTTTCCATAGTTTCCTTGAAGGTTTCCCTTCATTCGTCTGAAACTTCTACGTTCTCTATCACCCTCTTCATTACCAAATTCATTCCTAAATTCTAGAAGCGAACTCATCCATTCCTTCTCTTGATCATTAGCAATCATAGCTTCCATAGATTTATCTTTTTCGACCATTGTACAAACCCAACATCCAAATCGACTCTTACCACATGATTGCGTTGACTTATCAACCTGTAATGGACATTCGTTATCAGCCGTAGCGCCTCTATACATAGTCAAAAGATCCTTATTGGAATAATTCCACGGATTCTTATACTGCATTAAGAACGCCCATACATCATCATCTGTCCAATCTTCCATAGGTGAAAAAACAAGTTCATTTGCTAAAGTAGGATTAGGACTAAGGAGTTCTCGAACCCTTTTCTTTTCGAGATTAGTCATAGTTCTATTTCTCCTCGAACTCTCCTGCTTTCGTGTACCCAAAACCAATATTATTTCGCCATGCTCAGCTATTTTATTTTTTATAAAATTATTTACTGGCTGAATTTTTAATCTATCAGTACACCATCTATACTTCATTCTAGGAAATGGATACCCACGTCCAATTAAATTCACCCAAAAGGTGTTATTGTAATCTGGTGTTAGCCTTTCTGGTATAATCGGCAAATCGATCTTCTCTGCTTCAATTCTCATTGATTCCAAAGATTTCTCAACCCATTTAGAAACAACTGGAGACTCAACCAATGTATCTGTATTCATTATATGTATAGGCTTTTTTCTATCCTTTTTAGGTAATTTCTCCAGCGCCATCCATACTAATTGAACAGCTGCTGTACTATCCTTTCCTCCTGAATATCCAACCATCCATGGAATATCGTCCGCCAAATATAAATTCTGGATGGTAACAATTAGTCCATCTATCAATTCCTTTGTAATAGCCATTTTCAATCCTCTAATCTTTTATTGTTTTCTTCAATGCTTCTTCAGCATTTAATTCCTCAGCACTTAATGCGATTCCAAGCTCTTTTTTTATTACATTGGAAATCAATAATGCTGCCTTTTTGCTAGTAATAATCCGTCCATTCTTTCCAACGGCTCTCATATACCATTGCTTAGCACTTCTACTCCAATTGATTCGTTCAAGCTCCTGTAATCCATCTTTCATTTCGCTCTGATGTGAAACATAATAATTTCCTATACGCCCAAGAGCCTGTATAACAATGCTTTGTGTAGCAATATAACTCTCGCGCAAGTCAACTTTTGTAATTTCTCTATGTTGAAGTTCCTGCCACTGAGCCATATGTTCAACAACATTATTCCAATAGTCCAATAAGAACTTTTCTGTATCTTTTTTTATAGTTCTTCCTACTATAGTTTTATTAGCTGTATAAAATGTGTTAAGTGTAAACAAGCTTGAAGAATACTTACCTAAAATATCTTTTTCTTTATCTGTGTAGGTATTTAAAAATTCATTATTCCAAATCACATTTCTCGTTATAACAGCCATTTCATCCCTTGAATCATATAACTCAGAAATAGAATTCGATGTCTTTACAGCATTTTTATTTAAATCAGTAAAGATCTGCTGACTTCTTTCAAGTCCATTATCTGCATAAAAAACTATTGAAATTGTCTCATTTTCTAGTGACTTGTCTTCTTTTAATGCAGCCATAATTGCCGACTTTCTATGCTGACCATCATTTATAAGAAAATGCGCATCCATCGATACTTCTAATATTCCAGTATCATCGTTAGTCTTATTATTCTTAAACACAAACTCGCCGTCTATAGATGCAGCAAGCGCGGAGAAAACATAATTTTCGCGATTGTCTAAAATATACTTACTTATTACAGGTATTCTGCTCTCATTTAGTCTACGCTGTGCTCTATACTCAGGTGGGATATACTCTTCCTCATCTGTTGAAAACAATTTTGACAGCATCTTCAACGGAACCATCGCAATATAATACTCTGAACCAGCTTGAATTCCTCTAACTACCGGAAATCTATATACGTAATCCATATTCCCTCCAAAATAAAAAGGATATACTTAAGTACCTACTTAAGTATATCCTTGAGTATATGCTGTGTCAACAAATCTACTTAAATCTAATTGTAAATTTATCTGCGAGATTTTCGTTCTCTATCCACGCCATAATTTCGTCATTCAAATCAGTAATTTTAGCCTTCCCGCGAGTAACAAGAGTAATAAAACGCTTTATTTCATCATTTAAATTCAGTTCTTCCTCTATCTTGTCTACCTCATCAATACTAGATTTAAAACGCATGATTTTTGTTGTAGTCGCATTAATATTATTAGATAAAGCATTCCAATCTGCACTATCATTAATATTATCTCTAATAGTATTAATATGATCTTTGTCTGAAGCTAAGCTTCCAACTGTTGCAAGCTTTCCAACTACACTATTCGTTTTCTTACTATGAAATTCCCGCCATTCTTTCGAGAGTGCCTGATTTAGTTTTTTATTTATCTGCTGCTTAGTTACCCGCAATAATTCTTCATCAACCACACCAGCATCAATGGTATCTTCCAATTTCGTTAAACTATCACTTAATAAATCATAGCTGTCATTTGACAAAACATATCCCAATTCATCATGTGCATATTTTAACTTTTGCATACAATCATAGTAATCCGAAGTCAGTAACGAAAATTCACTATCATTCTGTGCTTTCTTAGCAGCATTTTGAATAGCAGATTCTTTCTTATCTAGTTGAGAAAGTCGTTTTATAGTGCTACTTAAATCATCTAATAGCATATTATTCCTTCACCTCCTCAAGCATACTCTTACACTCCTTTAGCTTATCCTTTTCCGCCTTATATTCTTCAGTAGTTTCATCGTTACCATCTCCAATTGCAGTTTGCAATCTAGTATTGATCTCTTGATCAGCCTTTTCTAGGTCCGCACTAGTTTTAGAAAGAAGGTCTACAAATGGCTTTAGTCCATTCAATGGATCTTTGCTCATACGTATAAGTGATTCTACAAGCGAACAATCTTCCAAAGCTTGCTTTCCATTTTTTATAGCACTGAAAATAATAGCAGCATTTTTCTTACATGATAACAACAATCCATTGTCCATCCGTACCGCAGCACCAATATGACTCTGATTCGCACGATTATAAAATCCCCTTATAGAATCGACAATCTCTTTGATATCATCTTCATCATCGACATCATCTAAATCAATAAGGCTTTCTATAACCTCAATGCTTTTTTTTATCAAGCTCCGTTCTTCTTCAACCACCGTCGGAACTCTATCCATTATCTTTTTCAGATATTCACTATATATTCTTCTCTTTTTTACCGGATCATCTAATTGTAAATCTACATCAGAGTATTCCAATCTTGTATTTATTACTTTCCTAACCGCCTTTGAAAAAGCTGTATAATCATATTCATAATTAGTAGAAGTAATTGATGTACCTTGAGGTAGATTATAATACTGTAAAACACAGTTTCTTGCGTCTTCACCATCACTTCCGCTAGTTATTTTTAACAAGTCATTCCATGCCTTTGTATGCCCATTATTATAATCTACAGTTTCTTTTTTCTTTAGCAATATGTCTGGTGCGAAATTAGTTGGATTCTGATATTTTTTGCAACTACCATTTAATATTAAATGATAAAACTCCGCAGCCGTAGCATAAGAAAAATAATCTGCAGTCTTATTATCATAATGCAATATAGAATCTACTAATAAAGATTTTATGCTCTCGGTCCATTTCTGTACTCTGTATAAGTAATCTGTACCATTTGGAAAGTCCCACGACTTATTTCCAACCTCACTCCATCTAACAAAGGCTTCAATTATTTTTCGTGATTCTATCGATGCAGGTAATAAAACTACAGCATCACTATTCATCGTTTGCCGTTCAAATGCAACAAGGAACTTCGATGACGTGTTCTTAATCTTAACCATTGCATCTATAGGTACACCCTCTGACGTCCAATCAATTACACTATACAAAAAATCATTAATATTCTTTCTTGCATCATTCAGAGCTCTTACATTCTTAGTTGTAGCACCGATGCTTAGTTTATAGTCTTTATTTTCAATCCATTTATCAACCTCTTTTAATGCTACAGCAACTTGCTCATTTTCTTTTTCAACATTAACTACTTCGTTATGATTAACTTTCTTTTCGGGCACTGTTACTTCTGCTGTTATAGATACTTTGGGCTTTGAAACAGCCTTACCGTCAATTAGTGGCAACCCGAGTTCCTTATATACTGATTCGGCTATGCCTGCTATATATCGGATGCCATTTTCTTCATAAATTTCATCTCTACCATTTCCCCAAATATACATAAATTGAGTCAGTCTTATTTTAATGTCATCCTCAAGCTCAGTATCATTATAAATTTTGTTTTGTAGCTTTGGATTAATTCCCGTAAGCGTCGTTCTTCTACTTGGATATGTATCCAATGACTCAATTGCGTCCTTCACATATGGTTCAATCAAGTTTCTCATAATTGCTCTAGGATTTCTCAAAGTAACATCTTGCTTTTGATACAGGTATAAAATAGCATGCCTAGTAAAAGGAAAAATGTTTATACTAGTATCACCCAATTGATAACTATCCCAATTTTGGCCCAAAGTTACTTCATGGATAGGATATCTATCAGCAGGTGCCTTCTCTTTCAGCCAAGCTTCTATTGTTTTTGTATCCAGCGAAACCGTATTCAAATATCTAGCAAAGAATTCAATTAGTCCATCATCATCACCATTAAACATTTCATCTGGAACAATAATAAACTTTTTTATTCTGCCTTTTGTATTAGTACGGAAGTCATCACGATAATAACCATCTGCAACACCAACAATAGAATTAATTCTGCAAAGTTTTTTATCCGTATACCCTCGCTTATTCGTCAAAAGTGCATCTAATAAGGAATCATCAACCCCCGAAGCTGCTGTAATATCTTCTATCAAGATAGTCAACACTTTATTTTTCTTATATAACTCTTGTCTAATTTCTTCTATTACAGTTCTTAAATCCCCCGGTTCCAAACCTGTACAACGCTGCACTACACGTTCGCGGAATTTATTAATGTAAATAACTAGTTTTGATATATACTCCTCATTATCAAGCATTTTGTCAGCAATTTTTCTTGCCTTTTCATCTGCTCCAACACTAATAAGTGCTGTTCTAAATTCAGAGTCTATTTCAAAATCTTCTATTTCGAATTCAGCAGCATGATCATTTATTTCAAAAGTCTTATTTTCTGCAATTTTATTGTAAATTCTATCTATCGGACCGTTGGTATCCATTAACCTGTCCTTAAAGATAGAATTTTGAAGCAATGCAATAAAATGCTTGCGATCAACATTACTTATAATTCTTTCTTCGTCTTCACCAGCTTTTCCATCATCGCTTTCTATCAAATTAATGAACGAATAATAGATAGTATTTTTCAATTCTAGCTCAGGTATCGTTGTCGATGCAGAAGCCAATTTCTTATATAGACTTGTATTAGGAAGATTTTTGATCTCTTCCAGCTCAACCAACTGTTTGATTGTACCTTTAAGCGTATTATCTGCTCTACGTAGATACAATACAATCTCATTGTCTTGCTTATGAATCTGAAGCATAGACTCAAACCAGCGAATCAAATGAGATTTTCCTGCTCCACTGGCACCTTTAACAAGAACAAATTGGTCATCATCTCTTGCAGAAAAAACTCTCTCATATATATCTTCCTCAGTCAGTGGATTTTTCTTATCATTATCTGTCGGTTCATCATGGTCGATTAAAAGCAAATTCCGCATTGGAACATGTTTTGCCAAAAAGTCCCCCTGCGAATTGTCTATTACATCAGGAAGGAAAACATCCTTATATCGTTGTAAAGCAATTTCTATATTCATTTTTTCACTCCTTTATAAACTATTGAGGCGATTTGATCATTAAACTGTTCTACAGATGGATATAAAATCCATCGTTTTTCAGCATCACTTCGGTATTTAAGTTCTATTTCTTTATTATCATGCAATTCTCTCAAAGCACTTGATAATGCGATATTCATATTACGTTCTTTTGCAAGATTTCCACTTATTATTTTGCCATATGCGTCAAACATCAGCATAAAATCGTCTATTTCATACTCTTTATTTTTCTCTAAATTCATAAGCCTTAAAACGTTTTTCACAAAAACATATGCATTAGGCAAAAAGGACATATTATTCATATATCCAAAACCAAGAAACTGTGCCCAAAATCTCCATCCTCTAATCATCGGAGCTGTAATTTGAGTGCCAGTTTCCCGAGATAATTCGTTAAGCAATGCTGTATCAGTAAGTGTATGCTTATATATCCGTTCATTAATATTAACTATACAATTAGTTACCTTGAAGAATTGTTCTGCTTCAAAAGAATTAATCTTAGATATAGCATATAATCGGAAATCTTCAATGTTTTTCATTTCTTCCTTAGGAACAAGTGGAACAACTATATTATCTTGTATATCCACAATTTTTAATTCAATTGCAGCCTTAATTATCGAAGAAAAGTATGAGGAGCCCTCATATATTTCTGACGGTTCCATCAAGGATTGAACCTCATTTCTAGCTATTTCTTTTTTACTCGTCACTATTTTGTATAAAGAAAAAACTCTAGCTGGTATAGCTTCAGTAACCATATTTCCAGTAAACATCTTCTATAGCCTCCCTATTTAATTACCGACCCACTTACAACATCGGATATATTTTTTCCATTTGCCATGGATACACAAAAATCGCAATTTGAAACATGAATTACATGTTTATATCGATTAAGTACCCTACTTATTATTTGATACTGTTTTCTAGCCAATTCATCATCATCGCTGTAAATTGGCATTATTAAACCAGAAATATAAAAGCCATTATCCCTTGCTTGAAGGTCTTTACATTCCGTGTAATTCATTAAATTCATATATGGATTATTATTATTTACTATAATTTCCTCATCACATACAATTACATCTGGTTTATACCGATCTATTATTTTACTTATTTTATCTTTAGTAATAATCAATGCCTCATTTGTATCAGAAAAAAAGTCTTCTATTTCTGCTGAAATTTCCTTCTCTGGACCAGTAACATTTATCAAAAGAGGGAATCTATTAAGCTCATCATTTTCTACATTCTCATGAGCATTACATCCAGAACAATATTCTGAAACAAGAGGATATGTTTCATAAAACATACCAGACCAACATAATCTATCGTTCTTGTTTATAGCCTCATTCATTAAACTAAATGCAGCTACTGCCTTATTTGACTCTTTCTCACGAATAGAATCAAACAAAGCATGTGATTGTTCATTATCTTGAACTATAAGTTCATTATTAATCTTGATTGTAAAGATATACCTATTAGAATGATCAATATCTAAACCTACAATATCTATTAACTCATATCTACTTAGAAGTAGAAGAACATTAATATTCCACTTTTCGTCAGTATCATTTCCCTCTTCAAAATAATTAATCTTGTTATAATTAGGCTTTGTCGAAGCCATAATTGCAATTAGTCCCCCTTGCCATTGATTTACAGGATTATAAAGCATACTCCACCATCTTCCCCATAGCTTAGGAGTTGTTAATACTTTGCTTAAATGATCAGATGCATAACTAATATCTTCATTTGTAACACACATTACGCTTAAACATGCTAATCCATCACGACCTCCACGTCCTAGTTCCTGATAATAAGAATCTGGACTTTCAGGTACATATAGATGAAGAACTGTTCTGACGTCAGGCTTATCTACACCCACACCAAAAGCCGACGTTGCAACCATTAAATCATATTCATCGTTAGCCCATTGCTCAATTAGCTCATTTCGCTCAGCAGTTTTGGTCTCACCAGTAAAAGTTCGTACATTTCCATAACCTTCTGCTTCCAAAATCTGCTTCCACTTTTTTGCTTCATAAGGCGCATTCACATAGACAATCATCGGTCTAGGCAACTTATTTACAAGATCAAGAACCTTTTTCTTTTTTTCAGAAAAACTCTTGGCTCTATCAAAAATAAACCTTGGTTCTTTTCGCAAGGAATCACACCTAATTTCAATCCATTTTCCTTCTTCTGAAAACATTCTTTTAAGGATTTTTACTGTATCATCCTGAAATGTTGCAGATAAAAGAAATGTTCGAATTTCTGGTGTCACTTTTAATAATTCATTTCTCCATGGACTTAAGCATTGATAATCAACTCTAAAAAAATCGCCCCATTCAACTACAATATGAGCCTCATCAATAACGATATTCTTTATGTACTTCCTATCATTAGCTTCATTTATAAGCTTCTGGAATTGCTCATTTTTTATTAATGCTTCAGGAGAAATGAAAAGCAATTTCACAGTTTTATTTTTTAGTGCGTTTCTTATTTCGTCAAAATTTTTTATTCCGCTGTAATAACTAAATATTTCATTTTCCTTTGAATTCTTTAAATACTTTTTGGCAACGCGTTCCTGATCTATAGCAAGTGATACCGTAGGAACAACTACTATTGTCAAACCTTCCTTTTCATATGCTAAAGTTTGAGTAACAAGGCTCTTTCCTCCTCCAGTAGGCATAGATACTAAAGATGTAAAACCTAAAGGTGTATTCAGACCTCCATAAACACATAATTTCTGTTCCAATGATTTAAAATACTTAAAACCTGTAATAGACTCTACAAAATTATTCGTTTTCAATAAGTACTTTGTCTTCTCAAATGGCTCCTCTGTTCCAATATTAATAAACGCATCTCTAACAAATGATTGATTTTTGATAAATGCCGGTATATCATACGTAGCATAATACTTCCCATCATCATTTTTATATATTCCATAAGAGTTACCATCTGGTATATCAATAGAATTAACTTCTAAAGGAGTCTGAAAGACTAACATAAAGTTACGGAGCGCAATCACATAGTCTAAATATCCGCTGGATCCAGATAAATACCCTTTTTTTGCATTTATCAACCTGCGAGCTGTTTTATAAAAAAAAGCCTCTACTGCAGAGTCAGACGGCTCTTCAATATTAAATTTTAAGTCCGAATTATCATTTATTAATTTTTCTACTTGATCAATTATTTCTTTAATTTTCATTTTTTTACCAACCAAAGGAAACAAGCCGCTTCTAATCGAATTATCGGTTTTTCCAAGCTTTTAAAAATAAGTTCATATTGATGCTTTAGTTCTTCAACTGACTCCTCAGATGTAGTACCAAAGTACCGTTCCCTAGACTCCTTCGTAGACACAATTTGATTTATCAATTCTTTAGCACCCTCTAAATCTGATTCCTTTAAAAACCTGCTCCTTGCTTTTTTAAAAGCAATTTCCTCACTTTTTTCTACTAGTTTTTTCCATTGTTCTTCATCAAATTGAGCCTTGAACCAATCCAAATTACTAGAATTGTACTGGCGTGAAATATGCATAAAGCCATCAGAGTAGCCCCTTCGCCCCAGATGCTCAATTTCATCGGATTGATTAAAATATCCCATCTTACATAATCTTTTATGCTCAGATATTACCATTTTTTCTTGAACATCTGCATACGTTGAAAAAGCTACCGGAACCACTTGTATCGAACTAGACAAATACTGTCTAAATTGGCCTAATGCAAATAATGATACCCCTTCTTCGAGTAGTGCTCTTTCATTAGGCTCTATTGAAAAAGTATATATAAAACCTTTCCAGTCCATACTAGAAAGTGCAGCGAACGCCGTACACATGCCTCGATAAGAATGCATTGCATTATCAACAATACAGTCAAAAACTTCATCTCCTGGAGCATAAAAATGAATATAGTCATTTTTAATCGCGGTATCTCGATCAAATGATCCTTTTATCATCCGGTCAGAATGAGTAGTATTCCTTTCCTTTCGTTCTTCCAAGCCTCTTTGGACTCGTATTGCTACCTCATTCTGCTTTTTTGACAGATAGTTATTCCAATTAGGTGGAATAAGGAATGAATTCTGTGCAGACTTGAGCGAAAAATTATTTTCATCAAACGAAACAAAACTACTATCCTTTTGATGATTCAATTTTCCAAACCCTGCCAAGGAAGCCCAACTCATCATAGTATCTGCGAAGAGCTTATTCTCATTAAACTGATAATTAGATAATAATTTTTTCAATTGCAGATAAAGCGGCTTAAAACGCAGGGCTGCTGTATCAAAAATTTGCTCTTTATGTACACTTTCACGCATGGATTTTGATTCCTCGATAAGTTCAGGAATTAATCTATATAATCCATACTCAAAATCACTACCTATTGACTCTGTGATTTTGTTATTTATGTCATTCATAATTATCTCTAGCCCGCTTAATGACTGGCTAAAAACATTTAGTCCTTCATTCCAAAGTTTAAATAATTGATCTTCATATGTATCAATAGAATGAATTACAACAGAAGTCACTGGCTTTTCAACATCACGCCCCATTCTATCTAGTCGTCCAATTCTCTGTTCAATGCTATTGATATTCCATGGCAAGTCAATATGCACCACATAATCAGCTATCTGTAAATTTCTACCTTCGCCTCCAGTCTTATCGCATATAAGTATTTTGCAATCATCATCTGACTGAAATCTATAGATATTAATTTCATTCTCCGTTTCATCTATACTAGCCCCAAAACAAGTAACTTCATCACCAAATGCTGATTGCAACAAATCGCAATACACTTCAAAGGTTTCCGGTTGATCAGTAAATACAACTATTTTTTCGCCAAATAACGCTGTATCAATAAAGTTAATTAATTTTAATAATCTAGATGGATGTGACTCCACATCATCCATAGCGTTGGCTAGATCCTTATATACAGTTTTTTCATCCTCCAACCATCTGTTAGCACTAGTAAAAACATCATTAGGAATAGAAGCACCTATTTTCTTTGCCTCTTCTAGCCTGGATACATATGCCCAAGCAGAGCTAAAAAAAGCCTCAAGAATAGGTTTTATCTCTCTATCAATTCTTTCTGCATCTAATTCTGATTGTTGAGATACAATCCATTCAGTAAGCGTTCTATGTGCTTCATTTTCATAAAAATTCTCTTCTTCATTAATCGAATATGTTACTTCTTCTAGTTTTCGCTCAGAAAATTCCCCGTCTGGGGCATTTGGATAGACTCCTAGCACAGCTCTCCTGCCTCTTATAATATTTCTCTCAATTTGATAGTTATCACAAATATAAGAAATAATGACTTGAATTGCATAAATACCAAAATCTTGAGATGTGGTATCAACTGCTTCAACCATTTCCGAAAGCTTATGGTCTCCAATAATATCTGCTATGCTATCTAAATTATCACAAATTTCTTCTAATCCATCCTGCACATCTTCATCATCTAATGGATTATCCGATTCAACCTCTGGTAATATTTCATTTTTAAAACTATCTATCTCATCAAGTAATTCATGCGCTAATCTTGAAATCTTCTTTTGTTTTTCAACTAAACAAGTGAAGTCATCTAAACTAATATCATCATATTTATCAGGTAAAATCAGCCTTAGCAGCGATAGATACTCATTTTGTCGTTGTTGAATCGGCGTAGCGCTTAAAAGTATAATATTATCTGCGTTAACACTTAATGCATGGACTCTTTCATAATATTTTTCACTCTTTAGGTAATTATGAACCTCATCGACAACAACAAAGTTCCATTTCTGCTTGGCCAGTACTTCATGAACTTGCTCAACCGCTATTAATTGAACGTTGTTTCCATTTTCATTATTTCCTTCAATAATTCCAAATTTAAACAATAACTCTGTTCTCCATTGTGCAACTAGTGCATTAGGAACAGCTATTAAAACTTTCTGATTTGCTTTATTGCTCAAATATATTTTTAATACGGCACAAGCTTCTATTGTCTTACCTAGCCCAACCTCATCTGCAAGCATATACCTGCATTGTTCACTTTGAAGACATTGCATAATTGTATTTAACTGAAATGCTTTTAAATATATCTTACAACCAGCTAACTCCTTAAAACCAAATATAGAATTATCAAGCACATTCATAGTTTCTTTTACAATTTGACGTCCTAAATACCAGCACGGATTTTGAAATTCGTAATTTTCAAGCTGATGCTCAGGATTTGCACTTCCAGAGAAAAAAGACGCTATTATTTTAGTTTCATCAACATGAAGATATTCCTTAGTATCATTAGTCTGAATATAATACTCGGTCAAATCATCTTTTTTATGCTTGTATTCAATAACTGTTGCATCTCTTCTACCATATTTAACAATAGAATCTTTAAATAAGTGGCAATGATCTAACATTTCTAGAGGAGCATCATCAACTACATCTGGGATATATTCAAAGTACTTTTTAAATCCATAAGGATCATAAAATTTTATCTGTGCGCATTCATTAAATTCATCGACACTAATAATTTTTCCTGTAGCAAACAAACGCGGATCATCTGGATATTCCTTGTCAATTGGGCATCTTACAAACATTCCCTCTTTGAACATGTTCCCACTCTCCTTCTATCTTTTCTTTACACCATACACTTCAATACACACTTCTTTATCACTACACTTATCGCATAAAACATTAAGAGACTTATGATATTTTACTTTTTCAAGATTTTCAAAAGTCAAAGCACTATTAACCTCGTCCTGAGTAGAATTCTTAAATACTTCTTGATATTCAGAATCAGCATTCTTTTTCAGAGGTATACTCAAAAATTCTTCTCTCTTTATCATATAATCAATATCACTGTCCTTTATGGCACCGAATTTCCCATACTTTCCAGCTGATCTTTCTAAATAAGCAAGTGTATCATTAATTACATCCAATACATCTAAGTGTGTTATAAATGGAAAATCCCCTATTAATTCCTCCATTTGTTCATTTAAATACGCATGCACAACATTTCTTACATAAGCTTTTCCAGAAAAATATCTTTTAGCTCTATCTTCCAAAACAATTGTTAAATACATTCTCATAAGGAATTGATCCTTATAGACCGACTTTTCTTGAATAATTGAATCAAGTAAAAATCTATATTTACATAGTCTATACTTCATTAAATCATACTGTGTATATACCTTATATTTTGGGGCATCCACTTTTATATATGTGGCATCTTTCCTATAGTTATTTACTTCATCGGGCACATATGGCCTGATATTAGCATTGAGAACACGAAGAAGATAATATAATTCGTTTTCTTCATCATTCTCGTTTTTGATATAGCTTAGTTTTATTTTAGACTTACTAAAACCAAGCCCATAAACTAATGCATACCTTCTAAAATTCTTATATTCCAATCGCGATGTCACATACACTTGATATTTCCAATCTACAGGAGCCTGAGCAACTTCAAAAAAAGCTATATCCAAAGGCCACGGAAATTCATCTTTATGTGTAATACTCATATCTTGATCAGATAAGCACGCAAAATGATAAATTTTTTCACTTTCTAGCGCATTGTTCCTTAAAACATCGCCATCGATTTGCTCAAAGTTTCTTACAATCCAGTTAGCTCCCTTTCCTTCAATCGGCACCTGCTTCAAATATAATTGCATCGTTTCTCTTAAACACTCGAAAGACGCACTTGCCTCTATAGAACTAACTTCATTCAGTCTAGCTAAAACTCTTACTACAATATCTTTAAAGTCTTCATCTAGCTCTTCTTTATCTAAAACTTTATTAACTAAGACATCCTCTATCTTTTTATAGAACTTCTTAAAATCATTTTTTTTATCGCTAAAATCCGCAAAAAATTGTTCTGCTATTGAGTTTAGTTCTCGTAAAGCCGTAATTAATGTATCTATTTCATCTTCTGTAACATTATAATAATCAAGTCTTCTAAGATCTTCCCTATAGCCATCAAAGTCCAATGATTTTTTCAGCTTCTTTAACTTTTTGATCATTCCCTTTATCGTTGTTTCTTTAGAAATATAGAAACGACATCTATCCAATATAGAAACCAATAATCCATTTTTTTCCTCTGAAATAATGCCACAAGATAAGCATTCAAAAACATCACTTAAATCCTTAATACACATAACATTAGATTCAGGATCCCACATATTAGTGACAGAAATAAAAAAATGACCTATAGGATAATCAAGAAATTCCCTTTCCCCAAATTGTTCAGGGAAATAAATCTTAAGTATCTGATTAACCCCACTATTGGCTGCATATATCTGTTCATCCATATAATAAAGCGCAGGATGACGAAATTCATCATTTTCACGCTTATGAGAAGCGTTTTCAAATTTCTTCGCAACATAACCCGCAAATTCTGTTTGATTATCAAATTCTGTAACTTCTATTCTTTTTGATAAATCTATAGCAGCTGTACTTCCTGCAATCATTGCAGCCATATTATCAGCTACAATTCCGCCCTCAAATTCTTGACTATCATTGTTAAAATTCTGATTTGAAAGATTAATCTTTGACTCAAACCATGAATAAATATTTAACCATGTTTGATAAACATTTTTATAATCCGGTTGGTAATTAAACAGAACTATTACATTCTTATATTTGCTCAAAATTTCAATTGTCTTTAGCATTATTGGAGTAAACTGATGAATACCATGTACTACTACATTATCGATATTGATATCTGAGCAATCCTTTTCTTTATCTCTCAAAGCATCTGCTATAGTTTGTTTAATAGCGTCGTCCACTTCATCCTTTGTAAAATCATTTTTTAAAGAAAAAAGACTACTTCCGCTTGTCATCAGTTCTTTAAATAAGCCTACGATACATTTCTGTTCATACGTCAAGCAATCTTCTCGTATATTATCCGGATTCATTCCTAATTCGAACATTACTCGAAGACTTTTCAAAACATAACTACGGTTTCTTTTGAGTGATAATTTTATATCTTCTTCACTTAAATCATCATCCACATACTCCCTAAAGCTCATATAATCTATCACATTATCTATATAAGCTCTTTGACTGATTTCAACCGCATCACTTTCCCAATCCAAGAAAAGCTTATTGATAAACCTATCAATAGTCGTCAACTTTCCTTTATAAAATTCTCTATACTGGTCACACAATCCATTCACAAGTGTCTGTGAAACACAAAGATGAAAAGAATTCTTCACTAAAGCCCAATACTGTTCTCTATTTATTTTATAAGGATTACTATATGTATAAATAATAATAGCCATTACTCTGAGACCTCCATGTAGTTTGCCCAACAATCTTCTACATCAGAATCCAAATCCTTAAACCATACTAATTTGCGTATAGTTCGAGTTAAAGCTACATATAAAATTCTGGACTCTTCCTGCATTTTCTCTTTGATTTCTGCATCTTCACTGAAGTCGCTATTATACTCTGTACCAACATTCTTTATTGATAAACCATAGCTAACTTTCCCATCAATATAATTTACATTTAACCCACCTACATTAATGTTCGATATATCTTCATTCATGAAAGGAAGTATTACTGTCCCATATTCCAATCCCTTAGATTTATGGATTGTCGTACATATAATTTGAACACCATCTGTTGTGTTGGCCGTACTTCTAGATGCTTCCTCTTGATATGTCGTTACATTTATATGAAGAAAATCTAAAATCTTATTAATTGTCAAATATTCTCTAGCATACTTTGCTATTATTTTTTCAATCAAGCACTCATAGTTTTGTCTATAATTTAGCTGATCATCCTGCTCTCTTAAATGTGTCCAAGGCTTTAATGCCTCGTATATATCTCTGAGTACAACAAGAACGGGTCTTGACTCAAAATCAGACACAAGCTGATTCCATGTCTTTCCCATACACAGCATAAAATATTCATCCAAAAGTCTAATTATCTCGTCCCTTCTTTCACCTTTTGTTTTTCCTGCAATTCCATTAAAATCTATCGAAAGAGATACATAATTTGACATTATTAGATTCATCAAATATATTTCATTTCTTGGGTGTGTGATTGCCATCACCAACTTATATAGATCCCTAGTAGAGGATAATCTATAAAGATCTCCTCCTTCGGTAACTTTAATTAGTAATCCTTTTTTCTCAGCTTCTTTTACTATATTGCAAATCTGCCAATTATATCTAACTAAGATAGCTATAGTCTTTTCTTCTTTAGATAGTTTTTCTTTTTGGCATAATTCATTAAGCTCATTTAATTCACTTTCTAATTTTTCAAAAAAATCATCATAAAATGCATCTTTATCTTTGAGATGCGATTCCATTTTGCAAATCAAATTACCATCTGAATATTCTTTAATAATCTGGCTTGATAAACGATCACTCTCTTCTTCATATGGAATCAAACTTCGTAATCCCATCTGAGTAAACACATCATGGAATTTATCTAACAAACGTTTATCCGTTCTATAATTCCTATTTAGAGAATAAAAAGTCCAAAAATCCTTACCATCAACCTGTATTGCTTTGTCAAAAGCACTTAACGATGCACCTCTAAATCTGTAAATACTCTGCTTTAAATCACCTACAATAAATAATTTGCATTGTTCGCCAAAAAGATGTTGGAGCCCCGTAATTGTCTCAATTTGGATATCATCGGTATCCTGAAACTCATCAACGAAGACATACTTATATTCATGTCCTTGTTTCATTAGCTTATTACTCGTAACCAAATCATTGATTTGAATCATACATTCTCTTAAGCCAATTAAATTTGACGCTTTCAATGATTCCGCATAGTCATTTTCTGCCTTTATAATTACCTCATCAACTAATTCATTAAAATATGGAAGAATGCTCGTTGCCTCTCCAAATGATTTTGAAGAAAGTTTTTTTATATCAATACTTCGATCATAAAGCTTGTCACAAAATTCTATAAGAAGTTCTTCTAATCTGTACGTTGGTAGCGTCATCTGTTGTGCAAAATCAGGATTTTCCTCACTTTTCTCACTTAGAAATAGATTCAAATAATTATGATATAGTTCTTTTCTATTATAAGTTTCACTAGATACTTGGCTGTCATACGCCAATCCCATTCGCATACAATCCCTTTGGAGTAAAGAAATTGCAAATTTATGTATGGTTGAAATCTGTATCTGACTCATGTCTTCTATAAGGTGCATGTACTTCTCATTTGAAGTTAGAATAAAATAATTCATAAACATCTTTTTTAATCTAACTTTCATATTTTGAGCAGCGTCCTTAGTAAATGTAATCATCGCAATATCGCCAACTATATCAACTACAGCATCTGCTGTTTTGTTACAAAGAAAAGCAATCCTAGATACCATAGAATATGTTTTCCCCGTTCCTGCACCAGCTGTAACCAAAATATTTCTATCACATGGAGCATGTTCTATCTCATATTGCTGATAGTTAAATGAAGTAACATCAGATAAAGTCCTTAACAATTTCCTTACCTCAGGTACACATTCTCCCTCTTCTACTAGAATATTTTCCTCTACTAGCTCTGTTAGATTAGGCACTACTTCTATCTCAAAATTAAAAATTGAAAAACCAGAATCAGAAGCCTTTATTGCACTATCATCTCTTCCAATACACAAATCTGCTTTTATAGGATGAATGTTTTGGGCTTGAAACTTCATCTTTAATTCATCAATTATTAAATTCATTGACTTCGCAGAAGGTACAAAAACTATCTCTTTTATTCCCGAAAAGTACTCTTCCACAACATTTCTTACTTCTTGCTCATTAATATCATTAGCAAAAATTCTTAATCTTGAATATCCTGGATTCAAGACTTCCTCATCACTTTTAAGATCATAATTTGGTTCAAAATGATGTCTAATTAAAGCAAATCTTTTAGCCGATAAGTCATCATGCTTTACGCCCTTATCGACGTTATAACGATCCATAAACTTTTGAAACAAGAGAGATGTATCATCAAGCTCCTCTGCAAAAATAGTTTCATTTTCTTCCGATACAACATTTAACCCCTTCTCTAAATACTGCTTCTTTGAAATAAACGGATAACATACTAAACTCATTACAAGAGGATTCATTCCAAGTTCTTTTTGAATCTTTTTTAGTAAATCAAATCTATATCCACGAGCTTGACTTCTTGGACTATCTTCTGGTTTCTCTTTACCCTCTATGATAATTGTATTCTGGTTAACTACTGTTAATACTCCTGCGGGACTCCAGCCTTTTACTTCAACAATAAACAAACCAAATTCCGGCGCAATAACACATATATCATACTCACGTCCATTTACACTTCTATTGTTATAGACAACCCAATTCGAAGGCAACTTGCTTCCAAACAAGTTCCACACCTTTTTTTCTCCTTCATACTGAGGTTCGTTATCTACTAGTTTTGCCATATCTCCTTAATCCTCTTTCTCGTTAGGTAGTATTTCAACGATATCACTCATTTCACAATGCAAAGCATTCCATATCTTTGCAACAACTTCCCCTAAAACAAAATACTAATATATTTACTGTCCCTAAAACAGGACACTGAACTTCATTTACCAATTTTATTGTTCTTATCAATACTAATTATGTCTCCGAAATCACAGTCAAGCTCCATGCAAATCTTTTCCAAGATACTCATAGACACAGTCTCACCTCTGCTCATCTTGGCAAGTGTACTGCTGCTAATTCCAATGTTTTCGTTCTCAACAAGATCCATCTTTTTCATATTCTTGTCGATCAATAATTTCCATAATCCGTTATAAGATACAGCCATATAATTCCTCTCTTATGGGGATTACCCATCTTGGTGAAGGACCCGAAAGTCCTCATAAATAGTCCTAGTGTACATTATACGCTCTTAAGCATATATTTTCAAATACAATTTTCGACTTTTCGAAAGTTGGCTTCGAATTAATAGCTAATTAGTTTTATTTTTGTAACAATGTTTGTGATTTTCCTATCAAAGGTATTCTGCACTTCGCGTAGCACCATCTTCGATGGTGTCAGGGCGCGTCTTCGCAAAGTGGCGAGCAGTGCTTTTTTGTACAAAAAACTATTATCCGCTCGTTGGTGGCACATCCCCAATCCCCTTGAACAAGCTAATCGCTTGGCTACGCAATTCTTACGAATCGCTTTATTTTACTGTTGGAAAATTCTTCAGAAATGAAAAAAGAGGGGAACCCATAAGTCTTAAACCTACAGATTCCCCAAATAGAATTATCGAGTGATATTGTGTTTTCTGACACGTTCCTTCTTCTGCTCTTCATCGCTTTTAAGGAATTGGTCAATGTCGTATTTTGCTCTTTGAATCTCCTGCATATCTTTCTTAACCTGACGATATTCACCGTACAGCTTTTTCTTTTCTGCAAGGATCTCGGCATATTCTGCACTTAGATCTTTTACCTTTGGAAGCTTCTTCAGATGAAGTTCATCAAAAGCATTCTTGGCAGCCTTATGAAGTAGGATTTCCTGTCTATGCTCTTCCAGGAACTTCTTGCTATATCCGCATTTACGATAATCCGCATATACGTCTTTTGTCTTAAAGTAATCAAAGATATGTTTCTTCAAGACCTGAATCTCAGCAAGTCGCTTCTCCTTTGCTTTGATGGAAGCTGAAATTTTCGTAAATCGGGCTGTTGCTGTTTTCACATTTTTCTCCAGATCATCGTAGCTTCGGATGTCATGCTGCTTCAGATATAAAACTGCCTTGGCCACCTGCTTTGTATTATAGTTCTTAGCGAAACGGACATAATATTTACCTTTGCCCTGAGCCAGCTTCTTTTGAATATCAATAAGAAGGTCAAACTCATGCTCATCTTTTTTATGATGATAAACCTTAAGCTGTTTCTCAGCATTTTCATTATCCTCAAAGGCACGTTCCATCTCACCTGAAAGAATCTTCTTCAGATCATTCTCTGTATAACCCTTGGTGCTAGAATATAAATAGTACAAGCCAAAATGAGAAATTCCAAATACACATAAGCATGGTACAATAGAGACATGCTGAAGGAGGATCTCATATGTCAAAGCAACACGACAAACAATTTAAGCTTGATGCAGTCCAGTACTATCAAGATCATAAAGACCTCGGGGTACGTGGATGTGCAGAAAATCTTGGTATCGGATACAGCACATTAACAAAGTGGCTGAAAGACTTCCGGGAATCAGGTGATATTCCTGTTCGTGGTTCTGGTAATTACTCATCTGATGAGCAGAAGGAAATTGCCCGTCTCAGACGTGAATTACGTGATGCACAAGATGCACTTGATGTGTTAAAAAAAGCAATCAACATTCTGGGAAAATGACGGAAGCCATTTATCTCGAAGTGTCTGAGAAGACGGAAGCTGCCAAAAAGGCTGGACGCCGGGTTTCCGTCTCCGGAATGTTGAAATTTTTGGGTGTCTCTCGCTCAGGCTATCTTGCATGGCTCCACCACGTACCTTCTGATACAGAAAAACGTTGTGAAGCTGTAAAAGCAAAAATACAGGATATTTATGATGATTCCAGGCAGAACTACGGTGCTCCGAAAATTACTATAGAGCTGCGAAAAACCGGTGAAGTTATTTCGGAAAGAACTGTTGGTACATATATGCGCCAAATGGGGATTCGTGCTCAGTGGAGCAAACCATGGACAATCACCACAAAAGATTCTGATTTCAGCACAGAATTACAAAATATCCTTGATGAACAGTTTAATCCTGACCGACCGAATGCTGCCTGGTGTTCGGATATTACCTACATTTGGACAATAGACGGATTTGTCTATCTGACCAGTATTATGGATTTATTTTCCAGAAAAATCATAACCTGGACGCTTTCAGAGACACTGGAAGTATCCTGCGTGATTGATACTATAAACAAAGCCAAAGCCCGCCGAAATATCGACCAACCATTAATCATCCACTCAGATCGTGGCAGCCAGTATGTTGCAAAAGAATATAAAAAAGCAACCGAAAACATGCAGCGCAGTTATTCGAAGAAAGCATTTCCATGGGATAATGCGTGCATTGAATCCTTTCATTCTATTATCAAACGTGAATGGCTCAATCGCTTTAAAATCCGCGATTACAAGCAAGCATACCGTCTGATTTTCGAATATCTGGAAGCTTTTTACAACACGAAACGAATTCACAGCCATTGCGACTTTATGTCACCAGACGAATTCGAACGAGTATATGAAAGAACACACACTAAGGCGGAGCTTCTGGCAAGTTAAAATGGGGAGAAATTTCTCATTTTAACTTGTACTAAATCTTGACATAGGACCACGCCTATTCACTCTCCATAACGGTCCAAGTGATCTATTACTTTTATGACCATCTATACCAAGTTCCGCCATTCAAAAGCTGTGACATACTTTCTTCGTATCTTTTCACTGCTTTCTGCTGAATGGAACTAGGCACCACATAATCGTTACCAACTTCACTTATTTTCCCATTTACCAGTTCGCAATGTGTCCCGTTTATCACAAATTCTCTGCTGGTATCCACTCCCTGGGACGCAAGAAAGTCTAAAATATAATCGGTGTATGGATCTGTCATACTGGAAAAATACTGCTGGTCCGCAAAATGTATCAGGGTATTTAATCCCCCGATTATCATATTACATCTTTCATCATCTGCTTTGCTTCCGTTTCCATAGCCCTCGCCCCAGACAAAATCTTCCTGTACCGTCATGCTGTATCCATTTTCAAGATTAAATCTGCTTCCAACCCCAATCGTGATACTGTTTGTACCGGGATCATATGGTTTGTACCCTCTGGTTTTAAATGGCTGCTGTATGGTTCCAAAGGTTTGAATCTCGGATGGGAGATATGACATACCCGTAATGGCTGTAAACGCTTTCTGCCCATTCACATAAAAGGAAGTATGGGTTGCACTGTCTATATCCGCTGTAATCTCGACTTCCTCATCATTGGCAAAAGGATTCTGTCCGGTCATCCCGGTTCCATATGCATACAGCATTCTTGTAAACTGATATCTTGTATGTTCATCAAAATGATTCAGTGTCTCTGTATCTTCTCCCTTTACATCTCCATTGCAAAAATCAACAAATTTATTTTTGTCTATTTTATGTTCTAGCATAAGTCATTATTTTAATTGCACACCTTACGGTTTCATATCAAAGTCCCTATGCCAGCACATCAAATGTCGAAACTCCGCTTTCCGTCACTCCTATAGGAATTGAATTACCTACCAATTCCACCATTTTTCCTGTCAGGTCAGCTACATCTTTTCCATCAATTTTCAGATTATATTGCCGTTCTTCCTGATCCTGTTTTTCGGCACGCTGTTTTTCCAGTCTTTCCTCTGTCTCTTTCTTTTCTGCTTTCCTTTTCTCGAGTCTTTCTTCAAGTTCTTTCCTTGCTTTTTCTGTTCCCGGATCAACCTCATCTGTTACCAGTACTTCTTCTGTTATGCTATCATATCCATTTATTGTATCCGTTACACTCAGTACCTTACAGCCACGAGCACTTTGAGCAGCTTTCAATTTTTCGATACTTTCCGGTATTAAAGATAGATTATACTCCAACCATTGTTTTGTCTTTTCATCTCCCATAGCCTTTGACAAAAGAGAACTGTTTATATTTACGGAATAATCCCTGCTTCGTAAACAATCGTATTTTTGTGTTAAATAGTTCTTATATTCATGAGCATTCTTATATGTCCTGCCCGTTTTGTTTCCAGCATTTTGTGTATCGCCATAACGATTCGTATATGACGCATAAGTTTCTATTCCTGTAACTGCCATATTAACATATCTCCTTTCATTATTCGGAGTCCTTCCAACTATGCCACCTGTTGGATTTTTCTCACCTACATCTATACTTTAAAATCTAATCCACAAAGAGTATCATCCATCTGATCTAAAATACTTGTATCAAATGCATCTCCCGGCTTCCATCCAGGATTATTTTTCTTTACCAGTGTCTCCATTCTTGAAGCATAATCTCCAGCCATTCTGCTCAATGTCCACGAAGCGGAATTTCGCTGTTCAGAAGGAATCGTATTCAAATACTGTTTGATTACATCATGTCTCTTGCTTTCTTCTGGTATATATGCACCATTGCTACTGATAAAATCCTGCTTTACAACCTTTTCTAAATCCGACTTCACCTTATCCGATACAGACACTATCTTTTTCCAATCCTTACCATTGATACAACGGTCTGCCTGTTCCTTTGATAAAAAAGGTACACCATCTTTATTATAGTAATAATTGTTATTTCTATATTGACACCCAGAATCTAGGGTCGTAATCCCAGTCTGCTTGTGTGAGAAATTTTTCTGAAAGAAGAATTTGTTTATTAGCAAACTTTGCGAAAATAAATTTTTATTGTTAATATTTACATTCATATTTCACTCTCTCCTATAATACAAAATTGTAGCCACATTACATTTTTAATATGTATAATATACTTTTATTGTTTCAGTGGATGTTGAAACTGTTCCTTTTGTAACAATCCATATTTTCCACTTGCCTGACGGATCAAAACCATTAAAATCATTAATTGTTATTGTTCCACTCTTACTTACTGTTGTATAATTAACATTTCCATTGCCATCTTCTACATATAAATAAAACGAATCACTTCCTGAACTAACCCTACTATACACCTCTATTTAAAATTCTGAATTATGAACTCAATTCCGTTACCAGTGAAGAATATCTTTTTGTCCGGTTCTTTATATCCTCCTCACTGACACCATAATAACAATATAAATCTCTGGCTATTTTCTTAAACCTTTTTATGACCGACTTATTGCCAGAGTAAGATATTCCAAATATATTCCAGGTATAATCTACCTCTATTTCCATTAAATCCTCACCAATTTTTATTTCATATAAATGAAAATCCATGGGAATTACATTATCAGGCATTTGGTCAATCAATTTATTTCTAATTTCCATTTCATTCAAAAAATTTTTAACAGATTCTTCATTATGAAAATCTGGTTTTGGAATATCCTTCCTTTGGCCCAAAAGTTCTGGTTTATGCTGCATAATCAAACTAGCTTTTAGATTTTTCTGTCGTTCTATCCAATTTGTTGCGGCAGGATTGATTTCCACTAAATCATAATGATCCTTTGCGTATTGCACCACTTCCGCAAGGGTATGCGGGTTGGCCGCTATTCTCTTTTCTATCCTTTTTCGTCTGGATTGATAGATAGCTTTTCGGATTCTAATCTTTAGAGATTGCTTTTGAGCTTCTCCAAATATAAAAACACTTGTGGGACCATCTTCACCATTTATTATGGAAACTTGATTGATACTTTTATTTTTCATAAGTGCCCTCTACTCACAAATCCCGATTATATCGGTGATTCACAATCTTTTAGCCAAAATCGCAGTTCCATAACCGTCACAGCAATTTTATACTTTACTTCGATTTCAATCTTTTCTGGTGGATTGACTAAAAGCCTGTCAATATCATTTTCCTCAACACCAGCCATTTTTGCTATCGTTAGCTTGGATATGCCATGATAGGAAACAAGCACTTCCAAAAAACCGCTTAATTGCCTATCCTTATCTTCAATCGCTCCAAAATACAGAAATCCTGCTTTACTAAGTATTTTAAGACGCAATGCAGGATCATCTGGCAAACATTCCACATTGCCCATTACTACTCAATCTACTGTTTCTTCAGTTATTTCTAAATATTTTGAAAGAGTATTTTTATTAAAACGATACTCCTCAATTAAAGAAGTCAACATTTCTGAAATATTTTTTGTTTTTATCATATTTGTGCCTTAATCTCCACTTGTATCATTTACAATATTGCTTGTAACAAGTGTCCCTATGTGAAAGGCACACTCTACACTTTATTGTTGTTATCTTCCATTTTCCGAGCAATTATAACTTTTCCAATCTACGTTTATCAAATGCTCCAAAATTTAGATGCCAGCTCCCGATTTATGATAGATGAGAGAAAATTAGGATTATTATTCTGGAACACTTTCAGACTTTCAAAAAAAGCCGCTTTATTTTCTGTCTTTATATCTGAAAAAGTTGCATCCAGCTTCTGATCTTTTACATTTTTCTCCACATATTCCTCCGACTGCTTTTCGTAATTATCAACCATCGAAGGATTCTTTTTCACTGCCCCTTCATACCAATTTGTAAGGTATTTTAATGCATTAAGCTGTCTGTCCTCATTGCTGCTTTCTTTACTAATCTTCTGATATTCCGTGTATGCACTGCCGTCCATCGTCCTCATCATATCAAGCGCATTTGTAGTCTTTACAATATTGCTACCATGTCCAAGATATGTACCTTTCCCTACTCCATAGTCCATATTTCCGTTATTGTCAGCTTTTCCTGCGCTCGCAAGCTTTGCGATAGACTCCATTGCTTCCAAAAATGGTTTTATGCTATCTTCCGGGATAAAATTCTCTGCCGCATATTCCGCTTTTTTCATACCAAGTGAAATATTTGCCTGCCGTTCTTCCTCTGTCATAGAGCCAGTATTTCCAACAAGGAAATTCTGACGGATGATATCATACACAAATCCCTGTTCCTCTTTGCTGCAGTTCTCCACCGCAGATGCAACCGCCTTGTCTGCACCATACATTCCGGAATATGCCGGAAGTTCTAGGGAGTTATCAACCTGCGTAATTTCTTTTTGGAACGCTGCATTTCTCGCCTCCATTGATTCCCGCTGCTCCTGTGTTACATTGGCATCCACTATACCTTTCTTGTTTTCCACAAGTGCAGCCATTCCATCTCCCGAAAATTCAACAATAACCGCATCTCCATACTGCGAACCGATGTCCTTCATCGCCTGCAGGGTTTCTTCCCTTGACATCTTGTCCATAATCTTATTGCCATGTTCATCTGTAGTGTTAAATTCATACTTTACAAGGGTGTCTTTCTTATATATACCATTCCCATATGAGGGAATATTCGTTGTTCCTCTGTAAAACTGACTGTAATCAATATTCATAATATACACTCTCCTCTACTTTATTTTTTCTTAGGTATTTGTGAAATACCAAAAGTCTCATAAATACAATATTTTTACCACATAAAACATACTATATTTTTATAGTTTCATACTTGTATATATATCTTATGCAAACATATAATATCTGCCTAAATCATCAACTTTATATACATTATTTCCGGTATATGATCTAAAGTGATCGTAATATCCTTATTATAGGTATCCTTCGCGAAACTTAATGCCCGGTACTCTGTAATATTGAATTCGTAATAGTCCACATCCTCCGTATCCGATAAACTTCCCTTTAAATATCCGTCCGGCTTATTGATAAGTGCCGTCAGATCCAGTGTTCTTCCAAACACATCCTGATCCGTATATTTATTTGTTTTCCAGAAATAATCATTGGAAACTTTACTATTTTCTACTGCAATATTTTTATCAGTGGGTAAACCTTTTTTCTTAAAATCATATCCCACAAGCTGCGCATGCATCTCTACTGTGCGGGTTATTACCATCTGTTCATTCTCCTTGTGTATAATTACTTTTCATAATCATAATACTTTCCTGAAACTATACGCATACATATCCGAATACATGTTATCATGCGGTTGTGGCGTCAGCCTTCTATCCAATGCCGCCATATCCACCGTAAAACCACTGTCTGCCACAGAAAAAGCACCATTACTGAATTGAAACTCCGAAGTAAAGTCTGGAATCCCCAGATCACCGCTTGTCCGGTTATGTCCTATAATATTTATCAATGCATCCTTTATCCGCTCTATCTTGGCATTGTCCTTTGTTTTGTTAATCAGATTAGCAGCTTTTTCCGGCAGCCCGCCAATCTTTCCGTCTGGTGTCAGGTAAAGGTTCTCCAGAGAAATATCTTCTCCCGTAACCCCTTTTAAGTAACGCCTGACTTCCTGCACATCCGTGGCATACTGGTAGGTATTGGACGACAGATTTCCCACACTGTCAGCAATTCCTGTGTAATACTGATACATCCGGTCACTGTACTTTTCCTCTACCAGTTTCTGAACCTGTTCCCGGACTTCTTTATCTTCGATACCGCTCACTGTTACATTCCCATTGCTTTCAATCTTTATCTGCATTCCCTCCAGCTCATCACGGGAGATACCTTTGCTTTCCAGATCCTTTACAAAATCCTCGGAAAAATCATGTTTCAGTTCCGCCTTCTGCTGTGCTTTCTCAAAATCTTTCAGATTGGCAAAAATCTTCACATACTCCATTTCCGCATCATCCAGTGTCTTTCCTTCTGCCATGTCCTGCAACAATTCATCCACTGTGCGCCCGCCTTTGTATTGTTTTTCTTCCGGCAGACTTTCAAACTGCTTCTGGTGGAGTTTCTCCATTTCTTTTGTATAATTTTTCTCTGTATCCATCAGGACTTCATTATATTTGTCGAGGTATTCCCTCCAATTTTCATCTTTCCGGCTGTATGCACCGTGAAGGTTCCCGAATGCCTCCCTTATGGCATCGGTCTTTTCCTGTTCTTTATTTTCCGTAACCTTGAAACTGATTTTATAATAATCATGCGGAGAAACTTCTTCCCCATTTTTGTTTTCTATTTTGATACAATATTTATTGGTATTTGTATCCCAGTTCGGGATGGTCAGTGTTTTACGTCCTTCCCCGTCCCATTCTGCCTTTCCGACCTGATTGCCATATTCATCATATAAGGTGAGGTCATAATCACAGCCTTCCGGCATGTCCATGTATATTTGAACCCCAAAATAATTCTGTATGGTTCGATTAAATGGAATGGAAAAGTTGTAGAAATCCACATCCTTTTTATCACTGAGATTTCCTTTCAGACTGCTGGTTTCGTCCTTAATCAGAAAATCCAGATCCAGAAACGTACTTCCCTTCTTCTTGTCCGAAACCTCATAAGTGGTATGCTGTCTGCGATAAGTGTCATTGCTGCCAAGTGTACAGGAATCTTCCTGAAGTGTCATATTTTTCTTCAGTTTTCCTTCAAAAAATGCCACTGTTTCCTTTCCAGACATGAAAAAAATCGGTTTTTGACGAAATGCTGCCCCATATGTAGAATGATTACTGTTTATTTCCATTTCTATTTTCTTCTCCCCAATGATCTATTACAGTTCTGGCACTTACATACACAGAAGCAAGTACATGAACAAGAAGCATATGCCATAAATGTTCCTTTTTCAGTCTTTGTTTTCTTCCCTAATTTCATATGGAACTCCTCCTATCTCAATATCATTTTTGCATCATGCATTTATTATTCTCCTATTTTGGATGCCAACACTGTATAAAATTCTTTTTCCTGTTGCAGATATGCTGTCCTTTCCTCTGTCATTCGGAATCTATTCACTCTCCATAACGGTCCAAGTGATCTATTACTTTTATGACCATCTATACCAAGTTCCGCTATTCAAAAGCTGTGACATACTTTCTTCATATCTTTTCACTGCTTTCTGCTGAATGGAACTAGGCACCACATAATCGTTACCAACTTCACTTATTTTCCCATTTACCAGTTCGCAATGTGTCCCGTTTATCACAAATTCTCTGCTTGTATCCACTCCCTGTGACGCAAGAAAATCTAAAATATAATCGGTGTATGTATCTGTCATACTTGAAAAATACTGCTGATCCGCAAAATGTATCAGGGAGCTCAGACCACCTATCATCATATTGCATCTTTCATCATCTGCCTTGCTTCCGTTTCCATAGCCCTCGCCCCAGACAAAATCTTCCTGTACCGTCATGCTGTATCCATTTCCAAGATTAAATCTGCTTCCAACCCCAATCGTGATACTGTTTGTACTGGGATCATATGGTTTGTACCCTCTGGTTTTAAATGGCTGCTGTACGGTTCCAAAGGTTTGAATCTCGGATGGGAGATATGACATACCCGTAATTGCCGTAAACGCTTTCTGCCCATTCACATAAAAGGAAGTATGGGTTGCACTGTCTATATCCGCTGTAATCTCGACTTTCTCATCATTGGCAAAAGGATTCTGTCCGGTCATTCCGGTTCCATATGCAAACAGCATTCTTGTAAACTGATATCTTGTATGCTCATCAAAATGATTCAGTGTCTCTGTATCTTCTCCCTTTACATCTCCATTGCAAAAATCAACAAATTCATTTTTGCTGCCATCTTTTGTAGATAATTTACCTGTCTTTGTGTTATAAATGAAATTATAGGAACTTCCAACTTTCGTTATACTCATAAAATTGTTCTCCTTTCTGCATAGGAGTCAGTAATATGCTCTGACTCCTACATGAAATACTTTTTAAAAATCTAATTCATTACCCGGATATGGCTCCATAATACACTTAAACTTTCCATTTTTTGAAATGCTTTCAACTTTCACCGAATCCTCAAATGTGACTGTCATCTGTGTATCGTAAGTTTTCCATTCAAACTGCGACCAGCTTACACCGTTACCGGTATGATCATAAGCCTTGATTGCATCGTTATATTGCTTTTTTGTTTTTCTGAATATTCCGGCACATTTTCAGTATTATTTATTTCCAACAACATTCTTAAACTATCCGGCACTCCATCTATCGCTTTTCTCCACGCTTCACTCTGTTGCTTTGCAACCGCCATCTCATACTGCATAACATAATCCTGATATGCCTTTTCTCTTGCGGCACTTGCTTCTTTATCTACCTTTAACAACTGCCGTTTGGTATCTTGCTTCATAAGCATTAGACGCTTTTGACAACAGCCTTTCATTGTTCCACGACCGTAATAATCGGCTTCTTTCCTGTTCCTGCTTTGCAATCTTTTCATTCAACATTTCCTGCTGCTGTTTTTTAACCTGCGCCCGTTTTTCCAGATATTCTTCCAAAAGCTCTTTTTGTCTATCTTTCTTGTTGCTTGTCTTTTTATAAAAACTGTTTTGTGAACGAGCATAAAATTCCGACTGATTATTAACACCAGACCATGAATCGCCCCTATAATCTTTAGCAGTAGCTCCTACAGTGAGCACCATAGAAGCTTCCAACGGTGCAAAGGACGAAGTTAAGTCACGTTTAAGTGCTGATAATATCTTTTCCCTGTACTCCGGATCATCTTTCATATTCTTAAATGCTTCCTCTGATATGTTGATAGCCACATTGGTTATAGTTCTATTTCTGGGTATCTTATCAATTTCAGCATAAAATTCCTTTTTGAAAATCGCCATTTCTTCCGCTTCTGATAATTCCTTTGTATTGCCCGTTTCTCCCGTGCTGTTTACGCTCTTTGTACTTTTCGTTGTTGCAACATTGTTCTGATAATAACTCTGTCCTACTCCACTAATAGCCATTTTTAATCCTCCTTTATCAGCACTTTTTCATGCCTTTATATCAAATAGGCGTTTGCGAAACGCCAAAAGCCGCATAAATACGGCATTTTTTGTTGTTAAAATAAAATATCTCCTCAAGATTTATGGTAAAATAGAGTTGCGAGAAACTATCAACCAATCCTGATATGCCTTTTCTCTCGCAGCACTTGCTTCTTTGTCTGTCTTTAACAACTGCTGCTTGGTATCTTCCGTCAATTCCACCTCTTTACCATTGACCGTAACATATCCTCTTGCAACTGCCCTGCTGACCATTGCAGAATCAGAGAAATGCACAATATAAGAATTTTCTTTATCTCCTTTTGTGATACCCAATACATCCTTTCCAGATGTTGCTGTGATTTTTTCTTGTTCGCATACCTTTTTACTTTCTGCATTCTGTTGGCTATAATGCGGATATTTACTATATAAATTTTTCTGTCGGTCATAGATGGAATCAATCTGTTTATTTAAAATGTTCATAGTCCACTGCCCTCCCTTGCTTTTTCCTTATTATTTCAATATTTCTCAAACATTTTAATACCCGCATTAAACAATAAAACCAATTTTTTCAAACAGAAATTCACAATATTTATGCATATCCTGATTTCCGCTTCTTAAAACAGAAGAAAACAAAGACTTTATATCTATATTTCCTCCCGTTCTTTCATATTGCTCCAGATAAAGTGAACGGAACTCTAAATAAGAATCTTGAATATAATCACATGCCTGATTTATATCAAAGGCATCAAACGATTCATCCAATTTTGTATTCTGAAATTTCTGCTTATTTTCTGCATTTTGCTTTTGACTTTTGGCAACCATTTTGTCCCATTTTATCAGTTCCTCAAAACCTTTATTTAGCTTTTCCAATTCTTCATCCATTGACAACAGACGTCTTTTTCCACTCTCTGGATTATCGCATACATACACTTCTCTTGTTCCATTCCTATATCCTTCTACAATTTTTTGATACATAGTAGAATAGGCATATGTAGCTCCCATTCCAATATCATCGAAACCATACCCATTTTTACTTTCACGGATACTTTTTAAATATTTAGCCTTTTCATCCCATAATTCTCGAAGATAATCATTTGACCAAACAGTTTTAGGCACCGTTTCTCTGATATAATTTGCGTAACTAGCGTCTAAGGCAAAACTATCATGTATATATGTGTTTTCCTGATTTTCCCCATCGACTTCATCTGAATGTCCTATCTTCCGGCATACGTCCTTGCCGGATGTTACGGTCATTTTTTCTTGCGATTCATTTGCCTTATGCTTTTTATGAGAAAACCCTATAGTTTTCATATAATCGCCTTTTTGATGACCGTACAATGAAGATACGGTATTCTGACCAAAACCGATGTGCATACTTCTATTCCTCCAATCAGTTTATCTGAATTGTACCGTCTGCTATAACAAACTGTACATTCAACTCAGACATAATATCTTTGTGCTGTGTCCGGTTATATGCTAAAATTTCCCGGATATCACTTGCGTAATACTGATAGGTCAGATTCCCGCCCGGATTTAACTGAATTTTTAACGCCTAATCCCATATTAACTCCTTTCCACGGTTCTTCTGTCAGTCAGAACCGTACCTGCTCTCTCCATCCGAAGCCCAAGTAGTAACCTTTAATTGATTTATTGGATATAGAAATTGATACTATGCATATGTATCAAAACCTACCTTATTTTTAGTTGTCGCTTCTATAGCAATCATATTTTCTGTTTTTTTATCTTCTTTTTCTTTATCCTCTTTCATTCTCTCCAGCCATTTGTCAATTTCTGAATCCGTACCAGTCTCTCCAAAAATGCCACAGGTTGTCATTTCGGTTCCATTATTCGTAAACTTAAACTCCACTGATATCAGTTTACTACCATGACTTATTGCCGCCTTCTGTGCATTTCGTATAACATCTGGCATAATTGCTAAATTTTCCTCAAGCCATTTCGCAGTTTTTTCATCTCCACATGCCTTTTGCATTACACTTCTGTCAATCAATACAGAAGCATTTTTGCATGGAGTCAAACATTTATACTTGTTAGTCAAATACTTTGAATAGTCTGATACATTTTTAAACTTATTGGCTGAATTCATAGTGTATCCTGCATAATAATTTGAATTTATCGCCACTGACATATTCTATCCCTCCTCTTTCAATTATTCAAATATCCCTGATCCAGTTCTTCTTTCGACCAGACTCTTTCATACGTTCCACCAATTTCGTCAAAAACCTTTTGCCATGTAGAAAATTTATGGATTTCCTCCATGCTATCCTTGTTATTCTGAAGCCATTCATACAGCTTTTCATACATAGAACCAGAAAACCGGACACTCCAATTGTTTTTATAATTTTCATTGTCACTGTATGACATTCCATCAGCTCCTATGGATATAATTCCCTGATCTGTCCGTTTTGCCATTCCTCTAATCTCTAAATCAGCCCAGATAAAACCTTCTTCCCGACTCTCAATTAAATTAGGGTATTTGTCAAAATACATCTCCGCTAATTCTTCATACCTCTTCCGATCCGCTTCATTTTGCAGAAGAACCTTGCCACCTCTGCCTTCTTCACCGTCTTTTACTAAATACTGGATGCCGGTACCTGAATGTGTATTTAATGTAAATCCCTGCAAAGTCTCCACATCCAGCGAATCTTTATCCATTACATTCTGCAATGCATCTTTTAATTCATCATCTAATACCAGGGCATCGTAACTCATCGTTCCATGCTCAGAAATCAAAAACTGCTTTCCTGTTGTTTCATCCTGTCTTATTTTTATATCAGAATAGGAAAATGCCCCCAAACGCTCCCCGTCTTTATTGTATATATCAAAACATTCAGCTTCATTATCGGGTACGATTCTATAATTTTCGGATTCGTACTCTGAATATTCCTGTTTCAAAGTATTTATCGTTTTTCCTGACAGTGCCAGATAAGAATCCATCACTGTACTTTTCTTAGCACGATTGATATCCGCTCTACTGCTAATATCCTCCTTATCCACCGTCTGAGCCAAAGTGTCAGCCCACTTATTCTGGTTCCGATTTGGTTTTAGGTTGTTATAACCTGTTGAATAACGGCTCTCCGCTCCTATACTTCCAATCATTTTTTAAATTCCTCCCGGCATTTTATTCTCTTATTTTAGATGCCAACACGATATAAAATTCTTTTTCCTGTTGCAGATATGCTGCCTTGACACTCTGCGGCACTGTCTGAAGGTAATAACCACTCATATAAGCAATCTGCTTTTTGGTTTTTTCGTCTGCAAACTGATAGGTTCTGTTATTCGCTTTTTTTGTACTTTTTCCTTTCGATGGAATATAAGACCAGTTTGGTTCTCCATTACTACCAGAAGTAATTAACTGTTCCCTTCCAACTGTTCCTATATTTGAAAAAGAGATTCCCATAAATCCACCTCCAACAGCTTGAAGTTTTCGTATAAAATTTTATTCAACGACTTCATAAAGCGGTTCATACTTTCTGTCATCCATTGGTCACACTCTAGCTTCAAACATACTTTGGCTAACACCTTTCATCCACATATTCTGTGTTGCTCCATATCCTTTTTCCTGCCCTATATCATACAATCCACTGCTGTCAAATCCTATTTTCAATACCAAATCATTTTCTTTTTTCCAACCATTCTTAGCATATTGCAGCCATCTCTTAGAATAAAGTTCATACCCTGCGCCACTTTTAGATTTTTCCTTAAACAATGCCAGTAAATCTGTACCATCCTCTGCAATAAAAGTACCATTTTTATATGTCGCATTGCGTGCATCATATCCAGTTGTCTCATACACTTCATGCCATAAAGAATATTGGTTTGCCTTTGTCATACTTGCCTGCGAATTAACAATTTCATTATCTGCATCATGCATACAAATCCACGCATGTGTCCATATATTTTTCGCATTATCCCCTTCATTCAGTAATTTTTCTATCTGCGATAATGTATCTCTATCTGCATTTCCCGACACTGTTAATTGATATGTATATGGATCAATAGAAAATACCAAATCTGCCTGTTTTGATATTGATATCCCATTCTTTGAAAGTAGATTTGAAATTTGCTGATTTACAACACTTCTGGCATGCTGTTTTTCCCTGTCAGTATTGCGTACATAACCAACACTTCTTGAACCACCTGTATATACATCCTTGTAATTTCTTAATGCATAATCATACCGGGCAAATCCAGCCGAATATTTTCCTCCTGTTTGTAACATTCTTTTCTCATTGCGGTAAGCTATGGAACGCTGATCTTCTGTCATATATGAGCAAAAATTAGGTGAGGTCACATCACAATATTTTGATTCGATATATGCCATTGGATCAGAATGAGACAAATTTTCTTTGTACACTTTATCATAATGCTCCTGCAAAACTTTTTGTACGAAACGATCTTCCTCTGTAAGTCCATCATACTGATATCCTACAGTTGTATCGGCGCTGGAATTATTGGGCAGCTTGTTTAAATCCCTGCCAGCTGGAATGTTGTTATAATAGTCAGAATTATTTACAGTAACCATATTATCCCCCTGCCTTATATAAGTCTTATAATCTGTATCATGTAAATCATACTGGAACCCTATCGATAAACTTTTTTCATTTTATTTTACATATTTTTTCTTCATTATTCGGAGTTCTTCCGACTATGTCACCTATTTGATTTCTCTCAGCCTCAATATGATATGTAATCCAAGTTCTCTTTTTTCCTATGTTCAAATGACTAAGCACTATTTATACTTACTATTTGCACTTGTCAAATCAAGATAAGCATCCATACTTTTCGTCCAAAGCAACGATAAGTCAAACCTTCCCAATTTGTTTAAATCTTCTATGCTTTTTTTGAACATTGCGATAAAATCTCTTCTGTCGTTAAGTCCCATATTACCAGCTTCAAGCGGCAGAGACGTGAAACCTCCCTGCTTTTCCACTTTGTAATGTGCCTCCAATGCACGCATTTCGACTACTGTAGCATTTGATGGATTAACATCATTGATATAAATTCTTTGCTCAAACTCTTTCCCGTTTTCATCCACACCTTTCGCTAACACCACAGGATTTTCATCCGTCGAATCATCCGCATATTTAAGACAATAAGAAAGACCTGTACCATTACCTCCTGTCCACAACATATTATCTGTTGTAAATATCTGATATACCTTTGGTGTTTCTGCCGTATAAAATGTCTTTTCCCCAGATGCAGGAGTTTTCATTTGATTACCTTTTTGTTGACCGTATGATGAAGATACGGTATTCAGGCTAGAACTAATGTTCATATTTTTGTTTCTCCAATCAGCTCAAAATTTTCTCTTTTTAATTATTCAAATATACCTGATATGTTAAATTTTAGTATCAAGCGTTGCCTGTGCAGGAGATTTCCCCGACTCTGCCAATTCTCTTGTAACACTATCTAATGCACCATCTTTGATTGGCTTACCAATTTTCCAGTTAGGATCAGCCTTTTTTGCGGCATCATAAAATGCCTGTCTGTAAATTCTCTCATATTTTTCAAGCGTATACCCGGCAGCCAATCTGTCCTTTTTCTGCATTTTGCGATACAAATTGTTATATACCTCGGAACGTTTTGTTGTATCTCCATTGTGGACACCGTTTTCACGCAGGAACTCTTTTTTTGTCAGTTCATACATTTCTTCTTTGCTGCTATCCGGAATTGATATGATCCGTTTTCTCGAACTTTCATTTTCATCTGTCACTAAAAGTCCTGCCAGTCCATTTACAGGGTTGATATAATCTCCATCCTTGTCATAATGACTCATCAGATTTTTTATTCCCTGAATATTGCCATACATTGCACCATTTCCAGCAGACATCATTTGTTTTACTGCGGCTTTATATTGTTTGCTGTTTGTGTTAATCCCGGCAGCTTTTAACTTGGACTGAACAGAACTGCTGTTCAACTGGGACAACTGAAAACTGCCTATTGCATTTACTCCTGATGTCCCAAATGATTTTTGAAACAAAAAAGCATAATCCGTTATTTTTGACATAAAACATCCTCCCATATTAAACCTGTTATCTTACCTATATCCTTACGCTTTCCTATCAAAAGACGTTTTCTCTTCCAAATAGTTCGGCAGTTCTTTCAATTCTGAGCTTTGGGCATTCTTTTGCGTATGGTATTCATTGAAGTAAATTCCGTAAAATTCTCTTTCCTTTTCCCGCTCAGCCGGAGTTCTTTCGCATCCCCATCCATAACTATCTCCCAGATAGGTCAACACTTTTGTTCCTTGATAAGAAATGTCGGCACCATATCCTTCGCCTGTCAGAATCGGACATTCCAGTGTGCCTCCTCCCGCCAGAGCAAACTTCTTTTGCGCAAGGTTGTTATTTTTCCCCTCTGCCCTCTCCAGAAAATCGAGCAATGATAATTCTCCGATTCCTTTGCATTTCGGATTACCATTTTGACTTTTTACCGCATTTTTAGCCTGCTGATATAATGCCTTTCTGTCAGGGGATACATCGGATATGTATTCTGCACATAACCTTGTTCTCTGCCTGTGAATAGATTCTAATTCCGTTTTACTCGTAGTGTTGGCAGCTCTCTGAGCCAGTTCCTTAATCTCAGAGACAAACTCTGCCTGTGACTTATTGCTTTTCCCTGCACTTGGAATCATAGACCAATCAGGTTCTCCACTTCTCAGCGATACACTATATTTTGTAATAGCAGAACTCGTTGCATTTGAAATCGATATTCCCATGAATTCACCTCATATTTTCTACCTTCTCTGCATATATTTTAACCTCTATATATACTTATCCATTTATCATATTCATTCTTTAAAATTCTCATAACATACTTATTTCCTCTATTTTTTTATCGGATAAAATAACCTGTTCTCCTAGTCCCATATCATCAAACGACCATATTACGCACACAAAGACCATCTCTTTACAAGATAACCACAGCCTTAAATTCATTTTCATCGCAGGAAAGCACCATATCACCGCCATATTTATCCACAACTGCTTTTACATTTAACAGCCCAATGCCGTGATGATCCCCTCTTTTGCTCTTTATCGTGTCATTTTCAATTTCCACCTTTTCTGTCACCGGATTTCTCACCGCAAATATCAGTTTATGATCTTCGCACTCTAATTTCAGATGAATGACCGCTTTTCCGGTATTTTTCAGTACCTTTTCACTCTCCCGGATTGCATTATCCAATAAATTAGAGAGCAGAATCACAATCTCTTCCTCCTCCAGACAGATCTCCTGCAGATCCCCTACTTTCAGGATAACCGCTATGTGTTTCTCCTGCATGCTGCGGTACTTCTGGTTTAAAACAGCATTGACCACCGGATGATTTGTGTTGATTGCCGACATCTCGACAGCTATGCTCTCTGTCAGCTTCTGCGTAAATGAAAGTGCCTCATCTGTGTGTCCATTCTTTATCAACGTTTGGATCGTAGAAAGCTGATTTTTATAATCGTGCATTTTTCTTCGCTGACGCTCATAGATTTCTTCCCGGTCCTGATAATCTGCAATACGATTTTTCTGATTTTGTTCCGTAAGTACCGCAATTTTTATTCTCTCTTCTTTTTCAATGGTATTCTGCATGAACTCCATAAGGATAAGGTTAATCGCAACCAGTCCCACCGAAAGAAATAAAAATACATTCTGCATATCATCGTTTTCTGAATAAAACATAAGAATGAAACCGACCACCGTAAATACAGGAACACAGAAAAACTGTAACCATTCTTTTCCTGTAATCAGACCGCAGCTTTTTCTTGTCTTGCTAAATCTTCTGATAAACAACATCAGAATGATAAAAACCGTCTTTGATATCAGTGCCTGTAAAAACCATTTTTCTTGGATTGAACCTCCTCTTCCCAGCAAAACAGTCACATAATCAATCAATACAAGCATTGTATAGTTGATGATTGAAAACAAAAAACTCTGCCGGAAGGAAACTTCATAATAAGCCAGATTCAGGAAAGACATAACCAGTATAATCGGGATACATTTTAACATTCCGATCCATGCCCCTGTGACTGCTACCAGATAAAGCACTCCGCAATAAACAAAAAATCTATATCTGTTCCTATATCCGCCATCTCTTTTTTCCATAAAAGTATCAAAAAAGTATAGCGTTCCTTTTACTTCCAGCATTTCCGCAATAAATGTCAATACCCAGAATGTCATGTTATTCTTCTCCCTTATACAGCATATATTCCCTCTTTACCTGTGCATATCGTGCCTTGGGAACCGGAATCTTTTTTCCCGTGGTAAGTGTCATCACATAACCGCTGATTTTTGTGATGTACCTCATATTTACAAGAAAACTTAGATGTGCCCGCACGAATCCCATATCCTTGAATTCATTTTCTAGTTCATCCAGTTTTTTATAAATCTGAAATGTCCCTTTTTCTGTATAAAATACATTTTTGTGAAGCTCTGTTTCTATATAAATGATGTCATCTGCATAAAGTTTTATCGTTCCTTCCACAAAACGAAATTCGAGAATCCTACGGTTTTTATTAATTTCTGCTATCAAATCATCCATACATTCTTCTATAGTATCTGCAAGGTTATCTTTCAGCAGAAAACGGCTTGCTTTCACCTTATATCCATCCAGTGCGTAATTCATGTATGCCGTCACCAGCACAACCGGAAGTTTTGGATATTTTTCTTTAATCCTCATAGCTGTTTTCAGTCCATCCATCCCCTGCATATTGATATCCAGAAATAATAGCTGACACGCTTCCAAAGCCGATTGTTCTTCGCATAACTGTTCTCCGGATTCATATTCTGTAATAGTAAACTCATAATTCTTTTTTTCACCATAGTCTGACAGCAAATCTGACAAATTTTTTCTGTCATCTATCCTGTCATCACAAATAATAATGTTCATATTTTTCATTCCTGTCTTTGATTGCTCTCATACCTGTAAACCATACAAGTCTCACCTAGCACTCTTTATTATATCAAACAAATCTTTCACTCGATCATTCTCTGCATCAAATGACTATTTTGCGCATAGAACGACTATCTCCTATAGAAACGCAGAAGCACTGTATCTCAAACTCTTTGAAATACAATGCTTCCCTGCATTTTCTATATCGTCATGTTGATACCACTACTTTATGAATCCCCCACATGATCCATCTGATAATACTTCAATTCTTAGTTTTTTCCAAAAAAATATTGATGTTTCATATCGCCAACTGTATTTTCTTTTCTCTGTCCTTCCCCCTTAAAGTGAAAAGTTCCCTGCACAGGCCACGGTGAACCATACCATAGTCCACCTGACCGGCGCAGTAATCCCTTTGTGCCTATTTTATGATTTCATAGAGCAGGCTGCTCTTTCCTCCATTTTCACGCCATCTCTGCTTTTTCTGTATAAATCCTGCACACTCCAGATCGCGGATTGCACGCTTGACCGTACTTACAGACAGGTGCAGCTCTCTGGCAATGGTACCGATTGCCGGATAGCATGTCCTCTCCCTGTCCGCACGAGTCTCCAGATACAGATAGACCGCCACCGCCCTGTGTGGCAGCTCCGTTTCATAGATTTCTTTCCTAGTATAAATGTTTTTAATTAACTCGACTCAATAAGTATTCCATGATATAATCTTCATATAATTGTATAGGGAGGTCATATTCATGGGCAGAAAAGTAAACACAATAACACTAACAGAGGAGCAGCGTTCGTATCTTGAATTACAAACTCGTGCTAGAACAATACAGGCACAAACCGTGTGTAGAGCAAGAATACTGTTGTTACGTGCTGATGGTGTTTCTATTAATGATATTGCTGATAAAGTAGGCATCAATAGATGCAGTGTAATGTTGTGCTTGAATAAATTCAAAGAGGGCGGTGTCGAAAACGCCTTGTTTGATGCTCCCGGTCGTGGTCGTAATGCTGAAATAACCGATGACGAAAAGACGTGGATTATAAATATCGCATGTCAGAAGCCGGTTAATCTTGGCTATTCAGCAGAAGTATGGACACGTGCCCTTCTCACAAAACATATCAATAAGTTTGCAGAAAATGCAGGTTATACAAGGTTATCAACTATAAGTCAGTCAAAGGTTCGCACAATACTTGAAGAGGCAGATATTAAGCCTAACAAAATAACTTATTACTATGAAAATCGTGATCCGGATTTTGACCAAAAGATGCACAATGTCCTTCTGGTATATAAACAGCTATCATTACAGTTCGATAAAAAAGGACAACTTCTTCCATTTTGTGAAGATGATCAGGTGGTGCATGTACTCTCTTATGATGAGAAACCTGGAATCCAGGCAATTGCCACCACATCAGAAGATATCCAGCCGGATAATAATCATAAGACCATAAGCCGAGATTATGAGTACAGGCGTCTTGGAACCATTTCACTGCTTGCCGGAATAGATTTGCAAACAGGTGAGGCGATTCCACTCGTTAAAGAGTCCCATAACAGTAAGGACTATATCGAATTTCTTAAAAAACTTGATAACAAGTATCCAAAATCAGATAAGATTCGTCTGGTGTTGGATAACCTTAAAGTTCATTCTTCTGAGGAAACCAGAAAATACCTCGCAACCGTACCAGGAAGATTTGAATTTGTATTTACTCCAAAGCACGGTTCATGGTTGAATCTTGTTGAGGGCTTCTTCAGTAAACTTACTCGCCAGATGCTCAAGGGCATTCGTGTAAAAACTAAGGATGAACTTGTGCAGCGTATATATAAATACTTTGATGAAGTAAATGAAGAACCTGTTATATATCATTGGAAGTACAAACTTGAAGAAATTGATCCAAATGAAGAAGTGGTGGTTGATACGTTGCCAGTCAAAAAGTCGAGTTAATTACTGACAGCTATACTAGTGTCAACCCTGCCGAGTAGACCAATTCCCACTTGGCTATTTGCAAGCATCAAAAAAGGACTTTCCGCAAGACTTCATATACCTTTTAACGATAGCCTCTGAGAAAGTCCTTTATCTGCTACACTCTATTTACCTGTCAGGGTTCACCTTTGACATCAAAACTACCGTCTCCACATGTTTTGTCCAAGGAAAAAGGTCCACCGGCTGGCACTCTCTTGCCTCATACCCATGTTTAGTCAGATATTTTAAATCTCTTGCTAAGGTTTCCGGATTACAGGAAATATACACCACGCGTTTCGGTGCAAGACGGACAACCGAAGATAAAAATGCCTCATCACTGCCTGCTCTTGGCGGATCCATGAATACGACATCCACATTTCCATCCGGCGTTGCTCTTTTTCCTGATTTTCCAGAAGCCGGTGTCGGATTTTTTTTCTGATCGTCACGGTATTCTGCCATTTCTACCATAAACTGTCCTGCATCGGCATTGTAGAACTGGGCATTTTTGATATCATTGCGTTTTGCATTGGTCACGGCATCTTTCACTGCATCACGGTTTAATTCTACACTGATGACTTCTTTGGCTTTTGACGCTGCGATAAGACCAATCGTTCCAATACCGCAGTAAGCATCCACGATCCGCTCTTTTCCTGTCAGTCCGGCATATTCGATTGCTTTGGTATAAAGTATCTCTGTCTGCACCGGATTGACCTGATAAAAAGATTTCGGGGAAATACGGAATGTACATCCACAAAGTGTGTCCTCAATGTAGCCTTTACCATAGATTACCGTCTCTTTTTCTCCTAAAACCATGCTTGTTTTTTTGTCATTGACATTAAGGACAACGGTTGTGATCTCCGGATGGAGCTTGCGCAATGCTTTGACAAAATTATTTTTTGACGGCAGGATTGGCGAACCGAGTACTAATACCACCATGACTTCCCCACTGTGAAAACCACGGCGAACCAATACATGACGAAGCAGACCATATCCGGTATCCTCATCATATGTTTTGATCTTAAAAGAACGTAAAAGTCCTCTGATATCACGGATGATCGCGTCCGCTGTTTCATCTTCAATGCGGCAGGAATCAATGTTTACCACATCATGCGTTCCTGCTTTGTATACACCGGAGATAACTGTCCCACCTTTTGCTATGTCAAATACCGCATGCACTTTGTTGCGGTAATGATACGGATTTTCCATTCCGATGATCGGCAGTACTCTGCAAAATCCACCGACATTTTTTCTGACATATTCCTGCTTTTCTTTGAGCTGTTTTTCATAGGAAAGTCCCTGATAATCGCAACCACCGCATTTTTTTGCATACTGGCACATGTCTGCGTTCTGCTTCTTCGTGATCATTTTTTCCGACGTGTTTTTTCCTGATACTTTTTTCTCTTTTACCGATTTTCCATGATCCGTTTTTTCTTTAAATGCTTTAGTCACTGCATACTTCTTTTCCATTTTTCCGATGGTTCGCTTTTCTGCTTCCTGCTTCACTGTTTTATCAACCGCATATTTTTTCTTTCCCATTTTTCCGGCGGTTCGTTTTTCTGCCTCCTGCTTCATTGTTTTATCAACTGCATACTTTTTCTTGCCTGCAGCTTTATTTTTCGCTATGTCTTTATTTTTAACTTTACTTTTGTTCCTCATTGCACTTTTATTTTTCATTGCATTTTTATCTGCCATTTCAATCCTCCATTCTTTTCAATAAAAACAACACTTTCATTGACATCTCATGTTTACGCACAAGCACAAATCCTGCGCACAATCCTCAATCTCTCATCGTGCTCTGTTCCTCGCTCTGCACCAAGACACAGTATTCCTGCTTTTCACTTGTCCCTCAAACCTTTCCGCCTCACGACTCTTCCACACACTGACTCGGAATGTTCAGATAGGACTCTCCCCAGTTACACATGGCATTTAGGATCGGTGACAGGCTCTCTCCAAACTCCGTCAGGTTGTACTCTGTTTTGGGCGGGACAACCGGATAGACGGTTCTTTTGATAAGTCCGTCTTTTTCCAGTTCCCGAAGTTGCTGTGCGAGCATTTTATCGGTGGCTTTCGGTATCTTTTTATGAAGTTCACTGTAGCGGAGCGTTTTTCCCATCAGATGAAACAAAATGACCGACTTGTATTTGCCGCCGATCAGGGAGATCGTCGCCTCCACCGGACAGTTAAATTCCTTATTCATAGATCTATTTCTCCTTACTTACTTTTTCGGAAGTATATATCAAAAAAGTGCATACTTGCTTATATTCTGCATTTCCATATAATTATAGACATGAACGTTCAGAAACACAAGATAGAATCCGAAATAAACAGGATTATCCCAGCGAAACCGCATGAAATTCAATTATGTGCAAAAATCAGCTCAAGCATGGAGGATTAGCGTGAAAAATAAGATTTTTCACACGCAAGATCCGTGCTTACACACAAACTCAAGATGCGCAAAAAACAGCTCAAGAATGGAGATTATCATGGAATTATTAGAGATTGCAAAAAAGAGACATTCTGTACGAAAGTACACAGGAAAAGAAATTGAACAGGAAAAACTGGATAAAATCTTAGAGGCTGCCCACGTAGCACCGACCGCCGCGAACATGCAGCCGGTACGCCTTATAGTCGTAAAAAGCAAAGAAGGACTGGAAAAAGTCGGAAAAGCAGCAAATATTTATCAGGCACCGGCTGCCATTGTCGTCTGTGCCAATAAGACAAAAGCCTGGAAGCGTCCGTTTGACGGCAAGATCACAACCGACATCGATGCCTCGATCCTGACCGACCATATGATGCTTGAGGCAACCGAGCTTGGTCTTGGCAGTGTCTGGATTTGCTACTTTAACCCGGACATATTAAAAGAAGAACTGAACCTTCCGGAAAACTTAGAACCGGTCAATATCTTAGCACTCGGATACAGTGATGAACCGGACGCATCCACAGAACGTCATAAAGATATGCGCATTGACATGGATGAGCTGGTTTCCTACCTTTAAAACAATAAACTGTTTCATAAGCAGACCTGTGATTTTGAATCATCACAAAAATTGCCAGGATCATGTACCGTCTCCAGAAGTCGGATTTTAATCCGACTTCTGGAGACGGTACATTGCCCTGGCAATTTCTTTATCACTTTTCTATTCAGGTGCTTACCACTCAGACTTACCACTTTTCTTACCACTTTGAATCACGGTTTTGTGATATTTTGCGATACTTTACGAGGTTTTCTCTGTCAACGTCAAATGCCTTCCATCACTTATCAATCAAGCATTTCCACCACTTCCCAGTCCTTACTTCTCATGACGAACGCCTAGCGTTCGTCTACGACCTGGAAGATATAGAACTTCAAGTAATAACTCTCCGGCACATTCTCAGAATTTGCCCAGAGAATCGGATGGTCCGGCGCCTGTGTTCTGAATTCCACCTGGCGGAGTCTCTTGTGTGCTGCCTTTGCCGCCTCTTTGACTGTTTTTGCCAAAAGTTCCTGTGTCATGAAATGGGAGCAGGAACAAGTTGCAAGATAGCCGCCGTCTTTTACCAGTTTTAAGCCTTTCATGTTGATCTCACGGTAACCTTTGATCGCGTTTTTCGTTGCCTGGCGCGACTTGGTAAATGCCGGCGGGTCTAAGATGACAACATCATACTGCTCGCCGCTCTGCGCCAGTTTCGGCAGTTCATCGAGCACATTCGCACAGCGGAAATGAACGGTATCCTCCAGTCCGTTTCTGCGCGCATTTTCGTTTGCCTGCTGCACGGCATACTCGGAAATGTCAAGACCTGTGACATCCGCTGCCCCTGCAATTCCGGCATTTAAGGCAAATGTTCCCATATGGGTAAAGCAGTCTAACACCTTTTTCCCTTTACAGATCCGCTGCATCGCAAGGCGGTTATATTTCTGGTCTAAGAAAAATCCGGTTTTCTGTCCGTTTACGACATCAACCAGATAACGGACACCGTTTTCTGTAATCTCAACGTTAGTGTCAAATTCCTCGCCGATAAATCCTTTTACCTTTGGAAGTCCCTCTTTGGTGCGCTCATTGGCATCGCTTCTCTCATAAACGCCACGCACTTTGATGCCGTCTTTTCCAAGTTCTTCCTTTAATAAGGAAACGATCGTCTCCTTAAACTGCTCCATGCCAAGTGCTAAGCACTCTACCACAAGTACGTCCTCATATTTATCAATGACAAGTCCCGGCAGGAAATCTGCTTCCCCGAAGATTACACGGCAGGATGATGTATCGACCGTTGTTTTGCGGTACTCCCATGCATTTTTTACACGCATTTGTAAAAATGCGCGGTCGATCTCCTGATCCACATGTCTCGTCAGCATGCGGATGCGGATCTTTGAATTGGTATTGATAAATCCTTTTCCCATCGGATAGCCGTCAAAATCATGCACAACTACGATCTCTCCGTTTTCAAAACTTCCCATGACCGTATCAATCTCGTTATCAAAAATCCATGCACCGCCTGCCTTGATCGTTCTTCCTTCACCCTTTTTTAATGTCACAACTGCACTCATTTTCCATCCACCTTTCTCACGCTTTTTCTTTTCCATAATTTACAACATAAATCTCCACGCAGACCAGCACCAATGCCACCAGGCACAGCAAAGCAGTGCACCGATCCACACCACAATGGTTTTCTGCATCCATTGTTCATTTAATTGCATTTGTTTTCCTCATTTCCTGATTTTTGCATTTACCCATTGTAGCACATTCCATGCTGCCTATAAAATATTTTTTAAACAAAAACTGTTTCTTGTAACTGCCTGCCATGTCCGATATAATAAATACTATAAAAAAGCAGACTATATTTTTTCATACGACATATACAGCACTACATATATCTGTTGTGAATCATTATAAAAAACATACACAAACAGGGGGACTTTCCATGGCTACGATAAGTTTATGCATGATCGTAAAAAATGAAGAAGCGGTTCTTGCCCGCTGCCTCGATTCAATTGCAGATCTTATGGATGAGATCATCATCGTAGATACCGGTTCTACGGATCACACAAAGGAGATCGCTGCAAAATACACCAGTCAGATCTATGATTTTAAATGGACAAGCGATTTTTCCGCGGCGAGAAATTTTTCTTTTTCCAAGGCAAACATGGATTACATCTATACCGCCGATGCAGACGAGGTTTTAGATGAATTTAACCATGAGCGTTTTCTGCGTCTGAAAAATGCACTGCTGCCGGAAATCGAGATCGTTCAGATGAAATATGTGACGGACGCTGATTTTGACACCGTTTTAAATGCAAAAAAAGAATACCGTCCGAAGCTGTTCAAACGTCTGCGCACCTTTACCTGGGTCGATCCGGTGCACGAGACAGTAAGACTTACTCCCGTGATTTTTGACAGTGATGTTGAAATTTTACATAAACCACAGAACTTTCACAGCAAACGTGACTTCTCTATTTTCATCAAAAACTTCCAGAGTGGTCACGAGCTTTCTCCAAAAATCCGCACCATGTATGCCAAAGAGCTGTTAAAGACTGGTGATACAAAAGATTTCTGGGATGCCAAACCGATCTTTCAGTATATCTTAGAGCATGACCTCTCCGATGATGCGATGAAAGAAGCCTCCTGCGTACTCGCACATGTATACCGCCTAGAGGACAACAAAAATGAATTTTTCAAGCTGACGATGAAGGATATGCTGACCACTCCATGTTCCGAGATCTGTTATGAACTTGGCACCTATTTTCTTGCACAGAAGGATTTAAATGAGGCTGTTATCTGGTTTTACAATGCCGCCTACGAGACGGAGAGCATCTTAGATGTCCACACCAACGGCGATCTCCCACTATACGGATTGGTCGAATGTTATGAACTGCTTCTCGCCGAGGCAAAATCGAATATCCCTTCGGATACCATGCTGGTTTCAAGCTATGAGGAAGCGTTGGAAAAATACCGCCGTGAGTCGCAGAGCTGGACGATGCCGGTAGAGAATTAATTGAGTTACTGTTCACTCGCAAGCTTGACACTTGCTGTCAAGCTGTGCGCCAAAGACTATATCATGCCAGATTACAGCCCCATGCATCGAAGATGCATTTAAAATGGGCTGTAATTGTTACTGCTCACACAGTATGTGTGAACAGTAACTTAATTGACTTGTCAAACCCTCCATAAAGTGTTAGGATAAGACTATGGTAAATTTTTAACAATCTTTTTATATCATGATTTTTAACAATTATGAGGAGGTATTTGTGATGGATTATTCACAGGAATACAAACAGAAACTTGTATCTGCCGATGAGGCGGTAAAATTGATCAAATCCGGTGACTGGGTTGACTTCGGATGGTGTACGAACACCGTAGATGCCCTTGATCAGGCGCTGGCAAAACGTACCGATGAGTTGACAAACGTAAACCTGCGCGGTGGTATCCTTTTAAAACCGTTAGCTACTTTCGCACGCGAGGACGCCGGTGAGCACTTTACATGGAACTCATGGCATATGTCAGGTATCGAACGTAAAATGATCAGCCGCGGATGCGCTTTCTATTCACCAATCCGTTACTCCGAACTGCCACGTTACTACCGCGAGCTTGACTGCCCGGATGATGTAGCAATGTTTCAGGTAGCTCCGATGGATTCCCATGGATATTTCAATTTCGGACCAAGTGCCTCCCATCTCGGTGCAATGTGTGAGAGAGCAAAACACATCATCGTAGAGGTCAATGAAAACATGCCGCGCTGCCTTGGCGGAACAGAATGCGGAATTCACATTTCCGATGTAACATATATCGTAGAGGGTTCTAATCCTCCGATCGGCGAGCTTGGTGCCGGCGGTCCTGCAACAGATATCGACAAGACGGTTGCCAAACTGATCGTAGACGAGATTCCGAACGGTGCATGTTTGCAGCTTGGTATCGGTGGTATGCCAAACGCTGTCGGTTCCCTGATCGCGGAGTCCGACTTAAAAGATCTTGGTGTCCACACAGAGATGTATGTAGATGCATTCGTTGACATCGCAAAAGCCGGAAAGATCACCGGTGCAAAGAAAAATATTGACCGCTACCGTCAGACCTACGCTTTCGGTGCAGGTACCAAGAAAATGTACGATTACTTAGACGACAACCCAGAGCTAATGAGTGCTCCGGTTGACTATACCAACGATATCCGTTCCATCTCTGCACTCGATAACTTTATCTCCATCAACAACGCCGTTGATATCGACCTCTTCGGTCAGGTCAATGCAGAGTCAGCAGGTATCAAGCAGATCAGTGGTGCCGGCGGACAGTTAGACTTCGTATTAGGTGCTTATCTGTCAAAAGGCGGCAAGAGCTTTATCTGCCTGTCCTCGACCTTTAAGACCAAAGACGGACAGGTACAGTCAAGAATCCGCCCGACATTGGCAAACGGTTCCATCGTAACTGATACCCGTGCCAACACACATTATGTTGTAACGGAATATGGTAAAGTAAATGTCAAAGGACTTTCCGCTTGGCAGAAAGCCGAAGCATTGATCTCCATCGCTCACCCGGATTTCCGTGACGAGCTGATCAAAGAAGCAGAAAGAATGCACATCTGGAGACGCAGCAACAAATAGATTGCTTGTAAACTTTATAATTCATAGGATGTAATTTCCTATGAATTATAGAATGGACGCTCCGCGAACATTCTATTATCACGAATCAAGAAAAAGGCAGAACCGCTTCATCCCCGGTTCTGCCTTTTCTTCTTATACTGTCACTCTTTGTTTTTTCAATAAATTCCACCCCAGCACTGCCATAATAACTGCTGCCACAACTCCGGCGGCAAACAGATACTGCACGATATTTTCCAGACCGATCTGTTCACCAAGCTGATGCATCTTTGCTGCCATCACTTCATTTTCACTCAATTTGACCGGCACAAGTGTGAGAAACATCCAGATCGCCCATACTACCCAGAATGCTTTCATGCCAAACCTAAGGATCACAGCCCCTAAAAACAGTTCAACAACCGTCATTCCAACGATAACCGCAAGAAGATATTTCCACTGAAAATACTGTGTAACATCCAGTATAATTTCACACTGCGGATAGATCACACTGATTAATGCAAGTTCTATCTTTCCAAGTACAAACAGTAACAATTCCAAGCCTGCAAGTTCCACCATATTAAACAATGCATAGCTTCCCACAAATGATTTTCTTGTTGCGCCCATAGACAGCGCCATATTAAACTCTCCAACAAATGAAAATGTGATTCCAAAGAAATGCATAAATACCAATATAATCATCCCAATCAGCATTCCAAGCGTTACACATTCTTTTTCCACGGTGTTTGCCCGGATAATCATCATAACAATGATTCCAAACACATAACCGCCAAATGCAGCCACAAGGAACTGCAACACTTCCATCTTTCTTGTTTTACACTGTATCAAAAAATTTTCGATCATTTTTCACACCCTGCGCCTTTCATATCGTCCCGGTTTTCTGCACAAATTTATTACACACGAACTTCATACTTTGACACAACACGAAGCATCATGACCAGGCTTATTACATAAAACACTGCCGCTGCAACTGCACCGATCACAAGCACTCCTGCAACAATACTGCCGGACAGGCTTTCAACCCATGCGATCACCGTATCACAAAACCCGACTCCTGTAACAAAACCGGCACCCACAAAAAATACCACTGCTATCGTTATAATAATTCCTACCGCCATTCCCTTTTTTCCATAATGCATCTGCAATACAGCACAGATCTGTCCGAATGCTATGCAGAAAAGGAACGCTTCCGCAATCAGTATATTTTTAAAGCCTTCCAATCTGCCAACTGACATATAGCCTGTAAAAAGGATAAACAGATATGACGTGACTGCATAGACTGCATACAAAAGCTGTGCTCCCCATGCAGCCTCTTTTCTGCCAGAGCCAAAGGAAATGACCATCGGGATATACGCACCTGCATAACTGATTGGTCCGATGTAATTAAACATAATTCCTATAAGGATGGCAAAAAGATTGGCATTTTGCCAGAATCCATCGTCGGCACTGTTACCCAGGCTGAAAAAGAAGCCATACAATATAACAAAACCCATAAGGATCGCTGTCATCTGCACGCCATATTTCCCCCAGAAAAGCAGATTCCTTTTTATTATCATTTTAGACTGTTCCATTTTCCATTCCTCCCGCTATTTCCTAGTCATCTAATCCGCACAGTGAAACAAATAATTTCTCCAGGCTGATTGGCTGTATCGTCACATCATAACCCTTTGGCAGCGCCTGGTCTTCTTTTAAAAGTATGGTCACACTCTTGCTGCGTCCCATTTTTTCCTCGTGATGTTTCTCATATCCTTCCGTCGCCCGGTCTACCACTTCCGCAAGTCCGCTGACATGGTAACTTCTCTCCAACAGATCCTGTGTATTTTCTTTCAGCAAAAGACTGCCATCCTTAATCATAATGACCTCTTCCATCAGGTCTGCTGCCTCCTCGATAATGTGCGTGGATATCACAAAAGTCCGTCCTGTCTCTGTATACTCTTCCATCAGTTTATGGTAAAAGTACTCGCGCATCACAACATCTAACCCCGCCACCGGCTCATCTAAAAATGTGAAATCCGCTTTGCTGGCAAGTGCAACAATGATCGTTACCATGGAAAGCATACCTTTTGACATTTTGTTGATGCGCTGTTTCGTGTTCAATTCAAACTTCTCGATCAGCTCATCTGCCATCTTCTGATCCCAGTTCGGATAATAATAAGATGCATTCTTTAAATACTCTTTTACTTTTAAAGCACTGGCACCGCTTCCATACAGGTTGGTCGACAGTTCTCTCGAAAAGCAGATATGATCTAATGCTTTTCTATTTTCCCAGACCTTTTCACCATTCCATGTCACACTTCCCTCTGTCGACGGATTCTGCGCGGACAAGATTGATAACAGTGTTGTTTTTCCTGCACCGTTTCTTCCGATCAGACCATAGATTTTTCCTTTTTCCAGTGTAAAATCTATATTTTTTAAAACCTCTTTTTTCCCATAACTCTTATTGACATTGCTGCAAATGATTGCTTCCATTTTATTTTCCCCCTTTTATTTATCTGCTGACTGAATCATTTTAATGACCTCATTTTTATCAAGTCCTAAACTCGCTGCTTCCTCTAATAACTTTTTGACATAGTGCGTATAAAACTCATTTCGTCTGCGGTTTAAAATGTTTTCTTTTGCCCCTTCTGCTACAAACATGCCGATTCCTCTTTTCTTATATAAGATTCCTTCATCTACCAATATATTTACGCCCTTTGCTGCGGTCGCCGGGTTGATCGCATATAGCTTTGCCAGCTCATTGGTACTCGGCACACGCTCTTCCTCCAGAAGAATATCCCTCAAAATATCTGTTTCGATCATTTCTGCGATCTGCAGATAAATGGATTTCTCCTGCGTTAATATTTCATTCATGCATAATGGCTCCTTTCTCAAATTTTTATATTTCGTCACTTCGTTATTTAGTTATATGGTTCATTACTTGTGTAACTAACCATAGCACCAAGATGTGATATTGTCAACTATTTTATTCAAAAAATTTTTTATAATAAAAAAGCAACACCATCATAACTGATCTGTAAATCAGATCGTTATGTGTGTTGCTTTAAACATTCCCCTTTTATTCCTGCGTTCTGCCCCCGGACATCCGCTCACGGATCTCCACTCCGGTCGGTGTTCCGGCAAGTCCACCTTTTCCTGTCTCCCGGATATCTTCGGACATGCTTCTTCCAATGCTTCGCATCGCATCGATCACTTCATCCGGCGGAATTTTACTGAATATGCCGGCTCTCGTCAGATCGGCAGAAGTCAGCGCATTGACTGCTCCCATCACATTTCGTTTGACACACGGCACTTCCACTAATCCGGCAACCGGATCACAGGCAAGTCCCAGCAGATTTTTTAATGCCAGTGCTGCCGCATTTGCGATCTCTTTTGCACTGCCTCCTAATAAGTGCATGACACCGCCAGCCGCCATCGCAGATGCCGAACCTATCTCCGCCTGACAGCCGCCCGCTGCACCAGCTAAAAAAGCCCGCTCTGCGATCACGCCGCCGATGCCTGCTGCCACAAACAATGCCTCCACCATTTTCTCTTCGGAATATCCCTTTTCTTCCTGCAGACTCAGAAATACTGCTGGAACAACACCACATGAACCAGCCGTCGGCGCCGCCACGATACGCTTCATGCAGGCATTCGACTCACTGGTTTTTAATGCCTTTTCCATGACTTTCCCAATAAAATCGCCGCATAGTAAATTACCCGCAGCCCTTGCATCCATCATTTTTTTGCCCTCTGTGCCGACAAGCCCGCTCTCGGATTTTAATTTTTCATCATAACGCTCGTCCGCATCCTTCATTGCCTGATACATCGCGCGCATCTGCCCAAAAGACACATCCTCCGTGATTCCCTGTTCCCGGCAGTCATCCTCCTGCACGATCTTCCAAAATGGTTTCCCGGATGCTTCTTCTAATTCACATAATTCCTGTAATGATCCATACATAAAAATCTCCATTCCTGCGTGTGAAAAATGTTATTTTTCACACTACTTCCAACTTTCTATGATATATTTTGATTAATGTATCAAAAGGTGTATTAATCTCTACTCTTCCACCAGACTGCAATACGTTACCTTTAATATACCCTCTAAGCGCTCTAACCATGCAAGTGATTCTTTCGGCACTTCCTGATCACACTCTATGACCATGACAGCATTGCCGCCTCTGCTTTTCCGGTAAAGCTGCATTGTGGCAATATTGACGCCTTTATGGGCAAGCATGGATGTTACCTCGGTAACATGTCCCGGCTGGTCGATATTATGCACGATCAGTGTCGGATAATCGCCACTGAAATTGGCAGTGATCCCGTCAAGCTCGCAGATCTGTATCCGCCCGCCTCCGATCGAAGCTGCAATCACTTCAAGTGTACGCCCGGAAATACCTGTCAGATTCATTTTCACCGAATTTGGATGAACATCACCGAGGTCGATCCCCTCTAGGGAAAATCTCATTCCTCTCTTCTCCGCAATCCTGAAACTGTCCGGTATTGCCGGATCATCCACCTGCATTCCTAATAATCCGGCAATCAGCGCCTTATCTGTGCCGTGTCCCTTGCCCGTCGCAAGGAACGAACCATGAAAGTATATTTTTGCTTCTTTTACTTCTTCCGCCAGCAGTTTACGGCTGACTCTCCCGATTCTGACGGCTCCCGCCGTATGCGAACTGGACGGGCCGACCATTACAGGTCCGATGATATCTAACAGGTTCATATCTTATCTCCGTTCTCATAAGTATTTACTTATGTTTTCTATAATTTTATCCTATTTGAAGTTATATCAAATTTATGATACATTTTAATTGCTATATACACACACACATTTATAGCATAGAAAAGAACAGTATTTCCACCGTAGAAATCCTGTTCTTTTTTTATGTAATAGGAAATTTTACTCTACCTCTCATCATTCCCATATTGACGTACAATATCCATAAAATCACGCAGTGGATCATTCCAAACCTTATGTGGATGATATACCAGATTTAAGTTTCTTCCAAGACAAATATCTTCTACTTTTATTTCCACCAGACGGCCAGCCTTTAAATATTCCTCAATCAGAAAATATGGCAGTACCGAAATACCAAATCCATCTTCCACCGCCTGTACGAGTACTTTTGTGCTCCGGCTCTCCCATAAAGGTTCGATTACGCAGTCTTTTGTCCTTAAAATAGCTTCAAACCGGTCACGTACACCGGCTCCCTTTTCCCGCAAAAGAAAAGTTTCTTTTTTCAGATCCTCAAACCTGACATGCTCCATGCCCGCCAACGGATGACCGGGTGCTGCAACAACAAGAGTCCTGTCCTTTGCAAACGGCTCCTGTATATAGTCCGTCTCACCAGGCAGATCTTCCATGATACCCAGATCGATCTGATGCGTTCTTAAAAGTTCCATCAGCTTTACCGATCCACTGACAATCACTTTCACACGAATGTCCGGATATTTTTTTTCAAATGTACGGATAAATCCACGCAGCATTTTTACTCCAACCGAAAGGTTTGCACCGATACGGATCGTCCGCACACCTTCCGTTTCTTTCAAATGCTGTTCTAAATCATGATACAGTCCAAGGATATGACACGCATACTGATAGAGCAGCCTGCCGCTCTCCGTCGGTACTACTTTGCGGTTATAGCGCTCTAAAAAGCAGACACCGCTCTCCTGCTCTAACTCCTTGATGGTCTGGCTGACTGCGGGCTGTGTCATATAAAGTTTTTCGGCTGCCTTTGTCATGCTTCCTTCTTCACATACTGTACGGAAAATGGTCAGTTGTCGGTTATTCATAGGCATTATCCCTCAACAATAAAATATCTTTTGCATCCACTGCCAGACCAGAAGGGATTGGTCCTGGCGAATCTTCCTGCTCTGTTTTTGCTATTTTCCACTGAAGCCATCCACTCTCTTTCGATGGGCGGAATGAAATATTCCACTCAAACGTATCCTCAATGATGCGGTATTCCTCTATCCTTAAAATATTCATATCCTGAACAGGCTCTGCATCCACAGGATAAAACGAATGTGCCCGGATACCAACCGCTTTTGTGTCCTTTGGAATTTCCGGAACGCACAGAGTTATCCCCCAGTCCACCGCTTTTATATGACTATTATCCACAATTTCCACTGCAGAAATGTTCTTACATCCGGATAACACAGCCGCTGTCTTTGTTTTCGGATTATGGAAAAACTCTTTTGTCTCCTCAATGACTTCCATTTTTCCATGATCGATACAGCTTACCATATTACACAGACGATAAACCTCATCACGATTGTGCGATACAAAAAGTACCGGCTTTTTCACCTCTGCTAACATATCACGCATTTCCTGCTCTAACTCCCACTTGAGATAACTGTCAAGCGCAGAAAACGGTTCATCCAAAAGCAGAATATCCGGCTCTGAAGCGATCATCCGCGCCATCGCTACACGCTGTTTCTGTCCACCGGAAAGCTGCGTGGGGTAATGTTTTTCAAGTCCTTCTAAGCGGAAACGTCTGATATAAGACTTTACTTTCTCTTCATCCGGACATTTTCCCATACCAGCTTTGATATTCTGTTCCACTGTCATATTGGGAAACAGGGCATAATCCTGAAACATATAGCCGACACGACGTTTCTGTGGCGTAAGATTGATCTTTTTTGCAGAATCAAATAATACCCTGCCGTTTAATTCGATCCGTCCCTCGTCCGGTGTCTCAATTCCGGCTATGCACTTTAGTGTCATACTCTTTCCACATCCGGATGCCCCAAGAATCGCAAATACGCCACGCTCTGTCTCGAACGCGACGTCTAAACAAAAGCTGCCAAACTTCTTTTTTATATTTACTTTCAGACTCATTCCAATCTCCATTTAAAATAATGCACTTGCCTATACTCTCCATTGATCACATGAAAAATGCCTGCGTTTTTCCGCATGAAACTTAGTACTTCTTCACGAAAGAGCCTCTGCTCTGAGTAATTAGAAGTACTTTTCATGCTACCACCTGCTCACATGTTTTATACTCTTTACCGTGATGATATTTAACAAAAATATGACCAAAAATGCAATGATCAATATCACGAGCACCCAGAATCCCGCTGTCGCATAGTCTCCGTCCTGGATGACCATCGCAATTTTCTGTGAGATTGTACTTGTTTTTTTCGGAATATTTCCTGCAAGCATTGAGGTCGCACCGTACTCACCAAGCGCCCTTGCAAAGGTTAAAACTGTTCCGGATGCAATGCCCGGTCCCGCCGCAGGAACCACCACTTTCCAGAAAATTTTGATCTCAGGCATCCCAAGTGTCCGCGCCGCATAAATCAGATTTACATCAATCTGTTCAAACGCAGCTCTGGCATTCCGGTACATGAGTGGAAATGCGATCACGGTTGCCGCTAAAATACAGCCAAGCCAGGTCTGTACCACTTTGAAATGAAACGTATCATAAAGATATGCTCCAAACGGTCTCCTCAGGCTGAACAATAACAGCAGAAAAAAGCCTGCCACCGTCGGTGGCAGCACCATTGGCAGTGTCAGAATTCCATCTGCCACTGCCTTTATGCGCGGTCCTGCTTTTACTACTTTTCGTGCTGCATAGATGCCTAAAAAAAATGAAATAATGGTTGCTACAATTCCGGTTTTAATTGATATCAGAAGCGGGCTCCAGTCGAGTCCACTTAAATATGCTGTCAACTGACTCATAACTGCCTCCTGTTTTCATTTTTACCTTTTATTCAACATCCGTATCAAAGTAGTATTTCTGGAAAATTGTTTTTGCATCATCCGAAACCAGAAAATTGATAAAATCCTCTGCTGCACTCTGCTCTAACTCATCTGCTTCGTTATTTACAATCTGTGCCACCGGATAAATAACATTTCCGGTAAGGTCATACGAAACTTTTTCTAGGATTTCCAAACGGTCTTCAAAACCGTAAGTATCTGAATAATATACGGTTCCGACTTCATTAGAACCTTCTGCAACTGCAGATGTTACAGCTCCTACATTGACACACTCATTGATATCCACACCACCAAGTGCATTCTGGATTTCCGTTGTCGTAATCTGTGAAACATCGTCCACTTTGTCTAACATACCCGCATTTACCATTGCCTGTCTGGTATATTTTCCAACCGGAACAGAACCATCGGCAAGTGCAATGCTTTTTGCATTTCCGATATCGGAAAGTCCGGTTACCGTCGTGCCGCTGCCTTTGTATGTAACGACACAAACCTGATTGTTTACAACGTTATGTCTGGTTCCGTCGATAACCAGTCCGTCCTGATCCTGAAGCTGATCCATCTGTTTTTGTGCTGCGGAGAAAAATACATCACAGGCTGCTCCTTCTTCGATCTGTGTCATCAGGGTTCCTGAACTGTCATAACTTCCCACGATCGATACGTTCGGCTGTGTTTTGTTATACTCTGCGATCAGCTCTTCCATAACCGTATTTAAACTCTTTGCAGCAAATACAGTTACCGTTGTTGCTTCAAATGGCTCTGCTGCTGCAGCTTCGGTTGCATCTGCTGTCTCCACTGCCTCAGTCGCAGCAGCATCTGCACTGACACTTTCTGTCTCAGATGATTTTTCTGCACCTGACTCGACCACCGTATTGGTTTCACCTGCCGCCTGATCCTTGTTGTTTCCACATCCGGCAAACATTGTCATTGCCATAGCTGCAGAAAGTAATACACACACACATTTCTTTTTCATTTGTTTTTCCTCTTTTTTTTTATTTTAAAAAGCTCTAAAAAAGCAGCTTCTTAAATCAGCTCCATATAACTCCTTTTTCTATACCATTTCTTTTAAAAATTAATTTTATGATGATTTTTTCTCGCACGTACTTCGATCAGCTGTGCCGCAATGCTGATCGCGATCTCCGCCGGAGTCTCACTTCCGATCTCAATTCCGATCGGTGCTGTCACACGTGCAAGCTGTTCCCCGGTAAATCCCTCCGCGATCAATTTATCATATACAAATTTTGTTTTTTTCCTGCTTCCCACAACACCGATATATCCGGCAGAAGTTTTCAGTCCAAAACGCTCTGCATCCGTATCGCAGAGATGTCCTCTTGTGACGACCACAATGTAGTCTTCCGGATGAATCGTAAATGTCTCTTCCAGTTTTCCAAAATCGATCAGCCGTATCTCTTCCGCTCCCGGAAACAGTTCCGGTTTTGTAAATTCTTCCCTGTCATCCGAAACAATGCAGCGGAACCCCAGATGTGACAGCACCGGGACAAGTTCCTGTGCTAAATGTCCGCCTCCAAAAATATAAACTTTTCCATCATAGGAGAATTGTTCTGCATAGAAACGCGCTCCATCAATCTCTGTCACCGACTGATGTGCAGATGTCTGAAACTCCGGCAGTATTTTTACCTTTCCTTGCTCTAACGGCATAAGGATCCAGAATGGTTTTCTTTTTTCTTCTGCCGCTTCCATCTGTCCGATCCATACAGCATCTTCCACCGCGTCCACATAGTAAAATAAGACGGTCGCATTTCCACCGCATGCCATTCCAAGTTCTGCTGATTTTTCCTGACCAAGATTATACTCATGCAGATAATTCTTCTTTTCGGCAAGAAGCTTTTGTCCCAGCAAAATTGCCTGATATTCCAGATTACCGCCACCGATCGTTCCGGCTATTCTGCCATCCTCGCCGACTACCATATATGCACCGGCTTTCCTCGGTATGGAACCGCGTCCTGCAACCACAGTGATGAGCATACTATTTTTCTTTTCATTGATTCTTTTCTTAAGAGCTTCCACAATTTCTCTCATAACAATCTCCATTTCTGCGCTCTTTTCATTGATCTGTTCCGGATGTGTTACACTGATTCTATCATAAGTTCATCCCCGACATGTATCATGCCGCCCTCTAAAACAACAGCAAAAACACCTTCATGCGGCATGATACATTCTCCCATCCGCTGATAAATCTGGCAATGTGAATGACATTCTTTACCGATCTGGGTCATTTCAAGAAGGACATCCCCACAGCGGAATCTTGTTCCGACCGGAAGATTTTTAAAATCATATCCATCCACGATCAGATTTTCTCCAAATGCTCCAAACGCTACATCCGCGCCTTTTGCACGAAATTCTTCTATTTTTTCAAAGGACAGCAGACTGACCTGTCTGTGCCATTTTCCTGCATGCGCATCACCCTGAATGCCCCAGTCCCTGATAAACTCAGCCTCAGGCACTTCATGCTTTTCTGTTCCTCTTTCTTTGCTGATGCAAATTCCTTTTATGATTCCCATATATAACTGCTCTGCTTTCTAAATAATTTTCGTCTATTTCTTTCATCCACCAATGCGTACCATCGCTTTATGCTCTGTCATTTCTGAAATCTGTTCAAAACAGTGTTCCATAGGTTTTTCTAAAACTGCCTCTTTCATCACTTTCTGTAAGGTCTGTTCTTTTTGGGGATCCCTGAGGACTGCTCTTAGATCAACACCTTTTTCATAACAGAGGCATAATTTTAAATATCCTTCGGAGGTGAGACGGATACGATTACAGTTCTTACAAAATTTATGATGTATGGCGCTGATAAAGCCGACATCTATATTTAATCCCGGAAAATGGCAGTAAACTGCAGGTCCTGCGCCATAGTTTTTATATGGCAGCTTCACTGTAACTTCCTGCTCTCCGGCTTTTTCAGATTCCACTTTTCGATCCGGTTCCATCGCACAGGCATTTCCATATATGTCCTCGATCTGCCGGAACAATTCTTCATTGGATCTTCCGGTATAAGCTGCACCATATCCGATCGGCATCATCTCAATAAAACGTACCGGTATCTGCCTTTCATCTGCGTAAGCAAGAACGGCTCTCCAGTCCAGATTTTTATAATGAACCGTATTGATCTTTACCGGAATTTCCGCTTCCTGTGCCGCCCTGATTCCTGCTAACACTGCTTTTAATTCATTCCGTCCCGTCAGTCTTTGAAATTCTGTCTCATCTAAAGTATCCAGGCTGACATTTACACTATCAAGTCCTGCTTCTTTCAAAGTCCTTGCATACTCTGCAAGCAGAACCCCATTTGTGGTCATTCCAACCGTATCAATGCCCGATATATTTTTTATTTTTTTGACCAGCTCTACACAGCCACGGCGCACTAACGGCTCTCCACCGGTCAGACGGACATGCCGGATTCCAAGTGACACGGCAGTCTCTGTCACTTTTACAATTTCCTCGTATGTCAGCAGATTCGCCATATCCGTTGTCTCTATATCGCCAGGCATACAATACTTACAGCGCAGATTGCAGCGATCGGTAATCGAAATTCTCATATAATCAATCTCTCTGCCTGTCTGATCTTTCATTCAAATACTTCCTCATGCCTTTCCATAAATCTCATTTCAAAATCTGCTCTGTAGCTTATGCTACTGCTACCATCCTTTTCCAAAGCCGCAATTTGGGTAAATACAGTGTTCACAGTTTAAGCAAAGCCCACCCTCGCCAAGTGCTGCAAGTTCTTCTGCGGCCACTTTGTCATCTGCCATAATGCGCGGCAGCACCAGATCAAAAATCGTACGCTTTGCATACATCACACAGCCCGGCAGTCCAAGGATCGGAATGCTTTCTTTATAATAAGAAAGCAGAAACATTGCTCCCGGTAATACCGGTGCACCGTAAGAAATGATCTCTGCCCCGGTATTTTTGATGGCAAGCGGTGTTTTATCATCCGGGTCCACACTCATGCCCCCGGTACAGATCACAAGATCTGCTCCTGCTTCGATCGCCGCAAGACAGCCGTCCGTAATCTTTTCGTTATCATCATCAAAGGTCTCATGAAAAATGACTTCCGTATCATATTCTGCTAATTTTTCCCGGATGACCGGTGTAAAAGTATCTGCGATCCTTCCGTGATAAACTTCATTTCCCGTCGTGATGATCGCAGCTTTTTTCTTGTGAAATGGCTTTAGTGTAAAAATAGGAGCATCTGCACAAATCTGCCTTGCCCGTTCCATCTTTTCTTTTTTGATCACAAGTGGGATGATCCTTGTTCCAGCAAGTTTGTCTCCCGCTTTTACCGGTGTATTTCCATGGCGGCTGGCGATCATCATTTCCCCGAAACTGTTCACCTTTTTTAATTTTTCTTTATCAACTTTTAACAGTCCGTCGCAATCCGCGATCAGTTCAATTTTACCTTCTTTGACATCCGATGGATGCATGTAGTCATTTCTGCACATCTCATAAAGAATCTGCGCTGCCTCGTTTTCATGGAGAATCGTGTCATCTTTTTCCCAGATGTAAATGTGATCCTTTCCAACACTTAGAAGCACCGGAATATCTTCTTCTGTGATGATATGCCCTTTGCGGAAAACCGCATCTTTTGTAACACCCTTAATGATCTGTGTGATATCGTGGCAGAGTACCTGACCGACTGCATCTTCTGTCTTTATCAGTTTCATGAAGCATATGCTCCTTTCTTTTTATGATAAATTGTCAGTGTCAAAAGCACAGACAACTTCAAGCACACTGCCTGCAATACAGCGTGCTTTATCCGAAATGGTAAAACAGTTCGAAAGTTCGCTTTTGCGCGGATCGATATCTGCAATCTTAAAGCCTTTTGTAACCGGATATCCATCACGGATCAGTCCGCGGATAATACCGGGGATCGTGGCGGTTACCGAATATCTGGCATTTTCATCCTCATTCATGATATACGCAATTTCCTCGCCCTGTTCAACAATATCACCGATCTTATGCACATTATAAAGAATACCCGGTGCGCCTGCATGAATCACACGCTCTGCCGCATAGCCGCCAATATTGCCCGGTATTCCGGTATTGGGAATAGCTGATCCCTCACGGATGATCCGACCGAGATTATGTCCTCGCTTTGTCTCAATAACGATATCCACATCTTCCCCCGCAGTAAATCCGGGACCAAGTCCTACCGTAAGTGCTGCCATATTGCGTGTTGTTCCGAGATTTTTCTTTGCAAGGATTGCATCAACGACCACATCGGGCTTTAATGCTGCAATGGCTGCTCCGTCCGGATCTACCAGTAACGGAACTTTTCCAGCGCCGATCACTTTTTCTGCTTCTGTAGCATCTTGGATCAGAACAGCCTCCATGCCTTCTACCGTGGCACTGCCCTCATAAACAGCCTCACAGATGGCTACCTGACGCCGGATCGCTGCCGGATATTCCGCTTCAAGAACCAGAACCGGAAATCCTGCCGACCAGAGTCTGTGGATGGTTCCGGTGGCAAGATCGCCACCGCCTCTTACTATAATGAATGGTTTCTTCAATATTTCTCATCTGCCTTTCAGACAATTATCATTAAGAAAAAAAGAAAACCAATGTGGGGACTCTACCCACATTGGCTATCTTTCATTCAGCTTACACATTGCTATCTTTTATAAGAATAACCATACTTATAATTTTTGTCAAGTCAATACTGACGTATTTTATAGTGCATCACCACCATGCTCACCAGTTCTGATTCTGACCGCATCTTCTACGTCATAAATAAAAATCTTACCATCGCCAAAGTTTCCTGTCTGAATCTCCTTTACAACCTCGTCCACGATCGCCGGTGCCTGTTCATCCGTTACAACGGTTTCTACTTTAATCTTTGGCAGCAGATTAACAGAAAACTCATACTGTCTGGTCGATCTAAGATTTCCTTTTTGATTACCACATCCCATAATATTTGCGATATTCATACCATTTACCTTTTCATAGGCTTCCGGTCTCATTTTGTCTTTTCCAACAGAATGATACTTTTTTATTTAGATATATATTTCTACACTCTGTTCCATCTCAATTCCTGATTTTTCAATTTCTTTACCGGACACTTCATAATCTCCCGGTTCCATTCTCCACGCCAGTCCACACCCTGCAGAAAGTTCTCTTGGAACCGGGATCAGCCGTCCTTTGATGGAATTCTCATTGCAATATTTTTCCATTGCCATTGCCGCTGATGTGGTATGAAATGTGATGATTCTGTAATTTTTCTTTTCTCTCATGATCTCCATCCCTGCTAACCTTATTTCGTGATGTTGGAGCCAATATCACTATTTAAATTTTGTCCGGAATTATTATAAAATATCTTAATGTAATGAATCATCAGGCAGATTTTCCAATTATCCACACACATAAATTTCCTTTTCAGATTTTGGAAGGATCTCCCCAACTATGGCAGCCGGATGCCCTTCCTTCTTTAGATCTGCTAAAAGTGCCTCTGCCTGCTTTTCTGGCACTGCAATCAGCAGTCCGCCAGAAGTCTGTGGATCAAATAAAACCTCTTCCATTGCAAAAGTGACATTTTCAAATGAAACAGATTCACCCACATGATTCCGGTTTTTCTGACCTGCCGCCGTCAGCAAAAACTCATCTGCATAATCAAGTGCTTCTTTTATCACAGGTACCTGGTCTGCAAAAATACGGCAGGATAACTTCCCATCCATCATTTCATGCAGATGTCCCAAAAAACCAAAGCCTGTCACATCTGTACATGCATGGATCTCATATGGATGACAGATATGGGAAGCATATTTATTCAACATTGTCATAGATGCAACTGCCTGTTCCATTGCAGCATCAGATGCCTCTTTTACACGGTTTGCCGTACAGACAATTCCAACTCCGAGTTTCTTTGTTAAGATCAGTTTGTCACCCGGTTTTCCCTGATTATTCGGATATATCTTGTCCGGATGCACAGTTCCCATGACAGAAAGTCCATACTTCACATCTGTATCGGCAATGGAATGACCGCCTGCAAGAGTTCCTCCCGCCTCAATGACTTTTTCGGAGCCGCCCCGCATGATCTCACCTAAAATATTCAAATCCATACTCTCCGGAAAACATACGATATTTAATGCTGTCTTTACTTCGCCGCCCATCGCATAGATATCACTGAGCGCATTTGCCGCCGCAATTTTTCCAAAGGTGTACGGATCATCCACCATTGGGGGGAAAAAATCAAGGGTCTGTACGATTGCCGTATCATCGGAAATACGATAGACTGCTGCATCATCCTTGCTGTCATATCCGATGAGAAGATTCTCATCTGCCGGGCCTTTCGGCAAACGCTCTAACACTCTGCTTAAAATGCCTGCACCGAGCTTTGCAGTGCATCCGCCACCCTTGCAAAATATGATTTTTTCCTGATTTTGTTCCATATCTGTCTTACACCTCCGTGATCTGTGCGCACTCTGTTTTATGCCTGAAAGGATGAGAGTTATTGACATTTTCTATAAATTAATTTGTGAAATATTTTTCAAACAACGTCTGTGCATCCTTCTTTAACTCCGCATCCATCGCCTGATACTTTTCCATGAAATTCCTTCCCTGTTCTGTCAATGTCATATTGCCGCCGCCTTTTCCACCACTATTTCCGGTCATAAGTGAAAAGCCAAGTTCATTTTCAGCGCGTTTTACAATTCTCCAGCCTTTCGAATATGCCATCTGCATCTGACGGCACGCCTCAGAAAGAGATCCCGTTTTCTCCACAAGTTCCATAATTTGTGCAATGCCAGGTCCGAATATAAGCTCATCTCCATAAATACGCAGCCTCACCTGTTCATGAAGCTTTCTTTTTCCCAAACTCATATCTATCCTCTTTTCTTTGCCGCTTATTATGCAGACTCTTTCCGTCATGCTTCCTCCGCAATCTCCCGCACAGCTCGCACCGCAGCATCCACTTCCTCATCCGTATTAAAATGGGAAAAGCTGAATCTTACTGCCCCCTGCTCTTTTGTTCCAAGCGTCTCATGCATCATAGGCGCACAATGTGCCCCCGCACGGACTGCGATCTCATAATCTTCCCAGAGCCAGTCGCTTACACTGCCGGAATCTAAATCCCTGATATTTAATGAGACAACTGCCACTCTGTTTTCCGTTGTAAAATCTCCATAAATGTTTACACCGGAAATATCTTTTACGCCATTATAAAACCGATCTGCCAGAGCCATCTCACGTTTATAGATCATACCAATGCCCATTTTTTGCAGATAACCCAAAGCAGCGTACAATCCGGCAATCCCATGTCCGTTTAATGTCCCAGCTTCAAGCGCGGTCGGCATTTCTTCCGGCTGCGCTTTACTGTAACTTTTGACTCCGGTTCCTCCCGCTAAAAGCGGTCGGATATCCACACCTTTCCGCACATAAATTCCTCCGGTTCCCTGCGGGCCAAGTAATCCTTTATGACCGGTAAAACAGAGTACATCGATATTCTGTTTCTGCACATCGATTGGAAGTACTCCGGCGGTCTGAGCAGCATCCACAATTAACAGAAGATGATGTTTTTCTGTAAAAGCAGCGATATGTTCTAAATCTGTCACATTTCCTGTCAGATTTGACGCATGTGTGATCACAACTGCTTTCGTATCCGACTGATATGCATGTTCCAGCTCATCATACAAAATCCGTCCCTTAAAATCTGCCGGAAGATATGTGACCTTCACGCCCCGCTGCTCCATCAGATACAATGGACGCAGGACAGAGTTATGTTCACATACCGATGTGATCACGTGATCTCCCGGTTCAAATAAACCCTGAATCGCAATATTTAACGCTTCTGTCACATTACAGGTAAATGCAATACGTGATGCATCTTCCGCGTGAAATAATTCTGCAAGCCGCTCTCTGGTTCCATAAATGATCCTGGATGCATCAAGTGTTGCCGCGTGTGCTCCTCTTCCTGCATTTCCAAGTGTATGAAATGCCTCCGTGACGGCTTGTTCTACCTCCGGTGGTTTTGGAAATGTAGTTGCCGCATTATCTAAATAAATCATGGTTTTACAATATTTCCTGCCTGTGTCATTTTCTCAGCAATCACATACATATTTGTTACACTTCCCACCTGAAGTTTATCCGTAAGTCCATAGTGATTAAGGCATGTACCACAGGTTAAAATCTCCACGCCCTGTGCCTCTAATGATTTCAGATCCTCAAGTGTCGGTGATTCCTCACAGGTCAGTTTTGCACCTCCGTTATAAAAAAGCATGGTTTTCGGTAATACATCCTGCTCTGTCAGCGCATAAATAAAGCCCTTGATCAGAACTTTTCCAAGCTCATTATCGCCCTCACCCATATGATCTGCAGAGATCACAACAACCGTGTTGCCATGGATTGCATTCGGAGCACAGGTTTCTTTTTCTGTGTCTGTTACGGACATTTCATCACTCTGGTCCGCTGCTCCATCTCCAATCTCCATCGTCACTTTATACTGTCCCTCTGCGATTTTCTCGGACTTCACTCCATAGCCTTTCTGTTTTGCCATCTTCGTCAGATTCTGAACCGCGATCTCGTTATCCACCAGTGTCTCCACAACACCAGAACCTTTAAGCTCTTTGATTGCATTTTTTGTTTTTACTACCGGAATCGGGCAGGTATCGCCCATTGCATTTACTGTAATCATCTTTTTTCCAGCCTTTCTGCTAAATTTTTCATTATTCTTATAAAGATTCCATATACCATAGGCAACTCTTAACTTCCTGCTACATCAATTTTGAACTGCCTTATAATACGGGAAACCATATGAATCAGAAAAGGGCATTACGGAATCTCTCCAGTAACACCCTCGTTATTCTTTTATAAGTATAACACTATTTTCTCAGCTTGAAAATAGTATTTTAAAAATATCTCTCAAATTTTAACCGGCAGACATACCTCATTCAGCACCACACAGCTATCCTCTCCGCGCACATTCCCCATCTCTCCCCAACAAAATATCCATCCCATGTTCCAGCGAATCTAAGATATAAGTCAGGCTTTCCTCGACCGCTTTTGGACTGCCCGGCAGATTTACGATCAGGGACTGCCCCCGGATCGCACTTGCACCACGGCTTAACATGGCACGCTTCGTAATTGTCATGCTGTAAGCCCGGATTGCCTCCGCAATTCCCGGTGCATTCCGGTCACAAACGGCAAGCGTTGCCTCCGGTGTCACATCCCGCAGGGAAAATCCTGTTCCACCTGTCGTTAAGATCAGACTGCATTTACATTCATCCGCAAGCCTTATCATTTCCTGTTCCAGCTCTTTTTGCTCGTCCGGCAGCACCCGATAGGATATAATTTCGTATTTTTCAGACGGCAGTATTTCTCTGATCCGTTTTCCACTGATATCCTCACGCTCTCCCTTTGAACCTTTGTCGCTTGCTGTTATGATTCCGACTGTGTACTTATTATTCATCTTACTCTCCATTTCTATGCTGATTTGTTTCAATAATATCCATGCTTGTTGATAACTGTTAATAATTCCATGAACCTGCCCGCCAAATGCTGGTTTGGGTGTGAGTTGAGTTCCCCGGTGAAGGGTGGTTCCGGGGTTTTTGATTGGCAAATTGCATCAAGCCGGGACTGTTTTGTTCCGTTGTCCGAAAATAAGAAAGTCTAAGTATGCCTGATTTATATTGTGGTGGAGTGACGTGTGCGTCTTAAATGTGCCATCCGGGCACATTAAGACTTGTGCTGCCGTCCGTGGCAGCACAACACTGTATTTCGGGCAGGCATACTAAGACTTTCTAATTTTCTCCCAAAGTCACAAAACGAATCCCGGTTTGATGCGATTTGCCAGCCGTAAGGCTGTGAACCACCCTTCGCCGGGGAACTCATTTTACAACCTTGGGAGTGCGTAAATTTTTAGTGTTTTGTGTCTTTATTGCCATACACATTTGAAAAAATATTCTGTGTTATTTGGTCTGGCAATTTGCCAAGTAATCCGTATTATGCAATGCAGCAGATAAAAATTCTAGCAATTCCTTAGGATGAATATTAATGATACAGCACATTAGCATTTTAAGCATATTTTCATTCAAGCGAATATCAAAAATTCGCACCTACGCCCCCAGTTTTGAGATGAACCGCCCACCCAAATGGTGTTCATAACCTGACGGCTGGCATCTTGCGCAAAGTCGGAGCTGATTTTGTGACTTTGGGAGAAAATTAGAAAATCTTAGTGTGCCTGTAGATACACAGTGATGTTCTGCCACGGATGGCAGAACAAGGCAGCATCGAGTCATGGATGACTCGTTGTTGCCGGTCACGTCACTCCGAGAAAACCTAAATCAGGCATACCTAGACTTTTCTTATTTTCGTACAACGGAACAAAAATTACTTCGGCTTTGCGCAAGATGCCATTCACAAGCCTATGAAACACCATTTGGACGGGCGATTTATTTCATAAACAAACCATCATTTGGCGGGCACCAATCTTATTTTTCACAGACATAATGTCCACTCTTGCCACCATCCTTTTCCAGCAAATGAATGTCGGTGATCCGCATCCCACGGTCCATCGCCTTGCACATATCGTAAATGGTCAGAAGTGTCACACTCACCCCTGTCATCGCCTCCATCTCAACACCTGTCTTTCCGATACAGGAGGTCTTACAGATTGCCTCAATAGCACTTTCCTCATCATGCATCTTAAAGCTGACTTCACAGTCTGTCAGTGCAATGATATGACATAGGGGGATCAGTTCCGAATTTTTCTTTGCTGCCATGATTCCTGCAATGCGCGCCACCCCAAGAACATCTCCTTTTTTTGCGGTATGTCCCTTGATTGCCGCATACACCTCCTCATTGACATATATCTTTCCGGCTGCCACTGCCACACGGTAGGTATCATCCTTGGCATGAACATCCACCATGATCGCATTTCCTTCCTTATTAAAATGAGTAAACTCTCCCATATGTGGCTCTCCTTTCCCGACGCAACATTTTCCTGATATGCCTGTGCAGACAGCACTTTATAATATCTGGGGCTTATCTGATTACCTTCTTTCCTTATTATATAGGAGATTTGCACACTTGCAATCCCAATTTTCTTCCTGTTTTTACCTGTTTTGGACATATTTTGTTCATTTTTTATTCATATTCAATAGAAAAACACAGATTGTTCATTCTTTTTTATTCATCTTTCCGATTGATTTTTTACCTGAGAAGCGATATATTCTCTTAGTGTCAAAAATAATATTTTTACACAGGGTTTACGTACCTTTTACAAAATACCAAAAACAACAGCATTTCCATTTAAAGATAGACAGTTTGATATTATACGAAACTTTGGGAGGTCACCATGAAAGAAAAATTACATCTTTGTCTTGATAAGATTTCTCTTATCCGTTCAAAATTACCAAAGAAAAAGCCACACGGCGAAAAATATTATAAAATGATAGCATTTTTAAACAAGTACTCATTAGTATTTCATTTTATCTTAGCATGCATGCTGACATTTGCGATCGAAGTGATTTCAAGAAGAGATTTTCTTTCAACCATCTCTTTCTTACATAATCACACACTTGCATACCTTTACAATGCATTTATCGTATTTGCATCGCTCTCGATCGTATACCTGTTCCGGTGCAGGGCGCAGCTACGTGTACTGATCAGTGGTTTATGGCTGTTTCTTGGTACAATCAACGGTCTGATCCTTTCAAACCGTGTCACACCTTTCAGCTACACCGATCTAAAATGTATCTCTGACCTGTTCGCAATGCAGAATACAAACTATTTTACCGCAGAAGAGGCAACTCTTGTAGTCGGTGTTGTTGTTGCATTTTTTGTATTTTTAGGTTTCTTTTTTGCAAAAGGGCCAAAATATCAGGGAAAACGTCATTTTGTATTAGGACCAGTTGCGATTGCTGCCTTACTTTTAGTAGGACTTCCGATCACAACACAGGCTGCACAGGGTTCTAACATCCTTGCTTCCTATTTTTCCAACATTGCCCAGGGTTATGCTGATTATGGTTTTGTATACGGTTTCTCCACCAGCGTGGTTGGCCGTGGTATGAGCAAACCGGATGATTATTCTGAGGAAACTGTCGACGCGATTGAAACTCTGGTCAATTCTTCCAAGGAACAGACAACAGTTTCAAAAGACAGCGAACCAAATATCATTTGTGTCCTGTTAGAGTCATTTACAGATCCTTACGAAGTAAACTTTTTAAATATGTCCGAAGATCCGATTCCGAATTTCCATAATTTAGAGAGTAACTACTCGACCGGATATCTTACCGTTCCGGTTGTCGGCGCAGGTACCGCAAACACAGAGTTTGAAGTTTTAACCGGCATGAGCATGCAGTATTTCGGAACCGGTGAATATCCTTACAAAACCATTTTAAAACAGACAGACTGCGAAAGTATTGCATCTGACTTATCAAAGATCGGTTACGGAACACATGTAGTTCACAATAATACAGCTACTTTTTACAGCAGAAACAATGCTTTCTCCATGATGGGATTTGACACATTTACCAGTAAAGAGCTGATGAACATCACACAGTACACACCAAACGGCAACTGGCCAACGGATGATGTACTGGTTCAGGAAACTGTAAAAGCCTTGGATTCCACAAAAGATCAGTCCGATTTTGTATATACGATCACCGTAGAAGGCCACGGTGATTACCCGACCGAAAAGATTTTAACTGATCCGGCAATCAAAGTTACCGGCGCAGCAACAGAAGAATCAAACAATCAGTGGGAATATTACGTAAATATGATCCATGAGGTAGATGATTTCATCGGCGATCTGATCTCCGCTGTTGACCGTCGTGGTGAGGATACCATCGTCGTAATGTTCGGCGATCATCTTCCGACCATGGGACTTTCTGATTCTGATATGAAATCCGGTGATATTTTCAAGACAAAATATATCACCTGGAATAATATGGGACTTCCGAAAGAAGATGCTGATCTGACCGCTTACCAGCTTCTTTCCCAGATCACAGATCAGGCAGGTATCCACGAAGGAACCATGTTTAATTACCATCAGACACAGCGCAATTCCGAGACATACTTAAATGGTCTTGAGAATCTGCAGTATGATTTACTTTACGGCAAAAGATATACTTACAGCGGCGAGGATCCCTATCCTGCTACTGACCTTCAGATGGATGTGGAGGATGTTACGATTTCCAATCTCCGCAAAAATTCTGACCGCAATATTTTTGCTGTGTACGGTTCAAGATTTACCAAGAATACAAAGATCTTTGTAAATGGCGAGAAAGTTCCTACCAACTACATTTCTTCTGCACTTGTTACAACCAGTCTCGATAACGTAAAAGATGGAGATACGATCAGCGTAAATATTCTCGGTTCAAAGGGGATCCTTCTTCGTACCGGAGTTGATGAGGTTGTTTATGAAGATCCAGATGTGATCCATGAGACAGAGACGGAAAATCCGACCGAGACAACTGAAGTACCAGTCCCTGCATCCACATGGAATCTGAACATGCCTTCTTCGGAAAAGACAGATATGAAATCTTCTGAAAGCACGGAAGTGAAATCTTCCGAAGATACGGAGGTGAAATCTTCCGAAAATACGGAGGTAAAATCGTCTGAGAGTACTGAAGTGAAATCGTCTGAGAACACTGAGGTAAAATCCTCTGAAAGTACAGAAGTGAAATCCTCTGAAAGCACGGAAGTGAAATCTTCCGAAAATATCTCTGACACACTTGGCAGATAGCTTTATTAAAAAATCAAAATAACAGACAAGTCCGATATGTGGCAAGATGCTGCTATTGGGCTTGTTTTTTTGCAAAATAATTTTGATTACATTATGTCCTGTGTTAAAATGGAATCAATAAATCGTTGTTTGTAAAGAAGTATAGTGCATTATGTAATATGAGGAGGTGTGTGTATGGTAGCAGATGAGAAGATAAAAAATTCTAATGAACTTGAATTTGCTATATTCTGCATTGAAAATGTTGCGGCAAAGTTAGGGGTGGATGCGGAACGCGTTTATCAGGCATTTACCGAAAAGAGCGATATTCTTAACGGTTATATTGTGCCAGAATATGAAATTTTGCATACGCAGAGCCGGGAATATATTGTAGATGACCTCCTTGATGTGATGGGAGAAAAGGGGGTGGAAGTATGATTCTTTACCATGGTTCTTTTTTAGGAATCGCACAGCCTGATTTGATTCATTCCCGTCATAACGTAGACTTTGGGAGAGGCTTTTATGTCACGCCGTTGTATGAACAGGCTGTAAAATGGTGTGGAAAATTCAAACGCCGAGGAAAAGACGGTATTATTTCAAAATATGAATATGATGAGAGCCGAGAATCTGAACTGAAAGTTTTGAAATTTGACTCCTATTCCGAGGAATGGCTTGATTTTATTCTGAATTGTCGTAGCGGAAAAGATATGACAGATTATGACCTTGTGCTTGGTGGTGTTGCTAATGATAAGGTATTTAATACTGTGGAATTGTTTTTTGACGGATTGATTGATAAAGCAGAGGCTATCAATCGGTTGAGATATGAAAAGCCGAATCTGCAAAGTTGTTTTCGCACAGAAAAAGCACTATCTTTGCTACATTTTGAAGGGAGTGAAAGAGTATGAAGGCAAATCCGATTTTACTTCAGAAAAAATATAGTCGTGTCATCGAGCGTTTTTCAAAACAGCAGGGTCTTTCATTAGATGAGGCATTGGCCTTTTTCTACAATTCTGAGGTTTATCAGCTGATGCGGGACGGCGTATCGGATATGCACTGCATGAGTGATGCATATTTAGCGGATGAATTAGAACAGGAATATAACAAATAAGCTTTCGGAATCTTGAGCTTCCTGATCAAATCCATCGGTCGGATGGACTTTGAACCTAAAGCGGAATAGCGTTTTACTGCTGAAATAAGGGACATAGAACCGAGGAGGAGTATTTTGAGAACATACGAGAATAAAGATGAACTTAAGAACGAGATAAATAAAAGTTTTGCAAAGTACATTTCAGAATTCGATATTATTCCAGAATCATTAAAAGATAAGAGAGTTGAGGAAGTTGACAGAACTCCGGCAGAAAATCTTGCTTATCAGGTTGGCTGGACAACGCTTGTTATTAAATGGGAATCTGATGAAAGAAAAGGTCTTCATGTCAAGACTCCTTCAGATAATTTTAAGTGGAATCAGCTTGGCGAATTATATCAATGGTTTACAGATACATATGCTCATCTTTCGCTTCAGGAGCTGAAAGACATGCTGAATGAGAATATTAATTCGATTTATGAAATCATTGACTCATTAAGCGATGAAGAGTTATTCGAGCCACATATGAGAAAGTGGGCCGATGAAGCAACCAAAACAGCGGTCTGGGAAGTATACAAGTTTATACATGTTAATACGGTTGCTCCGTTCGGAACTTTCAGAACTAAGATTAGGAAATGGAAAAAGATTGTACTATAAAAATCTGAATTGACCGAGCTCTTTAGAGCGAGGGATACTTCTTGTCCGAAGGGCAAGAAGATGGAACAGAGAAAGAGTTTAACAACTCGGTATTTACGAAAGAGGTACAGAACATGAAGAAAATCAATTTAGTAGTTTTGCCAGCTATAACAATAGCGTTAGAAATATTGCCGCTGGGGGCAGTTTGTACTTTTGCTCCATCTCCGACAGAAAGAGTAAAAGAAACATTCTCATACTTTAGTCCAATACCGTTTGGCTATGCAAATTTTGCTCCACTTATTACAGCCGTACTTACTGTTGTTATCTTGTTGCTGTCGTTGATTTCATTAAAGAAAAATGGAGTTTTCAATTCTATGTTTGTTCTTTCAATTATTACAACAGTTATTTCTCTTTTGCCGTTGGTGTATGGATTGAGTTATTTCACCTTTGTGGGAGCCTTGATAACGATGGCACTTGTAACCGAATGCATTTTGGTTAAGACGCAACAGAAGTAAAGTAAAGCGACAACTTCATGTTTGACGAACTGGTAATATACAAAAAATAATATTAGAGTAGAATAGGCTCATAGATATGCTATAATAAAACTAATTAGCGGGACGGGTTTTGTTGGGAGGGATATTATGATGGGAAATATTATAGGGTTTGTTATATGGGCGATTGGTGGCGTTATTATCATTGGGCTTGGAATAAGCGCATATTTTTCAAGAAAAGTGGTTGGCTTTTGGGCAAACATAAAACCTATATCTATAAATGATATCGCGGGTTACAATCGTGCTGTTGGTAAGTTGTTTGTTATTTATGGAGTGATTTTGATTGCATTGGGATTGCCGCTGCTTTCAGGACAGAATTCTCCGTTTATTTTACTGTCAGTATTGGGTGTAATGATAGAAACAATAGTAATCATGGCGGTTTATAGTTTGTGCATTGAAAGGAAGTATAAAGAACAATAGAAAACTTCCAGTTTATTAGGATGATAAATTTTATTTTGAATAGGACAGGTGTTTATGAAAAAAAGCGCGAGCGCAGTTTCTGTTATTGGAGGAGCCGATGGACCGACCTCCATTTTTTTTAAGAAAAATGCAAAACTTACTCTAAAACAGAAAATTCAAAGAGCAAAAAATAAAATTAAGCGGTTCTATGTGGATAAAACCCTTTCATGTGAAGGTCATAGTTTGGATGAAGTAATAGAGTATATCGTAAATAGATATGGGTTTGCTGAAGTCGATAAGGATGCTGAAGAATTTCCAGAAGAATATCAGCAGATGAGAGCCTCTTTTATCATTCAATATGCTCCAGAATTATTAGGAGAATCTACTGCCTGTCCTAAATTAAAGAGCGAATCGCCAAAAGATGTGGAGGCTTATATCAGGCAAAGCGAGGATCGAATGCAGAGGGCAATGGAAATCCCTTCGACAGAATTTGATATTGACTTTCATAAATTCAAAAAAGCATTTGATGATATCAATGATACCATGTATATTGTTATCGAAAAAAAATATGCATATATTGGCGGTGGGGCTGGTGGAAATAAAAAGGTGGTTAAAAACTTTCAGAGTATCTATAAAGATATATACAGATATTACGGTGTCACAAAAGAGGATAAAGTAAGCAAATCGGAACGATATAAGGATGTGGTTCGAACCTTGAGTCAGTAATACAGTTTTGCAATCATTCAAGATATAGAAAAAATCTATAAAAAAGGAGCTGAGACACTGCTGATTTTAATCAGATAGTGCGACAGCCCCGAGACCGTTTCAAGTTTTGTGTAAACGCTAAAAACTGATATAAGATTTGTGAATAGTTACAAATGGGCAGAGCCGATTTTCCGGATTCTGCCCATATCTGCATTATACAGGAGTTTTTGGGCTGTCTTTTCTTCTTGCCATAAAAATAACCTCCAAACTGAGTAATTTTATCTTACATCAGTTTGGAGGTTTACACAAACTTTGGGATGCTCCCTTTTTAGGTATTAGAATCCGGGAACGAACCATTTTTAAGGCAGCTTAGAATCCAGAAACATCTGGCACCGCCTGGGCTCTTCTTTACTTCTTCATTACACGCATCAGGTTCACCATCTCGATCGCACCCACAGCGCATTCATATCCCTTATTTCCCGCCTTGCTTCCGGCACGCTCGATTGCCTGTTCAATATTATCTGTCGTGAGAACGCCAAACATAACCGGAATTTTGCTCTGTAAGGAAACGCTTGCAATCCCTTTGGAAACTTCATTGCACACATAATCATAATGGCTCGTTGCCCCGCGTATCACTGCCCCAAGGCAGATCACTGCATCATACTTTCCACTTGCCGCCATCTTCTCTGCGATCACCGGTATCTCAAACGCTCCCGGCACCCATGCCAGATCAATCTGCTCCTCCGGTACATCATGACGCTTCAACCCGTCAAGTGCACCCCCGATCAGTCTTGACACGATAAATTCATTAAACCTCGCTGCCACGATCCCAATCTTAATATCCTCTGCTCCTGTTAATTTTCCTTCTAAAACGTTCATTTTTTTATCTCCTTTTTTATAATGTTGATGTCAGGTTGACACCATAGATACTTAATATTATATTTATCCTCTTATTCAAAACGAAGCATATGCCCCATCTTTTCCTGTTTCGTCCGCAGATAAAACAGATCATACGGTGTCGCCTTCATCTGGATCGGCACGCGCTCTTTGATCTCCATGCCATAATCTTTCAGTTGGTAAACTTTATCCGGGTTATTGGTCAGAAGCCGCAGCGTTTTTACACCGAGATCTTTTAAAATCTGTGCTCCGATGTAATACTCCCGCTCATCCCCCGCAAAACCGAGCGCAAGGTTCGCCTCTAACGTATCCATTCCTTCCTCCTGCAATGTATAGGCGCGCAGCTTGTTCAGTAATCCGATGCCTCTTCCCTCCTGCCGCATATAAAGCAGGATTCCGCGGCCTTCTTTTTCGATCTGTTCCATTGCCGCAGCAAGCTGTTCCCCGCAGTCACACCTCAGAGATCCGAATACATCTCCCGTCAGGCACTCGGAGTGTACACGGCACAGCACATCCTCTCCGTCTCCGATCTCACCTTTTACCAGCGCAACATGATGTTCCCCGTTTAAAATATTCTGATAACCATACGCTTTAAATTCTCCATATTTTGTCGGGAGTTTTGCGACTGCTGCGCACTCTACCAGTTTCTCATGTTTTTTGCGGTACTCCTGAATTGCCGCGATCGTGATAAAACAGATATTCCATTTTTCTGCCAGTTCCATAAGTTCTGTTGTACGCATCATTGTTCCGTCCTCACGCATAATCTCACAGCATAAACCACACTCTTTTAATCCGGCAAGACGCATCAGGTCAACGGTTGCTTCTGTATGACCGTTACGTTCTAACACACCATTCTTTTTTGCAAGCAGTGGAAACATGTGTCCCGGTCTGCGAAAATCTTCCGGTTTTGCATCCTCACTGATGCAATGCCTTGCCGTCATACCGCGTTCCTCCGCCGATATTCCAGTCGTTGTGCCGACATAATCGATCGATACGGTAAATGCGGTCTCATGGTTATCCGTATTGTCTGCCACCATCTGCGGGAGTCTTAATTTTTCACAGATCTCCTTTGACATCGGCATGCAGATCAGTCCTTTTCCATGTGTTGCCATAAAATTCAGATTTTCTGTCGTTGCAAACTCTGCCGCGCAGATAAAATCCCCTTCATTCTCACGATCTTCATCATCTGTCACAAGAATGATCTTTCCTTTTTTCAATTCTTCTAATGCCTGTTCCACTGTATCAAATTCTCTCATTATACTTCTCCCTTTCTATACAAGAACTTTCACTTGATTTTTCTGAGTTTTCAAAATCCATTAGAAAATAAAAACTCCTTCGTGATCTTACTCTCCGTTATTTTTTCTTCCTTCCAGTTCAAAAAATGTTCTATATACTTCCCGATACAGTCATTTTCCAGATTTACCTTATCCCCCGCCTTTTTGTGAGCCAAAACCGTACACTGCGCCGTATGTGGGATAACAGACACCATAAAAGTGGTCTGTGTCGTTTCTGCAATGGTAAGGCTGATCCCATCCACTGCGACAGAACCCTTTTCAACAATGTAGTGCATGATCTTCTCAGGCGCTTTAATGGAATAATAAATCGCGATCTCATCTGATATGACTTCACAGATCGTTCCGGTTCCGTCAATATGTCCTGTCACGATGTGACCGCCAAATCTGCCGTTCGCCGCCATCGCGCGCTCCAGATTCACCGGGCTGCCTGACGCTGCTTCTCCAATCGATGACCTCCGCAGCGTTTCGTGCATCACATCGGCGGTAAAATAGTTTTTTCCAAAAGATGTCACGGTAAGACAGATTCCGTTGACGGCAATGCTGTCACCAATTTTGATATCCTCCAATACTTTTTCTGCCTCTATTTTCAGTCTGGCAGAATTGCCTTTCCGGTCCGCTGTTATGATTCTTCCGACCTCTTCCACAATTCCTGTAAACAAATTTCCTCCCCTCCCTGCCTTTTTACAGTATGTTCAAACCTTATGTATCTATTTCCCTCTCATTTATTTTTCAGCTCCCCGGTGATCAGAATGTCCTCCCCCACCTGCTGTATCCTCTGATTGACCAGATGGTACGCATCATCGGGATGATCCACGCCCATTCCTGCAACCGGACTTTTGGCATCTGCACCGCCAAACAGTTTCGGTGCCACATACGCATACACCTCATTGACGATTCCGGCTTCTAACGCCGACCAGTTCAGCATGGCACCGCCCTCAAGTAATACACTCTCGATCCCGTCTGCTCCAAGCTGCCGCATCAGTTCTTTTAAATCTACTTTTCCATCCGCACGCTCTGTCACTATGATCCGGCATGCATATTTCTGATATTCCCTGATCCTTGCTTCATCTTGGCAGCAGGTTGCAATGATGGTCTTCTGCTCCTCTGCGGTCTGCACGATACGGCTCTTAAGCGGTATCCGCAGTGTCGTATCACAAACGATCCTGACCGGGTCTTTTGTCTGCGGCAGACGGCAGTTTAACATTGGATCATCCGCGATTACCGTGCCTGCCCCAACCATGATTCCGGTCATTTCATGCCGCATGCGGTGTACCTGTTCTCTTGCCGCCTCTCCGGTGATCCATTGCGATTTTCCAGATGCCGATGCGATTTTTCCATCCAGTGTCATCGCATATTTCATCCGCACATAGGGCAGTTTTGTCTGGATATAATGAAAAAATACCCGATTTTGGTACTCACATTCCTCCTGTAAAACTCCTTCCGTCAACAGGATGCCTTGCTCCCTTAACTGCCGGATTCCTCCTCCCGCCACAAGTGGATTAATATCTTTCGCCCCGACAAACACATGGCTGATGCCAGCTTCTATGATCGCCTGTGTACATGGAGGCGTTTTCCCGTAATGACAGCACGGTTCTAATGTCACATAAAGGTCTGCTCCCGCCGGATCTTCTCCCCTGCTCCTGCAATCCGCCAGCGCTTCCCTCTCTGCGTGAAGTCCGCCAAATTTTTTATGATAGCCTTCCCCGATGATCCTGTCCCCTTTTACAAGAACCGCACCAACCACCGGATTTGTCTTTGTCCATCCTCTGCCGAGTTCTGCAAGTTCCATTGCACGGCGCATATATCTTTCCTGTTGCATGAATACATTCCCCTTTCTGCAAGACAGAATCTGCAATCTTTGTTGATTCATGACGATAGAATACACGCTCTGCGAAATTCTATTGTCACAAACAAAAAGGCTCTGAAATAAAACTATTCCAGAGCCTTGTATGCATTCTTACCGATCGTTTAAAACGATCCTTTCAATCCTGCTTATCCATATCTTCTTTCATCCAGACTATACTGTCGGCTTCGGAGTTACACCGAATCATGCCTTGCGGCTCGTGGGCTATACCACCGGTAGGGAATCTCACCCTGCCCTGAAGATCATATTCTGTTTTTATGTGTCCGAGTATAACACTCTTTCTTAAAATGTCAATACTTTTTTACCAGCTTCCCATAAAGATCTGCACCCAATAATAACGATATGGCGCATTCGCATCATAATAATAACCGATTCCAACCTGATCATAAGAATCGCTTAAAATATTAGCACGATGTCCCGGTGAGTTCATCCATCCATTCATAACATCTGCTGCATCGGTATAACCTGCCGCAATATTTTCACCTGCACTGCGATAATTTACCTGATACTTCTTTTCACTTAAAATAGAAAAACAGCTCTCTCCGTTTGGTCTTGTATGCGAAAACAGCTGTGTAAGCTCTTTTGCCCGCTTATCTGCTGCAGCATTTAAGGTATCATTCATTTTCAGAGAAGATTTTCCCTGCGCCTTTCTCTCCTTGTTGATCAGCTTTAGAACTTCTGCTTTCTCTTTATCTGCTTTTGTCAGAACAGCCGCCGGCTTATTTTTTACCGTTACTTTGCAGGTATATTTCTTTTTCCCGACCTTTGCCGTAATTGTTGCTTTTCCTGCTTTTTTTGCAGTCAGTTTTCCACTTTTTGAAACGCTGACTACTTTTTTCTTTGAAGATGACCATTTCACTTTTTTCTGCGCCGGTCTTAATTTAAGCTGATATGTCTTTCCCTTTGTCATCGTCAGGCTCGTTTTATTCAGCTTTACAGCAGATGCCGCTGCAACAGTGACTGGCTGCATAACATCCACTGCGATCATGCTCCCGCTAAATATAAGAAGAATTGCCATCAACATTGCCGTTATCTTTTTCTTTACACTTTTCATTCCTCATCCTTCCTTTCGTACTATATTTATGATGCAAACAGCACCATTAAAATCTTACTCTAACATATAAATAAGTCCAAAACACCCCGCTCCGCAGTTACTCGTGATTGCCGCCGATGCCTCCTGCATGTATACCTGATCGAATTGCTTATATTTTTGCACTTCCTCTAAGATCATGTCTTTCGTCTCTTTTGAACACCCTGCAGACGTTATAAACAAAACTCTCTGATCAATGGAGGCAAACCGCGCCATCTGCGCACGAATATATTTTTTATAAACATTCTCCGTATCACCAAAAAAGATCGCGGACGGCACTATTTTCTTTTTGTGCAGTGACAAAACCGGATGACACTGCAGCATCTCTGTCAGTTTCCAAACCTGCTTATTTAAGAGCCCGCTGCGGTAAAGCTGCTTAGAACTGTCAAGTATAAAACTTGTCTGCACTTTTTTCTGCATCTCATCTAACTTCTGTATTATCTCATCCATATCCCTGTTTTTCAATGACATGTTTGCCGCCTGCATTACCATCAGTCCTGTGCCACTGGATAAATGTCCCGAATCATAGACCTGCACATGGGAAAATCCGGCTGCTGCCTTTCCTGCATTCTCAAATCCCTTTCCCGATCCGGAAGCAATACAGATGTGAAGCACCTGCTCTGCCTCCTCAAGCAGATTTCCAAAAAATGTCTCATACTCCCCGACTGTCGGTGCTTCTGATTTTGCATACTGATCTTTTTCAATATAAGAAAGCAGGCTGTCCGAATGGATTTCCACCATATCCTCAAAATGACCGTATTCCGTGTTTACAAAATAATGCATCATCGGTATTCCAAGCTGCCTTACCACATCATTCGGCAGATCTACCACATTATCTGTACTGATGATCAGTTTCTGTTTTTTCTTCTGCCCTAAAATACGGAATCCGTCCATTTCACTGATCTCATCCGGAGCAACCATATATTCAATACGCTCCTTCGGCAGATAACGAAGCAGCATTGCCTCAAAAAGAATGCCATTGATCGGTTTCGCAAGATAATCGGAAAATCCCATTTTACGATACTTCTCTTCCGCTCCTGACATTGCATTTGCCGTCAGGGCGATAATCGGTGTTTTCCGGCAGAATCCGCCTTCCTGATTGCGTACCAGATCCATGGTTTTTTCTCCATCCATTTCCGGCATCATATGATCCATAAAGATCACATCATAATTATTTTTCGCCGTCAGCTTTAAGCATTCCATTCCGCTGTGTGCTAAGGAAAGCTGGACTTTTGTCTCCCGGAGCAGCTTTTTGGCAACAAGCAGATTCATATCATTATCGTCCACAACAAGTACTTTTGCTTCCGGAGCTTCAAAACTCTTTTTGTAGGAAGACCTCTGATGTCTCGATGAACTGTTGTAGTTGAGATTTCCAAGCGGTGCAGCATTCACGATCTTCTGTGGAATCGTGATCGTAAAAGTGGAACCCTTCTGATAAATACTGTCAACCGTGATCTGACCGCCCATCAGATTTACGAGCTGGCTGCAGATGGAAAGTCCAAGTCCTGTTCCTTCGATTCCTTTCGTATTGCCCTCATTGACCCGTTTAAAACTGTCAAACAGATATTTCATATCATCCTGCCGGATTCCCATACCGGTATCGATCACGGACATTTTTAAAAGGATTTCATCCGTCCCTGTCTGCTCCCCTTCCACAAACAACGTAACAGATCCTTTTTGCGTGTACTTGATCGCATTACTTAAAATATTCGTCAGAACCTGTTTGATCCTCATTTCATCGCCGTATAACATTGACGGCAGTTTTTCGGATACGTTGACACAAAACTCCAGATTTTTCTCATGTGCACGTATCCAGGTCGTATTTACGATCTCACTGAAAAGCTTACCTGTCTCATAACGTGCCGGAACAACCTCCATTTTTCCAGCCTCGATCTTCGACAGGTCTAAAATATCATTGATCAGGGATAGCAGCATCTTACTTGCGCTCTGGATATTATTGGCATTTTCAATAATATCGTCCGACAGATTCTCCTCCCGCAGTGTCATTTCATTTAACCCTATGATCGTATTGATCGGCGTACGGATCTCATGACTCATATTGGCAAGAAAACGGCTCTGTGTATTCATTGCAGCAACTAGCTTTGCCTGCTGTTTTTCATTTTCTTTTCGCTGATACTCATAGAGTGTGATCTGAATAAACATAAATGCACAGGTCAGAAAAACAGTTATAACAGTACTTACAATAATGTCGACGTTAACCACAGATTCTGATTCCATATAAACAATTTTCTCCGGATAAACCATCGCTATATAAAAACAGACCGCATCTGCAATGATCGTTATGACTGTTCCCGCAATAAGTCCTTTTCCGCGGAGCAGAAAAAAGAGTGAGATAAAACCGAGTACAAACCAGAGCGGCATACCGCTTTTTAAACCCCCGGAACGCATAAATGTAACCGGCAGGAAAATCCCATTCAGTCCCAGCATCAGAATAAAGGAACAGATATCATATTGCTTAAATTTCTTTCCCGCCCAGAAAAGCACTCCCATAAAAAATGCCCCGGCAAACAATGCAATAACATTTTTTATTTCCATCCCTTCGGCAAGCGTATAAACTCCGCCTACTGCCATTGCAATCGTTCCAAGCAGTGACATAAACCGGAATAACTGTGCATGAATGGAAACATCTTTCCGGATCAGTACCCGGATAATTCTGTCACTTAACTTATTCATTGCACGTCACCTCCCCATTTTTTTAATGTTTCTGCCGCACTGAAAAAATCAAACAATCCGATCTGTTCTGTCATATCAGTGATGATCTGTGCATCCGAATCCGTCAGTGAACTGCCTGCTTCATTTTTTACGTTTTCCAGCAGTTGTATTGCCTCCTCCTGATCAAAATTATCGATCGCAGCCGCTAATTTCTGTAGCAAGGTCTGTTCTTCTCCCTCTGCCGTTACATATTTTGACAGTCCATCGAGAATCGCACAATAATCTGCTATCAGCTCCACATGGTTTTGTATGATATAATTTTCATTTTTATGCTCACATGCTTCCTGCATTCTCTTTGCTTTTGCAGAAAGATCTTTTGCGCCGATCGTCAGGCTCTGTCCTTTCAGAGAATGTATGTTGATCTTATAATTTTCCCAGTCTTTTTTATCATACAACTCCTGCAGTGTCTGGATCTGGCTTCTTCCCTGTTCATAAAAACACTGTACGATCTCCATATAATCCGCTTCATTATCGTCAAAATAGGAAAGTCCTAACTTATGATCAATACCTGCCACCTCAAAATTCTCTTCTTCTGATAACCCGCTGGATACTTCCTTGCTTCCATTCTGTCTTTCTTCTGACTCACCGGATACTTCACTGCTTCCATTCTGTCTTTCTTCTGACTCGCCGGATACTTCACTACTTCTACTCTGTTCCTCTTTGGACTGACCAGATATTTTCTCAGTCACTTCCGTTTTATTTTTCTCTGCTTCCCCTGTATCTTTTTCAATAAATGCACTTAAATATTTGCGGAGGACACGTTCCATTGCTGACTTTTCAATCGGTTTCGCAACAAAATCATCAAATCCTTCTCTTATCAGCATCTCTCTGGCTCCGCCTATCGCATTGGCAGTCAGTGCTATGACCGGTATCTTTCTCTCCCTGAATCCCGGCAGTTCATGAATCCTGTGCATACATTCCACACCATCCATTTCCGGCATCATGTGATCCATAAACACAAGATCATAGCTTCTGTCACTTATTTTCTCTATGGCTTCTTTGCCGCTTAGTGCCGTATCGATCGTAATTCCATAATGGCTAAGCAGGCTTGAAACAACTTTTAAATTCATGGCACTGTCATCCACAGCGAGAATTTTTGCTCCCTTTATGCGGAATCTGTCATGGTGCCACCTTTCATCATAAGCATCCTGCTGAAGTTTTTCGCCATTTAAAACAGTGGCAATTGAGAACACATGGATTGGGCGGTAAATAAGCTGTACTTCTGATCCGACTTTCTGCAGATCACAATCCCTGTTTGCCATGACAACTACTTTCATTTTGTCGGTCAGGCTGTCAAAGTAACTCTGTTCCTCAAAATATTCCACATCCGCAACAAACAGGAACTGAAATGTTTCATGTTCGATACGGTTCTTTAACTCATGCATCGTAGAGCAGCGCACAGCATCTACATGAAGCTGATCGATCATCCTCTGTATACATTCAAGATAACCGTCACGAAGCTGCCCAAAGCGATATCTTTCGAGATTCATATAAAAAACGATCTTTTTATCCCCTGCATCACGTACAGATACAAGCGGCATATCCGTCAGTACTCTCTGCGGTATGATAATGGAAACGGTTGTCCCCACATCAGGAACACTCTCGATATGCATATGTCCATTCATCTTTGCGATCATTTTGCGTGAGATCGCAAGTCCTAAACCAACACCTCCGGCTCGTCTGTCGCGTGTTGTATCTACCTGATTGTATGTATTTTCCAGTGCATCTATATTTTTCTCACTCATGCCGATTCCGGTGTCTTTTACCTTCACCATGAGATTGATACCATATGGTTCCTTGCGGGCGCCAACAAACAAAATGACACCTCCGGCATCCGTAAACTTGATCGCATTGTTAATCAGATTTAAAATAATACGGTAGATCTTCTGACTGTCCCCAAGCAGATTATTCGGGATATCTGCCTCGCAATCCACAATGATCTCAAGATTCTTTTCTTTATTCCACACATGTGCCATATTTACCACATCATTGATCACAGATGTGATATTATAAGGCTCCTCCACAAGCTCCATTGTATCATTTTCAAGTTCTGAGAAATCCAGAATATCAGACACTAAGGACATCAGATTCCTGCCTGCGACCGTAATATCATATAACTGCTCTTTGGTCGTATCATCCACTTTCGCATCCAGTAACTCTGAGCCGATTCCGATGATCGAATTTAACGGTGTGCGGATCTCATGTGAAATATTTGCCATAAAATCATCTTTTGCATGTTCCGCTTCTTCAAGTTCACGCATTGCCTCGTCAAGTTCGATTTCATGCTGTATACGGTTCTTTAACTGTTTATTTTCCATGAGTTCGAGGATGATGATCGCAAGAAACTGCATAAAAAATTCCATTTCCCGTACCGGATTATCATAATTAACTTTATCTAACAGGAATGTATCAAGACCAAACAAAAGAAGCGTTGCTGCCAACGAAATATAATTAATCTCGATCAGATCAAAAAGAGACAACATCACGACACTTGCCGCAACCGTTGCCATGGTAAGAGACGATCCATCCGTAAAAACTGTATATAAAATAATGTTCATCCAGATCATTACCGAACAAAATAATTTTGCCAGTTTTGCGGATCGTCCTAACAGAATCCGAAGCCCGATGCTTGCCAAAAGTCCGCAGACTACCACTGCAGCTACCCAGCTAGGCCATTTTAAGTAAACTGCTGCCATTACCATATAAACCGTATATATGGTATAAAGTATGTACGGGATCAGTCCCGCTCTGTCTTTCCTGATTTCTCTTTTCATAACGTTTCCCCTCATTCACTGACATCCGTAATTTTCTGCTGTAATTCACAAAAAATTTCTGCAAGGTTCGGATCAAACTGGGAACCGCTGTTTTCCTTTATTATTTCAAATACTTTCGATGCGGGACGGATTGCTTTTTTGTAACACCGTTCCTGATAAAGTGCATCAAAAACATCTGCAAGCGCCATGATCCTTGCACATAACGGAATCTCCTCCCCGGCTAATCCATCCGGATATCCTGTACCATCCCATCTTTCGTGATGGTGTCTTGCTATTTTTCTGGCAATATCCACATATTCCTCATGTTCCACAGTTCCTATGATCCCGTCAATGATCTCACAGCCATCTACGGTATGCCTTTTCATGACAGCAAACTCCTCGTCAGTAAGTCTTCCCGGTTTTAAAAGGATTGCATCCGGCGTCTTAATTTTTCCAATGTCATGAAGTACCGATGCTTTTACCGTATTGAGTTCATAATTATAATCAAGTATATCTGCATAAAGTCCCCGCTCACGCAGCGCCCTCGTCAGAATCCGCACATAGTTCTGCGTATTTTTTACATGAAGTCCTGTGCTGTTGTCACGGCTTTCGATCAGGTTTGCGATACCGGTGATCACCTCATCCTGCATGCGCGTGATCTGGGCAACCTGTGATGCAACCATATCTTCTAAATGATTCTGATACTGTTTATTCTCCAGAATCCGTTTCACACGGCTTACTAATACCTGTGAGACGAATGGTTTTCCGACAAAATCCATCGCCCCTGCTTCAAAACATTTTGTCTCTGTCTCCGCATCATTATCACCGGTCAGAAACACAACCGGTATCGCAGCTCCATTTTCAAGTTCGCGAATCTTTGTCAGTGTTTCAAATCCGTTCATTTCCGGCATATTTACATCCAGAAGGATCAGATCCGGCGTCACTTTTGAAAGAAGTGATAATGCCATTTTCCCGGATGTAGTCGCAGAAATTCGAAATTCTTCCCCAAGAATTGTCTGTGCTCTTTTCAGATTACCCGGATCATCATCTACCAAAAGGATCAGTTCCCTGTTTTGTGTCTGCATACGCTTCTCCTTTGTAAAAACCTGAATTACCCTGCTCTTTTATACATAAGAATGATCGACTTTTATAATGACATAACAGTTATTTCCAAGACGATCTCTCACCTGTGATGTAATGCGTGCAACCAGCTCGTCATCCTGTATATGAAATTTATATGGTATCAGAACATCAAAAATAATATTCGTATGTGTAAGCCCCGTCACAACACGGAAATCATGCATATTGATCTGCTCATCGATTCCCTTGATAATGGATGTCACTGCAGCTTTCATCTCACTGACATGTTCATCTGATGTCACGATCGGATCCATATGTATCGTCGCATCACAGCCTAACTTTTCTTTTAATTCATTTTCAACATTATCAATAATATCATGTATCTCTAAGATATTTCCCTCTGCCGGAACTTCCGCATGCAGCGACACCATCTGTCTTCCAGGACCATAATCATGCACGATCAGATCATGAATCCCGCATATCTCCTCATGTGCCATTACGATCTGATCAATTTTCTGTACAAATTCCTCTTCCGGCGGCTGTCCCAAAAGTGGATTTAACGTATCTTTTGCTGCACCAATGCCTGCACACAAGATAAATACACCCACCAGCACACCACAATAGCCGTCCACATAAAGCCCTGTAAAATGTCCGATCAAAGTTGCTGCAAGTACCACTGCCGTTGCACAGGTATCACTCAGGCTGTCGGTTGCTGTTGCCTTCATTGCCGCAGAATCAATCTTTTTTGCCACCCCGCTGTTATAAAGATACATATACAATTTTACGAGAATCGAAACAATAAGGATCACAACCACCATTACGGAAAACTCGGTTTCTTCCGGATGAATGATCTTTACCAGCGAATCACGGATCAGCTCATATGCCATCAGAAGGATAGCTGCCGCAACGACCAGTCCCGACACATATTCAATCCGTCCATGTCCGAACGGATGCTCCGGGTCCGGTTTTGCCCCGGCTAACTTAAATCCGATCAGTGTGACTGCCGAAGATCCTGCATCAGACAGGTTGTTAAATGCATCTGCAGTTACAGCGATCGAGCGGCTGATCGTCCCTGCCAAAAATTTACCACAGAAAAGCAGGATGTTTAAAAAAATCCCCACCATACCACAAAGCATTCCGTACTCCTGCCTGATTTTCGCTTTATCCTCTTTTTCCCTGATAAAAAACTTTGAAAGAAATGTTATCATGTCTGCCCCCCTGCACCTGATGTTTACCTTCTGTCTGTCAAACTCTTTTTTATAAATTTTCTACTTAATTTTTCTGATATCCTGCAGCGGCCAGTAAATGACTTCACCCTTACCGAGTATCTTATCAATGCTTACATATTTATTATCCCAGTAACGCGCATCCCAAGAATCATTACGGTTATCTCCAAGAACCAGATAGCAGTCATCCGGCACTTCAAATAAATATGGTCCCGTCGCCACTGTCCATTCTTCTTTTAAATAATCTTCCTCAAGCGGTGTCTCATCTCCATCAATATAAATCTTTCCGTCCTCGATGCGGACTTCCTCTCCCGGCAGTCCAATGACCCTTTTTACATAAAGTTCTTCCTCGTCATCCGGATAATGGAAGATCACAACATCCCCCCGCTCCGGTGTGCTCTTTAAAAATGCCAGACGGTTTCCGATCAGACGGTCTCCCGGCATGATCGTATTTTCCATTGATCCTGTCGGCACATCCGCATTGATGATCAGATAATTTTTGATCAGAAATGCCGCTCCGATTGCTAATGCGAAAGTCAGAACCCAGCTTAGGATTTCCCGTGCTGCACCCGAACTTTTCTGTTTTTCCTCTATATTTGTCTCGTTATCCTGTCTTTTTGTTTCCATCTGTGTCCTCACTTTATGCCATAAATGCTTTCTTTATGCAGCAAAATATTTTGTATTAAACATCATTTTAGCACATTTACATTAAAATAAAAACCTTCTTTTCTGAAATCATCTGATGAGCTGCTCGCCAAATGCTGGTTTGTGGGTGACATGAGTCGCCCGTCCAAATGGTGAGTCGCAGGTTTGTGAATGGCATCTTGCGCAAAGCCGGAGTTAATTTTGGTTCCGTTGTACGAAAATAAGAAAAGTCTAAGTGTGTCTGGGTTAGATTTTCTCGGAGTGACGTGACCGGCAACAACGAGTCATCCATGACTCGATGCTGCCTTGTTCTGCCATCCGTGGCAGAACATCACTGTGTATCTACAGACACACTAAGATTTTCTAATTTTCTCCCAAAGTCACAAAATTACTTCGGCTTTGCGCAAAATGCCAATCGTCGGGTTGTGAACACCATTTGGGCGGGCGGTTCATCTCAGAATTGGGGCGTTGGTGTGGACCTTTTGATATTCGCTTGAATGAAAATATGCTTAAAATGCTAATGTGCTGTATCATTAATATTTATCCTAATGAATTGCTAGAATTTTTATCTGCTACATTGCATAATACGGATTACTTGGTAAATTGCCAGACCAAATAACACAGAATATTTTTCAAATGTGTATGGCAATAAACATGGGCATAACGGGATACATTGAAGTTTTTTCAGCATTATCAAACCAATAATAATCTATTAAACATAGTTATTTGAAAATGTTGTTTAAGCAGATTCAGACATAAGACACTAAAAATTTACGCACCGCCCAGTGTTGTAAAATGAGTTCCCCGGCAAAGGGTGGTTCACAGCCTTGCGGCTGGCAAATCGCATCAAACCAGGATTCGTTTTGTGACTTTGGGAGAAAATTAGAAAGTCTTAGTATGCCTGCCCGAAATACAGTGTTGTGCTGCCACGGACGGCAGCACAAGTCTTAATGTGCCCGGATGGCACATTTAAGACGCACACGTCACTCAGCCACAACCTAACTCAGGCATACTTAGACTTTCTTATTTTCGGACAACGGAACAAAACAGTCCCGGCTTGATGCAATTTGCCAATCAAAAACCCCCCGGAACCACCCTACACGAGGAAACTCATGTCACCCGCAAACCAGCATTTGTCCGGCTTTTTCTAAAACATATATCCAAAAAAAGCCACACTGCCGGTTCAATGTCACTAAGTTAACATAAAATCAGCAGTGTGGCTTTTTGTCTATGATTCTATTGCAGGCTGCCATTTGTCATCTGACAGCTTTTATTATGATTGAACTTAAACAGCAAATCTTAATTCTCTGACTGACAATTGATAAAATCGGCTTAGTCAGCAAATAATGCTGTAGAGTAGTAGCGGTCACCACTGTCCGGAAGAAGGGCAACGATTGTTTTTCCTTTGTTTTCCGGGCGTTTTGCAAGCTCGATCGCTGCATATAATGCTGCGCCGGAAGAAATTCCGACTAATACACCCTCTGCTTTTGCAAGTTCTTTTCCGGTTGCAAATGCATCTTCGTTTGCTACCGGGAATACCTCATCATAAATTTTGGTATCTAATACTTCCGGAACAAATCCTGCACCGATTCCCTGAATCTTATGAGGGCCTGCAGTTCCTTTGGAAAGAACCGGAGATGTCTCAGGCTCAACTGCTACAACCTTTACATCTTTATTCTGGGATTTTAAGTACTGACCAACACCGGTAACTGTTCCACCGGTACCAACACCTGCAACGAATATATCTACTTTACCGTCTGTATCTGCCCAGATCTCCGGTCCTGTTGTCTCAAAGTGAGCCTGTACGTTTGCCGGGTTTGTAAACTGGGATGGGATAAAACTTCCAGGAATCTCTTTTGCAAGTTCTTCTGCTTTTGCGATCGCACCTTTCATTCCCTTTGCACCCTCTGTTAAAACGATCTCTGCACCGTATGCTTTTAATATGTTGCGGCGCTCAACGCTCATGGTCTCAGGCATTGTTAAAATGATGCGGTATCCTTTTGCTGCTGCGATAGAAGCAAGACCGATTCCTGTATTTCCGGATGTTGGCTCAATGATAACAGAACCTTCTTTTAAAAGTCCTTTCTCCTCTGCATCTTTTACCATGTAATATGCAGCACGGTCTTTGACACTTCCTGATGTATTAAAATACTCAAGTTTTACAAGAACTTTTGCCTCAAGTCCTTTGTTTTTCTCTAATTTTGTTACTTCTAATAAAGGTGTTTTTCCAATTAAATCTGTTGCACTCTGGTATACGTTTGCCATAATAATGTCTCCTTTTCTGTGCTGTTTTGCACGAATCTGTTATTTGAATGCTGCTGTTTCCGAAATTTACAATAGATACTTTAAAACTCCGGCTGATAAAAACTACTTGTTACTTTATTGCCTTAAATGCCTCATCAAGGTCTTCAATAATATCCTTGATATTCTCTGTTCCGATGGAAAGGCGGATCGTGTTCGGGCAAATTCCCTGCTCTGCCAGTTCTGCCTCATTTAACTGTGCATGTGTGGTAGAAGCCGGATGAATGACAAGTGATTTTACATCTGCCACGTTTGCAAGTAAGGAAAAGATCTCAAGATTATCAATAAAATCTTTTGCCGTCTGCTCATCCCCTTTGATTTCAAAGGTAAAGATAGAACCGCCACCGTTCGGGAAGTATTTTTTGTACAGCTCCTGCTGCTCTTTATCCTGTGTAACGGACGGGTGATGTACCTTCTCCACCTGCGGATGATTGTTTAAATACTCTACAACCTTTAATGCATTTTCGACATGACGTTCTACACGCAAGGACAGTGTCTCAAGTCCCTGTAAAAACATAAATGCATGGAATGGCGAGATCGTTGCTCCGGTATCACGAAGTAAGATCGCACGGATTCTTGTAACGAATGCTGCCGGTCCTGCTGCCTGTGAAAAGCTAATTCCATGGTAGCTCGGATTTGGTTCCGTGATAGCAGGGAACTTGCCGGATGCCTCCCAGTCAAACTTTCCGCTGTCTACAATAACACCACCGATTGCAGTTCCATGACCACCGATGAATTTTGTTGCAGAATGAACAACGATGTCTGCACCGTATTCGATCGGACGAAGCAGATACGGGGTTGCAAATGTATTGTCCACAACAAGTGGTATTTTATGTGCATGGGCGATCTTTGCGATTGCCTCAATGTCGCTGACATCTGAGTTTGGATTTCCGAATGTTTCTATGTAAAGTGCTTTTGTATTGTCCTGAATCGCTTTTTCAAAGTTTGAAACATCAAGCGGATCAACGAATGTTGTTGTGATTCCGTAATCCGGCAGTGTATGCTCTAACAGGTTGTAAGAACCACCGTAAATATTGTTTGCTGCAACGATATGATCACCGGCATGTGCAAGGTTCTCGATCGTATATGTGATCGCTGCTGCACCGGATGCTACTGCAAGTGCTGCAACACCACCCTCTAATGCTGCGATTCTCTTTTCAAATACATCCTCGGTCGGATTGGTAAGTCTTCCATAGATATTACCTGCATCTTTTAAGCCAAAACGGTCTGCAGCATGCTGGCTGTTATGGAATACATAAGAAGATGTCGCATAGATCGGTACTGCTCTTGCATCAGTAACCGGATCTGCTTCCTCCTGTCCTACATGTAACTGTAATGTTTCAAAACCCAGATTTCTTTCGCTCAAATGTTTTTTTCCCATAGATCACTTTTCCTTCATTTAATATAATTAGTATTCTTCTTCCTCTTCTTTTTCACTGATATCATTTACCGGACGCTCTAAGCCTTCAATCTTAATACCATTCTTCTCTGCATAATCCCAGAGTGCTGCATGGATCGCTTCCTCTGCAAGCAGGGAACAGTGTACTTTTACTGGTGGAAGTCCGTCTAATGCTTCCATAACTGCTTTGTTGGTAACTTCAAGTGCTTCCTGGATTGTTTTTCCTTTTACAAGCTCAGTTGCCATGCTGCTGGTTGCAACGGCTGCGCCGCATCCGAAAGTTTTAAATTTTGCTTCTTTAATGATTCCATTATCATCAATATCAAGATACATTCGCATGATATCTCCGCATTTTGCATTACCAACGGTACCAACACCGCTTGGATTCTCCATCTCTCCAACATTTCTCGGATGATTAAAATGATCCATTACTTTCTCACTGTACATATCTGATTTCTCCTTCTTTATCTCTCTACGCTCAATTTGTTTTCATTTTACAAATCTAATTTTTTTGCTCTTGCAATTTGTTTTCATTTTGCAAATTTAAATTTTTTACTCTTACAGATCTGCTCTGATTTTATTTATTCTGTTCTTTTACAAAATCCTCATATAATGGGGACATGCCGCGCAAACGCTCAATGATCTTCTTTAACTCATCTACTGTGTAGTCGATCTCTTCCATCGTGTTCTTCTCGGATAAAGTCAGACGCAGGGAACCATGTGCGATCTCATGCGGCAGACCGATTGCAAGAAGTACATGGGATGGATCTAATGATCCCGAAGTACATGCAGAACCACTGGAACCACAGATTCCTGCCTGGTCTAAGAGAATCAGCATGGACTCTCCCTCGATGAAACGGAAGCAGAAGTTTGCATTGTTCGGCAGACGGTCTGTACGGTGTCCGTTTAATCTGGTATAAGGAATTTCTTTTAATATACGCTCGATCAGATGATCTCTTAATGCGATCTCTTTTGCACTGCGTTCTTCCATATTTTCTTTTGCAAGTTTTGCAGCTGTACCGATTCCAACGATACCCGGAACATTATGTGTACCGGCACGACGTTTTCTCTCCTGTGCACCGCCGTGGATAAAGGAACGGATCTTAACACCTTTGCGGATATACATCACACCGATACCCTTTGGTCCGTTGATCTTATGACCACTTGCACTTAACATATCAATGTTCATCTCTTCCACGTCGATCGGAATATGTCCGAATGCCTGAACTGCATCTGTGTGGAATAATACACCATGATCATGTGCGATCTTTCCGATCTCTTTGATCGGCTGGATTGTTCCAATCTCATTATTTGCTGACATAATGGATATCAGGATCGTATCCGGGCGGATCGCTTTCTCTAATTCCTCAAGGCTGATCTTTCCGTCTTCATCGACATCCAGATAAGTTACTTCATAACCTTTCTGCTCTAAGTATGCGCAGGTATGAAGGATCGCATGATGCTCGATCTTGCTTGTGATGATGTGTTTTCCTTTTGACTCATATGTCTCTGCAGTTGCCTTTAATGCCCAGTTGTCTGACTCACTGCCGCCGCCGGTAAAGTAGATATCCTCCGGTCTTGCATTGATCAGATCTGCAACATTTGCTCTTGCCTCATCAACTGCTTTTTTGCTCTCTCCTGCGAAAGAATAAATAGCGGAAGGGTTGCCATAATGCTCTGTAAAATATGGGAGCATTGCATCTAATACTTCCGGATATACCTGTGTGGTTGCTGCATTATCTAAATAAATTAATTTTGCCATGATATCGTTCCTTTCTTTGTCCTTATCTTATCCATTTTATACGCTGCTCATACTAGCAGAAAGTCCGTATATTCTGTGTGTATCCATCACCATTCTGTTTTATTTCCTAGTTTGTTGATATGATATAAGTATTATACATCATCAATTCCTATTGTCAAGATAGGAATTGTATTTTTTTGTGCAAAAACAAGAACAATCAGTTTCCACTAAAGCGAGTGACAACCTTCCTATATAATGCTATAATAAAGCGCTGAGTGCAACAGGTATCTTTATATTTTAATAGATAATTTTACTCAGGAAAGGTTTTGCAAACAGAATTTATTTGATGCACAAAATGGTGCAGGAAATGAGGATTTTTATGAACCAGCTATTTTCACCGGAACTGATCCCGGATTATATGCACGCGCACCCGGAGTACGGGGTAAAGCGTATTTTAACTTATACTGTGTATCGTTTTTTATCTTTTGCCGGAGAAGAAGATGATACACTCGCAGCTTATTTAAAAGATACGCTGTTTCCAACGGACGAAACTCTCGATTTTTCCCTGATCGATGATTATCTGGATTTAGATCCTTATTTCTGCCCGGTACTAAAAGAGGACAGCTTTGACGTATTTTTCTTATATACTGCGATCAGCATTTTAGAAAATGCCTTTGACGAATTTGCTTTAGGCGATGAACTTGCCATCATAGATGACCTGATCTTAACAAAATATCCGGTGCTTGGCTCCGTATCATTAGATGATGCAGGTATCCGCCTGGATGCACTGATCGGCAATGGAGCCGAATTTTACGCTGTTTTGTATCTTGCTCTGACAAGATATCCATCTGCCCTTGGCAGTCTGCTCCCACAATTTGGTGCAGCTTACCACGACAGCTACCAGTTCACCGGTGACGATACGGCACTTTACGATTTCATGGACGAATATTTTGAAACAAAAAACTGTCTGCTTCAGCCGTTTTTTGCAGAGCTTTCCAATACACTCGTTGCCGCGACACTCGGCTATTACAAAACAGACTTAGAAACACTCCTCGCAACAGAAATTTCTGGAATTTTAAACGGATCTGCTTCCCGCTTTGCCGTACAGAAACGTTTTGGTGCACTCGGACTTACCAGACTGCCGGATCACGACAGTTGTCTTGCACTGTTGTCGGAGTCTTTCCACTACGCAGCACTTTATGAACTGCGCAGCAACCTCTTTGATTACCACCTTGAAGAAGACCGTCTGGTGACTGCGGACAACTGGAAAGATACCATCCGTTTTCACTTCGTGCAGTATCAGCATATTTATGAGCAGGCACTCGACGGATTTTATGCGGCTGTGCTTTCCAGAAAGCTGCTGCGCGCAGAGTTTTCGGAGGAATTAAAAAAACTGGGGTTCTAGTCCCCAGTTTTTTTGAATAATACCAGAAGGGGCTGCACACTAATTACCTAGTGCGGCAGCCCCCTGTTCTTAAGCCTCTCACAGCTTCTCTCACTTACATCCTATATATAAATCTTTTAATTTATCAATCAGCCCTTCAATCCGGAAGTACTGATTCCTTCTACCAGATATTTCTGGAAGAAAATAAAAATCAATACGGACGGAAGAATAGACAAACTTGCCATTGCAAACATTGCACCATAATCGGATGAAGATCCAGGATCACAGAACAGTTTCAGTGCCAGACTCACCGGATACATTGCCGTTTTATTAACATAAAGTAATGCTGAAAGGAAATCATCCCATCTCCACATAAAGGAGAAAATACATCCCGTCACTACTGCCGGCTTAATCAAAGGAACGATGACCCTGATAAAAATTCCCCAGTAGGAACAGCCGTCAATCTTTGCTGCTTCATCCAGTTCCACCGGAATGCCACTGATGAAGTTAGACATAAGATAAACAAAGAATCCCTGCGTAGCAAAGAAATACGGAATGATCAGGGGCAGATAAGAACCTACCCAGCCAAGTTTCTGATACCACAGGTACTGAGGTATCATCAGTACCTGTGCTGGGAGCATCATGGACAAAAGCATTGCCGCAAATAAGATCCCTCTGCCCCGGAATTTAAATCTTGCAAAACCGTAGGCTACCACTGCCGAAGAAAGAATTGTTCCAAAAGTTGCTAGTACGGAGATCAGAATAGAGTTTTTGAAAAATGTTGCAAATGTGATCTTTGCAAAACCCTTCCATCCGTTAATATAGTTATCCAGTGTAAAATGTTCCGGGAGCAGGGATCCTGCTGTGGTAAAAATCGTATTGGTCTCTTTAAAAGAACTCATAACCATCCATACCAGCGGGTATACCATGATCAGACCAATCAGTAAAATCACTACATGGTAGATTATAGTTCCCACCATATGTTTTTTCTCTGTACTTACCATCTTCATGTTTATACTCCTCCTTCATATACCCAGAACTTCTTCGTTGCAAACAGAAACAGTGTGACCAGACCGATCAGCAGGAGCATTACCCATGCTAATGCTGCACCATATCCTGTATTATAGAACTCGAAAGACTGCTGATACATATAAACTGTGTAGAGCAGGGTAGAGTTCATAGGTTTTCCCTGTGTAATAATGTAACACTGGGTAAATGCCAGGAATCCATTGATCATCTGCATTACCAGGTTAAAAAAGATTGTCGGCGTCAGCAGAGGCAGTGTGATCTTAAAAAACTGATACACACCACTTGCCCCATCCACCATGGCTGCCTCATAGAGAGATGCCGGAATCTGCTTTAAAGAAGACAGAAAGATCAACATGGAAGAACCAAACTGCCATACAGCTAACAGGATCAATACCCAGATTGCTGTCTTGGTGTTGCCCAGCCAGGAAATACCGCTGTCAATTCCAATGCCTGCCAGAAGTTTGTTGACTACACCATCAATGGCAAACATACGCTTCCACAGAATTGCCACTGCTACGGATCCGCCAATGATGGATGGCAGATAATAGACAGCTCTGTAAAAACCGGACATTCTGGAATTTTTTAAAAGCAGCATTGCTACCAGCAACGCAAATACCAGTTTTAACGGAACAGATACAAAGGCAAAGAAAAAAGTAACTTTTATGGTCTGCCAGAAGGTACCATCGCCAAACATCGTTATGTAATTCTGAAGTCCTGTAAATTTTGGTGCTGACAAAATGTCGTAATCACAGAACGAATAATAAAGAGAAATCCCCATGGGAACCAGCATAAAAAAGAGGAATCCCAAAGTAAATGGAAGCGTAAACATAATTCCTGCTGTATGTTCACTGTTAAACAGTCTACGAATCGTTTTCATATAAAACCTCTATTCTGCTTATTCAGAAGCCTTGGATGCCATGATGGCGTTACCCTGTTCAAATAACTGCTGACCTGCATCTTCTGCAGACATCTGCCCATAACATACCTGCTCTTCAAACTTGTTGATCAGATCATTTACCTCACTGGAACCATCAGCACTTGGCGGATTTACCTGAGAGGAATTCGGTTCTACCACATCGTAAATAAAATCAATCACTTTCTGGCTGCTCTCATCCAGATTTGGAGAAATTGCCTCTGCTACATCACTTGACAGAGGAATACCTCTTTCTGCAAGAAGTACATTGTTGCAGTCAACGGAATTCGTAATATAATTCAGGATCTTAGCTGCTTCTGCCGGATTTTTTGAATCGGTAGAAATTGCAAAGAACTGGCTTGGTTTTAAGTAATCCGATTTGGATGGATCACTGGAAGGCCATGTGGTAATACCGATCTCCGTTCCTTCCGGAACTGCATTTTCGATTGCAGTCAACTGGTTCGAATAAGAGAATGAGCACCAGGACATTGTCTCAGGACTGGAACCATATACCAGAGGATCCTGTTCTACGGAACCGATGGTACGCTCTGCAAATACGGAAGGATCTACTACCCATCCATCTTTGATACCATCTTCATACAGCTTGAAGAAATTTATATAAGGATCTGCCGAATCGCCGCCCAGTTTGCCATCCTGATACAGTACAATATCATCTGCACGCAGGTAATATTCCAGGAACTGCTCATTCTGGTTGTAGCAAAGATTCGTCTTGTAACCGGTCTTCTCCTGGATTTCCTTGGACAGGGCAATAAACTCATCCATAGTCATGTTATCTTTTACCGTAATGCCATTTTCATCCAGTAAGGTTTTATTATAGAGAAGCGCTGGAGCGTTAATGCCGTTACACAATGCATACAGACCACCGTCTGCCTGTGCGGAATTCAGTACGTCCTGATTGCAGTTGCTGACATCAATGGTGCCGTCTTCAATATAAGGTGTCAGATCTACCAACAGGTCATTGTTTACATACTGCTGTAAATATTTATAATCCATCTGGACGATATCCGGCATGGAGTGTCCTGCTGCTGCAGTTGCAAGTTTATTCCAGTAGTCATTAAATTCAGAAAACTGTCCTTCGATCGTAACTCCCGGATTTTCCTCTGCATACATATCCAGAATACTCTGTGTACGCTCGTTTCTGGTCTGATTGCCCCACCATGCCATTACCAGGCTGGAAGAATCGCTGCTGCCGCCATTTGACTGAACAGTCTGGGAATCGTTTTCCCCGGTTGTATCAGCTCCAGCGGCATTGCCGGAATTGCTGCCACATGCTGCAAAAGATGTCACTGCCATGACTGCTGCAAGGATGCATACTAATTTCTTTTTCATACTTATAACCTCCTTAGATTCGTGAACCGAACTTTGTTGATGGTGTTATTATAGTGCACCTTTTATCTCCGTTTAATAGTTAAAACGGACATGTATGTTTAAAAAACCGACATCCTTTTTCAACTGAATTGCATTCTTTTTTTAAATTTGTATAATGTATTTAAAAGCATTTTTCAGATATAAATTAAGGAAAAAACTATGAAAAAATTTGCATCCTGGTCACTAAAATACAAAATACTTACCATTGCTTTGTTCAACAGCGTTACCATGTTATTGTGTGCTGCTTTTGGCTATCATCTTTATACCCACGCTTACAATAAACTACTTTTTGAGTCTATGGCGAGCAGCCTGTCCGTCACTTCCAAACAGATCTCACAGAAGTTAGAAAATGCGGAATACATTTCCTCTCTGATTCTTTCCTCCTCAGTCATCCAGAAAGAACTTGCCAGCCAGCCTCCTGAAAGTGACTCCATTGCCGTGGCAGAATACAATCGCACAGTCAACAATCTCCTCACCGAATACTCTGCCCTGTTTCGGACTAATGGCATTTCCTATGCAGTGCTCTATGGTGACACTTATACCAACAGCACAAACTGGGCATTGTTAAATAAGACTCCGTCCTTTTTACTGGATGCCGCTTTGGAAAATGGTTTCAAGGCAAAAGGTTCTGTTACATGGACCTACGGAGAACGTCAGCCCTATATTCTGCTCAGCCGGAATGTCAGACAGATCAGTAATCTCTCCCTGGAATCTCTGGGTAATCTGGTGATTGGTGTTGATCTCGAACAGGTTGTATCCGATGCAAGCCAGTTTGTCTCCCAATACAGGAACCAGCAGTTTATCATTGCCAGTGATTCCGGAAGCCTGATCTACGCCTCCAAAAGTCTCTCTGATGCAGATGCCAGAGAACTTATTTCGAATTTTACGGATTCCTACAAAATTGTCTCCTATGGCGGTCACAAATATTTTGCCGTAGGAGGCACTCTGCCAGATTATGAATACCGCTATGTTACTCTGGCACCTTACGATGAGGTTGCCAATGCATTGGGAGCTTCCATACGCCTGACCTACTTTCTTCTCGCCATTGGAATGCTATTGGTGTTCTATATGTCAAACCGGCTGATTCACACAATTATCAACGAATTTGACGCCCTGATCCAGAAAATGAAACTGTTTACCCAAAATGAACTGGAACTTCCTGCGGAAGATAATACCTGCTACTCTACTGAGGTCGGATCCCTGCACAGACAATTCCGTCTGATGGCAGTGCGTATCCAGAATCTGGTAAAAGTCAATTATGTAAATGAGATTCTGACCAAAGATGCCCAGCTAAAAGCGCTCCGTTCCCAGATCAGTCCACATTTTCTCTACAACACCCTGGAGACGATCAACTGGCGGGCAAAGGCTATGGGAAATGATGTCATCTCCCAGATGGTGGAATCTCTCGGAAATCTCCTGCGTGTATCCTTATCTGCCCAGGAGACACTGGTAACACTTGCCTACGAGCTGGAACTGGTAGATTCCTATATCACGATCCAGAAAATCCGCTTTGAGGAACGGCTGGAATTCCAGGTAATCACAGAGGACGCCTTTCATGAAGGCATGATTCCTCCGTTGACCATACAACCCCTGGTGGAAAATGCAATTCACTATGGCATGGAGGAAATGACCGAAGTCTGCCACATTTATCTGAAAGTCAATGTAACAGATGACATCATGGTGATTCAGATACGCAATGAGGGCTCCCATTTCGAAGATGACCTTCTGGAAAAATTGCGCAATAAAAGCCGCAATCCTCACGGATTTGGCATCGGTCTCCTGAATATTGACCAGCGGATCCAACTGTTGTTTGGCGATGAATACGGTCTGACCTTATCCAATGAAGATGATTTTGCCGTTGCTACCATAACCCTGCCCTATCGAAAGAAAGAAGGCGAATAAAATGTTAAAATTACTGATTGCTGATGATGAAAGAATTATCAGAGAAACGATTTCCAAAATTATTGACTGGAAAAAATATGATATCGAAGTGATCGGATTATGTAAAAACGGAATTGAAGCCTATGACATGATCCTCGATGAATCCCCGGATATCGTTCTTACAGATATCCGCATGCCCGGCATGAGTGGTTTAGATCTGATCCGTGAGGTCCACCAGACAGACATCCCGATTCAGTTTATCATTTTATCCGGCTACGGTGAATTTGAATATGCCAAAGAAGCCATGCATTACGGGGTCAAGCAGTATCTCCTAAAGCCATGCAATGAAACACAGATCTTAGAATGTGTGCTGGAATGTAAAAAAGACCACGACCGCATGATGCGTGAACGTACTATGCTGCAAAAACAGTTTACCCTCTATGATGGCATGCTGCACAATGTCATTTCCAGTGTCATCAACGACTGCCTCAATGAAAAACAGTCCTTAGATGAAATCGTCCTGCACTATGAACAATATGTGGATTTTCATACCACAGGGTACCATCTATTTTATGTGTATTATCTGGAATTTGATAGCCTGCCAGAATTTCTGCAGCAGTTAAAAGTCTATGTGGAAAAAGAGATGTCCCAGGTAATCTTTTACGGAATCTATGTAAAAAATACTTTTCTGCTTTTCCTTCAGAATAGTTCCGGATTTTGTGAAAACATACATAATTTCCTGAAAAACGTACACTTAAGCGGGCAAAAGGTATCCCTTGAAATTCAGGATACCAACTATCCCTCTCTAAAAATCCTGCTGTCAGATAACACAGACCGTATCATGCGTTTTCCCATGATTTATTATATCAATCATTTCCATGTCACAGCAATCTGCAACTATGACCGCGTCATTTTTCAGATCCAGCAGTTATATCAGCGGCTTCGCGGAGGAGACAGTGAAAAGTCTGACCAGGTGGCTGAGATTCTGCGTGGAATTGATAATATTGATTTTCTAAAACAACTTGTAAGCAGTTTGTTTCTCAAAATGTCTTCCAATTCCCAGATGCTTTCCCCGGTAGGTCTGGCAGAATGGCTCACTCAGATGGAAAACGAAGAAAATCTGGACAGCCTAAAAGATATGGTAGTAAACAAGTTCATGGAGTTATCCAGCATCCGTGAAACCGAGGCAAGTATCTCCCCGATGATCTCCCAGATTTATTCCTATGTCGACACACATCTGGAGGATTCTTCCCTGACCTTGAAACAGATTGCGGAAAATTATCTGTTCATGAATGTGGATTACGTCAGTAAAAAATTTTATAAAGAAACCGGACAGAAGTTTTCACAATATCTCACTGCAATGCGTATTGCCAGAGCAAAACAACTCATTGCACAGAATCCGGAAGAACCCGTAAAAAATATTGCAGAACAGGTTGGCTGCGGAAACAATCCGCAATATTTCTCCCAACTCTTCAAAAAACAGACCGGCATCACCCCTACTGACTATATTGCCTCCTTAGGACATTGATCCTTTTTGCAGAAACCACAGCATGTCGGAAATGTGGCAGACGTACTCGGTTTTTCACATTGACAAAAAACCTCTGAAAATGGAGAATAGAGACAGATTTCAGAACACATTAAGGGGGTTACCGATATGAATTATCATATAATAGAAATGGGTGCAGCCGGCGATGGAAAAAACAACGATGCTCCCATCATACAAAAAGCGATTGATCTGTGCCATGCACAGGGCGGCGGACTGGTCGTGCTGGATAGCGGACACATCTACCTGTCCGGATCTATTATTTTAAAGAGTCATGTGGAACTGGTCGTGGAAACCGGAGCAACATTAAAAGCGAGCGAAGATTTACAGGATTATAATTATATTAGTGATCTGGCGAAAAATGGACACGACCACATGGTAGAAGTCCCCACTTTTGTAAATTGCGATTACGACGGTAAACCACGTCAATACTTTATCTACTCCAAAGATACAGACGGCGTACGCATCAGCGGTGGCGGTGTCATTGATGGTTCCGAGGAAATCTACTACGGTGAGATCCGTGAAGACCAGATTGACGGCGCTTTCTATCCCCGTATCCCTCTGATTCTGATGGAGCACTGCACTCATCTGACCATCCAGAATGTAACGATCCAAAAGAGCGGCTTCTGGACAACCCATCTGGTGGGCTGCGAAGAAGTGGAAATCAGCGGCGTCCGCATCTTAAACAACCGCATGATGGCGAACTGTGACGGTATTGACCCGGATCACTGCAAACATGTCCGTATTACTAACTGTCATATTGAGGCAGCCGATGACTGCATCGTATTAAAGACCACCGAAGCAAACAGCCAGTACGGTGACTGCGAAAATATCGTAATCAGTAACTGCACCCTGGCTTCTACCAGTGCAGCGATCAAGATCGGTACCGAAAGTGTCAATAATTTCCGTGATATTATAATCACGGGCTGCAGTATCTACGATACCAACCGCGGTATCTCCTTCCAGCTCAGAGATCAGGGTAATATTGAAAATGTGTTGATTTCAAACTGCATCATCCACACAAACAATTACTCCGAATGTTGGTGGGGCTGTGCAGAACCTATTAATATCGCTTCCATCAACCGCAAAGACGACGTCCCTTCCGGCAAAATCCGTGGAATTTCCATCACCAATGTGTACTGTACCGGAGAAGGCAGTATCTATATTGCCGGAAAAGACACCTCTCCTATCGAGGATCTGACACTTGAAAATATCCGCCTGACACTTGAAAAGAATTCCAAATATCCTATCAAGGGCTATGATTTCCGTCCCTGCAGTGGTCCCTCTTTTCAGGAATGTAAGATTCATGGCGTTTATGTCAAAAATGCCAAAAACGTAAAAGCACAAAATATTGAAGTCACTGTAAAAAAAGAAATACAGGAATGGGTGGATCGTGATATCTGCTTTGAAAATACCGTCAGAACAGATTCATAAGTTTACTACAATAAACTGCAAAAAGGAGCTGCGCACTAATTACTTAGTGCAACAGCCCCTTTCCCACATCCGGCAAATATCTTATGTATCTTTTTTGTTCTTCTCTATGATCTATTCTTTTCCGTCTTTCTCTTCTGATTCCCGCAGATCACATATTCTCACCTGCTCGATCCGTTTGCCGGACATCTCTGTCACTTCTATCTCAAGTTTAAATTCCTCATCCGTATGAAAATCTCCGGCTTTCGGTATACATTCAAACAGTTCCATCACCCAGCCGCTGACGGTCTGCACATCAAATTCTGCCTCACGGTCTAAACATTCAAACAGTTTTTCCACTTTTGTTTTTCCGGCAACCAGATATTCATTGTCGCTGATGCGCTCAATTTCTGTCTCGACCTTATCGTGCTCATCCCAGATCTCACCGACAAGTTCCTCTAAAATATCTTCAAGCGTAATGATTCCAGCCGTTCCGCCGTATTCATCCATCGCAACCGCAATGTGCAGTTTCTTCTGCTGAAGTTCCCGCAAAAGATCATCGATCTTTTTATTTTTCGGTGTAAAAATAACCGGTCGCACTGAGTCACGGATCGTCACATCCGAACGGTAAATAAAGTTGTAAAAATCTTTCTGATATAAAATACCAATGATCTGGTCAATATTTTCCTCATAGACCGGAAGTCTCGAATATCCGGTGTCCGCAAATATTTTGGCGATCTCATCTTTTGGCATATCCACCGGGATACCGACAATATCAATTCGCGGTGTGTAAATATCCACTGCCTCCAGCTCATCAAACTCGATCGCGCTGCGGATCAGTACACGCTCATCTTCTCCGATACCGCCGCCTGCCTGTGCCTCATCCACAATGGTGAGCAGTTCTTCTTCTGTGATTCCCGGCTCCTCTTCTGACTTAAAGATGTGTGACAGCAGTTTTTTCCACTGTGCAAACACAAAATTAACCGGTGTCAGGATTTTTACCAGAACAGCAATGATCGGTGCGGAAAACAGTGCAAATTTGTCCGGTGATTCTTTTGCAATGCTTTTTGGTGAAATCTCACCAAAGATCAAAACCAGAACTGTCGTAACGATCGTTGAAACACTGGCCCCCTTCGCATCCCCAAGCATTTTTACAAACAGGATCGTTGCTAAGGAGGAAGATAATATATTTACAATATTGTTTCCGATCAGGATCGTTGACAACAGGTTGTCGTACTTTTCTTCCAGTTCAAGCACCAGCGCCGCCCGTTTATTTCCTTTGTCTGCCATATTTTTCATGCGGATCCGGTTCAGCGACAAAAATGCGGTCTCCGTCGCCGAAAAATATGCTGACATGATCAGGCATATCGCAATAATGATAAAAAACAATGAGTCACTTCCCATAAAAAAATAATTCCTCTCTTTCCACGCAAAAAAGCATAGCTGCACCTGTTTGTCTCTCCAAACGGCAGTTATGCTTTCTCATATTTCAATATTGATCTTTTCATTTTGTTATTCTGATTCGGGTAAGGATCCGCGTCCCCGTCCGCACTGTCTAACATAGTACTCTCCATTTCTGCATGTGAACAATATTACCTTTCACATGATTTTCATATAAATTGTGCTATAGATGTATTATATCAAAACGCATTCTGCATAGCAAGGAATTTTTATCCATTTTCCGGTTCTGTACCCGCTAAAATACAAATAAAATTTGCTGTCAGCTCCGAATTATGGTATACTATGATAAATATATTTTAATCGGGGCACATTTCCCCTGATGGGATTCCGTTTCCTGTCAGGGGATCATCCTATAGACAGAAAAGAGGTATTTTTATGCAGGTTAACGAATCATCTGAGAACTATTTAGAGACCATCCTGATCCTTAGCAAACGTAATCCGGTCGTACGTTCCGTTGATATCGCTGAAGAGCTTGGTTTTAAAAAATCAAGTGTCAGCGTTGCAATGAAAAACTTACGCGAGAAAAATAATATCACCGTTACCAAAGAAGGATATATTTATCTGACCGATTCGGGTCGTGAAATTGCAGAAATGATCTATGAACGTCATGAACTTTTAACAGACTGGCTGACACGTCTCGGTGTTGATCCAAAGATCGCAGCCGAAGATGCATGCCGCATGGAACATGTCATCAGTAAAGAAAGTTTTGATGCGATCAAAAAACATATTAAATAACCTGATATATATACATCTATATATTAGTACATCATTTTCACAAACAACAATCTGTGCATATTTTAAACAGATCTGTTATCACAAAAACAAGAAGTGCTCACCGGAACAGATTTCCGGAAGCACCTCTTGTTTTTTTATTTATACTGTCTGCGGAACTGTACCGGCGTCATCTCATACGCTTTTTTAAACAAACGGTTAAAATGTTCCACATTCTCATATCCAACGCTTGCTGCGATTGATTCCACCGTCTGATTTGACTCTTTTAAAAGTCTTCTTGCTTTTTTCATTCGCGCAGCTTTTACCGCATCCTGGAATGTCATACCGGACTTTTCCTTGATATACTTGGAAAGATACGGTTTGGAGAGTCCGAATTTTTCAGCAAGTACATCCATCGTCACATCCACATAATTATTCTGAATGTAATTCATGATCTCCATAATGCGCTCATCTCTGCCCTCAATGATATTTTCACTTTTCGCCATCTTATTTGTGGCAGAAACCAGTGCTGCAATAGAACTCTTGATGATATCTTCATCCACACCAACACCCCAGAAATGTTTTCCCTGGCAGATGATCTCCACGTAAGCTGCTGCCTTTGAGGAAGATCCCTCTGAAATCGCATGCTCCTGATAGGCTGCCAGCTCATAACTGATGCCAAAATACATCTTTATCGCATTGCTGACTGCATCGAGACGTCCATTTCCGGTTGTCTCGATTACTCTGCGCTCACCGTTCTGTTCAATCGTCACACTTGCAGCAATACCATCTTTCTGCTCGAAGTGGCAATCAGGCACATCAAATACATCTTTGATGTTGACATAGTGTTCATTAAATATCTGATAGATCATATCCGGAGTCAGTTCCTCATGTCTGTGATCAGATACACCTTTGATCAGGTAACCAACTTCTTCTTTCATCTTATCCGGCAGCGACATACCAAAGTTCTGCTTTAATACGAACGCAACCCCGCCCTTACCGGACTGGCTGTTGATACGGATAACATCAGACTCATACTCTCTTCCAACATCCTTCGGATCGATCGGCAGATACGGAACATCCCAGCGTTCACCGCTCTTTCCTGCTTCTCTCCATGCCATACCTTTTGAGATCGCATCCTGATGGGAACCGGAAAATGCGGTAAATACAAGATCTCCTGCATATGGAGTACGTTCATAAACTCTCATTCTGGTAAAACGCTCATATTTTTCACGGACTGCTGCGATATTGGAAAAATCAAGTTTCGGATCTACACCATGACATACCATGTTCATTGCAAGTGTTACGATATCCACGTTTCCGGTACGCTCTCCGTTTCCAAACAAAGTACCCTCTACACGGTCAGCTCCTGCTAACACACCAAACTCAGCGTCACTGATACCGCAGCCTCTGTCGTTGTGCGGATGTACGCTTAAGATCACGTTGTCTCTGTATTTCAAGTGTTTATGGATATACTCGATCTGACATGCAAATACATGCGGCATTGCGATCTGTACCGTAGTCGGGATATTGATGATCGCCTTATGCTCTGCATCCGGTTTCCAGACATCCAGTACTGCATTGCAGACTTCCACCGCGTAATCAACCTCTGTTCCCGGGAAACTTTCCGGACTGTACTCAAATGTAAAGCTTCCATCTGTCTGTGCTGCAAGATCTCTTAACAGAATCGCTCCATCCACTGCAAGTTTCTTTACTTCTTCTTTGCTCTTTTTAAAGACCTGCTCTCTCTGTGCAACAGAGGTGGAGTTGTAAAGATGGATCACTGCGTGCGGTGCGCCTTTGACTGCCTCAAATGTTTTTTTGATGATGTGCTCACGCGCCTGTGTTAAAACCTGAACGGTAACATCTTCCGGGATCATATTGCGCTCGATTAAGGCACGCATGAAATTGTACTCTGTCTCTGAAGCTGCCGGGAAACCAACCTCGATCTCCTTGAATCCAATGTCTACAAGCATCTGGAAAAATTCAATTTTTTCCTCTAAGCTCATCGGCTCGATCAGTGCCTGGTTGCCATCACGCAGATCCACACTGCACCAGATCGGCGGCTTTTCGATCGCATCCTTCTTTACCCAGTCATATGTAACTTCAGGCGGCATAAAATATGCTTTTCCGTATTTTTCTGCAACATTAAAATTCATATTCATTCTCCTTATCCTGTTTTAACAATGATTCTATTTTCTGATTTATTTCCCATGAATCAAAAAATCTCTGTATGCAAAACCTGTGTGGTTTTGTCATACAGAGACGCAAAATTTTCTTCACGCGGTACCACTCTGTTTCATGAATGACCTGTATCGTCATACATGCACTCATCCGGCACAATCATGCCTTTTCCCTCTTACGGCGGGCGATCCGTCCAAGCCTACCCAGTACCATCTGCTCATTCATAATGCATCCGATCCCTTCAGCCGGCAGCTCCAAGGCGAGTTCACAACTTCACTCTGACTGCCTCGCACCTTCCGGCAGTTCTCTGATTTCCATTCCGCTGTTACTATTCCTTTTCATTGCATTTCATTTTCTGTTCTACATAATATCATACCTTTTTCGAGTTCCGCAAGGTGTGATTTTATCAATTTTATTGATTTATTTTAATCTTTTATATTTAAAACTGAAAATCTTCATAATCTTCCGGTGTAAAACGATGATAGATCAGATGGCATCCCTCATCCGTGATGCAGTAACGGTAATCATCCGGCACCCCATCTTCAAAATAAACCAGGTAATCAAATTCCCCGTGTGTCGTCCGTTCTACATGTACATGATCTGAATATCTGTGAAACTGCTGTAAAAGCTCGTCTATCGTGCAGCCATGTTTTCCGATTGTTTCTATAAAACTGGAAATGAACTCACTTCCGTTCGTGTGTTCATGCACATAATCAACACCGCTCGGCGGAATTGCAATGCAGAAACGCTCACCTTTATTGGAGATTTCCACCCCGCCAAGTGTCTGCACCGTCTTTTTTGAAAATTCTGCAAGCAGTTCTGACATCTCTTTTTCTGCTACATCGGTATGGAAGAAACGGTTCAGCGAGGTAATCGGATAATATAACCGGATCAGTTCACTCCGGTAACCAAGTTTTATCTGTTCTTCCTGTATGACCTCGATGATATTTTTTTCAAGTCCCGTAAAATCCACTGCCTTTTCCATTTCTTTCTTCCTTATTATTTTACTCCCACTGTGTCAGACCGATAAATTCCGGCTTATTATTTTACTTCCACTGTGTCGGATCAATCCATTCCCACGCTTCTTATTTTCTCATAAAATTCAGATTACATACTCGCCGGCACGCTGTCTCTCGTAGTCCACTAAATCTGCGAGTGTGATACTGTCAACAACCTGGTTGATCGCCTCGTTCATTTTTTTCCACACCAGAACTGTTGCACAGTCATTCATCTTATCACAGGTGTCTTCATCCTCGACGCATGCCACCGGTGCAAGGCTTCCCTCTGTCAGGCGTAATATCATTCCGACGGTATATTCTTCCGGTCTTTTTGTCAGAATGTATCCTCCCTGTGCACCACGAATGCTCTTTACATATTTTGCCTTATTTAAAACGGAAATAATCTGCTCTAAATATTTATCTGAAATTTCCTGACGTCTCGCAATATCCTTTAAACTGATCGGCTCTCCGGTATTATTCAGTGCAAGATCCAGCATCAGGCGTAACGCATATCTTCCTTTTGTTGATATTCTCATATTTTCCTCATTTCTGCGCTGTTTTTCATATTTTAGGCTTGCGGATGCAGCGCAGCCGCAAACTTATGAATAAACGATTCTTTTATCATCGTATTAGAAGTATATCCGACTATTCATACCATGTCAATAGGAATTAAAGTATTCGTTAAAATATCTCTTTGCGCCACTGATATTTTGAGAGATCAACACATCCGTCTTTTACCTCTATGCCATCCGCTTCCAAAAGTCCGATCTGCCTGTTTTCGCCACCAAATGCAAAGGCCTCCGAAACTCTCCCCTCACGGTTTACTACCCGGTAACACGGGATTCCCTCCGGATCCGGATTTACATGCAGCGCATAGCCGACCACCCTGGCCCACCTTTTGTTGCCCGCAAGCGCTGCCACCTGTCCATAGGTTGCAACCGTACCGCGTGGAATCTGTTTTACAATGTCATATATTTTTTCGTAGGAATTTTTCTGTTCCATGCTGCTCCTTAAGTATAGACTATGATTCGCTCAGCAGTCTTATTATATCATGAAGCCCGGCTTCATGATCGTGATCTACACTCGCTCTGCTCGGCAGTCTTATTATACCATGGATTACTTTTTTGCGCCATTCACCTTGCAATCATGTTAAGAACATGCTAAAATTTTAATTTGTGTTTTTATAAATTTTTAATACTTTTTATACTTAGGAAAGAATTGGAGTACAAAAGACCTATGAACGAACTAAGACCAAAACTATTTGACGTAATGAAGGGATACACAAAAGAGCAGCTCATCAAAGATATCCTTTCCGGTATCATTGTGGCGATCATTGCTCTTCCACTTTCTATCGCACTTGCGATCGCTTCCGGTGTCGGTCCGGTACAGGGACTCTACACTGCGATCGTTGCCGGATTTTTTATTTCCTTTTTCGGAGGAAGCCGTGTACAGATTGGCGGACCAACTGCCGCATTTGTTGTTATCATCTATGGCATCGTGACCACTTACGGTACAGACGGACTGATTGTCGCAACAATCATGGCAGGTATCATTTTATGTATTATGGGTCTCTGCCATTTTGGTTCCCTGATTAAATATATTCCTTATACGATCACGACAGGTTTTACCTGTGGTATCGCAGTCACCCTGTTTGTCGGACAGATCAAAGATTTTCTTGGACTTGATATGGGTGCTGTTCCTTCTGAATTTATTGAAAAACTTGGCGCCTATGCTGCAAATATCACAACCATCAATCCGGTTACCGTCGCAATCGGTGCCGTTGCACTTGTGATTTTAATTCTGTGGCCGAAAGTAACTGACAAACTGCCGGGATCCCTGATCGCAATTATCGTGACAACTGCCATCGTTTATTTTGCTAAACTGCCGGTCAACACGATCGGAAGTGTTTACGGAGAACTTTCCTCCGAATTTCCGTCTTTCCACATGCCGGCATTCAGCTATAAACTGGTACAGGAACTGATCTCCCCGGCATTTACGATCGCGATTTTAGCCGGTATTGAATCCCTGCTTTCCGCAGTCGTATCTGATGGTATGATCGGTGACACCCACAAGTCAAATGCCGAACTGATCGGTCAGGGACTTGGAAATATTTTTTCCGGCCTGTTTGGCGGAATCCCTGCTACCGGAGCGATTGCCCGTACTGCTGCAAACGTAAGAAACGGCGGACGTACCCCGATCGCAGGTATCACACACTGTATCACTTTAAGCATTATTTTAGTTGTTTTAATGCCGCTTGCTTCCCTAATTCCTATGACAACATTAGCCGCAGTGCTTTTAGTCGTTGCATGGAACATGGCAGACTGGACTTCCTTTTTCCATCTGTGCAAAACTGCTCCAAAGAGTGATATGATCGTACTTGTTGCAACATTTTTCCTGACTGTATTTTTTGACCTTGTCGTTGCCATCGAAGTCGGTGTCGTACTTGCCGCACTTTTATTTATGAAACGTATGGCAGAAACTGCCGATGTCACTGCCTGGAAATATGCAGATGAGCCGGATGTGACCCCTGGCGAAGCCGAGAAAATGCGCGACATTCCACACTCAATCCGTGTATTTGAGATCAGTGGACCGCTGTTTTTCGCCGCAGCCGATGAAATTCTTACAATTACCAGTGACAAGTCAACCAAAGTCATCGTTATCCGTATGCGAAGTGTTCCGGCAATCGATGCGAGTGCAATGCGTTCCCTGCGTGACCTTGCTGCCCGTGCGAAGAAAAAACATATCACTTTGATCTTCTCACATGTCAACGAACAGCCGATGTCCGTTATGAAAAAAGATCACTTTATCGAGCTGATCGGGGAAGAACATTTCCTTCCGAATATTGTGGAAGCTCTCGATTATGCGGAAAATATGGTCGCAGATTCCGGTCATAAGGCTGCGAAATAACAGAATTTATTTATTCTTATGATGATATATCGGATTAGGATGGCTGCACACTTCCTTTTACTGTGTCAGCCATTCTATCTCCGCGTCCTCTGTCGATGTTTCCATCTCTGCCTGACCTTCCCCTTCTTTTAAAACGATGCAGTTGTGATTGTCATCCACCTGAACCTGATAAAAATATTTCAAATCGTCGCTGACACCATTACTGTACTGATATTCCACAAAATACTGCGCTTGTGCCGGTGTTTCGGCAGGTTCGAAACCAAACGACGTCTCTTTGATCTCACAATCCGAATCATATTGATCTAAATACTCCTGAAAAATTGGATCTGTGTATCCTCTTGCAATCTCACTTCGATCATACAGCTCCTGCATCACGGCATCTTCCTCTATACCGGCGGATCCGCTATTTGCTCCACATCCTGCCAAAAACATTCCCATGATAAGCAGCAAACCTGTTATTTTACTCCTGCGCATCGTATGTATACCTCCCCTGCAGAGTCTCATACTCTGCATGCCCGGTGCTCCAGGTTCCTCCTTCCACCAGAAGAGACACTGCCTTGGCATCATAGGCGTCCAGATAAGTATTGACTACGCTTCCAACTGTCGCGTACTCTCCTGCCGTTCCCATCTGATTTACATATTCCTCAAATGTTTTCGACAGATCAAGCGTTATGGTATCCTCTTCCTGTTTAAAATCAAGCACTTTCACATCCGACGGAACCACACCGGCATCGATCAGCGCAGCCATGATATTTTCAGGCGTAAGCGCATCGAGCGATACCGTTTCTGTGTCAAAACCATCTGCATTTTCATTGCTTTTATATATGGTAATATTATTGTCTTCTTTATCAGCATTTTCCCGCCTGCCACAGCCTGATGCTGTCATAAGAACTATCGCTGCTAAAATCAATGCCATTTTCCGTGTTACACTTGTTCGTTTCATATTTTGCCTCCTCTTTTCCATCATTTTTCCTTTCAATCACGATTCATTTTTACCTTTTGGGTATATATGAAAATTTTGCTCGGAAAATACCCATAATTTTCCCTTAAATCCGCGTTTTTTGAGGATTTTTTTGTGATAATGGACATACACAGATAGTTTTTCATGCTATATGCCTTATACTCGCTTCGCTCGGCAGTCTTATTATATCTTATCTCATTTTGTTTTTGTTAAACCTTCGTCTAAATTAAGAAAATCTTCCATATTTCCAACCATAAAATACACGTTCTGCGAACACTCTATGATTAAGTGAAACAGCAGTCTTCACAGTTCATCCATATCTCCCCCGCAGATGCGCACCGATATCTCCGTCACATACTCCTCCACCGTCTCCGCCATCAGCTGATCCACCGTGTAAACTTCCAGGAACTCTTCCGCCAGTGTAATCTGATGTTCATCTGCATAAGCAAGAAGTTTCCGGTAAGCCTCCCCGATGTTTCTCCAGTGCCCTTTAAAATAAGTTGTCAGATATTTCCCCGCAGGCATAAAATGGCAGGACATGCCGCCCGGCTTATGTTTCATCAGCAATATTACGTTGCTGTAATTTGCATAGATCTGCCGCCTGACATCTTTTGCATACTGGATGTAACCAATCTCATAACAGATGCTTTTGCTGTTGTTCTCATAAAAATTGATCAGTTCCGCTGTGCGCTCCGCAAATTCTGATTCCGAAACGTCTAAAAATGCATCCATCAGATAATATCTGCCCGGTTTTTCACAGACAAATATTTCATCTTTTTCTTTCTCTAAATATGCCCTGATTTTTTTACTTTTTTCTTCCATCCACTGCCTGCGATCCTTTAACAGCCGGATTTTTTCTGCCAGAATCTGTTCCTCTTTTTCAAACAGCTCCAATAATTTTTCCGGAGTCCGGTCACTTAAAAAGGTCTGGATCTCTTTTAAAGACATACCAAGTTCCTTTAGCATAATGATCGCTTCGAGCACTTCGATCTGATGGATCGAATAATAACGGTACTCGTTATCAAGCACGATCTCCGGCGAAAACAAGCCGATCTTATCATAATGAAATAAAGTGTTTTTGGTGACGTGCATGAGCTTTGCAAGCTCACCAGTTGTCAGATATTGACTTTTGTCCACTTTTAATCTCCCCTCACGAAAAAAGTTCTTGACTATATGGTAACAATATAGTTTATGATAGCATTTGTGTCTCAAAACCGCAATTTCCATCCGCGCTGACACAACATTTAAAAATATTTCAAAGGAGGAACCCATTATGGCACAGTCCATTGGTCAGAAATTCACACCTGTCACTTTATTAAAATTCGCATTACCATCCATGGTCATGATGGTACTCATGTCCTGTTATACAATCACGGACGGGATTTTTATCTCGCGCTTTCTTGGAGATAATGCGCTGTCCGCAGTCAATATCGTCTATCCGGTCATCAATATCGTACTCGCCATCGGCGTCATGCTCGCAACCGGAGGAAGCGCCGTCGTTGCAAAGAAAATGGGCGAAGGGAAAGACGATGAAGCAAAAGATAACTTTTCCATGCTCGTGTTTACCGGTGTTGTGGCGAGTGTTGTCATCCTGATACTGACGATTTTATTTTTAGAGCCAATCTGCCGCGCTCTCGGTGCAAATGATTCATTACTTGCAAACTGCAAGGCATATCTTTTTACCGTTGTTTTATTTGCCCCGGCGTGCATGCTGCAGAGCCTGTTCCAGACGTTCTTCGTGACAGCGGGAAAACCACACATTGGCATGACGTTAGTCATCAGTGCCGGTATCGCAAACGCCGTGTTGGACTATGTATTTTTATCTCCTCTTGGATTTGGCATTGAAGGAGCCGCCTTAGCCACCGGTATCGGTCAGCTCATACCTGCAGTCGTGGGACTCTTCTACTTTTTCTTTGTCAGGGGAGATCTTTATTTTACAAAATTTCATTTTCATGGAAGTGTCCTTTCTACTGCAAGTTTTAACGGTGCATCCGAGATGGTAACGAATATTGCAAACGCTGTGATTACTTATGCATTTAACAAAATCATGCTGCGCCTTGCCGGCGAAAACGGTGTTGCCGCAATCACGATACTGCTTTATTCCCAATTTTTATTTAATGCTCTTTTTCTTGGATTTTCCATGGGTGTTGCACCTGTGATCAGTTACAATTACGGTGCAAAAAATACAGGCGGACTGAAAAGCGTCTGCAAAATCTGCAGACGCTTCGTGATCGTTTCTTCTATTATAATTACTATTTGCTGTAACCTGCTCTCCGAGCCGATCGTACTTTTGTTTGTGGGTGGAAAAACAGCGACTTATGACCTTGCCGTCAGCGGTTTTTCGGTATTCTGTGTGACCTTTTTGTTCAGCGGTTATAACATTTTTTCATCCGCTCTCTTTACGGCACTCTCAGACGGTAAAACCTCGGCAATCATATCCTTTACAAGAACCTTTGTTTTTATCCTGCTGTCACTCCTCACACTGCCAGTCATTTGGGATGTGACCGGTGTGTGGCTCGCAATCCCGGTGGCAGAGTTTGTGACACTGTTTTTATCGATTTTTTATCAGCGCCGCAAACGGACGGTTTATCATTACGCCTGAGCAGCCGCTTTCTTTCCAAGGTATGCCAGAACATCTTTTCTGGTTACGATTCCGATAAATACCCTTTTATCATCTACAACAGGAACGAAGTTCTGGTTCATTACCTTGTCAAACAGATTCTCCATGGATTCATCGATCTTTACCGCCTGATTATCCCTTCTACGCTCAATCGACGTGATCGGCATATCCTCAAGCAGTTTCAGATCCGGGAAATTGCGGTCCTTTAAAAACCATAGTAAATCACCTTCTGTGATCGTACCGATATATTTTCCTTCCACGCTAAGCAGCGGAATAGCTGTATAACCATGATGTTCCATTTTCTCAAGCACCTGACGCATGGTGTCCGTTTCTTCCACATGTGCTACGTCTTCCTTCGGTGTCAGAAAAAATAAAATGTTCATATGTGTTGCCCCCATTTGTTTATTGATTTGTGTGTTTTGATTATACTACCATTTCGGGGGTTGGACAACAAGGGAGTTATAACCTTACTATTTTCATTCCTCATCCACTAAAATCATTTCAAATATTTCATCACTTACCCTAAGTTCATGCATACTCTGGTTCTTCGCCAGATATGGTAACACCATTAATTTCTGTTGCACTTTTCCTTTATTATCAATTTCAAAATCATACTCAGAAAGTTTTGATTCCAGGCAAGCCGCATAAAATTGTTGTGCAGACAATCTTGTTTTCACACCAGTCATATGTAAAAAGTTCATATCCCGAAATCCTACATTTACTGTCTTTATATCTTTCCTTTCCCGATATATGATTAGAAACTGTTTATCATTCAGTTTTTCTTCGTATTGCTTTACAGCTTCTATCATAATCTTTAAAGCTGCTTTCTTGTCATACTTTGCCATCCATACCCCATTAACTTGAAAAAGGCTGCCCTTTCGGACAACCTTTTCTCTTTTCTTTTAATGCTGATTTTCTGTTGTCTGCCAGCCTACGAACTGGCTAAAATGTCAGATTTTTAAGGTGTCAGCGCACCCAGACAGATTTATCTGTCTGGGTACTATTATTATATGAACACCGTCTTTTTATGTCAAACAAAGCAAATTCTTTTCTGAAAATTTTATGCATAATTACAACATCTGCACTAGCTACCCCTAATACAAATAAAACCCCCGTATACTACCATTTCCAGCAATATACGGGGACATTTCTCAATCGTTATTTAGCTGTAATCGGGACTTATCTGCTAATTGATTAGCAAACACCCTGAGCTAACATAGCATCTACAACCTTCTCAAATCCAGCAATATTTGCACCAGCAACATAGTCTGTCTGACCACCAACAGTTGCATTGTATCTCTTTGCAGCATCAGAAATGTTAGCGTAGATCGTCTCCATGATTCCTTTGAGTTTTCCATCCACTTCTTCGAATGTCCAGGAAAGTCTCTCGGAGTTCTGGCTCATCTCAAGTGCAGATGTAGCAACACCACCGGCATTGGCAGCTTTACCACCTACGAATAATACACCGTTCTCCTGCAGATATTTGGTAGCTTCCAGTGTTGTAGGCATGTTAGCACCCTCTGTTACGGAAGTAACACCGTTTGCAACTAACATCTTAGCATCTTCAAGGTCTAACTCGTTCTGTGTAGCACATGGAAGAGCTAAATCTACTTTGTACTGCCATACACCGTGCTCACCATTCTGTTTTGCATGATACTCTGCAGATGATTTTGCAGCTGCGTACTCTGTCAGACGTGCACGTTTTACTTCTTTTACTTCTTTTAATAATGCAACATCGATTCCTTCCGGATCATAGATCCAGCCTGTAGAATCAGAACATGTTACAACTTTAACGCCTAACTGCTGTGCTTTCTCGATTGCGTAGATAGCTACGTTACCAGATCCGGAAACTGCGGCTGTCTTGCCTTCAAGACTCATGCCGTGATCTTTCCATAATGCGTTTGTCAGGTATAACAGACCATATCCGGTAGCCTGTGTACGGGCAAGAGATCCACCATAGGTAAGTCCTTTTCCTGTAAGAACACCTTCGAAGGAACCACGGATTCTCTTATACTGTCCGAACATGAAACCGATCTCTCTTGCACCTGTTCCGATATCTCCGGCTGGTACGTCGACGTCTGCACCGATGTATTTTGAAAGCTCTGTCATAAAGCTCTGGCAGAATGCCATGATCTCTCTGTCTGATTTGCCCTTAGGATCGAAATCAGAACCACCTTTACCACCACCGATTGGAAGTGTTGTAAGTGAGTTTTTGAAAATCTGCTCAAAACCTAAGAATTTGATAATACCAAGGTTTACAGATGGATGAAGTCTTAAACCTCCCTTGTACGGTCCAATTGCATTGTTAAACTGTACACGGAATCCTCTGTTTACCTGAACCTGTCCATTGTCATCTACCCACGGAACGCGGAACATGATCTGACGATCCGGCTCTGTAATTCTCTCTAAGATTGCATTCTTTCTGTATAACTCTTCGTTTGCATCAATAACAGGTCTTAAGGAATCAAGAACCTCTGTTACTGCCTGTAAAAATTCAGGCTGATCTGCATTTTTTTTCTTTACTACTTCGAGTACTTCATCAACGTATCCCATTTTACAATCTCTCCTTACTTATAGTATATACTCCATACAATGCCATTTACACTGCATGATCCTAACGGTTCTCCCGCTGGTTTCGTTTTGACACACTTATTTTATTATAAAATGAATCCATGTGCAATATTTTTTTCTTTATTTCACTAAATTATTAAAGTTTCACAGTGTAACAAGCCATTTTTTGCAGGATTTCAGGTTCAATTATTCATTTTCCACAAAAAATTTTATATCATCTAAGTATCGTTTTCTTGTCTATTTTTTTGTTATTACGGTTTTTACGTCACTGTAAGCGCCTTTTATATTCTTTCCACCGGATTTTTTATAGGAACAGATTCTGACATAATATTTTTTACCGGCTTTCAGCTTTCCAATCTTCTTCGATGTCGTCCTGTTACTTGAAACTGTTGTGCTTTTCACATTCTTCTCAAAACGTTTATCGGTAGAATATTGTATGATATAGCCGGTCGCCTTCTTATCCTGTTTCCACTTTAACGCAAAACTGCCCTTTGCAGTCGATTTCAGCGAACCCGTTTTTGCTTTTACCGGCTTTACCGTCAGCGCGATCGTCTTTTCAGCCGCCTTATAATTACCACTTGCAGCTACACGGATCTTAATTTTTGTTTCTCCGTAATTTTTAAGTGTAACTACCCCGTTTTTACTTACGGTGGCGATTTTTTCGTCCGCAACCTTATACGTCATCTTCCCTTTTCCATTCGTTTTCGCATTGATGGAAAATGTTGTGGTGCTGAAGGTTTTTGTGATGTTTTTCGCCGTGATCTTCGATTCTTTCTGCTTTTCATCTGACTCTGCCGCACTGTTTATGGAAAAGAATTTCACTGTATAAGATACTTTCTGGTCAAGTCCTGTAATTTTTACTTCAAATGTATCTCCCGGCTGATAACTCAGATTTTCCGGACGGAAAATAATGCATCCTTTCTGTCCATAATTACTGTTTTCCACGTTAAAATAGCCATCGGCTTTCTTTTCTGAAAAAGCCCATTTTTTCTGATCCGACTGCCTTATGAGAGTCACTTTTACAGCAGATTTGTCCACATCTTTCCCCATGCTGATGCTCCATGGATAACTGCTGCCAAAAAACTCTACCGGCATATTCTGGGCTGGCCATGCCACACCATAATAATCCGTCGGTTCATACCAGTTATCAAATACATACATCGCCGCATAAGTTCCATGTGATCCATATACCCAGCCAAATCCTGTTTTTTCCATCGGCGGATTTAAAATCCATCTTCTGTGTCCGACGCGGTCTATATTGTAGGCGTCACCATCATTCATCCATGATTTTGCCAGATGATACCCGAGTCCGCATTTCCAGCTTGCATAGGAAAGATTGCCACTGGATGCACCGGATGCCCCCAGTTTATAAAGGCTGTCGTCCATTCCTGCCGGTTTTGATGGAAAATGTGATAAGGTTCCATTTGCTGAGTTAACCAAAGCTGCCGCCTGTTCCATTTTGGTATAAGAAGAATCAAGCCCCACTGCGTCAATTCCTGCAATATAACGGATCGCATTCATGGTATTTAATGCTGATTTCTGACTGCTCTCACTGATCGTACCCGCCTGATACGGCTTTACATCCGATGCCTTCTTACTGTAGGTCGTCTCTGCGTCAATATTTACCTTTTTACTTTTCAGGTAATCCTTAATTTCCTTCTGGCTGTGATAATTGACATTGATCCCCGTACTGGTGGCTGCATAACAGTTGACGGAACCAATGCAGAATATAACGACTGCCAGCATCACTGCATTCTTTAATAATAATTTTTTCACCCGAATTCCCCCCTTGTGATATTTTTTATTACTATAACACAGTCCGTTTTGATGAACAATCATCTGGCATTAAAAAATGCAGGCGCCCCATCTGCACCTGCATTTTAAACTTTTATTTTTATAAAAACCGATAAATAATAATTGCGATTAATACACCAATAATGCTTGCGATCGTAATCTTGATACTGAGTCCGAATGTAATGACCAGGATTCCAAGATCCAGCACGATCGGATTTGCAAATCCAAATGTCTGTCCATAATTAAGCCAGCTTAAAAACGGCACTCCCGCTGCAAGGCTCCCGATAAAACCTCCAAGTACGATCCCTGCCAGCAAAAGTAAAAACAATGCCCAGTTATTTTTTCCCGCAATTCCTCTGCTCATACCGTTCCTCCGTTTTCCTTCGTAATATGCCCTCTATTTTATCACGGAAGCCGGCTGCAAACAACTAATAATCATATACCTGTCCAAGCTCTGTAATATAAATCTCCGGATCTGACTGCGCACCTGGCGCTGCTTTCATGCCAGCTTTTCCGGATTTACGCGTAAGAATAATTAAGTAACGATATACCTCTCCCTTTGAATTTTCCACATCAATTTTCACAGACGTGTACTCCTTCTGGATCTTTACAGAATCTCCATTTTTCATTTTTTTATCCTTGGTCATCGTATACCTTAAAGTTTTGGAATCCCGATAATGATCATTACTGAACATTTTTCCCATTTAATTTGACATAAGAAAACGGATCTGCTTTTTTTACTGTTATATTTTTGGATAATGTATAAGTTTTTCCACCCTGCTTTACTTTACAGCTTATCTTGCATTTTCCGGCTTTTAATGGTCTGCAGTCAATTCCCTGATTAACATTATGCATACCGGCATACTCAAGCACCGACGGATTTGAAAATTTAATATTTGTCACCTTTGCTTTTGATGAAACATTAACAAATTTGATCGAATCCACATAGCTATCCTCGTCCCCTACAAAAACAATCTGCTTTGTCTTGTCAAATGCAGGCACTTTTTTTGATGCTGCCATTGCATGCTCCTGTGGTACCACCAAAAGTAATGCACACAACAATGCAAATACTAAAATTCCTGTCAGCCAGCTCTTTTTTTTCTCTTATCATAACTTTCCTCCCATGATGATATTTATTTGATAACAGCCTGCTCGCTTTGCAGGCAATTACAAAACCTGTTCTGCCATCTCTTTTAAGATCTGCGCTGATTTCTGAAGCTGTTTCTGCTCATCCTCATCTAAAGAAATCGGAACCTGTCTCTCAATTCCGTTTTTTCCAACGATCGCCGGCATACTTAAGACAACATCCTCCACACCATACATTCCATGGATCATACCGGAAACCGGAAGGATCGATTTTTCATCACGAACGATTGCCTCGCAGATTCGTTTTACAGACATTGCGATTCCATAATAAGTTGCATTTTTCTTTGCAATGATCTCATAGGCGCTGTTGCGCACATTTGCCGCAATGCGTTCCATAGAATCGTCATGATTGAAATGGCCTCGCATCTCGCAGAACGTATTTAACGGGATTCCTGATACATTCGCACTGCTCCATGCAGCAATCTCACTGTCCCCATGCTCCCCGATGATAAAGGCATGCACGCTCCGGCTGTCCACACCAAGATGTTCTCCCAGCTCATACTTCAACCTTGCCGTATCTAAAACCGTACCGGAACCGATCACGCGGTTTTCCGGCATCCCGCTCAATTTATGAGCCGTATATGTAAGGATATCTACCGGGTTTGACACGATAAGCAGGATTCCCTGATAATTTCTCTTTGCGATCTCCGGAATAATACTCTTAAAAATGCCGACATTTTTCTGTACCAGATCCAGTCTTGTCTCTCCCGGTTTCTGATTTGCACCGGCCGTCACAACGATGATCGCTGCATCCATGATATCATCATAGCCGCCCGCATAAATTTTCATTGGTCTTGCAAATGGGATTCCATGGGAAATATCCATCGCTTCCCCTTCCGCTTTCTCTGTATTCGCATCGATCAAAACCATCTCGGAAAAAAGTCCGCTCTGCATCAGTCCAAACGCAGAGGTCGCACCTACAAATCCACATCCGATCACTGCCACTTTTCTGTTGTTTAATTCTAACTGTTTCATGAAAACCTCCATTCTTGCGCTGCTTTTGCGCATCTTAAGTTTGTGCGCAAGCACAAACCCTGCGTGTGAAAAATCTTATTTTTCACACTGATGTCCTTGTCTCTGGTATCATATTAATTTATTTCGGTCAGATTGTATGTTGTAATTACAACATTTATTTGAGAAAATATATCATGACTGTGTTATCAGAAAATTGAAAAGCACTATCTGCCCTGGCATTCTTCTATAAAGAAAAAGGATGCCTCCCGTTTCCGAAAAACATCCATAAATATCTATATAATATCCATAACTTTGTCCAAACCCTCTACGATTCTTCATTCTCCCCGTATACCTGCTGGAAAAAATCCACCAGTTTTGCCAGTGAATAGATCAGTACCGTTGTCTCCTGTGCGTTAAGTTCTTCCTTAATGTGGTCGATCATACGGTGATGAAACTCTTCATGATGCAGATAAGCTGCCTTTCCTTTTTCGGTCAGGCATACCCAGACAACACGCTTATCCTGCTTGCTGCGCTCCCTGACAACATATCCCTTATCGGTCAGACCGTCCATCGCCTTTGTCAGCGTTCCGGTCGTAACGTTCATCAGCTTTGCCACCGTGCTCATGCTCTTTGGCTCTGACATTCCAATCGCTTCTATTACATGAAAATCATTATAGGTAAGATCCTTAAATTCATCCGTGAGCAGCGATTTTCCTTCGATCTCCATAATGTCTTTAAATAATTTTACCAATAATTCATTTAATGTTTCATCTGCCGTCATTCAAATATACTCCTATTCATGGCAGTACAGATTGCCTTTCACATATATGTAAACTGCAGCCAGTCTGTTTGCTGCTGCCTTTACCATACCAAAACCGTCGCGCCCCATGTCAGCCCGGCTCCAAATCCTGCCAAAACTATTTTTTTACCTTCACATATCATACCACGTTTATTGATATTATCAAGCAAAATCGGCACGCTCGCCGCGGAAATATTGCCGCACTCTTCCAGATTGGTAGGAAACTTTTCCATCGGCTGATGCAGTCTTTTTGCAACAGACTCAATAATGCGCAGATTTGCCTGATGAAGTACGAACAGATCAATATCCTCCACTTCAAGTCCCGCTTTTTTCACTGCCTCTTCTATCACCTTTGGCACCGTTTTGACTGCAAATTTATATACTTCCTGACCATTCATCGACACATAGGAAAGTTTCGTATCGTTGACCGCAAACGGATTATTGACCGGACGGTTATCACAGCGGAGAACTTCCCCCCGCGCGCCGTCGGAACCCTGTACCATGCTTAGAATGCCGCTTTTGTTTGCTGCACCCGGCTGCTTTGCTTTACAATTTGTTTCGGAATCCACCTCAACGACCGCCGCCCCTGCACCGTCCCCAAACAATACACAGGTGCTTCTGTCATTCCAGTCCATGATCTTTGAAAGAGTCTCTGCACCAATGACAAGAGCCTTTTTATAAACACCATTTTCCAGATACATCTGCACCGTATTTAACGCAAATAAAAATCCGGAGCACGCTGCATTTAAATCAAAAGCCACTGCGTTTTTTGCCCCCAGAGCACTCTGCACCTCGCAGGAAAGATTGGGAAGAAATTTATCTGCAGTAACCGTCGCTGCAATGATAAGATCAAGTTCTTCTGCGGTTACTCCTGCATCCCTTAAAGCATCGTTTGCTGCTACAACGGCAAGTCCTGTTGTCGTTTCTTCTACCGCAAGGTGCCTTGCACCGATTCCCGTGCGGCTTTTGATCCACTCGTCCGAGGTATCCATCAATTTACTTAAGTCATCATTTGTTACCCGAAGTTTCGGGACTGCACTTCCTGTTCCCTTGATTTTGATTCTCATACTTTTTCCTCATTACCAGAGTTTATTTTTTCATCTGCCCTCTGCGAAATATCCCGGCAATTTTTTACCGGAATCTATAAAATACAGGCTCACATAATCTGCTTCTTAGAACGCACGAAATCTATCATAACGCTCTTTTGCAAGCTGTTCTCCCGTTTTTCCATTCTGCCGCTCTAAAAATTCTTTCATATGGCCTTTCATATATCTTGAGATCGACTCACATGCTTTTTCGTCTGCCGTGCCATACTCCGGAATTACCTGCTCCACAATATTTAATGCATACAGATCATGCGCAGTGATCTTCATGACCTCACTTGCTTCCTTCGCACGTTTTCCATCTTTCCAGAGGATCGATGCAAAGCCCTCCGGTGAAAGAACTGAATATGTAGCATTTTCGAGCATCCATACTTCATTGCCGACCGACAACGCGAGTGCACCGCCACTTCCGCCTTCTCCGATCATCAGGCATAAAATTGGAACCTTGATGGCTGACATCTCGTAGAGATTTCTTGCGATTGCCTCCCCCTGTCCGCGTTCTTCCGCCTCTTTTCCGCAGAATGCACCGGATGTATTCACAAACGTGATGATCGGACGATTGAATTTTTCTGCCTGTTTCATCAGACGCAGTGCTTTTCTGTAACCTTCCGGTGAAGGCATTCCGTAATTATGGCGCATGCAGTCTTTTAAATCTTTTCCTTTATGAATCCCTATCACAGTAACCGGCTGGCCATCGAGATAAGCAACACCACCCACGATCGCAGGATCATCCGCAAACTGTCTGTCCCCATGAAATTCCATAAAGTCATCAAAAATATTTTCCATATAATCCACGGAAGCAAGTCTGTCTGCACGTCTTGCCGCACGCACCTTTTCCCATGCAGAAAGCGGCTGTGCCTTTGTGGCACGCTCTTTCATCACCTCTGTCGGCTCATAGCAGTCATCGCTGCGCAATGGATCAAAGTTTGCATAACCTTCCGTTTTCTGATGCATTTTTAAGATACGGTAAAGTGTCATTTTTAAATCTTTACGTTCCACGATCGCATCCACAAAACCATGCTCTAACTGAAACTGTGCTCTCTGGAATCCTTCCGGCAGTTTTTCCCCGATCGTCTGCTCGATAACACGCGGCCCGGCAAACCCGATCAACGCCCCCGGCTCTGCGAGGATGATATCACCTAGCATTGCAAAACTTGCCGTCACACCTCCGGTTGTAGGATCGGTTAACACCGGCACATATAAAAGTCCTGCCTCGGAATGTTTTTTTAATGCAGCCGCCGTCTTTGCCATCTGCATCAGGGAAACGATTCCCTCCTGCATTCTTGCACCACCTGAACAGCAGAATAAAATGACCGGAAGGGAAAGTTCTGTTGCACGCTCCACCGCAAGTGCGATCTTTTCTCCCACAACGTGTCCCATACTGCTCATCATAAACCTTGCATCACACACACCGATCACTGTCTCCATGCCATAGATCTTACATCTTCCAACGGTGACAGCCTCATGCAGTCCTGTCTTTTCCTGTGCAGCTTTGATCTTCTCCGGATATCCCGGAAAATCCAATGGATTTTTCGACTCTAACTCCTCAAACCACGGTTCAAAAGTATCTTTATCTGCAACCATACGAATCCTGTTTCTAGTACGGACACGGAAATAATTACCGCACTCATAACAGACATACTTATTTTTCTCCGCAGTTTTCTTATTGATCTCCCTGCCACATGCCGGACAGACGATCGTTGCCGGTGGCTCTAGGACACCTTCATCCACATCTTTTTTTGCTGCTTCTACCGTTTTTTGTGGTTCTTCCACTGTTTCTGTTACTTCTTTTTTCTTTTTCAAAAAAAACGCTGCCATACTTTCCCCTTTTTGCCTGTTTAGTTACTGTATTAACTGATTGCAAATGTAAGTTCTGCGATACACGCAATATTTCCATCCACTTTCGCGGTGGCACAGCCAACACCGATCGGACCTTTCTGCTTAATGATCTCTGTTTCTAATGTCAAAACATCGCCAGGCACTACTTTGCGTTTGAATTTTGCTGAATTGATTCCTGCAAAATATGCAGTTTTCCCACGGTTTTCTTCCACTGAAAGGATTGCAACCGCACCTGTCTGTGCCAGTGCCTCAATGATCAATACCCCCGGCATGACCGGCTCTGCAGGAAAATGTCCGCCAAAAAAAGGCTCATTGTAGCTGACACATTTTTTTGCCACTGCACGCACACCGGATTCTAATTCTTCTATGGTATCGATCAGCAAAAACGGCTGACGATGCGGAATGATCTCCATGATCTGTTTTGTTGTAAGAACTGGCATAACCCTGCCTCCTTATTTTTCCAATATATTGATTGTATGGATTGACCGGCAAATGATGTTTGATGTCAAGATCAAATAGCATCTCTGTATTTTTTCAGCAGGATACTTGCATTATGCCCGCCAAAACCAAGCGAGTTGCTCAGCGCATATGGCACATCCATCTGCACTGCTTCTTTGCAGTAATCAAGGTCAAGTTCCTCATCCGGCGTTGTATAACCAACTGTCGCGTGTACAAAACTATCCTGGATTTCTTTGACACAGGCCACAAATTCAATGGCTCCTGCCGCACCGAGCAAATGTCCGACCATGGATTTGGTGGAATTAACTTTCATATCATATGCATGCTCACCAAATGCAAGTTTGATCGCACGCGTCTCAAACAGATCGTTATGATGTGTAGAGGTTCCATGTGCATTGATATAAGTCACGTCTTCCGGACGTATTCCTGCATCTTCCACCGCATTTGTCATGGCGCGGGCTGCACCGGCACCATCCTCAGCAGGCGAAGTAATATGGTATGCATCGGATGATGTTCCGTATCCGACTACTTCCGCATATATTTTTGCTCCACGTGCTTTTGCATGTTCTAATTCCTCTAATACAACGATCGCAGCACCTTCTCCCATCACAAAACCACTGCGGTTTTTGTCAAATGGAATCGAGCATTTTGCCGGATCACTCTCAGTGGAAAGCGCCGTCAGTGATGTAAATCCGGCAATTCCAAGCGGACAGATTGCGCCCTCTGTTCCACCGGCAACCATCACATCTGCTTCACCATACTGAATACTCCGGAATGCCTCACCGATACTGTTTGTTCCGGTTGCGCATGCCGTTACCACGTTGATGCTCTTTCCTTTTAAACCGAATGCGATCGAGACATTTCCGGCTGCCATATTGGAAATGACAAGCGGTACGAACAGCGGATTCACTTTTGACGGTCCTTTTTCCAACAGTCTTTTGTGCTCACGCTCAATTCCCCCAAGACTTCCGACTCCGTTTCCGACTGATACGCCGACGCGGTAAGGATCTTCTTTTTCCATATCTAATGCTGCATCTGTGATCGCCTCTTTTGCAGCTGCCACCGCGTACTGGCAGAACAGTTCCATACGTCTTGCCGTCTTCGCATCCATATACTGTTTTGCATCGAAATCTTTTACTTCGGCTGCAAGATGACATTTATATCCTTCTGTATCAAATTTTGTGATCTCACCGAAACCGGTTTTTCCTTCTTTTACGGACTGCCAGAACTCCTCCACACTAAGTCCGATCGGAGTGATCGCGCCCATTCCTGTTACCACTACTCGTCTGCTCATAACTTTTCCTTTCCATTTTCAAGCCCCAAATTCAGGCTTTTCCTTTTTGATCCGACACAATACCCATGCAGTCAAAATGTTTTTACTGCTTATATGCTCATACCGCCGTCCACGGAAATCACCTGTCCTGTGATGTAGGATGCTTTTTCTGATGCCAGAAATGTTACTACCTCCGCAATATCTTCCACCTTTCCGGCTCTTCCGAGCGGAATCTGTGTTTTCACTGCTTCTTTCGCCTTATCTGTCATCTGTGCTGTCATTTCCGTATCAATAAATCCCGGTGCAACCGCATTGCAGGTGATTCCGCGGGAAGAAAGTTCCCTTGCCACACTTTTGGTAAGTCCGATCACTCCCGCCTTGCTTGCACTGTAATTTGCCTGTCCGGCATTTCCAAGAATACCGGATACAGAGGAAAGATTGATGATCGTTCCGGAGCGCTGTTTTAACAGGTAGCGTGAAAAATGACGGATCGTGTTGAATGTCCCCTTAAGATTTGTTGCAATGACTGCATCAAATGCTTCCTCACTCATCTTCATCAAAAGATCATCTCTCGTGATTCCTGCATTGTTGACAAGAATATCCAGATGCCCATAGTTCTCTATAATGTCTTTTGCCATCTTTTCACAGGCACTGTAATCAGAAACATTGCATCCATAAACAGCCGCCTTACCGCCATCTGCAAGGATTTCTGCGGCAACAGCATCCGCACGCTCTTTTGAACCATTGTAATTGATGATGACAAAAGCACCTTCTTTTGCAAGACTTTTTGCGATCGCAGCTCCGATGCCGCGGCTTGCACCAGTGACCAGTGCTGTCTTATTTGTTAACATAACTTCTCCTTTTTCTGATAACTGCGGCACCATGCCTTCGTTATTAAAAATAATTTTTAAGTTAACGAAAGCTGATAACATTGATTCCGCGTATTAATTCTCCGCAATAAACTTCTTGAAATCCTCAAACTTATCAATGTTGACTGCCGTTACATCGCGGTTGATTTTACGCATAAATCCGGTCAGTGTTTTTCCCGGTCCGATCTCTATAAACAGATCTGCGCCATCTGCGATCAGTCGCTCGATCGTCTGCTGCCATCGGACAGATGAGGATACCTGTTTTTCCAGTAATGGCTTGATATCCTCTTCTTTGGTCACATAGTCTGCTGTCACATTGGCAACATAAGGAATTTCCGGGGTATGGACTGTCACCCGCTTTAATTCTTCTCCCAGCTTTTCTCCTGCACCTTTTAACATTGCAGAATGGAACGGACCGCTGACTTTTAAAGGAACGACACGTTTTGCTCCGGCTTCCTTACAGAGCTCACCTGCCGCTGTCACAGCTTCTTCTTCTCCGGTAATAACGATCTGCCCCGGACAGTTATAGTTTGCGATCGATACAATGCCTTCTGTTTTTTCACAGGCTTCCTCGATCTGCGCGGTATCTAATGCTAAAACTGCTGCCATTGCCCCACCTTCCGGCACTGCCTCCTGCATATAAATACCTCTCTTGCGCACCAGTGCAAACGCATCTTTTCTGCTCAATGCTCCACAGGCGATCAATGCCCCATACTCACCAAGACTTAAACCCGCCGTCACGTCTGCTTTGTAACCTTTTACCTGTAAGGCACGCAGGATTGCTGCCTCTGCAGTCAGCATACAGATCTGCGTATATTCTGTGATATTGATCTTATCATTTTCCTCAAAACATAACGCAGCGATATCAAGTGCTGACGCCTCGGATGCCTCCTCAAATACCTCCCTGCATTCCGGGATGGCATCGTAAAAATCCTTTGCCATTCCTATGTACTGTGCTCCCTGTCCCGGAAACATAAAAACCGTCTTTCCCATGTTAATCTCCATTCTTGCGCTGTCTTTTGCGCATCTCAAGTTTGTGCGTAAGCACAAATCTTGCGTGTGAAAAATCTTATTTTTCACACTAACCTCCGTTTTTTGCGCTTATTTTTGCACTATCTTCCAAGCAGTTTCTCTGCCTGTGTCACAACATCCTCAATGATCTCTTTACAGGTCTGCTCTTTTTTTACCATGCCCGCGCTCTGTCCTGCCATCAGGCTTCCGTTTACCACATCACCATCCATGACTGCCTTGCGCAGGGAACCAAGTGTAAGGTGCTCTAACTCTTCAAAGGATGCTCCCTCTTTTTCCAGTTTTAGATATTCGCGGCTCATCTGGTTGCGAAGAACCCGGATCGGATGTCCGGTGCTCATGCCTGTCACTTCTGAGTCAATGTCTTTTGCCTTGATGACACGCTCTTTATAGTTCGGATGCACGATGGATTCTTTTGCCACCACAAATCTGGTTCCCATCTGTACTCCTTCGGCGCCGAGCATAAATGCTGCTGCCATGCCTCTGCCGTCTGCAATTCCCCCTGCGGCAATGACCGGTATCTGTACTGCATCTGCCACCTGCGGAACGAGTGTCATGGTCGTCTGTGCACCGATATGTCCGCCAGACTCCATTCCCTCTGCAATGACTGCATCTGCTCCGCCACGTTCCATCATTCTTGCCATTGCAACACTTGCAACAACCGGAATCACGACAACGCCTGCCTTTTTCCATGCATCCATGAATTTTCCGGGATTTCCGGCACCTGTGGTCACAACCTTAACGCCCTCTTCAATGACGATCTGTGCAACCTCGGCTGCATTTGGATTTAACAGCATGACGTTCACGCCAAACGGTTTGTCAGTCAGCTTCTTTGCCTCCCTGATCTGCTCTCTGACCACCTCAGGCGGTGCACTTGCCGCTCCAATGATACCTAAACCTCCGGCATTTGAAACTGCCGCTGCAAGATGATATTCCGCAACCCATGCCATACCACCCTGAATGACCGGATATTTCGTTCCCAGCAGTTTGCTTACCCTTGTCTCCATACTTAAGCTACACCTTTTCCTTTTAAGTACTCAACAACATCATTGACAGTTACGATAGAAGTTAAATCCTCCGATGGGATCTCAACACCAAACTCTTCCTCAAGAGCCATAACAAGTTCGAATAAATCTAAGGAATCTGCTCCTAAATCATCTTTGAAATTAGACTCTGCCTTGATTTCAGACTCATTTACATTTAACTGCTCTGCAATAATCGGGATCATTTTCTCTAACATATTTTTCTCCTTTTCTGCGCATACCTTATTATTTTTCCAGCGCCTTGCCCTCATTTCTATTGTGGGCCGATTTTCTTTTCTTATTTTCTGATTCATGTAATCATTTGCCTTTCAAATAGTTTGATAGTCAAATAATTAGCTTTTCAAAGTATATGTCTGATGGAAATATTTGTCAAGGTAATTTGATAAATTTTTGCAAAATGGTACTTAGGTATCAGGAACCATAAATAGAAAAAAAGAACAACCATAAACACTGTGTTTATAGCTGTTCTTACATTAATTCTTTTAAATTTTTTAATCTTTTATTTCCGAAAATAACAGGAGCAATCACTTTCTGACCGTCACAGTTTTCACCTTACTATAAGTTCCCTGCACTCTTTTCCCGCGGGAATTTTTATAAGAGCATACACGGACATAGTATTTCTTTCCCGGCTTTAATTTTGTGATTTTTTTGGTAATGGTTTTGTTTTTTGTGACAACAACTTTTTTTACATTCTTTTTGAATTTCTTATCCATGGAATACTGAACGATATAACCGGATGCTTTCTTGTCCTTTTTCCATTTTACTTCAAATGTCTTTGCCTTTTTGGATTTCAGAGAAGTAATCTGGTTCTTCACCGGTTTTACCGTTAAAGTAATCGTCTTTGTTGCTGCCTTATATTTTCCTTTTGCAGCCGCTTTGATCGTGATTTTTGTCTGTCCGTAACTCTTTAATTTGATTTTTCCGGTCTTACTTATGGCTGCGATCTTTTTATCTGCCACCTTGTAGGTCAGTTTTGCCCCACAACTTGATTTGGCACCTATGGCAAACGTTTTTGTGCTGTAGGTCTTTGTAATATTTTTAGCTTTTATGGTCTGTTTCTTTTTCTGCTGTGTGGCATTACCGTTCTGGTCTGACGGCTTATCCGGCTGATTCGGAGTATCTGTCTGCCCCGGCTTTTCTGTCTGATCCGGCTTTTGTGTCTGCCCCGGTTCATCTGTCTGATCTGTTATTTTTTCTACATTTAACGTAACTATTTTCTGCGCTGCCGCACAGGTATCTGTCTCTGATGCCGAGATAATAATTTTTACTGTCCCGGAACCTAAGATATATCCTTTTCCATCTGCATCTATTTTTACGATTTTTTCGTTTTCTGACCGGTAAGATATCTTACCATCCCCATCTGACTTTGCGTCAAGATAGAAAATATTCAGATCCTTTTTATCTGCCTGATAAGAATACGTGATCTTTTGCACACGCTTTTGATCCGTTTCTTTATTTTTTATTGTAATATAAATTTCTGTCTGCGCCATTTTACAATTTTGCGTCGCAGATGCCGTGAGCACAATATTGGTCGTACCTGCTCCGATGATCTTTACAGCTCCATTTTCAGATACCTGAATGATATCTTCGTTTCCCGAATAAAAACTTAGAGTTCCATCCCCGGTTGTTTTTGCAGTGATCTTAAAATCCGGATCTCCAACCGTTTTTTCAATGTTATCATTATCTGTCGTAATCGTCTGGGTTTTCCGTTCGTCGGCTACCTTACTTTTTATATTGTTATTTTTCGCATATTTTTCTGCAGCAGAACCTGAACTACAGTATATCGTTAAATTGTTGCAATACGAAAACGCATTGTCTGCTATTGTTTTTACCCCGTCCGGTATGGTAATACCGGTCAGATTTGTACAGCCACCAAACGCATTATCCGGAATATCTGAAATATTTTTGGAAATTGTTACCTCTGTCAACGCATCACAATACCGGAAAGCCCATGCCCCCAAATCTTTAACACTGTCCGGCAGATGTACCTGCTGCATGGAATCACACCTATAAAAGGCATAGTTTCCTATATCCGTAAGCTGATTTGAGAACCGGACTTTTATAAGCGAGGAACAGGATTTAAATGCATCTTCGCCAATGCTCTTTACGCTGTCCGGCATATCTACCGATGTGATCTTTTCACAGTTACTGAAGGAACCGTCAAGGATTCCCACCGTCCCCTCTAAGATCTTCACGCTGCCTTTTTTCCCGGCAGGACAATTAATCAACACGAGTCTGCCTTCCTCTGTGCCATACAATATGCCATCCTCTGATCTGTATATCGTATTCCCTGCCGCCACATTGATCGTCTCTAAGTGATCACAGCTGCCGAACACATTGTTTCCTATTTTTGTTGTCTTAGCCGGAATTGTGATCTGTTTTAAATTTTGGCAATAAAAAAATGCTTCTTTTCCGATCGACTCCAGATTCGCCGGAAGTATCATCGTCTCCATTCCGGTCGAAAAAAATGCCCGTTCTCCAATACTTTTTACACTATCAGGAAGTGTAACTTTCGTTGTAAGACAATCCCAGAATGCAAAATCTCCGATATGCTCTACTCCATCCGGCACATTCATATCAGTCTTGCGGCCTGACGGACAATAACAAACTGTTTTTCCATTCTTTTCATATAACACGTTATCTTTAACCTGATATCTCGTATTATTGCCTGAAACCTTTATCTCTGTCAGCGCAGCACAGGAACCTATGATATCACCATTAATATTATAAGTGCCCTCTGTAAAATCAATACTTGTCAGCCGATTGCAGCTTGTAAACACAAGTCTATCCATTTTGATTATGGATTTGGGAAGAACAACACTTTTCAAATGAGTTTCGGAAAATGTCTGCATACCAATCTCTTCTACACCTTCTGCCATTGTGACACTTTCCAGATTGCTGCATCCATAAAATGCCAGTATTTCAATTTTCCGTACATTTCCCGGAATGATTACGCTTTTGATGTATTTATTATTCTGAAATGCTGACTTGCCAATTCTACGGACATTTGAAGGGATTGTAACCGTCTCTGCTGTTCCGGTATATTTTGTCAACAGACCGTTGTTGATCGTAAATTCACCCGTATCTGCTGTTTTTGTATCTTCTTCAGTTTCAAACACCTGTTTTTCTGCATTTTCCGGCTCTGCTGCTTCTGTTTCCTCTATGTATTCTGTCGCAGCTATATATTCCATCACTCCTGCATTTTCTGCCGCCTGTACGGACAATAGATTTACGCCTGCAGCTAAAATAGCTGCTCCCAGCATTCCAGTCAGTATTCTTTTCATTTTCATAACGTTTCTCCATCCTTTACCACTTTTATGCCGATGCATATCACTTCAATTTTACACTTTTTACCGTACCATAACTTCCCTGTACTTTTTTTCCGTGAGAATTTTTATATGCACACACACGGACATAATATTTCTTTCCCGGTTTTAATTTCGTGATCTTTTTCGTAACGGTCTGGTTTTTTGTGACAACAGCTTTTTTCACATTCTTTTTGAATTTCTTATCTGTGGAGTACTGAATGATATAACCGGATGCCTTCTTATCCTTTTTCCATTTTACCTGTAACGTCTTTGCCTTTAGCTGCTTTACAGAGGTTACTTTTACCTTTACCGGTTTTACGGTTAATGTGATCGTCTTTGTTGCTGCCTTATATTTTCCTTTTGCGGCTGCTTTGATCGTAATTTTTGTCTGTCCATAATTTTTCAGCTTGATCTTTCCGGTCTTACTTATGGTCGCAATTTTTTTATCTGCCACCTTGTATGTTAATTTACCTCCACCATTTGTCTTTGCTCCGATGGAAAATGTTTTTGTACTGTATGTCTTTGTGATATTTTTTGCTTTTATGGTCTGTTTCTTCTTTGTCTGCTGACCATCTGTTGTCCCGGATGTATTGTTGCCGCCATCAGAAGGTTTTTTATCCTCTGTTGTCTGTGAATCATCCTTCGACACGTTATCCGATGGTTTTTTCCCCGGATCTGTATTACTCTGTGTCTTTTTGGGCTTCACAGTTACTGTGACGATTGTCTCTGATGCATGATACAATTCCGTTTCTGATGCAAGAACAGTAATATGTGCTGTCCCCTGTTTTATTCCACAGACTTTTCCGGAAGCATCCACGCTTGCAACCGTTTTATCATCTGACACATAAGAAATTGTTCCGTCCCCATCCGTTGCAGCGTCTAATGCTACCGTATTTCCTTCATAGATACTGATAATATCCGCGACGGTGATCGTCTGCGATTTTTTCTTCACCACACCCCGGACACTGATATGGATCGTTTTCGATGCCCACTCGTAAGCGTCTGTTCTTGCAGCCGTGATCACGACATCTGTTGTTCCTGTTCCTTTGATCGTGACTTTTCCGTCAGCGCTTACCGTAACCACAGACTCATCCTTTACCTTATAAGTCAGCTTTCCATCTCCGTCTGTAGCTGCCTGAATATAAAATGACTCATCTCCATACATTTTTTCAAAGTCATTCGCTGTGATCGTCTGCCGTTTCTTCGCTGTGTTTCCATACGCATAAGAAATATCATTTTCTTTTGCGTAGCTTTCTGCACAGGTTCCCTCCTTACAGTAAATGAGCAGATCCCTGTCTCTCCGGCCGGTTTCAAATGCACCATCCTCTATGCTGGTTACGGACGCCGGAATGATCGCATACTGTAAATTATCACAGCCATCAAATGCCCTGTATTTTATACTGGTTACCCCTTCTGGAATCACGATATTTTCCAGAGACTCACACCCCGCAAACACTGCCTGATCAATGTCCGTTAATCTGGCTGGTAATTTGACACTCTTTAACGCTGTACAATCTTCAAATGCATACATTCCAATTTGCTCGATATTATCCGGCAGTTCAATTTTTTCCAGCGCACTGCATCCTTCAAAAGCACTGCTGTTGATTGTCTCTAAACTTTCCGGCAGTCTGACTTCTGTCACATATTTACAGTCATGAAATGCCTCCGTACCAATCTCATGCATTCCGTCTGCAACCGTAACAATTCCCTGTTTCATCGCAGGACATACCATCATTCTCATGTATTTCTTCTTTTCATATAAAATACCGTCCACACTTTTAAAATATGTGTTTTCCGGTACAACTATAATCTCTTCTAATGCCTTACAGTCCCTGAATACGTAACTTCCAACACTTGAAATTTTCGAAGTCAGCTCCAGTTTCTTTATCTTCTCACACCCCCACAGTGCCATATCATCAATCTTCCATAAGGTCTGTGGCAAGGTTATATTTTCAATATTTTTGCAGTTGTAAAAAGCTGCTTCTTCAATAACCTCAACGCCCTCCGGCAGTATGACCTGCGTTTTGCTGCTTCCCTGCGGAAAATAGTATAAATCTTCAACTGATTTATCATACAATATGTTATCCTGGACTTTGTATTTTGTACTGCCGGTGGCTTTTACTGTATTCACATTGGGCAGATCTACAATACGGTTAGAGATAACTGCCGTAGAAGTCGTTATATCCAGTTCCGTAATTAAATCACTTCCGCCAAAAGTAAAATCTTTCATCTCCGTAACGCTGCCCGGTATCATTACCGTTCCTTTTTTCGCAGAGGTACCGGAAACTGTTATGCTTTCTAAATTTTCACAACTTCTGAATGCATATGATGCGATCGTCTGTAAGGTCTTTGGCAGTTCCACAGACTTTAATTTCGTACAGTGATAAAATGCTCTATATCCTAATGCAGTAACCCCATCCGGAACTTTGACGCTCTCAATATCTTTTCCCTCAAATGCCGACTCACCGATGGAAGTTACCCCTGCCGGAATCGCAATCTCTGTTTCATACCCTCTGTAATCTGTTAAAACTCCATTTTCAATTACAAAACCATTTTTATCTTCTAGTGCATTGCCCACAGAAAACACATGCTCTGTCTCCGCCGCATCCTCCTCTGTTTCCATGATTTCTGTCACGTCCCTGTCTGCGTACAGATTCTGTGCCAACACAGGGGAAGCACTTATCTCTCCTGATAGCATCACTGCCGCTAATACTCCTAATAACATTTTCTTACTCACGCAATACTCCTCCAGCTGCCTGCTGCAACCTCATTTTCTTTTAAAGAAATCATTTTTCACAATATTTTTATCTTAGCGTATCATTATCATTTATGTCAATTGACGGTCTAGTCCTCTGGTACCATAAAACAAAAAATAAGTGTGAAAAAATTTTCTTCCACACTTATTTTTGTCTATGATTTTATTTTTACGCTTCGATCACAAGCTCTTCTTTTGTGACCTCTCCTTTTTCGATATGGAAAGAATTAAGTACAAGTTCCTCCGGATTCATCAGCGAAAGGATAAGATAGTTCATCTTCGGATCATACGCTAAGCGGATGTCTTCCTGGGACGGGCGTGACGGCGATTCCGGGTGCGAGTGAAAATTGCCGAGAAGTACGCCTTTTTTCTGGCGGATATCTTTGATCGCCGCAAGCTGCTCTGCCGGATCCATGGAAAAATGTTCCCTGCTCTCGTCTACGTTGCGAAGCAGATACACGTCTGTCACCACACGTTTGTCACCTTCCACATAGCCACCAAGCAGTCCGCATGCCTCGTTCGGGAGTCCTTTTTTTGCATGATCCACGATTTTATTGTAATCTTCCTGTTTTAAAATCAGCATATGCGCCTCCTAAGTTAAATACCGTCTGTGCAGACAACCTGCTCGTAGTCGATCAGTTCTGTGATTGTCGGATGTTTTCCACATACTGCGCAGCCATCAGTATTAGACGGCAGTTTAACTTTGTGGAACTCCTGATTGATTGCATCGTAGGTTAAAAGATAACCGGTTAAAAGTTTTCCTACACCGAGAATGTACTTGATTGCTTCCATTGCCTGTAAACTTCCGATCACACCGCCCATGGCACCGATGACACCTGCCTGTTTACAGGTCGGCACTGCATCCTTTGGTGGCGGGTTTTTGAATACACAGCGGTAGCATGGTCCTTCTCCCGGAACATAGGTCATAAGCTGTCCCTTAAAACGGATGATTCCTGCATGGGAAAATGGTTTTTTTGCCATGACACAGGCATCATTGATTAAAAACTTTGCGGGGAAATTATCAGTTCCGTCGATAATAAAATCATAATCTGCGATCAGATCCATAATATTTTCGCTTGTCACAAACTGACGATATGTTTTTACCGTTACATCCGGGTTCATTGCATTAATCGTCTCTTTTGCGGATTTTACTTTTGCTTTTCCAATATCAGCTGTGCCATGGATGATCTGACGCTGTAAATTAGAAAGATCGACCTCATCTGCATCTACGATACCAATGGTTCCCACACCTGCTGCACCAAGATACATTGCTGCCGGTGCTCCAAGTCCGCCTGCTCCGATAATCAGAACTTTTGCATTCAAAAGTTTTTTCTGTCCCTTTGCGCCGACTTCTTTTAAAATAATATGTCTTGAGTAACGCTCAATCTGCTCATCTGTTAATGCCATAGCTGCCTCCTCCCATGAAATATAAAAATTCTACGTTGTCACCATCTTTTAATACCGTTGACTGCACCTGGTCAGATGGAACAAATTCCTCATTGATGGAAACGGTCACATACTCCGGGGTTTCCACCTGCTCTAACTCGAACAGTTCTGTTAACTTTAAGTCATCTTTTACTTCTTTTTTGTTTCCTGCTACTGTGATCTGCATGTTTCTCCTCTTTTCCGCGGAACCTTTTTTTGTCTGCCCGCTATTTTAAATTTTCATCGATCCAGGCTTCAATGTCAGCTTTTCCTGCTGCACCGGCTCTCTCTGCTTTGACTTCGCCCTGCACAAACAACCGCAGTGCCGGTACACCCATGACATCATACTTTTCTGCAAGCTCCATGTCATAATTGACATTGACTTTGTATACGGAAAGTGTGTCTTCGCGTTCGTCCTCAATATCCCCAAGCACCGGTGATAACTGCTTGCACGGAATACAGCTGTCTGAATAAAAATCAACCAGAACAGGCAGCGGATTTTTCAGGACTTTTTCTTCAAAATTGTCTTTGTTGATTCGCTGTGCCATGTTCCCTCCTATCCCTCTACCTTGCGGACGATCAGGTTATAAGTTCCATCTTCATTGTCCACCAGTTTTAAGATCTGATGTCCCTCTTCCTTGACACTGCGCGGTACGTTCTGTACCGGCTCACCATCGTTCATGCGGATGGCAATGACTTCGCCATCATCTAATTCCTCCAGCGCTACCTTTGCTTTTACGAAAGTGAGCGGGCATACTTTATCGGTAATATCTACTGTTTCGTCGATTGCAATTCCTGCGATTTCCATTTCTTCCCTCCTGTTTCTTCTTATTATAAATACTTTTTATTTGCTTATTTTGATTTACTTTCTACATACATGCTTTCGTTACATCTATTTTCCTGTATACATGTTTTTCTTCTCTAAATACTTACTTTCCCTCGTAAGCATCTTTTATCTTTTTGCGGAACTCATCCTCGCCGACACGCTGTAATGTCAGACGGAAACGCTCGCCCGGATTTGCATGGTCTCTGAAAAAGTCGATTGCCGCATCCGTGACACGGAACAATGTTTCTTTGTCATGTACGATCGGTAAAAGCTGTTCGCCTTTATAGATCTGATTGCCGAACAATCCACCGAAAGAAACCAGATATCCGCTGTTTCCTTCCCACGCATTGGTCGGGCAGGATTTTACGCAGCGTCCGCAGTAATTACACTTATCACGGTTGATCGTCACTTTATTTCCTTCACATTTGATCGCACCCTGACGGCATGCCTTTTCACAGACTCCACAGCCGATACATTTATCCTCTGCCCATGTAACCTCCATACCGCCTTTGATTCCGATATCATTTTCCTCTGCCTTTAAGCAGTTATTCTGGCATCCGGTCACACCAAATTTGAACTTGTGAGGAAGTTCGCGTCCAAAATAATGCTCATCTAACTCCTGCGCCAGTGAATAGGTATCGATACATCCGCTTGGACAGATCTCCGATCCCTGACAGGCCGTGACGGTACGGACTCTCGGTCCGCAGACACCCGGTTTCACGCCGCCTTTTGCAAGCTCTGCTTTTACTTCCTCGATATTCTCAAAATTGACAAACGGAATCTCGATTCCCTGTCTGGATGTCATATGTATATAGCCTTTTCCGTACTTTTCCGCAACCTCTGCCACGGTCTTAATATTTTCTGCAGTCAGATTACCTCCAACTACCTGGATTCTGAGTGAGAAAAATCCTTTCTGCTTCTGTCTCATGAATCCACCTTTTTTTAATGCTGCATAATCGACTCCCGCCATCTTTACACTCCTTATCTTTTCTGTTTTATATCCTAGTATTTTACTGTGCTTTTCTATTGTAACACATTAAAGTGCCCGTTTTAAAGTGTTACTGTAAAATTCGATATATTTTTCAGGAAAGGCTCTCAATTGCCTGTTTAAAATCCCAGATCAGATCATCTATATCCTCGATTCCGACGCTGATGCGCACCAGATCATCAAATACACCGCCTGCCCGCTTTTCTTCCTCTGTACTGTGTACGCTGATGGTCGATTCCGGATGAATGACAAGCGATTTGGTATCACCGATGTTCGATACCTTAAGCGGATATTTTAATGCATTGATAAATGCAAATGCCCGCTCCTTGCTGCCAAGCCTTAAGGTAAAGATGCCGCCGTAGTGACCGTCAAACTGGCTTGCTGCAATTTCATGCCAGCTGCTTGATTTCAGTCCTGCATAATTTACTGTGATATCTTTATAATTTTCTTCGATATAAGCCGCAAGCTGCATTGCATTGTCGCAGATACGCTCCATGCGAAGTCCCAATGTCTCAAGCCCAATGCTGTTTAAAAATGCATTTTGCGGCGAAAGACAGGCTCCGGTGTTGCGGAACAGTCCGTTTCTGAGCTTTGCTGTATATGCAAACGGTCCGAATTTTACAAAATCACGCATGCCTGGATATTTTTCCGTATCCCACTTAAAGGTTCCGCCGTCTGTGATCACTCCACTGATGGAATTGCTGTTTCCATTGATATATTTCGAAGAAGAGTTCACAACGATGTCTGCTCCCAGAGAAAGCGGTTTTACCAGATACGCAGTGGCTGCCGTGTTGTCGATGATCAGCGGTACGCCATTTTCATGTGCCAGCTTTGCAAGTGCCTTAATATCTGTCACATCCAGTCTTGGATTTCCGAGTGTCTCCGCAAAATAAAGTCTTGTGTGTGCATTGGTTGCCTTGCAGAATGCATCAAGATCGTTATTCTCCACATAATGTGTTTTGATGCCAAATGCTTCCAGATCCCGGAAAAGATCAATGCTTCCACCATAAAGGCTCGCGCTTGATACGATCTCATCGCCTGCCTGTAAAATATTTGCAAATGCATTAAACATTGCAGCCATTCCGGATGCACAGGCAACGCTTGATTTACCGCCCTCTAACACAGTCATCCTTTTCTCAAATGCCTCAACGGTCGGATTATTGATCCTCGTATAGGAAAATCCCGGAGCCTGATTATGAAATATCTTTTCCAGACGCTCCGCCGATTCCTGTTCAAATGCACTCGACTGATAAATTGGTGTTAATGTTGCTCCCGTCTGCGGTTCCCCCCGAAAAGCACCGTGCAGCAAAGATGTATTAAATTTCACTGTATCGCTCCTTTTATTTCCTACTTGTCGTATAGGAATAATATGTTTTAACTGAGTATAGCAGTAAAGATAATAAATTGCAAGAAGTTTTTTCCACTTTTTTTATTTTTCTATTTTTGCGGATTGGATGACCGGAAGCGGTGTCGGACATTACGAATGATATGATTTGCGGGCAGGATTGAAATTGTATGCATTCGTTTTATTTAATGATATAATGAAGAGAATAAAATGGAAGTTGTGGGAATAAAAAATATGGAATTAAGACTATTGCGCTATTTTTTGACAGTGGCAAAAGAACAGAGCTTTACAAAAGCAGCAGAAATGAAGCCTGGTGACTGTATCAATATTCCGGCAGAAGTGAAACACTGGCATGGTGCCGCACCGGATGAATGGTTTTCTCATCTGGCAATTGAAGTACCTGGTGAAGAGATATCGAATGAATGGTGTGAGCCGGTTGCCTATGAAATATATAAATTGCTCCGATAACTTCAAGTTTGCCAGATTCATATCTAACAGGTAGAACAGATTTTTTTATGGATAAGATGATGCTGGGGCAAATAAAGTTTTTTATCGTTCTATCATTGATAGTACCTTGAAAAATTGCACAAAGATCGGACTTTTTTTGTGACTTTGGGAGAAAATCAGAAAATCTTAGTATGCCTGTTAATTTAAAAAATTCTGAATAATAACTTCCTGAATAATAACTTCCTGAATAATAACTTCCTCTGCTTCTTCCTCTGTAAGTCCAAGTGTACGAAGTTTCAGAAGCTGTTCATCTATAATGGCATAATGTTAATGGCTTACCGCCAATGTTTGTTAGTGATTTCCCGCACAGCCATGCTTGTCCTCGCCACAATGATGCTCTCCGCATGAATGACCATCCTCATGATCGTGGTGTGTACAGTGAACATCCGGATTGTATGTCAGATTGCCTTCAAGATATGCTTTTACAGCTTCGTCTGCATCACCTGATACTCCACCGAACAGTTTTATTCCCGCAGCAGCAAGTGCAGCCTGTGCTCCTCCACCGATGCCACCACAGATCAGAACATCTATATCTGTTGAATTAAGAAATCCTGCAAGTGCACCATGTCCCTGTCCGTTTGTGTCCACAACCTGTGTGTTAACAATTTTGTTGTCCTCAAGATCGTACACTTTAAACTGCTCTGTGTGTCCGAAATGCTGAAAAATCTGTCCGTTTTCGTATGTCACTGCTATTCTCATTTTATCCTGTCTCCTTTATGATTTCTGTTTTACTGCTTATTATTATAGTTACATATCACAATCCTATCTGTGATAGTCACATTTCTGGCACTGTTTCATCTCATTTTCCACATCTTCCTTATAGAAAATATCTGACCACCGGCAGATACTCTGCAATATCGGAACAACCGAATTTCCTTTTTCCGTAAGTGAATACTCAACTCTCGGCGGTATCTCATCATATGATTTCCGGTCGACAATACCATCGGCTATGAGATCTTTTAACGTTGCTGCTAAAACTGCGTCTGTGATGTTATACATTTCTTTCCGTATCTCGCTGTAACGCAGTTTTTTATCGGCGGAAAGCACACATATAATACGCGATTTCCATTTGCCACCAAAGACCGCAAGACCGTATTCAAGCGGGCAACGGATATCAGCCTCTAATTTTTTTCTGTATTTTGCCATAAAAAACACCATTTTTCGCATATCAAGTTTATGTGTAAGCACAAATCTTGCGTGTGAAAAATGTTATTTTTCACACTAATCACCTGCAGGTTTTTCGTAACTGCTCAGAATCTCTGAGCCAATTACATGTATTATAACCTAAAGGTAATCTTTTTTGAAGTAACTATGAAATTTATTAGTGACCTTAACATTTAAATGAAAACCAACCCATTGCGCATTTCCCCTGCCTGTGATACCATAATGAGCAAATTTGCCATCTTTTTTTAACCAATACAAAAGACTTTTGCAGGAAGGAATCCCCTATGAAAAAGCACAAAAGCATTACCATCCTTCTGATGTGTATGTTACTCCTCGTGTCTGTCTGCGCAGGCATTTTATTTGGAAGCGTGAATATTGCATTCAAAGATATCTTACATTGTCTGACCGGGGCAGACCACAGTTCTACTTCTTATATTTTAATCACTACCGTGCGCATCCCACGCGTGCTCGGCGGACTTTTTGCCGGGATCGGGCTGTCCTGTTCGGGTGTGATCTTACAGGGCGTAATGAACAATTCGCTGGCAAGCCCAAGCACGATCGGTGTCAATTCCGGCTCCGGTTTTGCGGTCATGCTCGCCATGATCTTTTCCCCGGCAAACTCATTTACACTTCCGGTCTTTGCGTTTTGCGGCGCCCTGATCACCACACTGCTGATCTTTTTTCTGGCTGCGCTCTCAGACAGTTCAAGGACTACGATCATTCTTGCCGGAATTACAGTCTCAAGTTTTTTAAGTGCAGGCATCAATACGATCAAACTTTTAAATACGGATATCACGGTGAATCTGACGTCTTTTCTGATCGGTTCCCTCTCCGGGCTTACCCTAAGCAGGCTGATCCTGCCGTGCCTCTGTATTGCTATTGCATTCTTTGTTTCCTTGTTTCTCGCACAGCCGTTAAATATGCTCGGACTTGGGGATGACATCGCGCGCTCCCTCGGACTGCGCGTTTCACTCACCCGCTTTTTGCTTCTGTCCCTCGCAAGCATCCTTGCCGGATGTGTCGTCAGTTTCGCCGGTCTGCTCGGCTTTATCGGACTGATCATCCCGCATATCTGCAGGCGGCTTTTTGGCAATGATGCACGTTTTCTTTTGCCGTGCTCCGCACTTTTGGGCGGCAGTTTTGTACTGTTATGTGACCTGCTCGGACGAATACTCTTCTCTCCGTTTGAGCTGCCCGCCGGGATTATCATGTCGTTCGTCGGCGGACCGTTTTTCCTGTATCTGTTACTGAAAAAGAAAGGAGGGCGCAGAGTCCATGCTTGAATTTCGCAATGTTTCCGTTTCCTGTCAGCACACGCCGATCTTAAACGACATCTCATTAACTTTCCGTGACGGGGAGATCACCACGATCCTTGGCCCGAACGGCTGCGGCAAGACTACCCTGGTCCAGTGCTTAAACGGTGCTTCCACGGTGACCGCCGGACAGATATTCTTAAACGGACAGGATTTTCTTAAAATTTCCCCGAAAGAACGTGCCCGGGAAATTTCCCTGCTCCCACAGGTCCGCACGATCATTCCTGCTATTCCGGTTAAAATGCTTGTGGAACACGGGCGCTTTCCTTACCTTGGATTTTCCCGCCGGAAATCAAAGGAGGACACTGAAATTGTAAACCGTGCCATGGAATTTACCCACATCAGCCAGTATGCCGACCAGTATGTCGACACGCTCTCCGGCGGTATCAGACAGCGCGTGTTTTTTGCCATGGTGTTAGCGCAGGATTGTGATTACATCGTGTTGGACGAGCCGACCACCTATCTCGACCTGACCGGGCAGCGCGAATTTTACGCCATGATAAAGGAATTAAAAAAACAGGGAAAAACGATTATTCTGATCTTACATGATCTGAGTCAGGCGGTGCGCATCTCAGATACGCTGGTTGTCATGAACCGCGCCGGTTCCAGATCTCTTGATGAAGCAGCGCATGCCGGTACAGACTCTGATGTTAAAGCAACTGATTTTCCCGGCAGCATCGCCATGGTTGGCACGCCCCAGGAGTGTCTGCAGTCACATGTGATCGAGGATGTGTTTCAGACAAGCTGGAAAAGGTTTACGGATGAAGATGGGGAGTATTACTTTTTTGAGTAATACTCTTTTTTGTATGAATTTTTCTTGACATATGGATTAAAATGATGTATTTTTATTTTGCATTTGATTGTGTGCAATTTAATTGTTCTAAATCTTTTATTTTGAAAGGAAACTTTTACTATGAATTTTTATGATTATGAAGCAGAGGATGCAGGATTTGAGATTCTTGATTTCCCATGTAATCAGTTTGGAAACCAGGCACCGGGAACAACCGAGGAGATCGCATCTTTCTGCGACGCAAAATTTGGAATTACCTTTAAACTTTTTTCCAAAATTGAGGCAAATGGAGAAAATACGCATCCGCTGTACAAATATCTGAAAGAACAGAAAGGTTTCGGAGGATTTGATCCAAACCACCCTCTCACCCCGCTGCTCGAAAGCGGATTATACCGCACCCAGCCGGATTTCCGTAACACCCCTGATATCAAGTGGAACTTTACGAAGTTTCTGATCGACCGGGATGGAAATGTGGTAGAACGGTTTGAGCCTACCACCTTTTAGCATTTCCATCCATGTATCATCTGAAATCAATTCTGCTTTATAGGATGTTTTGAGCACTTCACGCGGCGAACCCGCAATAAAACCCGTCATTGCATAATATTCTACCAGTATATCTTTCATAACTTTCCATGCCAGATCAAATGTGATGCTAAATTTTGCACTGGTTCCACTCAATACAAAAGAATCCGAAAGATCCCTCTGTTTTGCTTCTGCAAGTGCATCAAAATCCTTCACACCGGACACGGCAACATCAATGTCACTTCTCTCCCGTGCTGTTCCTTTCGCTCTGGAGCCAAATAAGATCACCTCCACCGCCGAAAAATGTCTGCAAAGTTCTGCAACCGCCTGTATCACTTCTTCTGCCCTCACAAATACTACCTGCCTTTTTCACATATTGAAATCATTTTAGCAGACGTTGCCGGCAATAGCAGCGATTGCCTTTGACGTGTATTTATGTTTTAATATGAACACTTAAAGATTTTTCGCCAGCAGAACGGAGCGTACAGGTCTTTATTGACAGTTATTTTCTGAATGAAACAGGTCTGATCAGTGTGCATCCAAATGAAAATACGGCTACCGTATTGTTAAAAACAGAAGATTTATTACAGATCATAAAAGAATACGGAAACGCCGTTGATGTTGTTTCCATCTAATCAGATAATATACAAAAAGGAAACACACTCTGCTTTAAATGTGATCCATTCACTGCAGTATGCTTCCTCTTTTTTTAACTACAACTCCATCTCTGCCGTCTCCCCGATCACAATAACCGCCGGAGACTGCATCCCGGATTCTTTTACTTTTTCTGCAATATCAAAAAGTGTTCCTCGCACACTTACCGTTTTTCCATCAAAATTTCCCTGCACCACTGCTGCCGGTGTTTCCGGAGATTTTCCATACTCCATCAGCCGTCCGGCTAGTTTTGAAAGCTGGTGCATTCCCATCAGAAATACAAGCGTGCCCTCCACTGCCACAAGTTCTTTTAGTCCTTCCGGCAGACTGTCCGCAGTGCCTTTCGTATGTGCCGTCACCACATGAAAACTGCGGCTTTTTCCACGGTGTGTTACCGGGATTCCTGCTGCCGCCGGAACCGCAATGGCAGATGTGATTCCCGGCACTTCTGTCACCGGGATTCCTTTCGCCTTTAACGCTTCCATTTCCTCACTGCCTCTGCCGAAAACAAACGGATCTCCGCCTTTTAAGCGCACCACGCGTTTGCCTTTCTTCGCATGTTCGATCAGAATCGCATTGATTTCTTCCTGTTCCCTGCTATGTACACCGATCCGTTTCCCGACATAAATTTTTTCACAGCTCTCCGAAGCGTGATCTAACAGACGCGCATCGATCAGATCGTCATAGACAAGCACCTCGGCTCTCCGTATTGCATTTAAACCGCGCAGTGTGATCAGGTCATATGCACCGCAGCCCGCACCGACGAGCGTTACCATGCCTGTACTGACGATTTTCCCTAATCCAGTCTGTTCCGCACTCTGGCAATAATCTCTGATCCGCTGCCTCGTCTCTTCCTCATCCGGCACGCGGTTTTCATCCATGCAAAGCTGTGCTGTCTCTTTCAAAAATCTGGCTCTGATCCTGTCATCTGCAATCATTTTTTTTGCAGGTTCCCGGATTGATTCTAAATAATCAAGAATCTCTTCCATCTGATTTGGAAGTTCCCTCGCCATGCGGCTTCTTAATTCTGCCGCGATCTGCGGACTGGCTCCTGCGGTGGAGATTCCCGCGGTCAGTTTTCCTTCTTTCACAAGAGACGGAAATAGAAAACCGCAGTAATCTTTGTCATCTACCACATTGACTAAAATTCCTTTTTCCTGACACAGTGCGCTGATCCTGTGGTTTAATTCCCTATCATCGGTTGCCGCAATGACAAATGCACAGCCCTCGATATCCTCCGGCACAAAGGGACGCTCCTCACACATAAATGCCGGATCCTGTTTTAATTTGTCCATAATATCCGGTGCTATTATGGTAATCTTTACACCGAACGGTTTCACCTTTTCTGCCTTGTGTGCTGCAATCCTGCCGCCACCCACGATCAGACCTTTTTTATTTTCTATATCAATAAAAAACGGAAAATATGCCATTTTCAAACCGAACCTTTCTTACTTCATCTCCGGGTATAAAATATCTGCCAGCTGCTTATAAGCCTCTCCCCATTTTGCATTCGGTTTTAAGTTAAATAAGCGCTTATCAAGGATATAATAATGATCATTTTTCACGGCAGTCAAAGATGCCCATGCCGGATTAGAGGTCAGAAGTTCTTCTACATTTTTCATAGCGGCATCACTGTCATTTCCCTGAATCGTCACAAAAATATACTGCGGATCAGCCGCAATGATCGCCTCCATGCTAAGATCATCCAACAGACTCTCGTCACTGTCTGCAATATTCACACAGCCAAGGTCTGCTAACATTTCTCCGCAGACATTTCCGTCACTGCCCTTTGCCTTTACATTGCTTGATGCTGCCCGAAGGAATAATACAGTCGGATTACTGCCGTCCGCTCTCTGCTTCATTTCTTCCACTTCTTTCTGCACATCCAGACCATTTTTCTGATAGAGATCATCTCTGCCGGTAATCTGTGTACAGATGGAAAGCATGTTTAAATAATCATCAAAATTCGCGACGTCAAAATAGGCAACGGTAATTCCTGCCTTTGTCAGTGTTTCCTCCAATGCAACATCCGCATCCGTATTTGCACTTGCGATCACAAGATCCGGCTCCGCTGCAATGAGCTGCTCGACATCCGGCTCCAAAATGCTTCCAAGATTTACCACGCTCTCATCAAGTTCTAAACCAAGGCTCTCCCAGGAATCATTTGCTGCTGCAACAACATTTCCGCCTGCTAACATCCATACATCTGTGAAACTACCGATCAGCGCTGCCACACGATCTGCAGATTTCACTGTCACCTCACGTCCAAGATCATCGGTGAACGTATAACCCTGTGTCTGCGCCTCAATATTTGTTTCTAATGCCCCGGTATCTGCTTCCAATGTCTCTGTATACAATTCCGTCTGCTCTGCATCCGCTGTGCTTTCTGTTTTCTGCCCAACAGCCTGCACATCCCCTGCCGTTTCATTTGCGGAAGTTTCCTTTGCTCCCCCGCAGCCAGCTGAAAGAAGCAGTGCTGCAAGCACGCCTGTCAGTGCCAGTTTCTGATAAATTTTTTTCATGTCTTTCATCCTCCGCAAGTTGTTTCTACATTTTTGACATTATATTTTTTGTTGCTTTTTTTGTCAACATTTGACTTTTTCATCATTAATTGCTATAGTGTGAAACGTTCCATACAAATGCTAGGGGTGCTATTTATACCACATGGTATCTACAACGTGCTGAGAGATGATTTCATCGACCCTTATTACTTGACCCGGATAATACCGGCGTAAGAAAGCGTTTTCATTTACTTTATTCTGGTAAGAAACAATCCCCCGTGTTTGTATACAATAGAATGTACGCTCCGCGAACATTCTATTATCATGAATTAGGATTCTGGTGTCAAAAGGTGGCTCACAACTTAGCGATTGTCAAATTGCACAAAGTTGGGACTCGTTTTGTGACTTTGGGAGAAAATTAGAAAATCTTAGTATGCCTGTTAATGCATAGTGTTTTGCTGCCATGGATGGCAGCAAAAGTCTTAACGTCCCATGGACGGGACGTTTAAGACGTACACGTCACTCCTGGAAAATCTAAATCAGGCATACTTAGTTTTTCTTATTTTCGGACAACGGAACAAAATAGATCCGACTTTGTGCAACTTGACAGCCAAAAATTGAAAACCACCTTTTGATACCAGAATCAAACAAGGAGGATTTATGAATAACTTTTTTGCTACACCGGAAGGCGCCTGGGGAGACGGCTCCGTACACCTTACTGTGACCGGAATCGTAATCGTCGTCGTAATCATCGCATTACTGCTCATCGTTGCAGCGTTTGTGCGTCAGAAAAATGCAAGCCGCAAGGCAGCCTTAACAACCAAACAGCTCGTTTACTCTGCCGTTGCCATCGCACTTGCCGTGGTATGTTCCATGATCAAACTGTTTGAAATGCCGATGGGCGGCTCTGTCACATTACTTTCCATGCTTTTTATTGTTTTGATCGCATACTGGTACGGTCCTTATGTCGGGATCATGACAGCCGTGGCATACGGTCTGGTACAGTTTGTCACCGAACCGATTTTTTATACCATTCCACAAATGCTGCTTGACTACCCGCTTGCATTTGGTGCACTTGGTCTTGCAGGATTTTTCAATAAGAAAAAATGGGGACTTCAGATCGGATATATCGTCGGTGTGATCGGACGCTTTATATTCGCTACGATCTCAGGTGTTGTATTTTTCGCATCCTATGCACCAGAAGGTATGAACCCGGTACTTTATTCATTGGGATATCAGGCTTCTTACTTAGTACCGGAGGCAGTCATTACCTTAATCATCATCAGTATCCCGCCGGTTGCAAAAGCAATGGCACGCGTAAAACAGAATGCCGTGGAATCGTAACATTGTTTTATTTTGTTCCACAACAACTACTTTTTTGCCTGCGTGTACGAAATGCAATATATACACATTTCGTACACGCAGGCTTTTTCTTTTATCAACGAAAGTTATGCTCCCGCACCGTCATTTTATTTTTCCTTCTGCGCACATATCATCTCCCATGCTTCATCATCAATCTCTTCGTCATGAAACAATTTTCTTTTATCCTCTTCTGTTATTTTACGGATAACACGGCATGGATTTCCCGCGGCGATCGACCAGTCCGGGATATCTTTTGTAACAACACTTCCTGCACCAATTACCACATTATCTCCAATATGTACTCCCGGACAGACGACTGTATTTCCTCCCAACCAGACATTGTCCCCGATGGTAACTTCTTTTCCATATTCAAAAGCAGAATTGCGGGTATCAGGATAAATTGGGTGCCCCGCCGTATAAATAGCTACATTCGGCGCCATCTGACAGTTATCACCTATTTTTACCTTTGCCACATCTATAATCGTACAGTTATAATTTGCAAAGAAATTTTTACCTACCTCGATATGTGAACCATAATCACAATAAAAAGGCGGATTGATCCATGCACCATCTGATTTTCCCAAAAGTTCTTTTACAGTTTTTGCAATTTCATCAAAATCGGAACGATCTGCAAAGTTAAGTTTTTGCAGGATTTTTCTGCATTTTACCTGTTCCTCCATAACAGCCTCATCTGAAATATAGGCAAGCTGCATATCTCTTCTTTTTTTCATGTCCATTTTTTTCTTCTCCGTTTCTGTTAAATTTTTTAACCATTTATATTTTCTGTAATAAACAATTTCCATTGATTTTCATACCAGAATCAGCCATAATAATATAACAATCCGGACTTCCCTGCATATATCAAAAAAGGACAGCTGTCAAGCTATCCTGATTTTCGTGCTGTCAGCCACTGGCATGACGATCTTGAATTTATTGTGATTTTGGATGGACAAATGGCTTATGATATCAATGGGCAGAAAATTTTATTACAGACCGGAGAGGGAATTTTCGTCAACAGCCGCTGCTTCCATTATGGTTATTCCGATACCCATGCAGAGTGTCTCTTTATCTGTATTCTGCTCTCTCCACAGCTTCTTTCTGTAAATACTTATTTTATACAAAATTATTTAGATTCTCTGATACAAAACAGCCATTTCCCTTATCAGAAATTGAATCCGTCTATTCAATGGCAAAACACTATTCTTCATGATCTTAAAATTCTCTATGAAAATAATATAACTAAGATTCAACCATTTATTATTCTGGAAAAGTCTGTTCATATTTTCCGGCTGCTTTCTGAAAATATGAACTTCTTCCCAGACTACGATAAAAATACAGAGGATATACTGGCTCTGACTGCGATGATCGGATATGTGCAAAAAAAACTATCCGGAAAAACTTCTGCTGAAAGATATTTCCTCTGCCGGAAACTGCTGTAAAACAAAATGCACTTCTCTATTTCAAAGGTATTTAAATACTTCCCCTATGATATATCTAAACCGTTATCGTTTAGAAAAATCTATTTTTCTTCTCCGGAACACGTCAATGTCCGTTACCGAAATAGCATATATGTGTGGGTTTTCAAATACCAGTTATTTTTGTGAACTTTTTCATAAGTATTACCATACCACACCAGGGAAATTCCGAAGCCAGAATAGATAATGTGTAAACCATTTAGGCCTCGGATTTTGCCCCAAAAACAAGGGAGGAAGTCTTTTGCGGCTACCAGCATATCGTCATGATCGTGTGCGGCTCCATCTCCATCTCACACACTTTGCTTCCGTCACCAAATGTAAACTTCTGCACTTCATCCATTCTGTTCAACAGAACTGCCACTTTACCTCCATCTGGGTTGACAAATCCGGCTGCTTCTACCTGTGATGTAAAACGGGAAATCAGCATCCTCTTTGCTCCGCGTTTGATAAAACGGCTGAAATGTCCGATATAATAGTAAGATAATTTAACATCGATCGTATCATTTTTTGTATCACACATAACCGGAGCATCACAATAATTTTTCACATGATTCGGTCCACCCTGCTCATCTAAGTAGATATTCCAGTCTAAATAAGCGTTCATTCCTGCATTGAAATTTCCTAATATATCATGCGCGTACATTTCTGCATGAGCCACCTGGCTGTCTGCTGCAAACCTTGAATATTCCACGCATCCCTCGGTAAAGATCAGCTCTTTTTCCGGGAAACGGTTTCTCACTTCCTGCAGTGCTTCAAAATGATCTCCGGTATACCAGTGAAATCCGATTCCATCAATCGCATTTCTTGATTCTTCTGTGGACATGCTCTCCATCGCACGGTCTAAGACGCGCTCCTTGTTGTGATCCCAGATATTAATCTTTACTTCGGTATGTCCGGCAGCATCTAATGCCGGTCTTAAATAGCCACATACGTATTCCTGTTCTTCTTTTCCGGTAAACAGACAGGAATCCCATGTCTGTGACGCATTCGGCTCATTCTGTACTGTAAGCCTGCTGATATGAACGCCCTGTTTTTTATATTCTGTCACATAGTGCGCTACCATATCCGCCCACATGCCGTAATACTCTTTCTTTAATTTTCCGCCATGATTCATTTCACCGTTTGTTTTCATAAACGCAGGCGGACTCCATGGGGAGGCGAGCAATGTCAATTCTTCCTCCTGCTCTTTTGCCGCATGGATCAGCGGCAAAATATACTCTTTGTCACGCTCAATGGAAAATGTCTTTAGTTCTTTGTCTGTTTCATCTTCCACATATGCATAGTTTCCAAGTGCAAAATCGCAGCTCTGAATATGCACACGCCCGAAATTATAACGGTTTCCGTTTTTTCCAAATACAGGTCAAGAAGCTCTTTCTGCTTTTCCGGACTCATCTGCGCATAGGTATAGGCTGCCGATTCTGTCAGCGCTCCACCCATGCCAAGAATCTCCTGATAGGTGATTTTCGGGTATGCTTTGATCAGATTCATCTCACATTTTGCGTCTGTCTGAAATTCTTTCTCCGCCTCTTTAAATGTGAAATTTCTCCCACTTGTGTAATATTTCATGATCCGTCTCTCCTATTTTGTATTTAATTTTTCTGCATTCTTCTGCATTTTTTCATTGCGTTCTTTTACAATCGCATCCCAGTCATTATCTGCACGGAATTGTTTGTGTGCCTCTAAAATACTGTCAAACTCTGCATCATCATTTGCTCGGATCATACCAACTAAAGTGGTCGCCCAGTTAGTTTTAATCGCACTGTATGCACGCGCCTCATTGCTTCCGGTATCCGGATCAGTATTTTCAAGGATAAAATGCGGATATAATTTTCCAATGCCCCACTCCTGCATCTGTTTTACTGCATCCGGGTATGCATCATCGCTCAATGCTTTATAGCGGTCATGTCCGAATGGGATAAACTCACCGAGACGCATCTCCTTTTTAAAGCGGTCGTTATCACTGTCACGCAATTCTTTTGCTGCTTCTGTCAGTTCATATTTACCGTCTGCATTGATCTCATATGTCTCTCCCTCAATGCCGTAATTAGTAAGAATCTGACCGTCATCATCTAAAAGGTAGGTATATATCTGGATTGCTTTTGCAGGATCCTTGCAGGTCTTAGAAACATATGTGATCATCCATCCACTGATTCCTGCCTGATTAAGTTTCGGTGCATTGCCTTTTGTACTCTGCGGTCCGTCGATTGCAATATAAGCTGCATCCGGATCTGAGCTTGCAAACGTGGTAAGGAAACCAGACTGCTGCACCGTACCATCCATCATAATGCAGGCATATTTACCAATACTTTCTTTTTCCTGCCATGCAGTGTTGTCATCCGTAAAACTGTCATCGCTGATATAACCATCACGATATGCCTCATTGAATGTTTTAATCCACGACAGATAATCCTCATCCATATTTCTATCATAGAATGTATTGTCATCATTTGCGATCGGAACCCCTAAGAAATCCTGTAATACATCGCCAAGAGAACTTGTTCCGTCTGTCTCAAAGTTGTTAAAACCAAGTGGAATCAGATCCGGGTATTTCTCTTTAATTTCTCCAAGTACATTAAGAAACTCTTCCTGTGTTCCCATAGATGGCTTACCGAGCGCCTCATACACATCATTCCGGATCACAAATGCTGTTTTTGCGAAAATATCGCCACCATCATAATCCTCCTGTGTATTGGAATAATCAGGATATCCATAGGTCTTGCCGTCATCCATCGAGAACCAGCTTAAGGTCTGATCCGATGCCACCTTGTAAAAATATGGATCATAATTATCTGCAAGATCCTGCAGTGCATATGCCCAGGTATCTGCCTTCTGTGCCACACTTGAGTTGCTGTCAAAAACGGTAATAATATCCGGCATATCCCCACCGGCAAAAAATGTATTCAGTTTCGTATCATCACCGACTAAAAATTCCACATCCAGTTTTAAGTCATCCTTGATCTTTTTTGTCACCACATCGTTTCCCCAGTCGGTGTTCCACCATTCTGCATTCACATACCAGGTCAGTTTTGTATTTTCTTTGGTGTCTGATTTCCATGCCGGTGTGTTTTCATCTAGCGTATAACGTCCACCTTCTACAACTCCGTCCTCGCCGGTCTGTGTCAGTCCTGCATCTGTCTGTTTTGATCCCCCGCCACAGCCTGCAAGTGTCCCCACTGCAAGCGCCGCTGCAAATACAGCTGCCATTCCTTTTTTCCACATTGATTTTTTCATGTTCCTCTCTCCTTTTCTACTACAATTATTCTTTGACCGCTCCAAGCATCATTCCTGATACAAAATGTTTCTGTAAGAGCGGATAAATAATAATGATCGGTACTGTTGTAACTACAATTGTTGCAAGTTGTATTCCTTTCGATGTCGTGGAAAGTGCAACATTTCCGATACTGTTCATGCTCTGTGCCTGCTGCTGTACAATGATCTCATAAATCTTCATCTGTACTGGGTACAGGCTTTTATCTGTCATATATAATTTCGCAGTCATAAAATCATTCCACTGGTATACGCCATTAAAAAGTGCGATCGTTGCAAGTGCCGGTTTTGATAATGGCATTGCGATCGTAAGAAAAATTCTCCATACACCGGCGCCATCAATTTTTGCAGATTCTTCCAATGATGCCGGAACCTGTCTGAAAAAGTTCATCAGAATGACAACGTCATAATAGCTGAAAAGCTGTGGCAGTATGTACACCATAAAATTATTTAAAAGTCCGAGCTGTTTCATCAACAGGTAAGTTGGAATCATGCCGCCCGAAAAAAACATCGTGATGATTCCCATTACCGTGTACAGTTTTCGTCCCCGCAAATCCCGCTTGCTGAGTGCAAATGCGACCATCGCACAGAAAAATACATGCGTGACCACACCGAGCACTGTTTTTGCAACTGAAATCAAAAATGCCTGCCAGATGGAAGTGTCCTTAAACACTGCTCTGTAATTGTCTAATGACCACTCTTTTGGAAAGAAGATAAATCCTCCCTCCGCTAATGCCGTACTTCCCGCAAAAGAAGACGCAACCACATTCAACAGCGGCACCAGTATCAAAACTGTAAGTATCAGAATAATTGCCGTATTCACAAAATCAAATATCCTGTCTCCTGTGTATCGTTTTGTTTTTCCCATATATGCCTCCATTTACAATACTGATTCTTCATTAATCTTCCCGGTAATCTTATTCGCTGTCACAAGTAAGATCACAGATACGACCGATACGCCAAGTCCTACCGCAGTCGCATAGGAAAAATCTCCCTGTGTCATACCCATCCGATAAACATAAGAATCAATGACTTCTGCTCTTACCTGGTTTTGTGAATTCATAAGAACTAATGTCTGATCCAAATTGGATTTTAAAAGCCCACTCACAGTCAGAATAAAATTAAGACTGATGATCGTTTTCATAAGCGGCAGTGTAATACTGAAAATCTGGCGCATTCTTCCGGCACCATCCATCTTTGCCGCCTCATAATAGGTCGGGTCGATTCCCGCCATCGTTGCAAGGTAGAGCACCGTTCCCCATCCTGCCTCTTTCCAGGTGTCGGATAAGGATGCGATCCACCAGTATTTCCCGGAATCCAGCAGGAAATTTTTCGGTGTACCTACCATTCCAAACGCCATAAGGATCTGGTTTAAAAGTCCTGTCGTTGACAGCCAGTTGATCAGCATACCACCCAGCACGATCCAGGAAAGGAAATGTGGCAGATAGGAGATCGTCTGGATCACTCTTTTAAATGGGCCATCCCGCAGTTCATAAATCATGATGGAGAGCATGATCGGTGTTGTAAATCCGATCAAAAGTTTTAAAAAACTGATTCCAAGTGTATTCACAACCGACTGCCAGAAATATTTATCCGTCGCCACGATCTTAAAATTTTCAAGACCAACCCATCTTGCCGAATTGATCGTATCGACAACTGTATAACTCTTAAATGCAATGGTCAGCCCATAAATTGGCCAATAACAGAAAATGATCATAAAGATAATTCCCGGTATGACCATAACCTGCAATGGAAGCTGCTTTTTAAAATCATGCGCATACGCCTTTCTTTTTTCTTTACAGGTCAATTTTGGTATATTTTCTTTCTTTTTTCCCATAGTTCCACTCCCTGTTTTTGTTTGGTCTGTACTAATTACAGTAATTATCTTACCATTCGCATAATACTCTAACAAGCGCCTATTCTGTCTTGTAATAGGTCAATATTGCTTTTTTTCATAGTATCCATTATACTGAACATAGTAGGCAGTATTTTAATCGTGTTACTGCACAAAAAAGGAGAAAAACTCATGTCAGACTCAAAAAATGATCCGATTTTCGAACAGGACCGTATCACTGACGGTTTTGATATTTTTTTCTGGGAATTTAATGATAAGAGCAGTTTTGTTGCCACGCACTGGCATACTGCCATAGAAATGATGTACATTATTGACGGCGAAGTAAATGTTACCATGAACCACCAGACCACCGTGTTATTGCCCGGTGATATTTACCTGATTGATTCACGTCTTCCCCATTCGACAAAATCAATCAACGGAAACCACGCCCTTTTGCTGCAGTTTCCTTACCAATTTTTACAGAAGTATATTCCGAATGTAGATTCCTATGTATTTGGTTTCGACTGTCACACGACCAATCCAATTCAGAAAACCAAGCAGCTCCAGTTGATCGAGGTCGTAAAGCAGATGCAGATTGTCTACCAGATCAAGCCCAGAGGTGGTCTGCTGCGTTTTAACAGTCTGCTCTTTGAAATGCTCTATCTTCTCTATCACAATTTTGCCAGAGAGGTGGAAAGCTCCAGTGTCAAAAAAGATGTAAAAAACTTCAGACGCTTAGATCCGATTCTGACTTATACAAGGGAACATTATAATGAACCTATCTCTCTCTCTCAAATTGCAAACATAGCCTGTTTTCAGGAAGAATATTTCTGTCATTTTTTCAAAAAAAATATGGGAGTCACCTACTTTCAATACTTAAATGAAATAAGGCTATCCCATATCTATCACGACCTGACATCCACAGATATTCCTCTAAAGGAGCTGTTAGAACGTCATGGTTTTACCAATTATAAATTATTTCGCCGCATGTTTTATGAACAGTTCCATACGACTCCGGGGGAATACCGGAAAAGCTATACAACTTCAGATCTGGAAACTGATTAGTCCAACAGCATCTGCACACATCCATACATTCCGGCATCATTACCAAGTCCTGCAATTACAAACTTTGTATTGCGGCAGGCATGGAAGGATGTCTCCACAAAATGCTTCTGGATGCTCTCGATCAGGATACTTCCTGCTTTGGAAACACCGCCACCGATAACAACAACTTCCGGATTAACCACACATGCAATATTAGATAAGGTAGATCCTAAGATTCCGCAGACTTCATCCACTAAACCAAGTGCCACTGCATCTCCGCTCTTAGCCTCATCAAACACATCTTTTGCAGTCAGTTCCGGGAAGTTTCTAAGGCTTGTCTCATCGTTGGTCTTAGCAAGTTTTCTCTTTGCCACGCGAACGATACCGGTTGCGGAAGTATACTGCTCTAAACAGCCGTACTGTCCACAGGTACATGCCTCGATCTCATCATGATTTACGGTGATATGTCCGATCTCACCGCCTGCACCATTAAATCCTGCAACGACTTTTCCATCTACGATGATACCGCCGCCGACACCGGTTCCAAGTGTTACCATGATAACGTCTTTACAGCCTTTTGCTGCACCCTGCCACATCTCTCCTAAAGCTGCAACGTTCGCATCATTTCCTGCTTTGACTTTCAGACCTGTCAGATTTCCGAGCTCTTCCTCAACGTTAACAATGCCCCAGCCTAAGTTTACACAGCGGTTTACCACACCATTACTCTTAACCGGTCCTGGAACACCGATTCCAACACCCTGTACATCATCTTTACTGATGCCTTCCTGCGCCAGTTTATTATCCACTGCCTGTGCAATATCAGACAGGATCGCTGCTCCGTTATTTTCAGTATTGGTCTTGATCTCCCATTTATCGATCAGCTTTCCGCTTGTCTCAAAAAATCCAATCTTACAGGTAGTTCCCCCAATATCAATTCCAAATGCATACTTTTTCATTTTCAATCCTCCAGTATTTTCGCAGCAAAACGCCTGCCACGCTATTGTTTTTGCTCATATTAAGCTAATGATAACGTTTCCAATTTTGTATGTCAAGCCTTCATCAAGGGTTTCTTGTATCCATATTTACTCCTCTTTTTATATTCCGACGGAGACATCTCCATGACCTTGCGGAATACCTTGGAAAAGTACTTTTCATCCCGGAATCCCACCTTGTAAGCGATCTCATAAGTTTTGAAAAAATTCTGTTCCAGATAGACACAGGCATGGTCGATCCGCACCTCATTCAGATAATCGATCAGCGTGATACCCGCCTGCTGTGAAAACAGGCTCGAAAGGTATGCCGGACTGATTCCGATTTTTCCTGCAATATCGTTTAACGACAGGTTTTCAAAATAATGTTCATCCATATATTCTTTTGCCAGTTCTACCAGCTGGTTTTTCTGGATGATCACAGGCGGTTCCTCATTTTCCGGTCCAAATACATCATCCGCCAGTTCATTGATCTTTTTTAAAATATCAGAAGAACGGCTCGGCTTTAACATATACTCACGCGCCCCGAACCGCACCGCCTGCTGCGCATAACGAAATTCATCATAACCGCTTAAAATAATCGTGTTTGGCAAAATTCCCCCGCGGTGTGCCGCCTGCATGACTTCTATGCCATTCATCACTGGCATCTGTACATCAAGCAGCATAATGTCCGGTCGGTAACGAAAAATAAAGTCCAGTGCTTCCTGTCCGTTTTTTGCACCATAAATTTTTTCATAGCGGTCGGTATGAAGCTGGATATATTTTGTAATGCCATTTCTCACAACATCTTCATCATCTGCGATCAGTAATTTAATTCCCATTACAAAACCTCCGTTCTTTCGTATTTTTCTCACTGTGGAATCAGATATTCCATGGAATCTTTATCGTCACACAGGTTCCTTTTCCCTGTTTGCTCTCAATTTCCAATACAAAATTTGAATGATACATCAGATCCAATCTTTCTTTTACATTGCGGATCGCATAACGCCCGATCCTCTGGCCTGCATAGCGCTTTTCATCCGGTACTTCCCAGATTTCCTTTAACTGTGTCTCTGTCATACCGGTTCCGTCGTCACTGATCTTAAATATAAGCCAGTTGTCCTCATGCCATCCCATCACACTGACCAGACAGCGTTCTCCGGTCTTTTCGTATCCATGTACCACTGCATTTTCCACAAACGGCTGTAAGATCAGCTTTGGTATTTTTCGTTCCAGGATTTCATCTGACATCCCAACTTTGTATTCCAGATTATCGGAAAAACGCATTTTCTGAAGATGCAGATACTGCTCGACCAATGATTTTTCATTTTCAACACTGATGATTCCTCTTCCCTGACCAAGCACCAGACGAAACAGATTTGACAACGCTATAATGTCATCCGCAATCCCTTCATCTCCTTCATTCACTGCCTGCCAGTACAGCGAATCTAAAGTATTATAAAGAAAATGCGGATTGATCTGTGCCTGCAGGGCATTTAATTCACTTTCCTTTTCTTTTAATGCCATAACATAATTGGTATTGATCAGCTCATGGATTGCTTCAACCATCTGGTTAAAGCAGGCTGCCGCCTCTCCGACTTCGTCTCCGGTCATCACTTCCACTTTCTGTGAGAAATCCCCCTGCTCAAAGGACTCCATTGCTTTGCAGAGTTTCTTTAATGGTTTTGATACAATATCAGAAACCAGGGCAAGGATCGGATACAGCCCTAAAAAGAAACCGGCAAGCAGTGCGAGCGGCCCTGCTGCAATATCCCAAATCTGACTTCTCACATCATCTTTATGGATCATCTCATAGACGGTTGTTCCGGTTTCTTTACTTTTATACGTATAAATAAAATGATCTTCCACATTTTCAGGCGTACATTTTTCTTCCATGACATCACGCAGAGCATCTTCATCAATATTTCCGGCCCGCAACAGTTCCACTCCTTCTTCATTGACTACAACAAGCCCTGCCGACTTGATCGGCAGGGAATTTTCGCATAACTGCGTATATTTTTGTTTATCTGCACCGACCACCAGATAACCTAACGGTTTTGTTTTTGAAAGGTTATAGATTTCCCGGTACATGACGATTTTTTCAGTACGGTTTGCCTGATAAGTATCGCTGCTTCCTTTTCCGACAGACCGGAAAAACATTTTTCCGCGTTTTTTTAGTGCCGTCTGATAGGTATCCTGTAACCGTACTGTTCCAATATCATCAAGATATGCCGTTGCATCCATACAACGCAGATATGGTCTGACTCCGTTTTCCGGATAAATTGCCAGTGTCTTGATCTGTCCGCTCAATGCGATCATATCCTCAATGGTACGCATCGGTGCCTCATGGACCCATAACTGGGAATCCATGTTTAATTTCCCGGAATCCTGTTCTGCGAGAATATCCAGAATATCCTGATTGATACAGATATATGTTCCGAGTTCTGACAGACCATTTAACATAGTGTCAATCCCTTCGGAAAGATTTTCGACACTTTTTAGGTACTGCTCCTGTTCCTCTTTTACATTTTTTCTGTAATTTCTGACAAACATGATACTGCTGATCAGAAGGAGGATGGGTGTGATAATGAGGTAACTGTAAAATACCAGTTTTTTCCGGATATTCATATTTCGAATTTTCTGTCTCATATCACACTCATTCCTTCCACATGATAATCTTCATTTGCGTCTGCATATCAGCCTTTTACAGCTCCCATTGCAACACCTTTTGTGATGTGTTTATTTAAAATAATGTAAACAATAACTGCCGGTGCCGCGGTAAGTGCCATTACTGCAAACTGTACCGCATAATTTGAAGAATACTGTCCGGTAAACTCTAATACGGAGAACGGAAGTGTCTTCCATGTAGGTTTGCTTAAATAAGTACTTGCCATGATAAATTCATTCCAGTTATTTAAAAACGTCATGATCGCAACGGTTGCGATCGATGGTTTTAACATCGGCGTAATGATCTGGAACACGATACGGTAAATGCTGCAGCCATCCATGACTGCTGCTTCCTCTAACTCCCACGGGATTGAATCAATAAACCCGGTCATTAAGAACAGTCCCTGCGGCAGCGAAAAAGCCACATATGGGATCAGAAGCGCCCAGATCGTATCGGTAAGTCCGACTGCGTTATAAATCTTATAGTTCGGAAGCAGTGTCGCATGGATCGGGATCATCATACCGAGCAGTAAAAGTGTTTTTACAAATCCGCTCAGTTTCCAGCGCATTCTGCGGATCGCATATGCAGCCATAATGGAAATGATGATTACCAGCAATACTGCAAGAGTGTTGATCACAATACTGTTTTTTAAGTAGAGCAGGAAATGTCCGTCTACAAATGCTGTTACATAATTTCCCCACTGTATTTTTTCCGGAATGATCAAAAGACCGTTCGTAAACATCTCCGTACTGCTCGCAAGTGAAAAATCCAAAAGCCATATCAAAGGGAATATCTGAATGACTGCCACAAATATTAAAATGGCCCAGAGCAGTACCTTGCCTATTTTCTGACTAACTTTCATCATGCACCTCCTAATCCGTATTCTTGTCACGGAAAATCGTATTAAGCCCAACAGTTACAAGAATACATATGATGATGAATACAACACCGATGGCATTACCATATCCATACCGGAATGACTTAAATGCCTGCTGATACAGATAGTTAGCTGCAAACTGCGTAGAATCGCCAGGTCCGCCGTTTGTCAATAGATAAACCGTCTCCATCTGTTTTAATGCGGAAATGATCGCCATTGTCACATTGATCTGGATGACCGGTTTCATGAGCGGCAGTGTGATCTTGAAAAATGTTGTTTTCCAGTCTGCACCATCGATGGATGCTGCCTCGTAGAGCACCGGATCGATATTTTTAATTCCAGTGTAATAAATGAGCATGCCCCATCCAAATCCATGCCAGATCAGTACGATCAGCACTGACCATATCGCGTTTTCCTGAGAAAACCAATTGACTTTTCCCTGATAGCCAAAAATTTTTAAAATATTGTTGAGCAGTCCGAAATCCGGATTGTATATAAATTTCCAAAGATAGGCAATGACTGCCACGGAAATAACGTTCGGTATAAAATATACGCAGCGGAAAAATCCTTCTGCTTTTCCCTGCAGTTTATCAAGTACTGCTGCTACCACGATTGCGATCGGGTGCTGGATGCAGATAAATCCGATTGCAAGCAGCAATGAGTTAAGTAATGACCTGCCAAATGATTTGTCGTGCATCAGGTCTATGTAATTTTTCATCCCAATGAATTTTGCTGTCCCCATACCGGAATAATCCGTAAAACCATAATAAACACTTAAACAGATCGGTGCTAAAATTGCGAATAAAAATACAAGGATACCCGGCAGGATCAGACTGAAAATCACCATTTTATTACTGTACAAATTTTTCATATTGGCTCCTTTTTATAAAAAGGCTGCTGCAGTTACCACTTTCAGCTCACATTGCAGCAGCCCCTTTTTCATTGATTATTCACAAGCTTTTTCCAATGTTGCAAGAAAATCGCTGACGCTTTGTGTTCCGTTTGACAGGCTCTGGATATCTGTCTCGATCATTGTCTTAAATGTGGAGGAACCACAGTCGTTGATCGGTGTTCCGGAAATATTGGTTGCGTTCTTTAACAGATCCATGATCTGAAGCTGAAGTTCTGTCTCGCTGCCTGTTAAATAAGCACTCTGATCCTGTGCTGAAAGTCCGACACCATCTTCCCAGCCGTATTTGGATAATTTATCCGGCTGATACATATAATTTAAGAATTTAACAGCCTCTTCTTTCTGCTCTGATTCAGAAGAAATTGCATATCCACCGCCGTTCCATGCTGCTAAGTCTGTCTGTGTTCCTTTTCCACCGTCTACGGATGGCATTACAAATGCTCTGATATTTTCACGGACATCCTCTGGAATATCCTCATTTAATGCCATAGATGTTTCCCAGCTTCCCATGTAAAACATTGCTGCCTGACCGTTTGTAAACAGGTTCTGTGCCGTACCATAATCCTGGGAATCAAATCCTGTCTGGAATAATCCGGAAGCTGCAGTATCCTGCAATAACTGTGCTGCATTGGTGAACAGTTCATCCTGGAAGTTTGCATTTGCGATCGCATCGGAAACTTTTGCTGCCGGTGTCTGCTCTAAACGTACCATCAGATCCTGCATGTAACATGCAAGTACCCAGCCGTCACCACCATCCATTGCTACCGGAACGATTCCTGCTGCATTGATCTTATTACCAAGGTCAAGCAGTTCATCATAAGTGGTCGGTACTTCCCAGCCATTGTCCTCAAACATTTTCTGGTTGTAATAGAAAACCATGATGTCTGTATTTCTTGGAAGTCCGTATAATTTTCCGTCCTTCTTAAATCCATCCAGTGAACCGGATACAAATCCATAATCAGAATAGTCACTCTCATTTAACTCAGCAAGAACACCGGAATCAAGGACTTCATCTAAGAAAGATGGCTGTCCCCAGATGCTTACAACGTCCGGCATGCCGTTCATCGCATATGCTTTAAATTTTGTCTTGTAAGACTCTTCATCAAGTGCCTCAACCTCAATCGTTACATTTGGATTTTCAGCCATGTACTCATCAATGATCGTCTGCTCTACAAGTCCCTGTCCGTTCTTTCGATCCGGCAGATTGGAGAATAATCTTAAAGTAACTGCTTCTCCGGAATCGGCTGTATCTGCTGCATCTGATTTGTTTTCCGTTCCCGCTGCCTGACTCTCTGTCTTTGTTCCTGCGGAATTATCTGTACCTGTACTGGTGTCTGCTGTGTTGTTTCCACATCCGGCTGCCATGGAAACTAACATTGCTGCTGCAAGAATTGATGTAACAATTTTTTTCTTCATGATTAAAACCCTCCCATTTGGTTCGTTTCTTAAGATGCTTTTATGTTACCATCCGCATAGGGTATAAAACAGATACCTGATTTTTAAAATGGTGCACTATTTTTAGCACTTACAAAAAAAATACCCCTTATGGATCTTTGATACGTATCCAGGCTTCCGGATACCTGCCAATTCCAAGGGGTATTTCTGACCTCACGATATTCTGTCAGAACTGTTATATCTGTCTGCTACTGATTCTGTTACTGCTGTTGATTCTGTTGCTGTTGCTGCTGATTTGGTTGCTCCTACTGTTGTTGCTGTTGCTGTTGCTGATCTTGTGGCTGCTGGTCTTGTTGTTTCTGGTCTTGTTGTTGCTGTTGATCTTGTTGCTGTTGATCCTGTGGCTGTTGATCCTGTGGCTGCTGTTGATCCTGTGGCTGTTGATCCTGTGGCTGCTGGTTCTGTGGCTGTTGGTCTTGTTGTTGCTGCTGTTCCTGTTGCTGCTGTTGATCCTGTGGCTGCTGATCCTGTGGCTGTTGGTCTTGTGGCTGCTGGTCATCCGCCTGCTGCTCCTGCCCGGCATTTTCATCCACGTTCTGATCCGGATTTTCTTCCGTATCTTCCTGACGGAATACATGAACCTCATCCGACACCTGCGCATATGGCAGAAACTCCATCGGGGAAAGCCCTTCATGCGCCTTTAACATAAACTTCTGCCAGATCGTACCCGGATAAGTTGATCCCATGAGTTTGTCAAGTTTTTTGGGCATATCATACCCCACCCACACGCTGGTTGTATAATATCTCGTATAGCCTACGAACCATCCATCTTTCTGATCGTTGGATGTACCTGTTTTTCCAGCTGATGGCATACTGCCAAGTCCGAGTCCATGTGCCGTTCCGCTTGTGATAACACCTTTTAAAACATCTGTCATCATGCGCGCTGCGTTCTGTTTATACACAGTCTCCTCCGTCTGTTCAGATGCATAAACTTCATTGCCATCCGCGTCTAATATCTTAACGATACAGGTCGGTGTCCGGTAATTTCCATCATTTTCAATCGCTGCGTAACCGGATGCCATCTCTAGCGCAGACACACCATTTGTAAAACCGCCAAGCGCCGTTGCCGGTCTGTAATCATTGGCATCAAGTTTTGCAAAATTCATGTTTTCAAGATAAGAAAGACCTACTTCCGGTGTCAGCTCCCCATATAATTTCCATGCGATCGTATTGACAGACTTTTCCACTGCAGTCCGTACTGTGATCTGTCCTAAATAAGATCCGTTTGCATTTCTTGGACCGTCCTCGATCGGCTCATCTTTAACTACCGAATCCGGCGTATAACCGCGTTCAAAAGAAGGTGTATAGACCGTGAGCGGCTTAATGGCACTCCCCGGCTGTCTGTAACTCTGAAATGCACGATTTAACGTATACCCGGAAAAATCCTGGCTTCTTCCACCCACGATCGCCCTGACATAACCATTGTCATTGTCAATGCAGACCGCTGCAGACTGCAACGCATATACACCCTCATCATTGACCTCCGTAAAACCAGCAAGCGCATCATTTACAGAGTCCTGCAGTTCCTGCTGTAAATTCAGATCAAATGATGTGTAGATCCGGTATCCGGCAGTATACAATTTTTTCTGGCATTCATTATAAAGCGTCTCATATGCTTCATCATATTTTGCTTTTTCATCTTCCGAAGAAAACTGATATTGAAAATGGAAATCTTCATTTTCCATTAGTGCTCTTGCTGCACAGTAATAAGTGTAAGTCTCTACATAATCATTTTTTGCCAGTGCCTCCGGGCGGTCTAATGCGATTACCTGACCTAACGCCTTATCATATGAAGTCTGGGATATTTTTCCATCATCAAGCATATTTTTTAAAATACGGTTTCTTCTTTTGTAGGTGTTTGTGATATTCGTAACAGGATCATAAAGCGTCGGATTATTGGGAATAGCACATAAAAATGCCTGCTCTGACAGATCAAGATCCTGCACATCCCGGTTAAAATACCCGCGGCTTGCTGACTGAATCCCATAATATCCGTTTCCAAAGTAAATATTATTAAGATAAAATTCGAGAATTTCGTCCTTTGTATATTTCTTTTCAAGTTCTCTTGCAATATACATTTCCTCAACTTTTCTCTGCCATGTTTTTTCCTGGCTTAAGAAAATATTTCTTGCAAGCTGCATTGTGATCGTACTGCCGCCCTGCGTCGCCTCTCCATTTTCGATCATCGCCTTTACCGCACGTACAAGCGCCCGGTAATCAATTCCATTATGCCGGAAAAATTTTTTATCCTCTATGCTGACAATTGCACATATCACATTACTTGGAATATCTGTGATCGAAAGATAATAAGAATCTTTTCCACCTTTTAGTGTAGAGATCACGCTTTCATCGGAAGCATAAACAATACTGGTCTGGTTAGCTTTAAATGTTTCTTTATTGGAATAACGCACCAGTTCCACCGCCTGCGTCTTTAAGTCCTTTACTTCTTCTGCGTAACCGCCAAAATAATACCAGCATGCTCCCGCGATCACTGCAAAAAGCAGAACAAGCTGCATCTTTGCCAAAAACCAGAACATACGGTATTTCTTCTTTTTCCTTTTTCTGGCTGTCATAACTGCATCACCTCTATTTCAAAACAATTTTATGATATGTAATCCCTGCCCGTTCCATTAATTCCATCTCACGTTTCTGACAGGTAAAAATCAAAATCTGTCTCCCCTGCTCTCTCCTGACAATCCCATCAAGTGCACAAAGTGTCTGCATCAGACGTTTCTCGTCATACATTCCAAATGCTTCATCAAAAATGACAGGCATAGGCTCCTCTTTTGTCACGATTTCTCCGACAGCAAGACGAAATGCCAGATAAATCTGTTCTAACGTTCCATGGCTTAACGCCTCCGGCATGACTTCTTTTCCATCTGCTAAAATAAAAAGTTTTCCATCTTCTTTTACAATGGCATGATCATATTTTCCCGCTGTAAGCTGTGACATCCATTTTGAGACGGCACTGCCAAGTTCATCGAGGCTTTCCTCATAGTATTCGCTTGAAAGGCGGTCAATTTCTGCCGCTGCAAGTTCTAATGCGCGGATATCTTCTAACAACTCCCGTTCCTGCTCTCCCGGCTGCTTCGCCTCTTCCATATCCTGCATGATATTATAACGTCTTGTCTCTTTTTCAGACAAAGACTCTTTGAGACTGAGGAGCATACGCTCTGCCTGCCTTAGCCCGGCATCTGCATATGTTTCCTGCGTCACACCCTCTATATCGCTCTTTTGTGCTGACATATATGCCTCTTTTTTTGCCTGTTCCACCGCATAACGGATTCCCACATAAAGTCCGCAAAGAATCATACCTGCAAAAAAGACTGCCTGCAAAATAAAAAAAAGACGAGACGGATATGAAGTAACATAATGTACTGCTATATTGACAAGCAGTGCCGAAGCACAGATTCCGATCCCTGCCATACGGTCCGGATGCTCTTTTTCCGGTTGCATTGCCCCATCAATTTCTCTTTTGTGCGGTGCATTTTCCTGTCTCTCTCTGCGGTCTGCCTGCTGCCTTTTCTGCTCAGATAATCTCTTTCGCTTTTCACCAATTTCTTCCACGCGCACACGTTTCAACTGATTGATCTCTCTCTCTGCATCCGCAATATTGGCATGTAATCCACGTGCATCCCGTTCTAAAAGATCTTTTTCCACAATGAGCTGCCTGATATCCTCATTTTTCTGTTCATGAATTATTCTTACTTCCTGCGCCAGTTCTTTTTTCCGCGCTGTAAGTGCTGCTTTAGCCTTCTGAACCTGAATATTGGCACCACCGCCCTCAGCAGCATTCGATAGATACTCAGACAAAATATCTGCCAGTTCCTTTCCTGTCACTGCACCTGTCTGCGGTATATCATAAGTGTTTCCAAACGTTTCCTTATCTATTCCACCAAGCAGCATTGACAGATCCCCGTAAACTACCGACAGTTCTTCTCCATCTGCCTCATTTTTCAAAATATCTTTTTTATCCTTATAATAAAAATTACGCTCTAAATAAAATGGTTTTTCATCCACAAGAAATCGCAGGGCACCACTATAGTACGAAGGGGCATGCCAGGGTTCGTGCTTTTTATAAATGCTGTTTAATGTATTTCTTCCACGCCCCTTTTCCATTCCAAAAAACATTGCAAGCAAAAAATCATGCAGTGTCGTTTTTCCCGCCTCATTTTCTCCATAGATCACATTGATCCCTGGTTCAAATGAGATCTGCCTGTTCTGCAATTTTCCAAACTGACCAATGATCGCTTCTTTTATCTGCATATCTTATATCCCAATAATGCGTTGACTCCATATTCCAACGCTTTTTTTGTGACCACATCCTGTGGTCTTTTTTCCATTTCTTTTATGTAATTCCCCAAAAGGGTACCTTTATAGTTTTCTTTTAATTTATCATAATCATAATCCGGCAAAAGCTGCTCTGTCACATCAACAACCCGGTCAAACGTTTCAAGTTTTTCTGTATCAAATTCTATATCCGGCAAAATTTTTCCCCGCAGAAATAAACGAAAATACTGATATCCGGGTCTTTCCTCCAGCAGGTTTCTCACCCAATCCCCAAGTTCAAGATCCGTTGTTTTTGCCGTAACCGGATAAATTTCATGACAGTATTCACACTTTTTCACCGGATGAAAATGAATATCCGTATGCTCTTTGTCGATCGTCCCCAGCCAGTATCCATGCGGCCCGACATCATTTTTATCCGTCGGCTCCAGACTTCCCGCCATCACTGCCCTCCCCGGAATCTGCTGTTCTCCCTTATGGATATGCCCGGCAGCAATATAATCAAACCCATTTTCCAAGATAAGTTTGGGATTGTATGGGATATGCTGTTTGTCTCCGCCATGTACTAAAAGGAGATTGATCCTTGATCTATCCTCCGGGATGACCGAATCATAAATAGCATTCCCGATCTCTCTATGCCAGTAACTTAATCCATAAATGCTGACATTTTCCTCATCAAAATCAAAATGACCGGGTTCTTCCTGACGGAAAAAATAAACATTTTCCTCCCATTCCATTGTCAGATAATAGGATTTCGTTCGAAGATAATCGTGATTGCCCGCCATCAGAATGATTTTCGTCTGTGGTATCCTGCTAAAAAGATAATTAACTTCCCTAAGCTCTCTTTTCAATGGCTGCGCATGGAATAAATCCCCTGATATCAGCAAAAAATCCGGCTTTAGCTCCACTGCTGCATCGATCACTTCTGCAAACGAATCCCAGATATCCTGCGCTCTTTTTTCACTCCACGGTTTTCCCACATCCGGTTTTATCCCAAGATGTACATCCGAAACATGTATGAATTTCATAAGCTGCTCCATTTCTGTCTCATTTACAGTGTCTATTGTATATGATTTTTTCTGTTTTTCCAATAGTGAAAAGAAGCAGCGGATTTTTCTTATTAGAAACCCCGCCGCCTCTTCTTATCTTTGATCTTCTTTTTTACTGTTCCATCTGTCTTCCCAAAAATGATGCTGCCGCAGCAGCCAGTTTTCCTTCGGTATCACTCATTTTCTTTTTTTCATCCTTATTACAGATAACCACCGCACCGATCGCATCTCCCTCACAGATGATCGTACTGAGTGCCTGCTGTGTATATTCCCCGGCATCATCCAGTGTTATTTTCATAAATTCTGCATCTCCTGCAGATGCCTGATAGTTCTTTCTCTCACTGATGGCTTCCTCTAACTGTCTGCTGACCGGCTTTCCCTCAAATTCTTTTTTCCCGCTTCCGGATGCCGCGATCACATGGTCACAGTCTGTCACAAGTACAAGATATCCCGTGGTCTGTGCCAGGCTCTCCGCGTACTCCCCTGCAAACTGTCCGAGTTCACCGATCGGTGAATATTTTTTCAGGATGATCTCCCCCTCACGGTCTGTAAATATCTCAAGCGGATCTCCCTCGCGGATCCTTAAAGTTCTTCTGATCTCTTTTGGCACTACGATACGTCCTAAGTCATCTATCCGGCGAACAATTCCTGTTGCTTTCACGTTGTTATCCTCCAATGCTATATTTTGATAAAGCAGCTCTTTCTTATATATCAGCTTTGGAGTTAGTATGTGGAAAATATTGAGATTTATTCTTGTATCCTCTCATTTGCTTATGATTCCGGCAGCAGACAATATGCTATATCATAAATTTCCCGCGAAAAGTCCTGATGATTAATCAGTTATCACCTGATAGAATTTATACTTTTTTATCATTTTCTGCGCATCCAGTCTGCATACCAGAACACGATCTCTGCAATATGATGCAGATCGCCTTCTTTGCTGGTGGCTCTCCAGTTTTCTTTATAAGCCATAAACCAGCATTCTAACTTTTCTGCCAGTTCCAGACCTTTCTGCATATCAAAACTTCCCGTTTTTTCCATGCTTTCTGTCAGGAGTCCTACGGCATTCCAGATACCGATCCCCTGCAATGTCACGGATAAAAGCTGCATCTGTTTTTTGGTTTCCGGCATCGCCTGCGTGCTCTCCAAAAGTTTTTTGTATATATCACGCAGGGCATCTGCTGCAGCATCTACACCCGCCTGATCCACACCGCGGAACAGATCTTCGCCCTCTTCGAGTTCATGCTTTAAGCACCGGTTCTCATAATACATGACAGCTTCTCTCCACTGAAATACCGACTGTCCGCAGATTTCTGCCAGATGGGAAACATAATTTCCGGTAGTATCCCCATACTCGATCCGTGAGATCATACGGTTTAACTCTGCAAATGGTATCTTCTCCCCATTCCAGGAAAATACAGCACCGTAGATCATCCCCGGAACAGAAAATGCCGGATCATTAACGTGTCCAAAATCTCCCCAGTCTGTGTTCAACACACCGATGCCATGATATTTTGCCGCATAACCGCACATTCTTGTAATATTTTTATAAGAATTTTCTATTAAGTTTGCCCACTGGTTCCAGCCGCATACACCCGGACACAGATACTGCACTGCACCCGTCTGTGCGATCGCCCTCGTCTCATCTTCCCTCTGTTCCGGTGCGTATCCCCAGTTCAGGCAGATCATGCTCTCCGGCAGTTCCTTCATCAGTTCCGGCGAATTCCAGATGATATCGCCCCAGAACATTGGGATTTTTCCATTTTCCACCAGAAATTGTGCAAGCTCTTTGACATAGTCAATATAAAGCCGATGGACGCCACGCTCTTCGACAAGTTTTTTCGATTTATATTTGCCAAGGCAGAATGTCTCATCCGCACAGATATTAAATTTGTTGGAAGAAAACAACTGCATATATTCTGCGATCATCTTTTTGATCAGAGGAAGGGAACGCTCATCGGAGACATTAATCGTATGATACCGCATCCGGTTCCAGAAGGAAAACGGCTCCTTCCAGGAATCCTCCATCTCGCAGAGATCCCCATATGTTTTTGTGGAGAGCAGTGTGCACAGATGTCCAAAACTTGCCAGCGACGGAACCAGTTCAATATGACGTTCCCGGCAATAACTGTCAAGTTCGCGGATCTCCTCTGCCGTAAGCGGAGTCTGATCCCTCCACATTTCCGAAAAGTCACGGAACAGATAGGTATGTTCCACATAAAGCTGAAGCTGGTTTAATTTATAGCGGCACATCCTGTCTGCAATTTTTTTGAGTTCTTCCAGTTTTAACACACGTCCCCTTGTCTGGTCAAAATAATAACCACGGTTTGGCATATCCGGGGCATCCTGAATCTGTACACAGGGCAGTATCCCGCCACACTGCTGTACGATCTGGCAGAAGGTCTCCACACCATAAAGCACGCCAGCCCCGTCGCCGCCTGAAATCTGTCCGCCTTTTTCGTCGATCGTGATCTCATATGTCTGCTCTGGTAATGTTTTTGCGATCCCAAGAGAGAGATCCCCCTCCCTTACTTCCCCTACGGAAAACGGCAGGATAAGCCCCGTTTCCTGCCTGATCGCCTCCTGCAGTCTTTTTGCTGCATGCATCTCTGTCTCTGCCACCTCTTTTGTCATCACAATATGTGTGCTGTGGCAAAGCAGCATCTGTCCGTCCTGTTCTTTGATTGTTTTTGGCTTTGGTAATAAATACATAATTTTCTCCTCCTGCTGTCAGAATTTCTTCCTATTCTTCAAAAATTATTTTTCCACTATCCATTAAAAGTATTTTACTCTTATAAATCTTTGCACCACTCTCATTAAAATACCGGAATTTATCCGCATCCATAGCGATTTCAAATGCATTCTGACTTCCTTTTTCCACTTTTATTCTGGAAAATGCAACCAGTTCCCGCTCTCTTGGCACAAGCTCACCGGACAACACTTTCCGGTAGCATTGCAGCACTGCCGTATCATCTATATTTCCTTTATTCTTTACAATTCCTGAAATAATCCACACATCCTGCTGCTTTTTAAGACAGATATCCACATACTCCATGTGGGAATATCCCATTCCTTCCCCAAATGTATACAAAACTCCCTGTTCCATATCACAATAGTGCATTGCCGGATAGGACACCGTATGGTTATAGTACACCGGAAGCTGTCCGCAGTTTCGCGGAAGGGACACCGGCAGTCTGCCGGACGGTGCATATTTTCCAGACAACAACTCCGCGATTGCTTTTCCTCCCATCGGTCCCGGATAAAAAGCATATAACAGTGCATCTGAATCCTGCGAAATTTCAGGGATTGCATAAGGCCGCCCGGCAATGACTACGGAGATCACCGGTTTTTTCAGCGCACAGACAGCCGTAAACAGTTCGTTCTGGTTCCCGGGGAGCTGTAATCTGGCGGTATCCATGCCCTCCCCACAGTCCATCTCAAGTACTCCCTGTACTTTTGCCGCACCGTTTTCATCGAACAGCGCCCCTTTAAAACGACTCGATGATCCGCCTAATGCCAGCACGATAATATCCGCATTTTCCGCAAGAGAAACAGCCGTCCCGACCTCATGTCCATTATAACAGCGAACCCGGTCTGCACCAAATTCTTTTTCCATGCCGCTCTTTAACGTCTCATATCCTGCCCTGTCCATTGGAGGTGAATAATCACCGATCTGCCGGTAAATATCATCCGCATTTGGACCGATCAGAGCTATTTTTTCTGCTCTCCCAATCGGCAGTACATTTTCATTCTTCAACAACACTACCGACTCGCGCGCCAGTTTTTCCGACTCCTGATATGCCTCTGTCGGAAATGAAACAGCACCATTTTCGCTGTAAGAGGCGGTACGGTTCCCGTTTTCATCAATATAAGGTTTATCCATCAGTCCCTGCTCAAATTTCAAAGTGAGCACTCGAAGGACCGCCTGATCGAGTTCCTTTTCCGTGATAAATCCCTGTTTTAACGCCTCCTCTAACTTTGTATAACCTTCATCCCACAGACTGATATCCACACCTGCTTTCAGTGCAAGTGCTGCCGACCTGATATTATCCCCCGTCATAATGTCTAACTGGTCGATGGCGATGCCATCCGCCATCACGACCCCGTCAAACCCCAATTGTTCCCGCAGAATATCCTGCAGCAGATGTCTGTTGGCATGGCAGAATTTTCCATCGATCTCGTTGTATGCAGCCATAATGCCTTTTACGCCCGCCTCACAACATGCCTTCGCCGCCTGTAAATGGATCTCCCACAGTTCCCTCTCTCCGATCCTCGCTGCGCTGGCATTGACCCCTCCGGTCGTCTCCCCCTGTGCACAAAAGTGTTTTGCAACCACTGCAACGCCCTCTTTCTGGATTCCTGTTACGATCGCCCGCGCGAGCTCTGCCGATAAATATGGATCCTCCCCATAACACTCCTCACTGCGCCCCCATCTTGGGTCTCTTAAAATATCCAGTGCCGAAACCAGTGCAAAATCCACGCCCATCTGCTTTAACTGCCTGCCGCACACCTGCCCTGCCCGCTCATACAATGCCGGGTCAAACGATGCACCTACTGCCAGATTGACCGGGAGCAGATATCCGTCTAACGCCTGATGTCCATGTGGACATTCACTGCTCAGTAAAAATGGAATTCCAAGGCGGCTGTGTTCGATCACATATTTCTGTAACTGATTATATGCCTGCATGGAAAGTCCCCCGGCAAGCCCTGTCTCATAATTTTTTTCCGACCATGGATCTGCACGGTAAAGACCATAGATCGTGCCGATCCCGCCCCACTTTTTTACTTCATCCTTTAATTCCTGCGTAAAAATAATTTTTCCATCTTCTACATGGTAGATCCGAAAACCATATAAATGCTGGTTTAACTGTCCCACTTTTTCTGTTGCGGTCATCTGCGCAAGCAGCGCCTCTGCCCGCTTTCTGCTATCTCTCTCCATATCTGTCCTGTCATTTCTCCTTTATTTTTCGGCTGTATAATGAACTTGCAATAATTCCGAATGCAGACAAAATAAACACCATCTGTATGTTATCTACCGGAATGTTTAAAATCCTGATATCCTTTGATAATGCCACAAATGTCGAGCCGAGCATGGATGAAAAAAATCCTACAAACCCAACCATTGTTGAGCAGAAGCTGACATAGCTGACACGGTGTTCTAACGGTGCAAAGGCAAACTGCATCCGAAAAGTCGCAATATTGATGCCGCCCCAGGCAACCCCGCTCACAGCCTGTACGACCGGAAGCCAGTAGATACAGTTTTCTTTCGTCAGCAGTCCCCAGCCGATATATGCAACTCCCAGCATAAAAATGGACCCCAGCGTGACAAGCCTCCACGAATAACTGTCTGCTGCCTTCCCCCACAGATTTGCAGCCGCGATCCGCGCCACCGATGCAACCATATTCATGACGGTGATATAAAAATAGGACAGCCCCAGATTCTCTAACATATAAATAGAAAAAAACGGACTGGCAAAATTAGACGCCACACTCCACAGCAGGAAGAAAATCAATATATTGCGGTAATTCTGGTCTGTGAGCGGCATCTGTATTGCTTTCCTTATGTTCAGTGGCTCCACATGTTTCACATTTTCCGGTTCCCGGATCAGCGTGAGACAGGTAATGTCGACCACGCAGATACCGATACCTAAAATGCCGATGATCCGGAATCCCAGAATCTCCTGATCCGCGAAACGGTAGGCATCTAAAATTTTACTTAAGATCAGGGAACCGCCTGTGGACGCAACTAAAGTCATTGAATCCTTCAGTCCGAGATATCTTCCCAACCGTTCTTTTTTCACCAGGCTGATCAGCCAGTTATTTGCCCCGGTGTTGATAAATGCCCCACAGAAATGTGCACAGGAATACAGCACCGCGATCACTGCCACCGAGATTCTCACTCCTAACATCAATGTCGGAACAAACAGCATCATGAGCAGGCATAAGCGCTGGATGAGTGCAAACTCTACCGTGATCCGTTTGCTGCCTGCGCGGTTCTCATAGACGACAGAGGAAAAAATCTGGATGGTATTCATCAGCGTCGGCAGTGCAGCTATGATCCCGGTCAGTGCCGTCCCCGCACCCACAAGATAGGCAAGTCCCGATAAAAATGCGCCGGAAGTAACCGTAAAAATCTGTGTGGAAGCGCATCCATCGAGGATAAAAAGTGCCCTGCTGGTCCGATACTGTTTTTCCGTAATATGATCGGAACACTCAAAAATATGGCTTAATTTATTGGTCATAACGTAAATCTCCCTATAAAAAGAGAGGCATCCCACCGAACTCTCTTCGGAATCTGAATGCCTCTATATGATTTTAAACGAGTTTTACAGTAACAACTTCATACGGTTTCAGTTGTACACAAACCACTCCGTCTTTCAACTCTAATTCTGCTTCTTCCTCCTCGAGCAGATTGCAGGCAAACGCTTTGTTGTAGTTCCCCTCAACTACAAGATTTGTCTTTGTGAGTGCATTTTCGCTCTCATACATACGGATAATGATGCCATGACCGGACTCTGCACACTTGATCGTCTCTAATACAACGTTGGACCTGTCCACAGATGCTTTTGACAACAGGCTTCCCGGCTTTCCTCCTGCCACTGCAATAGCCGGCTGGTTCAGGTCATATGCCTGCTCCACGGTCTTTGCTTCCTGCCATTTTTCCGCATGCGGATAGATTGCATAGGTAAAATAGTGCTCTTCCTGATCTGCCACCGGATTCGGTTCGATGCCGGATTTAATCAGTGTCAGTGCCATATCAGAATCCTTCACGGAATGTCCATATTTGCAGTCATTTAACATGCTGACTCCGTAGTGACCTTCCGAGAGATCGATCCATTTCTGTCCGCAGCTCTCAAAACGTGCTTTATCCCAGCTCGTATTGGTATGCACTTTGCGTGTCAGATTACCAAACTGTACATCAAATGTTGCTTCATCGGTATGTACATTGACCGGGAAATGTACCTTTAACAATGTCTGATGCTCTTTCCAGTCCACATAAGTCTCAAATTCGATCCTTCTGCTGTCTGCATAGAAATGGATCTTCTGGCGGATCACAGAATTGCTTTCTTTCCGCTCCATCTCTAACGTTGCACGCACCGGACCGCACTCTGTCCATTCCATAGAAATCACATCATTGACATCCCAGTACTTTTCGGTATAGTAAATATCCACATCCCAGTTATCAAAGCACATCGGCTTATCCTCGTACATGCGGAACTGATTGCCTTTTTTGCCATCCTGCAGTACTTCCCTGTCGTTTTCCTTATCGTAGATGCGGTCAAAACATCCCTCCGCATCCAGATGGATCGTATAAAACGGTGTCTCAAGCGTATGGTCATCCACAAGGACAAACGGTGTTTTCTGCTCAATTTCACTGGATACAGCCGCAAATGTCTTATATCCTTTTGACGGCAGATGCTCTACATAGACCACTGCACCTTCTGCAGTCTTCTGTACCGGATAGATCACGCCCTCTGCATCCTTTAACGCTTCCGCATGGATCTCCCCAAGTTCTACGATATCACTGCGGTCGTGTCCGGTTGTATTGAAAATAGTGATGCCTTCGCCATCTCCCACGAGTGCATGGAGACGTTCCTCTTCCAGTGCTTTGATCTCTTTCTGAAGTGCAGCGTATTCTTCCTTTGTCACCTCATATACTTCATGGATCGCAGATCCAGGCAGAATATCATGGAACTGGTTGATCAGGACTTTTTTCCACATGCGGTCGAGTTCTTCTGCCGGATACGCTGCCTGTGCCTGTGCTAAAACGGACAACAGTTCCAGATCCATCAGACCAAGTTCTGCCTTACGGTTGCTACGTTTATTTCTCGCCATGGAGGTATAAGTTCCGCGATGGTACTCAAAGTAAAATTCACCTTCCCATACCGGCAGGCGTCTGTCACCTTTCACGCGCTCCTCAAGTTCTTCAAAATAGGTGCGTGAAAATTCCTGGCGTACTTTCGGAATCCCTTTGATTCCCTTTTCCATGCGGATCGAAGTCTCAAGCATTTCCCTGGTCGGACCGCCGCCGCCATCGCCGTAACCGTAGGAGACTAAGATATCGTTATTGATGTCCTTATTCTGGTAACGCATCCATCCTCCCATGATCGCATCCGGGTGCAGCATGCCATTATAGGTCGTAAAGTAATCTTTGATCGGCTGGCTCACGCCAAGGGTCGTGATCAGGTGTGTCAGCACCTCTGTTCCATCGATTCCGCGCCACATCATCGTATCGTAAGGTACTTTATTGAACTGGTTCCATGCCAGTTTGGTTGTCATAAAATAATCGATTCCGCATTTTTTCATGATCTGCGGCAGTGCCCCGGAATAACCGAACACATCCGGCAGCCAGAGGATACGGTTGTCCACGCCAAATTCCTCTTTAAAAAAGCGTTTGCCATGCATAAACTGACGGACGAGGGATTCTCCCGATGTCAGGTTGCAATCTGCCTCGACCCACATACCGCCTTCCGGCTCCCAGCGTTTCTCTTTGATGCGCTGTTTTGCTTTCTCGTACAATTCCGGATAGCGCTCCTTTAAAAATGCATATAACTGCGGCTGGCTGGACATGAACTTATAATTCGGGTACTCGTCCATCAGCTTTAACACAGTTGCAAAGCTGCGTCCGACTTTTTCCCTGGTCTGTGCCACAGTCCACCACCACGCAACATCGATATGCGTATGTCCGATACAGGTTGCGATCACATCCTCATACCCTGCCATATCCTCATAAAGTGCTTTCTGGATATAAGCAGATGCTTCCCGCACACTCCGGTAAAAGCCTTCGGAATACGGGGTCCTTAGATCCAGCAGATTGATCGTCTCATTGAGCACATACTCAATATCCTTGCGGTTTTTATCATCTGCTTCCATACGGGAAAATGCTGCAAGCGGAACCCACAGGTCATAATAGAGTTTTTCGATCTCTGCATCGATCTCCTCGATCTGTGTGCGGAGCGCAAATTCCTCATGCATGATCCCGGTATATGCCTGCAGATCGATGGTCAGTGTCTCTCCTGCCTTTCCGCTTCTTGTGATCAGGCACTCCCTGTGGTTCATATCGATACCCTGATAAACCTCCCCGTTCACAAACACGATAAACTGCGGATTTCTTCCGTCATCCCACTCGTCGATCTGTGAGGAAACGCGGATCCATATGCTTTTGCCATCCAGCTCCTCCGGAACGGTATAGGTCGTGCGGAACCAGTAATGACGGTCCTTGCCATACCAGTGCATGGTCTTGCAGTCAAAGTTTTCCCAGGCTGCCTCGTCTTTTAATGCATCCTCCGGGTGAATAAAGTTTCCTTCCTTGTACTCCCACTGTGTCAGTGGAAATACCTGTTTTACTTTTAATTTCTTAAGTTCGTTGCAAATTACACCGACTCTTTTGTCTAAGAAATCCATATTTTCCTCCTTGTCTTGTTTTCTTTCTATATTAAGATCGTTTCCAATCTTTATATAAGTTCCATGATGCAGCCCATTAAATTATCTGGCAGCTGCATTAGCATCATGATTCATACTTTAATTTCCCTGTAATATATACTTTTTCGTTGTTGCTTCTGTAGGATAACAAAACCGTTCTGCTTTTCTCATCCCATACAGACTGCAGTTCCATGTTTTTCCCGCTTTCTGTATGTGCACATAAATCTTCCGGTTTCCCCGGCAGGCGGATCCTCATATTCACCTGAATGTGATCAATTGCCTTCGCCTCAATACTAAGCTGTCCGTTTTCACATACCATATTTTCAATACGCGCTGCCGTTGCGATAATCCTTACATCTTCTTTTATCTTTTCAAGATCAAACAGCAGCTTTTCCTGCCCGGGTTCTACCAAAACCCGCTCCACGACCGGATATTTATCTTCATACAGATCCACAAACAGACCCTCTTTTGTATAAACCGATCCCATATCCGATTCCTGCATGGACGCTATCACAATATACGGATCCCTTCTTACCGACAGATAATTGCACATCTTCCAGTGATATCCGCCCATCTTAAGTCCTTCCCGGATCCAGTTGCGGTATTTATCTGCGATCGCTTCATTCACGCTTAACAGCGCAGGAACTTCATTCCATACGAGAACATTTCCCTCTCCGATCCGGTAACATCCATTGGCTGGTTCCTTATCCATTCCAAACTCTGCAAAAAGATGTTGTGCAGGCGTGTCGCAGAAAAATTTCTGCCACCATTCCTGTAAATAATTATATGGATCAAAGTCTTTTCCAATATAAAAAAGTGTGCCTCCCTGTTTTACCCATTCCACCAGTTTGTGATGAAATTCTTCACTTTCCGGTTTCATAAATTCATAACTTAAGATCAGATACCGATATTTTCTCAGATACTCATCATAGCGGACCATGTGATCAAAATATACCGGCTGTATCGGTAAACCATATTTTAATAATGGCAGTGTCAGTCCAAACCAGTCCGGGAATGCGCAGCATTCTTTATACGCATATTCCATTTTTTCCATGGATAAAAGAAGCTGACGTTCTTCTTCCTTTTGAAAAATAAGACGGTTCATCCAATCTTCCATTCCCGACAGATTGATCTTCTGCCCATGATGTTCCACATGATCCGGGTATGTCCGTTGGTACATACAGCTATCCGCTAAAAATACACCGACCGCATCTTTTTCTGTTTCGTTTTCCCCTTTGGTCATATCTCCCAGTGTCTGTATCATACTTGCCAGAAATGTCGCGTAGGTATCCGGGATATTTTTTGCACCTTCCATATCCTCCGTCGGGATCATCCCCTCCGCAAGACCGACTTTTCTTGGATATCTTCCCTTAAACACCCTGTTTGGCCACGGACACACCTCGTAGTGATCCACATCCGGCCAGAATAAAGCTGCTGTCAGAGTCTTTTTATATTTATCTTCATACTCTTCCCAGCCATGCTCCGGGTTATCTTCCACCGGATCCTGTAAAAACCATACTTCCTTATCTGTCCCTTTAACCAGTTCCTGCATGATGCCATATTCTAAATACGCCGTCTCAAATGTTCTGCTCTTATAATGGCCCTCATATACGTTTCCTGTGCCACTCGTCCCCGTCCATACCTGTGCGATAAAACCATCCACCTCATCGACATCCAAAAGACGGCTTTCCGGACTCATGATCTTCCACTGTGCATAATTTACCAGACTATGCGTCGCCACATAAAAATGGATCTCTTTCCCCGTTTTTCTTCCATACTCTTTGATATTTCTGCTGAGATGTCTGACAAGCCTTCCATATAAATATGCTTTTAATCTGGAACTGCGGTATTTCGCATTGATATTTGTATGGGGCGGTTCCCAATCCACGCCATAATATGCCAGATATTCTTTTTTAAATGCCTCCGAATATCCTCCCGCTTCCCAGAATTCGGGTTCTTCCATATAAATTTCTGTGATCCCTTTATCTATGAGAGTACATAAATGTTCCGTCAGATATTGGATAAAAGACCGTGTCGGCACCATATATGGTGTATCAACCCCGTGCAGGATCGGGTTTCCGTTCCGGTCCGTCTGACATTCATCCCAGTGCTCCTTTCCGTCCCACCTGCCGCACAGATACTCTTTATAATTTCCCCAGGCGCACCCAAGCATTAAATGTACCTTATAGCCCCGCTCCCTATATTGCTGCATCCGGGATTCTAAAGATTCATTCAGACCATAGACCATAACGAAATCCGTCTGAAGGTCAATCTCTGATGACCACGGTTCTATCTCCTGAAACCCCGTTTTGATTTCTTCTTTTTCTCTTATAAAAGCCATACTTTCACCTGCTCTTTATTCACGCTCAATCCATACCGCTGAATGTGGCAATAACACGGTATCATTCACTGGATTTGTAAATTTCCGTTTTCCTTTTAAATTTCCAATCTCATACGGTGTTGACCGATGGTTTACCAAAACCATTCCCGTCTCAAACACACCTGTTTCAATGCCTCTTTCACAGATTCCTGAAACAGGTTTTCCACATACCCCTAACAGATCTTCCAACAGTGTACTTCTTGCCTGAATGATCGGATACATTTCTTTATTTCTCTGTTCATATGGTACATGTGGTATATTTTTTGCCACATAAGAAGCACCTAACTGTACTCCGCAGGAAATAACCTTTCCTTTTTCAATTTCCTGCATAACAATACATTTGCCCGCATCGTCTGCATACGCACTGATACATCTTCCTGTCTCATATCTCTGAAATTCACAGCCCTGTGGAATGACAGGCTTTTGATATATGTACGGTGTTTTTTCACATGGGATCCCCTGAATGCCGAAACAGTTTTTACTTAACCCGCAGTCTGGTCCATGTAGCACGACTCCCCCATTTGTCACCCATTCCCGGATCATTTTTTCCATGTCTGTGTGTTCTTCCGCAAAATAACAGTCATTGGATGGAACGATCAGCATCTTATAGGCGTTTAATTTATTCCCTAAAATGTCCTGATAGCTGATGACATCCGTCTGATACCCAAGATCACAGCATATTTCATACCACCCCAGCATATCCAGCCGGCGGATCTCATTATTTTCCACATCAAACGGTTCATAATCTGACATCTCGGATGGAAAAAGGATTGCGATCTCTTTAAATTTACTTTTTCCCCTTTTTGGAATCACTTCTGCACACCAGGTATTTCCCCTTCTCAGTGAATCTAAAAAGTCATCTTCCATGCGATTTAGCACACCGCCATCATCAAGTCCGTTCATCCCATAGGAAGTGTAGCCATCTACCCCGCACGCGGTCATGGTACCCACAATTTCTTCCGGCGTTAAAAATGCATACAGATCCCGGTAAATATAACGTCCCCAATAGATACCGCCGATACATTCTTTTCCTTCATTCATCACGCGCATCATACTGTGCTGGCAGGAAGTGACATAGGCATCCGGACTCGCATCCGGTCTTGCCGGAACTGTTATGAAATGGCAGGAATCCACATATGGACTGATCGCATACATATCGATCCCCCGCATTGCAGTATCCCACAATTCACTGTAATCCGGATTGTCACTGTCACATTGTTTCTGGCTGTACACATTAAAAAAATATCCCCACTGCGACAGATCCGGACAAAGGAATAATTCCGGGTGGTCTTTTTTGAGGCGTGTCTGCATATCTTTAAAGTACAGCCGCAGTTCTTCTATTTTCCAGGACATGTTATCTTTCCATATCCAGAACTTCTTTGTTCTTTTTTTGATATCCTCTCCGGTATAACAGCTTCCCTCTCCATAAATCACAGAATACCAGTAATCCTCTGGTTTTAACTGCTTAAAATCATCGATATCCAGATCGTACCTCTCATTGAATAACGATATATTGTTTTTATATTTCTCTTGTAAAAATTTCTGATAGCGTTCTATTCCATCCTGGTCAAAACTTGGCGCTGCAATCGGATCCCACATCGTACATGTTGGAAGGACCTGTTTTTGTCCCAACCGGCAGGTGGTACAGCCCTCCCCGTACATTTGAAGGATCTGGTCTACATGCTCTGCCATCGTTTCTCTCGCAGTATCTGACCAGTACTTGTACCATTTTCCACCTTTTTGATCTATTGTCACGACCTCTTCCCCAAATACAGGTGGACTGAAACGGATATGCGGGTACAAATTATCGCCATTCAAATATAACACCAGGAAATTATACGTTAATCCATGTTTCAATGCAGACTGCCCCATATATTCCTGCATTTTTACATATTGGCTCCGTTCTCCGGTTTTATAGCGTTCCCTGAAATCTTCCCAGTCTTTTGTGTCAAACATAACGCTGTTATAACCAAGATTTTTGATCAGTTCCATCGTCTCATCCACAAAATCCGGATCGTCATATCCCGGACTGTAAAAATTTCCAAATATTACATTCATATATGGTTTTCCCGAATTTTTCTCTATCATTCTTTTCTCCCACTGCTGTTTCCAGAAATTTTTTGCAAAAACAGAGCTGTCACAAATAATATTATTATTATTTTGTAACAACTCCGTTTTTTATTACATACTTTCCATGCTTTCCATTAATTCATTTACTGTCGTAAACGCAAGTCCTGTAACTGTATCTGCACAGCCATAGTAAATTGCAATTCTTCCTGTTTCTGCGTCCGTAAGCGCAGCACACGGAAATACGACATTCGGAACATCTCCCATACACTCATAAATTTCATGTGGTGCCAGAATATAATTTTTTGTCCGCTTTAAGACTTTCCATGGTTGTTCGAGATCTAACAGTGCACAGCCCATACGGTATACAAAACCGTTACAGGTGTTGATAACACCGTGGTAGATCACAAGCCATCCTTCTTCTGTCTCGATCGGGATACAGCCTGCACCAATTTTGGTTGACTGCCATGCTGACTCGTCCCCTTTGATGGTTCCCATCACATATCTGTGGACACCCCAGTGTTTCATGTCAGGACTTTCACTGACGAAGATATCTCCAAACGGCGTATGTCCATTATCACTTGGACGGCTTAACATATAGTAGTTTCCATTGATCTTTCTCGGAAAAAGAACTCCATTTCTGTTAAATGGCAAAAATGCATTTTCCAACTGATAAAATGTTTTAAAATCAAATGTATAACCTACGCCGATCGTTGGATATCCATGATATCCATTACACCAGGTGATATAATAGCGGTCCTCTATAAAACATACTCTCGGATCATATCTGTAATCTCTTTTTCCAATCTCTTCATCATCACAGTGGAATACGATCGGATCATCCGAAATATCCCAATGGATCCCGTCTTTACTAAACCCTGCAAAGATATCCATACTGATCGATCTGCTGTCGCAGCGGAATATTCCTGCATATCCATCTTCAAACGGAACGACCGCACTGTTAAAAATGCTGTTTGAATTTCTGGTCGCAAAGCGATCAATGATTGGATTTGCTTTATATCTCCATACAGGAAGTTTATCGTTTTCGTCCTTGTCTTGCCATGGCATATCCGGCAATGCTTTTCCTACTATTTTACTCATATTTACTGTTCTTCCTACTGTTTATTTGCTAAAAATTCATCAATCTGTGACTGTGCCTCATCTAAGACATCCTGGAATCCTGCATTCATTAATTCCTCTTTGATCTCCGGAACTGCTTCCTTCGGATCTCTTACACCTGTGAGGACTTCACTCTTGTAACGTAACCATACTTCTGTACAGTTTGATAACTGATCCTCAACGTTTGATGTATCAAATGTAAATCCTAACAGAACAGATGGTACTGCATTTTCATTTAACTCTTTCACTTCATCCCACTGATTTACAGTATCTGTATCCTGCTGTGTAACGGTAAAGAATGTTCCCTGTGTATAACCTGCCATTGTCCAGTCTTCATTGAGTTTGTGAACTTTATTGTCATCTGTGTACTCAAAGTTTACTCCCTCTTCTCCATAGTAGAACATATCCCTAAGAGTCGTATCTGTATTTACAAGATCTAAGAACTGTAAACATTTCTCAGGATATTTTGTATTTGCAGAGATCATGTTAATAGAACCGCGAACTGTATCATTCGATAAGATCGTATCGCCAATTTTTGCAACCTCAACATCTTTTCCCATCTGTGGACCCCAGGATGTCTGTGCTGCGGTAGACCATCCCTGTGCCACTCTCCAGACATTATATACACGGCCTTCGGAAAGTGTAGATGCATCCGGATTGATAATACCGTCCTGATACCACTCATGAATGGTCTCTAACTCTGAATAAATATCATCCTGTTCCAGTGTATAGCATACTTTCGCATCTTTATCATTGTACTTTACACCAAGTGCCTGGCATCCGGCACCTAACTGATCATAAGTATCAAAGATATAATACAGACCATCATTCTTTACATAGACCGGATAATCATTGGTATCACTTTTGATCTGCTTAAAGGTATCTGTCAGGGAAGATATGTCTGTCATAGATTCAATATCAAGATTATACTTGTCAACGATCTCCTTATCCCAGATCGCATAATTGGATAATGAGCTGTCTTTGTAGGTCGGAACTGCATAAATCTTTCCATCGATCGCTACTGCATCCCAATAGTCACTTGGCATAAGTTCCTTCAAGCCCGGCATATTATCATCGATCAGATCTGTAATGTCATAGTAAGCTCCGAGTTTTGTATCAGATGTATAAACATTTCCGTTGCCGAAAATAATGTCATAATCTTCATTGGTACTGATAATGATATTTCTACGGTTATCCCAGTCTCCCCAGGCAACTACTTCCATATCAATATTTACACCTATTTTTTCGCCGACATAATCATTCACTTTCTTTACCCAGGAATCATAGTTATCCGGCATTCCACTTCCAATTGTGACCCACTTCAAAGTAACGATATCATCGCTTTTACTGCCTGAAGCGGTGGAGTCCCCCTGGCTTTCAGAACTATTTCCACACCCTGCGAATAATCCTGCGGTCATCATTGCTGCAAGCCCCAATGACACAATTCTCTTTTTCATCATAAAATTTTCCTCCTAAATCTGATATCTCTTATTTTGTTTACACGGTATCATCCTTTTACAGAGCCGATGGTCAGACCTGAAATAAAATACTTCTGGAAAAATGGATATACACATGCAATAGGAACCACGATAATAATAGCGATCGCCATTCTCACACTCTCTGTCGGCATACTTGCTTTATACTGCTGCAATGAAAGCCCGCCATATGGATTGTTCGCTATATACTCAATATTGTTCTGGATATTATTCAGCATAGACTGTAATGTCTGTAAATTCTTGTCTGAAATATATAAGGATGCCTGAAACCAGTCATTCCAATATCCAAATGCCGCGAACAGTGCGATCGTTGCAATGATCGGCTTTGAAATCGGTAAAATGATCTGTGCAAAAATTCGAAGCTGTCCTGCGCCATCAATTTTTGCCGATTCCACGATGGAATCTGGGATCGTCGTTTTAAAAAAGGTTTTACAGATCACAATATTAAATGGCGATACCGCAAGCGGCAGGATCAATGCCCAGATAGAATTTCTCAAATGCAGGATATTTGTATTAACAACGTATCCGGCGAGCATACCACCGTTGAAAATCATCGGGATAAAAATCACCCAGGTATAAAAACTTTTCAGTTTATAAGTATTTCTTGAAACAACATATCCCATCGTCGTTGTCAGCAGTACTGACAAAATAATACCAAGCGCGGTAACCAGAATGGAAATGAATGTTGCATGTAAAATAGTTCCTCTTTCATTCCACAGAAACTGATATGCCGCTGCCGAAAGTTCCTGTGGTATTAACTGATATCCATTTTTCTGTATTGATGTCTCACTCGAAATAGAGATAGAAAACACAAATACGATTGGAAAAATACACAACGCTGATAATATAATAAAAATGATATTAAAAAACACATTCGTGCTTTTTTTAATCTGATTAAGTTCTTTTTCTTTTCTTAATTTGTTGCGTGCCATATTGCTATCCCCCTATATAATCGCGCTGTCTTCATCAACTTTTTTTACCAGCCAGTTTGTAAGCAAAATAGTTGCACAACAGCATACAGACTGGAAGAATGAAGCCGCTGCTGTCTTTCCAATTGGTGCGCTCGACTGGATTGCTTTGTAAATATATGTATCAAATGTAGATGCAACGTTGTACAGGGACGCCGGTATTCCACCCGTTGCCTGATAAAACAGACCAAAATCAGAATAAAAGATTTTTCCTGCATCCAGGATCAGCATCATGATCAGAACGGGTTTGATGCATGGCATTGTGATATGTTTTGTCTGCTGCCATTTGGTTGCACCGTCCATAACTGCCGCTTCATACAGAGACGGATCAATTCCGGTGATCGTTGCCAGGTAGATGACCATTCCATATCCCATGCCTTTCCAGATCCTTAAAAAGGTAAGGATAAACGGCCAGTATTTCGGTTCCTGATACCACATGATCTTTGTTCCACCAAGTGCAACAATGATATTATTTAAATAACCTTTTTCCGGCGTTAATACTGCATAAACAATATAACTGATCACAACCCATGACATAAAATACGGGAAAAACATCATCGTCTGATATGCTTTTGATGCCAATTTATTCCGCAAATTGCTCAGCATCAGCGCAAATCCTACTGCAACGGCCGCTCCCAGTGCAATAAACACAAGATTGTAAACGATCGTATTTCTCAATAACATCCAAAAGGCATTTGATTTAAAGAAATATGTGAAATTAGACCAGCCCACCCAGTCACTGTGAAGCAGATTATAGATAAATCCATGCCCCGGGCTCAATTTATAATCTTTAAATGCAATGATAATTCCAAACATTGGAAGGTAAGAAAACAATACAAACCATATAAAAGTTGGAAGAGAAATCAGTGTTAAATCCGTATCATCTCTTGTCCAACGTCTTTTTCCCTTCTTTTTCTTTATCTCTTTCATCAGTCTCCTCCTTTACTTTTGTTTCCCTGTTTATGAACAAATATTAACTTTTATTTTATATTTTGTCAATAATTTTATTAACTTTTTTATCCATTTGTCGTCACTTTTGTTGTTCTTAATATATTTTTATATAGCATTTTGTGCATTTCAACTATTTTTCAGTTGTTTTTTATTAATCGAACCGCCTCTTGTTAACATTTGTTAATTTTTTTTGTTGCAAACATCATCTCTTTAATGCTATACTGTACTTATAATTTCAAACTACATACCTGTCTTTTATTGACTGCAACTACACATTTTTCTATTTGTACTATAAATCTAAAAAGGAGTATTTCTACTATGAGTAAAGTAACTATGCAAGACATTGCAGATGAATTGGGGATCTCACGCGTTACGGTATGGAAAGTATTTAACAATCATTCAGGCGTTTCAGAAGCAGTTCGTGAAAGCGTACTTCAAAAGGCAAAAGAATTAGGATATTCCAAATTCATGCAGGAGCCCGCCGCAATCCCTAACGACCCGCAAGAGGATAAAACAGTCTCTTTAATCGTATCCCGCCCGGACTCCTCTACATTCTGGACAAACATTATCCATAGATTAGCGCAGGAACTGGCAACCCATAATATTAACCTTCTTTATACTTATGTGCCATCCTCCTATACACCTTCTTACTCCTTTCCCTCTGCCCTGACCAACGGAACTGTCTCTGGGGCAATTATTCTGAATGTATATGACACGAAAATGGTTGAATTAATTAATAACACTTTAAACATCCCTAAAGTGTTCCTTGATACGGTACCCGAAGTCGGCAACCGTGCTTTACATGGCGACCTGCTGCTGATCGAGGGCTATAATACCATGTATGAAATCACACAATCCATACTGGAAAGAGGCATTACGAACATAGGCTTTATTGGCGATATCCATTACGCGATCACGAACAAAGACCGGTATATTGGTTTCTGCCATTGCCTGAAAGATCATAATATTCCCTTAAATCCAGCCATCTGTCACACGGATCCCATTGGTATTTTCTCATATCATAATGATCTGTATGCCTTTTTGGATTCTATCCCGGAACTTCCACAGGCTTTCATTTGCGCAAGTGACTATATTGCCCATTTTCTTCACCTGTACCTGACAGAACATCCGGAGCGTATTCCAAACGGTATTATCCTCACCGGATTTGACGGAAGCAATGAATATACGAACATCAACGGACTTCTCACAACCGCTTACGTTCACACCAGCCTCCTGGGAAAAAGACTTTCTTTACAGATCATCTATCGGATGGATCATCCTGATGCGCCCTTCGAGCTGACATATATCAGCCCTGAAATTGTGTACCGGGATTCTATCGTAGACTGACCTTTCAAATTCTGTTCATCATCTTTCATAGCAATGTTATCAAAAGTTAACAGAGTTGTTTGTTATGTTTAAATAAATTAAGCAGATAGCTCAAAAATTTAAACTTATATTTGTGAACTATAGAGAAAAAGCACAAAATACAACACAAAAAGTTGACATTGATAACAAAAACAGATAACTTTATGATAACATATTATTAACAAATGATAAGGCGAGTTAAAAAATATGTTTAAGAAGTAACACTATGAAAAGACGGTGGGAGAAAAAAGAAAGGAAATGTTTTATGAAAAACAAAGTTTTAGGAAGAAGATGCATTGCCATTTCTCTGGCAGCAGCATTATCTGCAGGCTTAACAGCCTGTGGCAACACAGGGGGTGACACACAAGCTGCCACGACGGAAACAACTCAAATAACAGAGACAGTTCAAACGGCAGAGAGAATTTATTCTCTTACGGAAGAGAATGAAAATCAGGAGCTTACGATGGCGCGTCAGCCGGAATCCTCTTACTGGTTTCCATCTGAACTTTTAAGCTGGGATGCAAAAACAGATGAAGATTTGCGTTTCAATGTAAGTACCGTCCCCCTTTCAGAGCGCGCCGCAAGAGAACATTTGCAGACAGTAAACTCAACTCAGAACAAAGAAACAAATATCATGGCAATTTCCATTATGAACAGCAGTACCAGTGGAAACCCGCCTCATGGTCTGAATAAAGTGAATGCAAATACTTTCACCTACTGGCAGTATGTGGATACGCTGGTTTACTGGGGTGGTTCTTCCGGAGAAGGTCTCATTGTATCGCCAAGCCCTGACGTTGTAGATGCAGCACATAAAAATGGCGTAAGAGTTCTTGGAACTGTTTTCATGCCTCAGACCGCACATGGCGGTAAAATGGAGTGGTTAGAAGACCTGCTTGTAAAAAATGAAGATGGCTCTTATCCGGTAGCAGACAAACTCATTGAAGTTGCGCAGACTTATGGTTTTGAGGGTTGGTTCATGAATCAGGAAACCGAAGGAACCGATGAAGAACCGCTGACGGCAGACCATGCGGCGCGCATGCAGCAATTTATCCAATATTTCAAAGAGCAGGCACCGGATCTGGATCTGGTCTACTATGATTCCATGACCGTGGACGGCAGGATGGATTGGCAGAATGCCTTAACAGAAGAAAACCTTGCTTATCTTGTGTCCGAAGACGGAGAACCCGTCGCCGATGCAATGTTTTTAAATTTCTGGTGGACTTCAGACACCCTTTCCGATCAGGAACTTCTGAAGAAGTCTGCCGCACTTGCTTCCGAAAACGGTATCAACCCTTATGATCTCTATGCGGGTGTAGATATCCAGAGCGAGGGCTATCATACGGAAATTAAATGGGATTTATTCGAAAACGAAAAAGGCGGGACCTATACTTCACTGGGACTTTACTGTCCAAGCTGGGCTTATACTTCTGCTGATACGATCCAGAATTTCTGGAAACAGGAAAATAAACTCTGGGTCAACTCCATGGGTGATCCATCCGCAGATGTCAAAAAACTCAGTAACACACAGTGGAAAGGTATTTCCTCTTATATAGTAGAGCGTACGCCTCTGACATCTCTACCGTTTGTAACAAATTTCTCTACAGGGAATGGTTACAGTTTCTTTAAGAACGGCAGCCAGATAAGCTTACTTGACTGGAACAACCGCAGCATCGCAGATATTATGCCAACCTACCGTTATATTATTGAAAACGGTGACGGCAATAAATTAAGTGCTGATCTGGATGTAGCAGATGCTTACTATGGTGGAACAAGCCTCATTTTAAGAGGCAATATGGCAAAAGATACCTCTTCCACAATTAAGTTATATGCTGCAGAACTTACCGCTGCAGACAATATGATCTATACGACTGCTGCAAAGGCAAAGGGAACAGAAATTACTTTAAATGCGGTACTTGAATTAGAAGATGGTTCTGTTGTGACATTAGAGGGTGACCAGAACGTCGGTGAGGAATGGACCGTTGTCTCTTATGATACTTCTTCTATCATAGGAAAGACGATCAAATCCATCTCTTATGAGATAACTTCTGCTGAAGATGTGAGCGGACTGCAGTTACGTTTCGGTAACATCACAATGATGGAGGCAGATTCCGAAGAAAATGCAGCCGTAAGCAATCTGGAAGTATTAGATTCCGAGTTTGATGAAGATGGAATGTATGCAGGTGTACGTCTTGCGTGGAATTCAGATACAGCTGCTGATTATTATGAAGTTTACCGGGTGAATCAGGATAATTCCAGATCCCTGCTTGGCGTATCCAACACAACCAGTTTCTATATCAACACACTTCCCCGTACAGATGATACCAACAAGTCTGCCTTTGAGGTCGTTCCAGTCAATGCAGCCTTTGAAGAGGGAAACAGTGCACAGGTCGTTATGGATTGGCCAGACAACAGTCTGCCGAAAGCAGATTTTGCAGCAGATGTAACACTGGCTGCACCAGGTACGAAGATTACTTTTGAAAGTTTATGCTCTGCAAATACAGAAACCGTAAACTGGACATTTACAGGAGCAGATATCGAAACAGCAGAAGGCGAGAGCGTATCGGTATCTTATCCAGAAGAGGGCATCTACAATGTTAAGGTAACAGCGGTGAATAAGGCTGGAAGCATTGAGAAAGAAAAAGAAGGCTATATTGTTATCACCTCAGATGCAGCAGATGGTCTTGTACTTCTTTCCCAGGGAGCAGGAACCGAAGCAGACGCATATGTAAATGAAAACGAAGCGCCGGAGTTTGCGGTAGATGGCGATGTTTCGACGAAATGGTGTGCAACAGGAGCTGCACCTCATGAAATTACCCTTGATTTAGGCGAAGTGAATACCGTAAGTGCAGTTGACATTTTCCATGCAGAAGCAGGTGGCGAGAGTGCAGACATGAACACGAAATCTTATACCATTCTTGTCAGCCAGGATGGAAATAGTTTTGAAGAAGTATACAGCGTGACAAAAAATACAAATGGCACGACGCACAATGCATTTACACCAAAAGACGCACGGTATGTGAAACTCGTAGTAAATAAACCTACACAGGGAAGCGACAGTGCTGCGCGTATTTATGAGATTGAAGTTTATGGAATAAAATAATTTAAACTCTGTAAACACAAAAGGACTGGCATTGCTGAATTTTTATCAGCTTACTGCCAGTCCTTTTTTGTGCGTCATCTCTGTTTATGCTCTCCATCCGATCGTCCGGATCTCATGTTTTCCTAATACGATTTCCTTCTCTTCTTTCTGTAACTGGTCTTTTTCCAGCAGATCATAGGTATAAACTTCAGGCTGTGAGACAGAAACCGTCGTCTCTTCATCCGAAAGGTTGCAGAAACGCAAAATCACATTCCCGGTCAGCATACTGTGTTTTAATGCTGTCGGAACTGCCTGTAAATGTTTCTTTTCTACAAACCGGTAAGTCTGCGGCAGGGTTCCCGTCTGTCTTTCCATTCCCGCGGTCTGCCAGTCTGTCTGGAACTGGTATGCCTCCTCGTAGGAATGATAAAGTTCCTCCCCTGCGCCATGCGGGATGATCTCATATTCCGTGGTCTTTTCGCCCAGGCACTGTGCTTCCGGTGTTAAAAATACACCCCAGTCTCCCAGCTCGCGCACACCACGGTGAAGTGTTACTGCGATCGTATTTTTTCCGTCACGCAAAATCTCATACTCTGCAAGACCTTTATTGGCGATGGTGAGTCCATATGCATCCTCATGCACATTGACAAAGCACTGCTGATGCTGGGCATTGCAAGGATTTTCCCATGTATCTGCCGGTACGTTCGGGCGTTTTGCCACCTCAAATACAGAATCTGCGTAATGGAAATCTGTATGTAATCCCGTCTCAAAAAGGACGCGCAGACGGTGGTCTTTGATCTGGTTATTGAAAGCGGTCTTTACTTTCAGTCCTTTTCCGTGCTTCTCTAAGGTATACTCTGTCACGATCTCAAATGGAACCAGATGACTGCCTCGGGATGCCTTGCGGTGTTTAAACTCTACAAGATCCTCGATCTCTCCTGCCAGCGTCTCATCGGCTGCATCCGGGAGCATCATCGTATGTTTTACACGGATCACGGCGCGGCATGCGTTATCTTCTGCCACTGTGATCTCTGCTTTCGTCCCTTTTGTCGTCACCGGTACGTCATTTACCGGGGCAAAGAAAATATATTCGTTTCCGATATCCCCGCAGTCCTCAAAGATACCAAGTCCCCTGTATACATGACCTGTCTTTTTATCAGTCAGTTCCACAGAGCCATCTTCATTAAAGTATGCCTTTAAAAACTCATTTTCCAGTGTATTTTCTGCTGTGATCAATGACTCCACAGTATTGATACATTCTGCACTTGCATATTCTGCACTCTGATGTCCCGCTGCCTCTGCCAACACATAAGTGTCCCATCCAAATGCCGGCACATCGGCTGCTTCCATGGTGATCTTTACGCGTTTTGCAATATATGGCTGGCGGAATTTATCTTTTGGCAGGTCATAATTAAAATGATTTGCAATTTCAGTGACAACCGCCGGGATCTCTCTTCCGTCTTTGTCAAGTACACGGTATTCCGGGAGTTTCTTTTCATGCATGCGCGCTGCCACTTCGGCTACCGGCGCTTCACTGAAATACATGCGGTCGGTTTCTAACTCCAGTTCCACAACGCCTGTGCGGTCCCAGCCGGTCGTATTGACAACGACAAACGGAATGTTTCCTTCCTTCACTGCACTGGTATCGATCTTTCCTTTCAGATAGTCCATACACATGGAAATGATGTGCAGCGCCACCTGTTCTGCCTTTTCAAAACGGGTTACCATCTCACGGTGTACGTCATCCACGCTGCATCCGCAGATACTGTCGTGCGGATGATTCTGCATCAGAAGTTTCCAGCCATAGGTAAACAGATCCTGTGGATATTCCATACCCTCTTTTGCCGCAATCGCAGCGAGCGGTTCTGCCACTTTCTCAAATAGCATCTCACAGCGGACATTCCACTGTTTGATATAAATGCGGGAGGATGCTGTGTTCGCTAACGTATACCATCCATCCGTTTTCTGGCTGCGCAGCTCGCCCGTGATCGTGTTCAGATCGTCCGGCAGTTCCTTTTTTACCTGCTCCACATAATCGGTAAAATTAGAATGTACGAACTCCACATCCGGGTATAGCGCATTTGCCGTGCGGATGGCAGATGACAGATCGGTCTGTACCGGCTGATGGTCACAGCCATTCATGAATAAAAGCTGGTCCGTACTTGCATAACGCACAGCATCTGCAAGTTTTTTATCCCAGTATTCTTTTGACTTTTCTTCTTCCACCGGCACTTCCACGCCATTGTTGTACCAGTTTGCAAATAAAATGCCAAGCACCGCAGATCCGTCTGCTGACTGCCAGTTCATCTCGGAATAAGTGGACTCATAGGCTTCTGTTGTCTGATTATTAAATCCGGTCGGTTTTACACCTCTTCCGAATACCGCCGTGTCAATGCCTGCCTTCTTTAAAAGCTGCGGCGCCTGTCCCATATTTCCAAAGGAATCCGGGAAGTATCCGATCTTTGTCCACTTTCCGCCAAATTCCTGTGCAAGTTTATAACCCATCTGTAAGTTTCTGACATTCGACTCGCTGCTTGTCAGAAATTCATCCTGCAATACATACCATGGACCGATTGCAATCCTGCCATCCTCGATCAGCTTCTGCAGACGTGCACGGTTTTCGGGCCGTACCTGAAGATAATCTTCCAGCATGATGGTCTGCCCATCCAGATGAAAACATTTATATTCTTTATCTTTTTCCATGGTATCAATCAGCGTATCCATCATTTCAATATAAAGCATATGATGTTTTTCATATGGAAGATACCATTCTCTGTCCCAGTGTGTATGAGAAATAATATGCGCTTTTTTCATAGTAGTCTCCATTCCTGCCCGTATCTCAGGGCATCACAAAAGTCTCCATTCCTGCCCATTTTCGCCCCCCTGCTTTTCATTCTTATCACAGGTTTGTGCGCAGGCACAAATATTTTTCGTTTTTAAAGGGTAACTTTCTGTCCGCAATAGTCCAGTACAAGTTCACAGAATACGGAATTTGCCCAGGAAAACCAGGGACGTGTAAAATCATCCGGGTGATCCACATGGAATGACTCATGTACCAGATCTGTCCCCGCATCACAGGCTGCGATCCTCTCAAGCATTTTTAATTTTTCTTCCATGGAGTCAGAGGTAAGTCCCTGCATTGCCAGAGCCATCGGCCAGATGAAACGTGTGTATGTATGCGGGCTTCCGATTCCCTTCGCGCACTCTCCACTGAAATAATACGGGTTCTGGTCGCTTAGGATCACTTTTCTGGTGTTCCGGTATCTCTCATTTTTATTGTCGCAATAGCCATAGTATGGCATCGCAAGAAGGCTCGGCAGATTTGCGTCATCCATCACAAGATACTGGCCAAAACCATCTACCTCATATGCGTAGTATTCCGTCTTCTGTGCCGGAAGAATGGCAAGTGTCTCGATCGCATTTCTCACTTCCTCTGAGAAAGCATCTGCCTCTTCTGCCAGTTTCTCATCATGGTAGATCTCACGGGCGATCTCTGCAATATTTCCAAGGATCACAGAAGCTAACATATTTGACGGGATCAGATATCCATAGACACAGGCATCATCACTCGGACGGAAACCGGACCAGATCAGTCCGACATTGCTTTTTACCAGCGCACCTTTTCCGTCCCTTGAGAGGGTATCGGTAAAACTGCAGTTTTCTCTTTCAAATGTATACGGGGAGGCATTTTCATGATCCTGTTCCGTGCGGAATACGCGGATCACGGTTTTTGCGGCTTCTAACCATTCTCCGGTAAACTGCTCCGTACATCCTGTATTCTTCCAGAGCAGATAGGAAAGCTGCACCGGATAGCATAAGGAATCGATCTCATATTTCCGCTCCCACAGCTCCGGTTTCATATCCGTCTTGTCATGATCCCAGCACTGTCCGTCGCCGTTTTCATTAAATGCATTGGCATATGGATCTAAAAGAATGCACTGCATCTGTTTTTTGATCAACCCGCAGATCAGTTCCACAAGCTCCGGTTCTTCTTTTGCAAACAATAAGAACGGGCGGAGCTGGCATGCCGAATCGCGCAGCCACATGGCAGGGATGTCCCCCGTGATCACAAATACCGTGTCATCTTCTTTTACTTTAATGGTCGTCTGCAGCGTATTCGAAATACATTTTTCAAACATGACAGCGATCTTGCTGTCTGCACCAAATTTTTCTTTTACAAGAGCGACCGTACGCTCGATCGCTGCATAATTTTCTTTTACTTTCATCTTATCCTCCTGTTTTACACGATCCCCGATATCTGATAAGGGATCAGAATATCTTCGGTCTGTTTCTTTCCGGCTGTAATTTCCTCTAAAAGCGTGACTGCCTGCTGTCCCATCGCAAATTCATTCTGCCGCACATGGATAAAGTCATCCTGCTCATAGACCTCATCAATGCCGTCAAATACGGCAATCGTTTTTGAGATTCCCCGCTGTTTTAAATATTTTGAAAGGAGTACCCCGATCCGGTATTCAGCGGCAATATATGCCGTACAGTCCCTGTTTTTTTCCAGGATCTCCGCAATCTGCGCATAGTCAAATTCCCGGTATTCTTTTTCGATGTCCTCTGGAATGTGGTTATATTTTTCCAGTTTTGCAAGTGCCCCGTTGGCATCCTCATATTTGAGCATACAATGGACAAATCCTTCGTAGCGCTCATGGATCGTTGTCGTCGTGACGGATGCATGCGTCAGAAAACAGATTTTTTCATGTCCCATTGCGATCAGCTTTTTGGTGACTTCTTTCGCCGCTTCATAATTATCCGTTCTGACACACGGGATCGAAATGCCCTGCATCCGCCGGTCCACAAGCACCAGCGGATAACCAGCCAGCGCCAGCTCTAACACCTTACTGTTATAATTGTCCCCCTGTGCACAGAGAAGCAGAATACCTTTTACTCCCGCACGGATCGCCGCGTCGATCGCCTGTTTTTCCTTTTCGATGCTTCCATAAGTACACTTAAACAAAAGGTCTAACTGTCTCCTGTCACATTCACTCTCGATCCCCTGCAAAAGCCGTGTGCCAAAATCGCTTCCAAACCCGTCGAATATCACACCGATCCGCTGATTGGCTGCCTCCTGGCTTTCTTTTTTTATCTCCACAACAGCAGCGGGCCTGCACACAAAAGAACCTCTTCCCGGCTCTCTGTTGATCTGATTTTCTTTTGCCAGCATATCCATCGCCTTTTTCGCCGTAATACGGCTTACACCATAAAGCTCTGCTAACTCCTTCTCCGATGGCAGCCGGTCCCCCGGCTGGTAATCTCCACTCTGTATTTTTGCAAGCAGATCCCCATAGATCCGCTCATACATAATTGTTTTTCCCATTGCCGCCTCCGTTATGCTTTCTGTGACACCGTGCACTACAATTTTACACTACCAGATTTGCTGCTCCGATGATCCCGGCATCATTTCCAAGTACAGAGGTCACGATATCCGCAATATGTCCATGGCTGCCACCGAAACACATATCCTTCACCAGATCCTTAAGCGGTGCGGTCAGATTGTCTTTCTGCGCAGCAACTCCTCCGCCAAGGATCACCTTTTCCGGCCGGAATGTATTGATCACATTTGCAATCCCGCATGCGAGATAGCCCTCATATTCTTTTACAGTTTCCATGCCGGCTTCATCCCCGGCTTTTGCAGCGTCAAACGGGATCTTACCATTCATCTGTTCCAGATCATTCCCACACATCTCATTCATGATAGACTCCGGATGCTCTGCTGCCTTTTCCCGCGCGATCCGAAGAAGTGCAGACGCAGAGGCATAGGCTTCTAAGCATCCTTTTCTTCCGCAGGTACATCGGATGCCATCATAGCGGATAGACAGATGTCCTAACTCACAGCCTCCCGGCATCGCACCACGGAAAATCTTTTTATCCAGGATCACTCCACTGCCCACGCCGGTTCCAAGTGTCAGAAGCACTGCATTTTCTGCACCTTCCGCCGCACCGGCACATACTTCTCCCAACGCCGCAGCATCCGCATCATTGGCAATTTCAATTCTTGTATCCAGATGTTTTTTCAGTTCTTCCACGATTGGTACATTTTCCCAGCCAAAATTATTAGAATACAGGATCACTCCCTGCTTTGCATCGATCGTTCCCGGACTTCCGATTCCAATCCCCCCGCACTGTTCTAATGTCATGCCTGCATTTTCAAGCATCTGCCGTACGGCATCTGCCATGCGCTCCACCAGCGTCTGATACGGCACCGTCAGATCGGTTGGAATCGTAATCCTCCCAATGATCTTGTTTTCCTCATTTACCAGCCCCATTTTGATGGACATACCGCCCATATCGATCCCCAGCTTCATTTTTTCCTCCTTTAGTATATCATTTGTATATCATTTAGATTTATTAATATGTCATATCAGAATCAAATATATCATTTTGTTGTGTATTTGTAAAGATAAAGCAAAAGCATTCCATAATTTGCATTGTATAATTATAAAAAAAGTGTTACCATGGTACTAAAATATTATTAAACCTTTTATTTCCAGAGGAGGAATATCTTTAAAATGTCAAAAGACAAGCAACAAAAAAACAAAAGTAACACCGGTACAGCCTCCGCTGTACTGCAATTCCACGACCGCCCGCTTGCATACAAGCTGTCTGTCGCTGTCGCACTGCTTCTTGTCATCTGTATGTCTCTTATGATCTTAATCAGTGCAGTCATCGCCGGACGTTCCTTAAACAAGACCGTCAGCGGTGAATTTAACGGCATCGCAACCGAGAATGCCTTAATAGTACAGAGTGTGATCGATACTGCTTCCAACACAGCAACCACGATCCAGAACTACATGCTTGACCGCTATGACGAGTATTCGAAAAACGGATACAGCGGCGAAGTGGCAAAGAGTGAAGTCTATGACGTCGACCTGCAGGAAATGAACAAAAGGATCGAAGAATTTTTAATCAGTATGGCTGCTTCTACCGTAACGAACAATGAAGCCATTGATGGTGTCGGTGTCTTCTTTGAACCGAACGCATTTGATCCTGCGGTCAAAGATTACACTGTCTATGTCAGTGTCGATGATGCAAAAAACGGAACCGTACAGAGCTATGGAAGTTATGATTCCTACGGATCACAGGATTACTATAAGAAAGCTGCAGAGACCAAGCAGGACTGCTTTACCGATCCATATGAAGATCAGGGTATCAACATGGTCAGCGCTTCTTTCCCGATTGTCTATAATGATGAAGTCCAGGGTGTAATCCTTGTAGATATCAATCTTGCTGCATTCAGTGATATGTTAGTCTCCACAGACTCCAAATATCCAAGTATGTATGTGGACATTTACAACGCAGATGCCATGATGGTCTTTGACAGCGAATCGACAGACTGCATCGGACAGTCCTTACAGGATCTTTTGTCTGCAAAGGATTTTGCAAAGATCCAGTCTGGTATCGACACCAAATCAAGTTTTACGGTCAGCACCAGAAAGGCAAGCAACCATCGCCAGATCGTAAGATACTTTACGCCAATTGATGCTGCCGGACAGACCTGGTGGGCTGCAAGTGCACTTACCAAAACAGATTTAAACCGCAATACATTGATACTCGTCGTAATTATGGTCTTACTTGCCATTGCAACGGTACTTATCATTATTGTGATCAGTTCACGACTGCTGCGTAAATATATCAAGCCGATCGATGACGTTGTCACTGTGGCAAGCCAGCTTTCCGACGGTGATTTCAATGCTTCTGTACAGCCGACCTACCATGATGAGATCGGTGGACTCGCAGAGACATTCGATGTAATGGCTGCACGTCTGCGTGAAAGTATCAAAGATATTACCCGTGGTTTAAAAGAAATGGCAGCCGGCAACTTTAACATTGCAGCAGAGGCAGAACATGTCGGTGATTTCAAAGAGATCGAAACCGCCCTCTCAACCGTACTGGTTGACTTATCCAAAACGCTCCGCGAGATTGGAGAAGTATCCGAGCTGGTTGCTTCCAATGCCTCCCAGATTGCAGACGGTGCTCAGTCCCTGACCGAGGGTGCTACCGATCAGGCAAGTTCTGTGGATGAACTGCAGAGTACGATCATGAATGTATCTGAACAGGTACAGATCAATGCCCAGAACGCTAACGCAGCAAATGAAAAGGCAAAAATCGTCGGTGATGAGATCACAAAGAGCAACGAGCAGATGCAGCAGGTCGTACATGCAATGGAGACGATCAACGAAAGCTCACAGCAGATCAGCTCGATCATCAATACGATCAACGACATTGCTTCCCAGACAAACCTGCTCGCCTTAAATGCTTCCATCGAGGCTGCCAGAGCCGGAGAAGCCGGAAAGGGATTCGCTGTCGTTGCAACCCAGGTTGGAACACTTGCCGCACAGAGTGCAGAAGCCGCAAAGAATTCCAGCTCTCTGATCCTGCAGGCAATGAATGCGGTTGACGAAGGAAAACAGATCGTCGATGACACCGCATCCAAACTGATGGAGTCTGCAGGCAAGACAAACGAGCTTGTTGAAAACATTGCAGAGATCTCCAACGCTTCCGAGAATCAGTCTGAGGCCCTTGCCCAGATTTCCGAAGCTGCAAACCAGATTGCCGCAGTTGTACAGGAAAATACAGCTATGGCAGAAGAGAGTTCTGCAAGCAGTGAGGAACTTGCTGCCCAGTCCGAAAAACTCAAAGAACTGATCGGTGCATTCCAGTTATTGGAGATGTAGACCGGATACAGTACACTTTAACCATTTTTAATCATGGGATCAAAAATATCCCTGTACAAATCCTTACAATATCAGGATTGTACAGGGATATTTTTATATCCACCAGTTCTTATAATCTGCAAATACAAAAACTATTTCTCCCTTTATTTTACTAAAGTGATATAATGAATAAATATAGGATTCACACCGTTCATACGAAAGAGGCTTACATGAAGAAAAAACTGCTCAGCAAAAAAAACTTTTATCTTGAGATCACGGCAGTACTCATCCTTGTCATTACATTTGCCCTGATCCGCTACACTTCCATTGTCCAGAAAACAGCAACGAATCAATGCTTCAGTATCTTAGACGATTCGAGGACGCTGCTCGGGCAAATGATCACCAATGAAATGCAGACAGAGCAGGAGCATTTAGAAGCCGCTTCTGCTCTCCTTGAAAATCTGCTGCCTGATTATGACAACAATGAAGAAATGATTCTTCAGATCATGAATGCCTCCAGTGCAGATAAAACTTACTCCCACTGGGAAATCTGCCTTCCGGATGAAAGAGTTTTTTACAGCGATGGAACCCAATTAGAACTCGGACCGAAATACTCCTTTCAGGAACGTGTGCAGGAAGGTTTTTCCGTTTCTGAGCGGAGAACGGCATTGAAAGACGGAAAATCACAGATCATCATGCTCTCAAAATGCATTTTTCATAACCGAGACTGTGTTGGTATTTTATCCTCCGTCATCGATCTGAATTCATTTTCCAGGCTTTTTCAGGCAAAGGCTTATAACGAGGAATCAGAAATTATGCTTTTTGAGCGTGGAACCGGCGATATTTTAATCGACTCATGGCACCATAATCTCGGAAATATTTCGGATAGCAACGGAATCACAGCCCTCGACGGATATGACTGGAATGAAGTCGCTGCCAATTACGATGCCGGCAATTCCGGACATGCCGCCTTTCTCTCCGAGGAAAAAGGCGAAACCATGTATCTGTCCTATGCCCCAACCGGTTACAGTGACTGGGAGATCCTCGTATTTGCCCCTGATTCCGTCTGCATGGAGACCGCAAATACAAGCAAAACACTCACTTACCAGACTATATTTTTTATTTCGCTGGCATTTTTCATTTTTTTGTCTCTTATCATCATCGGTGAAAAACACCGCGCTCATTTACAGGCAGAACGCGAAATACAACTGAAAGATGCTTTGGAAAAAGCAAACCGCGCCAATGCTGCAAAATCCGATTTTCTTTCCAGAATGTCCCACGATATCCGCACACCGTTAAATGGCATCATCGGCTGTCTTACTATTGCGGAGGCGAACAAAAACAACCCGGAACTTTTAGACCAGAACCGGAAAAATATGAGAGTTGCCGCAAATCATCTGCTGACACTGATCGACGATATTTTGAATATGAGCAAGTTAGAGGATAACAAAGTAGAACTGGCGCACACTGCATTCGATGTACGGCACCTTGGCAACGATATCTTAACGATTACTGAAATGCTTGCAAAAGAAAATAACATTACACTGCACTTAGACAGCAGTTCTTATAACCTGCCGCATCCATATGTCTACGGAAGCACACTGCATGTACGGCAGATTTTTGTGAATATCTTAAATAACGCTGTAAAATACAATAAACCAGGTGGGGAGATTTATGTGAAACTGGAAAGTGGTGCCTGTGATGAGAAAAATATTTCATATATCTGTACCATTCAAGACACCGGAATCGGCATGAGCCCTGAATTTATGTCACATCTGTTTGACCCGTTTTCCCAGGAAAAAGTAGATGCAAGAAGTGTTTTTCAGGGAACCGGTCTTGGAATGTCAATCGTGAAATCACTTGTAGATAAAATGAACGGAACCATTGAAGTAAAAAGCGAACAGAATGTCGGGACCACCTTTACCGTGACGATCCCATTTGAGATTGCTCCACAGGAAGCTGTTTCCGAAGTCACGGATGACAGTGCCGTCACTTCGATCCGCGGTGTCAAAATCCTTCTTGCCGAGGACAATGACCTGAATCTTGAGATCGTCACAGAATTACTGGAACAACAGGGTGCCATTATCACCCCTGCCCGCAATGGGAAAGAGGCGGTAACTATTTTCGAAAATAATGCCCCCGGAACGTTTGACGTGATATTGATGGATATCATGATGCCTGTTATGGACGGACTTGAAGCCTGCAGGACCATCCGTTCCCTAAACCGCCCTGACGCTTCCACGATCCCTGTTATTGCTCTGACTGCAAATGCCTTCTTTGAGGATGCAAAAAAATGTCTGGATGCCGGTATGAACGCCCATCTGACAAAACCGATCGATATGAAAAAAATGACGCAGACGATCGGAAACTTTATAAAATAATAGAATGCACGCTCTTGCGGACATTCTTATCTATGCCGCATCACCTGATTATTTTCATGCGTATCGATCCGCAGATGATGGATGCGCTCCATATCCTCTTTTTTTGCCTTGCGTATCTTTATCAAATTGTTATCCATTGCCAAAACCTGCTCTTATTTTTATATTTCCGGTTTTACCTTCTGTTTTCTGATCGCTATAATGACAAAAACCATCTGCACAGTCGCCAGAAGCAGAATCACACCATTTCCCAGAAATGCATAGCTGAAATGTGGTGACTCTATGGTTGCCAGATAGCTGAGAAAGTAACCCGCCGACAGCATAATAGCCGCCATGCTCACAGCAAGAATGTCAAAAACCAGCGCTGCTATCTGCCTTTTCCCAAGACACCCGACAGACACCATCAGTAAGATTGCCGGCGTAAAATACTGCACTAACAGACAGAAAAAAAACGATAACACAATATTGATAAGTATCTCTCCACCCTCAGCCGGTTTTGTAAACGCATCTGCAATCACCATTCCGGCACAGGTCAGTCCTGTCAGTATATATAATATCTTTTTTAACGCTGCATAATCTGATCCCATTTTCACTCTTCTCCCCATAACCAATCATACATTTTCCAGTATCTGTTTCTGCACTTTTTTGCTGAAACTGTGCAATACGGTATCATATGCAAAATCTATCATATTATAAAGTTCCTTCTCCGGGAAATCATCCAGATAGATCGTATTCCAGTAAGGTTTCTGAACCCTTGAACAATGATACCCTTCCACGATCTTATCCGGATAGACCATCCGGTAAAACTGTGCTGCATCTGCCGTACATTTTAATGTAATTTTATAGTTTTCCTCATCCGGATATAACTGCGCAAATATTTTATCATTCAGTTTGTAGCAGACCGGCACTTTCCCAAACGGGTATGTTTCACATGCCTTGTGCTTACTGAGACAATATGCTTTGATATCTTCTGCCGTCATATATTTCGCCTCTTATTTCTGTTTTTCTCTAATTCCCATTGTAATTCCTGCTCACATATTCTTTAATTGCCTCGCTGTCCTCCGGCATTCTGCATCCAACGATGAATTCACCCTCATTGTTGGAGCTTCGGATCACGCAGCCGGTCAGCGGCTTATTTCCGATCACTGCAAAATCTTTCACATCCAGCTGGACATTTCTACCTTTCTGGCTTGCAAAAACGTTATCACGCACAGAAAATGCAAAACCGTTTGCACTGATATTTACCATTTTTCCGGAATATGTTTTATCTGTTCCTTCTAAGCGGATGGTACATGCATTAGAGATCGGCATACGAGGATATTTTCTTCGGTTATATACCTTCGGATTGGATTCAATATGCAGTTTATACTGACCTTTTTCACCCTGTCTGACCGGATGGATCTCAATATCATCCCAGTAATACAAGACATTGTCAACTACAATATGCAGTTTACATAACTCATGTTTATTCTTTTTATCAACAAAGTCTTTCACTCCATTTTCTGCGGTTACAAAGAGATCTTTGCCACTGCAGTCCACAACTTCGCCGGCATACTCTTTTTTACTGCTGTCATCATTTAATGCAATCGTAATCTTCATGCCAGGTTTTACATCCTGTACGCCCATGAATCCGCCGACGCCGAGTTCTTCCATAAGTTTGCCGACAACACTCTCGATATCAAGCGCACTCTTTGCACTCGCCTCGTATTTGCTCAGCATCGTCTTGGTTGTCAGTTCCGCACCACTGATGCTCTGTGTCATCACTTCCATGACTTCGCCGACCTGATGCATATTGTCCGTCAGTGTCTGGTTGGATGTCTCCACTTCTTTGACTGCGCTGTCTACGACCTTGATGTTTTCGCCAAGGCTTGTCGCATCGTTTGTAATATTTGTCACACTCTGGTTGACATTCGATACTTTTTCAATATTGACCTGGATCAGTTCCACGGTCTCTGAGATGGACTTCATCATCTTCTCGGAAATTGCTTCGAGTCTTGACAATGCTTCCATAATACTGTTGGAGGAAGCCTGTGTTCCACTGCTCAGCTCGCGAATCTCATTGGCAACTACCGCAAATCCCTTGCCGGCTTCTCCGGCTCTCGCTGCCTCGATGGATGCATTTAAAGCAAGTAAATTTGTCTTTGAAGTGATACCTTCAATCGTACTGGTCTCTTCTTTTACATTCTTAAACTCAGCCTTAAAGTCCTCAAGCACCTGCTCTACTTCTTTGGAAAGTGTCGCCATCTTATTGGTGATCTCCACCACCTCAACCAGCTCTTCCGCGCTGATATTGGCATGATCCACCGATGCCCCGATGAGCTGTACCACCTGCTCCATGAGTCCTGCAACATTTTTTACCTGCGTATCGATCACATTGGTCATCTCGACGGAGGAAAGTGTCTTATCATTAAGCACTTCGTTATTGTCTGCAAGATTTTTCATATCTTTCATTACATCATTGGCACCGGTACGGTTCTCGTCTGCAAGCTCTCTCACAACCGTCACACCATCCACGATCTCATTGCTCGCGCCCTTAACCTGCTCTACGGTCTTTACGACGCGCGCAAGATTGGATTTAATGGATGCCGTCAGTGCACCATCCGATTGTACCAGATGGGCGATTGCCATATTGGTACAGGCATAACAGCAGATAACAATGGCAAACTGCAGGACACATTCCTCGCTTGCGACGAAATCCATCATTCCTTTTGCCAGACCTTTATACAGATTACTCGAAATCAGTACAAATAACGTGATACCCATCATTGTCCGGATAAACTTCGGATCTTTATAAAGGATCAGAATGCATACTAACGGTAAAATAAATACATAAGAAACTTCATCTAAAGATGTCCACGCAATTACCGCATAAAATATCAGGTAGCCAAGTCCTACCACCCATTTATACCGCAGACTGTCAGCATGCTTAAATCTCAGTAAGATCCTGCCGCCAAGATACGACAGCCAGCCTGCAACAAAAAAGCCTGCAAAATACGCTTCCTTTAACTGTCCCCTGCCGACTTTTATTCCGTAAAACACGGACGCTATCAGCAAAAGTACAAACCACGTGATACTCGCCCTCTTGTTTGCTTTCGCAATAAAAAAACTCTCATCATAATCCTGCATAGCTTTTTATCCTCTCTGTAAAAATTCACGATACACTCTTGTTCCAGTGTATCACAAATAAAGGGGAATAGCTAGAAATTATGCTAGAAATCTGTCCGGACCTGATTTTAACATGTTACTGTTCACTCGTACCTCGTTCCAGTAACGGATTTTGCTGATGCTTCGCATTCCAAATCGGCAAAATCTGCTGCCACCACTGTATCATATTAAGCGCTCCTAAATAAAAAGCACGTCTTTTACCCATCTCCTTCTCATCAGCGATACCAGCTATCAGTCCGAAATCCGGTTCAGTGTGAAATCATCCACTGTTCCCCAGCTGCCCACGTTACACTGAAACCGTACCCCGATCTTAACCGTTCCATCCGTAACCTTAATCTCCCTGATCGTCGGATTCTGCCAGTCATTGTAGGTGGTCAGCATAAACGGAGCCGTCTGCCCGCCATCTGCAGTCACTGCATACAGTTCCATGGACGCATCCGATGACATATCACCGCCCTGTGAAAATACAGACAACTGATACGTTCCATTCTCCAGACCGGTCACTTCCTGCTCAATGGAAAATTCCATATCTGAATCCCCGGACCAGAAGTGAAATGCGGTCTCACCGGAATGTGCATCATCCGCTTTTACCTGATAATCAGTCGGATCGGCTTCCCCTTCATAAGAGACTTTCCACATTGAACGGTTTTTATCTTCAAAACCTGGATTGACCGCATAATTTACCATTTCCACTTCCACATGCGCGGTAACAGTGGTTCCCTCTTCCAATGCCCCTTCGATCTCATAACTGCCGGCTTTCGTGGTATCGATTGCCTTCATCTGTGTCTCATTCCAGCTTACAGATTGTTTTTTATTCTGTGAACGGTCATTGTATACAACATCAATACTCTCCGGCAGAACCAGATCTTCGCCTACATTGCAGGAGACGTAAACATCCGGGATATAGTCAACTGCAAGCGGCGCTGTTGCGCCATATTTTAAATACTTAAATACATTCAAAGAAGCCAGTGGGTGTCCGGTAAAATCAAACATTGCCTGATTGTCCCAGGAACAGCCTCCATAGTATAACCCTGCATCATCCGGGTCATACTCAGCCGAATAACTGCTTGCCCAACCGCTTCCGTATTTCTCCCACAGAGCGGAATTATCCGCATCGGCTGATCCGACAGGGATCCATGTGCCTTCCCAGTAAAAGACACCTTCCACTCCGGCCTCATTTGCGGCTGCACAGATATCACGGATCACTGTTGCCTGACTCTGTACCGTTGCACCGTAACCGTCTGTCAGGTCATCGGTTCCTTTCAGGCTGTTGCCAAAACCGTCTCCATCCTCAGATGTATAACAGTAAGAAGTCTCTGCAATATATACTTCTTTTCCGTACTTATCCTCGATCAGTTTTGCTGCGTTCTGCATATTTTCATTGGTTCCGTCCCAGAACGGATAGAAGGAAAGACCAAACATATCATAGTCCACACCGGCATCTTTTAAATTTGCTGCCATCGTATCGATCTGGTCATTATCCTCAATGTTCGTATAATGTACGGCAACTTTAATGTCTTTTCCATAAGACTCTGCCACTTCTCTCACTGCCTTACTTCCGGAATTTAAAAGCTGCATCACGGCATCCACATCTGTTTCCCCGGACATACCGTTATTGATCTCATTTCCGATCTGCACCATCCCGACATCCACACCGGCATCTAACAGCTTTCCAAGGCTCTCTGTCGTATAATCATAGAGTGCATCACTCTTTTCATCGACTGTCATACCTTTCCATGCCTTCGGTGCATGCTGTCTTTTCGGATCTGCCCAGAAATCTGAATAGTGAAAATCAATGCAGACCTTCATTCCGTATCTGGCTGCACGCACACCAAGTTTCATGGCAGTCGTCAGATCATTGTTTCCGCCGCCATAGCCATTGCCGTTCTTGTCATACGGATCATTCCATACACGCAGGCGGATATAATTGACTCCGGACTGCGCAAGTGTCTCAAACACATCCTGCTCTTTTCCATCGTAGCCATAATACACAGCCCCACTGTTTTCCACAGAAAGAACCGCGGATGCATCCATTCCCCGGATAAAGTCATCCGAAATATCCGCAACCGGTTGCACAAAAATATCAGACTCCTCCGGTCCGTCCGGCAGCGTGAATGTTGTAACTTCTCCCACCGGCTCAACCACATCTTCCGATGTATTGTTCTCCTGTACTTCTGTCTTTGTCCCTGTCGTTCCGGCAGAATCCCCACATCCTGCCAGAAGAACAGTTCCAAGACTTACGCTGACACATGCCGCCAGTAGTTTTCTGTAAACCTGTTTTTTCATAATGTTCACCTTTTCTGTGTGTGAAAAAATTTTTTCACACTCCCCTCCATAAATTTGCTCTTTTTTCCACGATTTCTCTATATTCTTAAGGTACCTGCGGCTGACTGCTTCAGCAACATTCTTTCTCTCCAATATAGCGCAATCGGTTGCGCTTTTTATTTTATAACTTTGCTGTCTTAACGTCAACCTGAGCATGCATTTTTGTGACATTTTTTCGACATTCATACTGTCATTTTGGTCAACATTAACATGTGCGATCCCGTGACATTTTTCCCATATTATGGTATAATTTTTGTTCGGCTAAATTACTTTTAATCTGATTACAGGGGAATGAAATTATGAATCTGCAACCCAAAATATTATCCAACGCTTTTTTGATCAACGGGTACACTCCCGCTGTAGATATGATTCTCGTGATCTTATGTATATTACTTTTACTGCTTCTCCGGGAGACATTTATCCGCCGCAGCAGACTTTTTCTGCTTTTTCGCACCTGCATCGCGCTTTTGCTGATTGCAGCCTTCAGCAATTCCTGCTTTTACTATACTGTACTGTATTTCGACAGTGATACCACTTTATGTATTCTGCGTGCAATATATCATTCAAGCCTGCTGCTCATTTTTTGTCTGTATGCGGCTTATTTAAAGATTTTGATTGGTATTCCGGGAAAAACAGGACATATCATGAATATTTTCCTATATTCCTTATATATCATTTTTGCCGTTGTGGATGCACTGTCACCTGTATTGGGTTACAGTTTCTACCGGGACAGCTCAGGTGCATGGCATGATAACCTTTATTTAAAACCGTTTACGATTGCTTACGGGATTTATATGGCGTTTATTTTTTTCCTGTTACTTTACTATCATAAACGCATTCCAACAAGTTTATTCCATATGCTCGTGATCGTACAGTTCATCTGTGTTTTTCTCGTCTGTGCAGAAAACCATTTTGGCAGCAATACCTTCCTTGCCATCACCTTTCTCCTGCCGATCATGGTAATCCTTTATATGGTACATGGAAGTTCTTACAGTATCAAGACAGGGGCCCTGAATGCTGATTCCCTAAACGAATATTTAAACCAGCAGGCGTCAATTCAAAATTCTACTTATTATATGTGTCTCCGTTTCGACACTGATTCCGAATATGTGATGCCGGATGAGCTTGGCAAACTTTTTTTCAACTTCTGGAACGGCTACTTTAAAAACGGACTCCTCTTCCACCCATCTACAGATTTTTTTGTTCTTGCAATTGATGTCAGTGACATCCGGAATGCAGATAAAATCGCACAGGATATGATCCAGAATGACTTTAAACGCCATTTTGAAACTTATAAACTGCCTTATAAGATCGTTATGTTCAATCATCTGGATTTCTGTGAAAACTTAGAGCAGTTTTACGAACTTTTTAACTTCTTTGCAGAACCGATGGAACTAAATAATTTCCGCTCCTGCGACACCGCCGATTATAAAAGTTTTCATGATATGAAATATCTCTCGGCGCAGTTAAAAGATATTGCAGAAAACGGTTCCCTTGATGACGAAAGAGTTCTTGTATACTGCCAGCCGGTCCGCAACGTAAATGCCGGCAATTATGACACCGCAGAAGCACTGATGCGTCTGAAACTAAAGGACACCGGCATGGTATATCCAAACCGGTTTATTCCGCTCGCTGAAAAGAATGGCTATATCCATAAATTAAGCATGATCATTTTAAATAAGACCTGCCGTGCGATCCGGGAATTTCAGGATGAAGGTTACCACCTTTCCCGTGTTTCCGTAAATCTCTCTATTTCAGAGCTCTCCAATAAGAATTTTATGGAAGAGTTCCGGCAGATCGTAGAAAGAAACGGTGTTGATTTTCATACCATCGCAGTGGAACTGACCGAGAGCCGCAACGATACCGAATACGAACTCGTTCTTGACCGTGTAATGCAGTTTAAATCCCTCGGTGTATGTACTTACCTCGACGATTTTGGAACCGGATATTCTAATTTTGACCGGATTCTTAGCTTAAAACTTGATGTTGTAAAATTTGACCGCAGCCTTCTTCTGATGGCAAATAAGGATGAAAATTCCCAGTTTATCCTGAACTACTTTTCCACTGCTTTTGAAAAACTCGGATATAAAGTACTCTATGAGGGCGTGGAAACAGACGAACAGGAAGAAATTTGTGTAAACAGTCATGCAGACTATCTGCAGGGATTCAAATTTTCAAAACCGATCCCGATTGAAGAACTGAAAAACTTTCTTTCTCCGATACAGGAATAACTTCATTTCTCCTGTATAGCATGGTTGTTACCGTATTTTTTTACAAACAAAAATGTTTTCTTTGCAAATCACTTGACATCATTATCTGATAAAAGTATAATCTGTTCTAAATCATATCAGAATAGTATGAATTAAGAAGAAGATGGAGATTATGAAAAAAAGAAAGGGACAAGTTTTATGAAGAAAAAAGTGATTTCAATTTTACTGACAGCCGTTTTAGCCACAGGAATGGCAGCATGCGGTTCTGACAGCAATACAGCTGATAATTCTGCAAATAATACAGCTGACAATACACAGAACACAGCTGAAACTTCAACCGAATCCACTGGTTCTGCTGATTCTGCTGAAAAACCTGTATTAACTGTCGGCATGGAGGGAACTTATGCTCCATACACCTACCACGATGAAAATGGTACTTTAACCGGTTTTGAGGTTGATATGGCAAATGCGATCGGTGAAAAAATGGGATATGATGTTGAATTTGTTGAAACAGAGTGGGATTCCATCACTGCTGCACTTGATGCCGGCAATTTTGATGCAGTTATGAATCAGGTAACCATTACCGACGAGCGTAAAGAAAAATATGACTTTTCTACACCGTATATTTATACAAGACCGGTTCTCATTGTTGCTGCTGACAACACCGATATCACTTCTTTTGAAGATGTGAACGGCAAAAAAGCCGCAGAAGGACTTACATCAAACTTCAATGAAATTGCCAAAAGCTATGGTGCTGAAATCGTCGGGCAGGATAAATTCGCACTTGCCATGGAATGTGTTTTAAGTGGCGAAGCTGATTGTGCTATCAATGATGAGCTGACCTATGCTTACTGGAAACAGCAGAAGGGCGGCGACGAATCCACAAAGATTGTTGCTGAATCAGATGACGTAAATGCAAGTGCCGTAATGTTGAAAAAAGGCAATGATGAATTAGTTGAGAAAATTAACACCGCCATTGACGCATTAATCGCAGATGGAACAGTCAAAGAAATTTCTGAGAAATACTTTGGCTTAGACGTATCTCAGCCTTAATATATAGAATTTAAACATGGCAATAGAATGTACTATATCGTTCTATTGTCATGAATTACTATCGTTACAGGAGAAAACTCATGGGATCATATGCATACCTGACAGCGGGTATTATTACAGCAAGACAAGCGGAACTGATGAAAAATGCATTCTGGCCAATGCTAAGACAGGGCCTGCTTTACACGATTCCCCTGACACTGGTATCCTTTGCGATCGGTGTCATCATTGCCGTGCTGTGTGCACTTTTTATTATCAACAAAATACCGGTATTAAAACAGATCGCCGGAATCTATATCTGGGTATTCCGCGGAACCCCTCTGCTGGTACAGTTATTTATCATGTACTGGGGTATTTGTAATCCCCTTGGCATCAACAAGTGGGTTGCCTGTATCTCGGCACTCTCCTTAAATGTAGGTGCCTACTCCGCAGAGACGATCCGCGCTGCAATCCTTTCCATTAACAAAGGTCAGTGGGAAGCCGGCTATTCCCTCGGCATGAGTTACCAGCAGACATTCCGCCGTATCATCATTCCGCAGGCTGCTACTGTATCCATACCACCGCTTTTTAACACCTTTATCGGTCTTGTCAAGGATACTTCCCTTGCATCTACGATCATGATCGGTGAGATGTTCCGTAAAGCACAGGAAGCCGCAGCAAGCTCACTCGAATACCTTTGGATCTATATCGAAGTTGCACTCATTTACCTTCTTTTCTGTACGCTGTTGACCGGACTGCAGAAATGGATTGAGAAAAAACTGCGTGTCGGAAAGTAGAGGTATCATATGTATTCTTTAGATAACATTTATAAATCATTTGACAATAATCAGGTCTTAAAAGGTGTCTCCTTAGAGATTCCGAAAAATAAAACCACCGTCCTGATCGGGCCATCCGGTTCCGGTAAGACAACACTGTTACGCTGTATCAATCTGCTTGAAATCCCGGACAGCGGCACCGTGAATGTAAACGGTTCCTCTATGACCTTTCATGAAGGACAGAAAGTAAAGTACAGCGGCAACGAGATCCGGAATATCCGCATGAAAACCGGTATGGTATTCCAGAACTTTCAGCTTTTTCCTCACAAAACGGTGCTGGAAAATATTATGGAAGGTCCTATCACCGTCTTAAAGAAAGACCGAAGTGAATGCGAAAAAGAAGCGTTATCTCTTTTAGAGAAAGTCGGTTTATCCGATAAGCGCGACGCTTATCCGGGACAGCTCTCCGGCGGCCAGCAGCAGAGAATCGCCATCGCAAGGGCACTCGCCATGAAACCGGAACTACTTCTTTTTGATGAGCCTACCAGTGCGTTAGACCCGGAACTTGAAGTGGAGGTTTTAAATATCATCCGCAGATTAGTCGACGAAAAGCAGACCATCGTGATCATCACACACAAGATGTCTTTCGCCAGAGAAGTCGCAGATAAAGTCGTCTTTTTTGATGAGGGAAAAATCTTAAAAGAAGGAACTTACGCTGAGCTTGAACAGAGTAATATTCCAAGAATTACACAGTTCTTAAATATGTTGAACTAAACAATAGACCGCCTCACAGGAAACCTGTTGTCATGAATAAGTAAAAAATCCGTGCAGGATCAGTTTTGATCCGCACGGATTTTTTGCTGTCAGCCTTATCTACGCTCCAGATAATCATTATTATGATAAATCTTTTTATTTTCCACAGCGCACTGCATTTGAAGCAGTTCCTTTCACCGATGTTTTTCCGGCATTTTTTACGGCTCTTACTTTATAGTAATATGTTTTTCCTTTCTTCGCTTTGCCGTCTGTGTAAGAAACAATAGTGCCCTTTTTCAGCGTCTTTATCTTTTGATATTTTCCTTTTTTGGATGTTGCACGGTAGATCGCGTATCCATCTGCACCTTTTACCTTCTTCCAGGTTAATTTTACCTTGGACTTCACACGTTTTGCCTTAACCGCAGTCACCTTCTGCGGGCTGGTCGCAGCCTTGATCACATTGGAGTACTTTCCGGTTACCGTCTTTTTACCGCTTTTCCTGTATGCACGCACTTTATACTGATAAACCGTTGCTGTTTTGAGCTTTTTATCCGTATAGGTATTAGTTTTTAACGTTGCAACCTTCTGATATTTTTTCGTTGATTTGTTATAACGGTATACCTGATAACCATCTGCTTTCTTTACTTTTTTCCATGTTAAGCGGATGGAAGTCTCCGTTGCCCCGGACTGTTTGAAGCCGGAAACCTGTGCAACTGTCGTTTTATCTGTATTACCCGGTTTCTCTGTATCTTCCGGTTTCTCTGTATTTCCCGGTTTTTCTGTATCTCCCGGTTTCTCCGTATCTCCCGGTTTCTCTGTATTTCCCGGTTTTTCTGTATCTCCCGGTTTCTCCGTATCTCCCGGTTTCTCTGTATCTCCCGGTTTCTCTGTATCTCCCGGTTTCTGTCCTCCGGACACGAGTGACTGATCTGTCAGTACATATCCACCTTCTGTCACATTTAACTTTGATTCATCCACATTTACAAAGCGGATATCATCAAAAACAATTTTCGACTGGATATCAACCCCATTTCCGTCTTCTGAAATGCTGTTACACCAGATTGCAAACTTCGTAACATTCTTTGGATCAAAAGTTCCATTCTGTTTACCCTTTAATTTGTTAAATGGGATCGTAACATATTTTGCCTCTGTCGTCTTTACAAAGTCAGTCAGAAATACTTCGAAATCCTCTCCGCCGGAAACAAGCTGAACTACCAGTTTCTGTCCTTTTCCATCCGGTTTTACCCACATGCTGACCGCATTGTATTCGCTGTAATCGTTTGTGCTTAAACCTTTCATACGTCCGGTCCATACTTCCGGTCCGCTCGTCTTAAGCTGATAAGTAAATGCACCTCCGTAAACACCTTCTGCTTTATGATCCTTATCTAATACAAAGGAAGAACTGCAGTTTGCTGCTGAATTTTCTGTAAAAGTTCCATCCAGGTAGTCATTGTCATCATAGTATAATTCAAAATTTTCAATGACATTCTTTGCAAGTGTTTCCTTTTCTTTTCCAAAACTGATATAGGAAACAGTCACAAGTGTTTTGCCATCTGCCACAAGGCTGATCTTACCGGTATCCGTTGTTCCAAGTGCACTCAGAATATCCGCAGACAGCACACCTTCGTAAGCACCAGATTCTTCCGTTTTCTCTGCCGTGATCGTTTTTTCTGTCTTTGTATCCGGGTTTGTCAGCACAAAACTTACACTCTGTGCATTTCTCACATTTGCTTTTAAAGTAAATGCACTTGTGATTGCCATCTTAGAGAAAACATTGGCAAAATAACCTGCTGCATTTCCCTGATTTGCATTTCTTACTTCTTTCTGGTCTGCATTTCCGTAAAAGTTTGTTCCATTCGCAAAAACAGAAGATTTTTCATTGTAGAATTCAATAAACTCGTTGATCAGTTCCTGTCCGTGGGTATCATCATATTTATATGGGACATAAAAGTTGGTGTCTCCAAAATTTGCCCACAGTAAGAAGTACGGCATTCCGGTGTCAACTGCCACCTGATTAACCTGTTTGTACCAGTTGTGTCCTGCGATCGGATTTCCTTTTACTAAAATTCCTTCATTATCCGATCCATCGGCTTTCATCACCCTTACACCGGTTTCGGAAATTGCAGCTACTTTTCCTTTTGCGTCTGCAATATTCTTTACCACCTGACAGGTTTTCTTTAAATTGTCCACAAACTCGCCGGAATATTCTGCCGGATAAGTATTGTAATCATCATAGTAATCAAATGCAACGATATCCACACAGTCATCGCCCGGATAGCGGTCCATATACTCTTCCTCTGAAGTTAACGGACCATTTGGGGAATATACATAAATAAAGTTGTGTACTCCCTTTGATGCCAGATAATCCTGTGTGTACTGGAACAGCGCACGGTATGTCTCTTTATCGGTTGTCGCAGCACCCCACCAGAACCATCCGCCTGTATTTTCATGGAATGGACGGAATAAAACAGGAATATCGCCAAGTCCGTTTGCGTAATCTGCAATGATATCAAGATAGGTTGTAAACTGCGCATTGTATTTTCCACCCGGAAGTACTTCTGCGGAGCAGTTATTGCTCAGGTCTTTTGCCTCCGAAAAATCACACTGTGAAAAATCATATTTTCTCGCCGCATCCGGTGTTGCAATGATTTTTTCATTGCTCATATTCGGCATATGGGTGGATAATGTGATGATCGCACCCTCTGCAGCTGCTGCCTTGCTGATCTCGATAGATTTCTGAACTGCATCATCTACGTTATCAATTCCAAGTTCCCCGCCTGTCAGTGCCAGCGAATCGATTCCGACCAGACCACTAATACTTCCGGTCACGTCCTTTGTATCCGAATAGACACCGTCTCTGGTTGAAACATGCTTGCTTGTGTCATTCTGATGTCCGAATAATACCTGGTCAGCAGCATCCAGTCCTTTTAAATATGCATATAACGCTTTTGCTGAACCTGATGCATTCACATCCGAAAGTGTTACTTCTTCCGGCATACTGGACGTATCTGCAAGCACAGCCTCTCCTGCCGTCTCTGTGATCTCCGTATAATCGCCCGCTGCATTATACTGGGATAAAGTCAGGTTATCCAGATATACGCTTCCCAAAAAGGCAGTGCTCACACCAACTGTTCCAATCATCAGATCCGTGATCTTTGCAGTGTTTGGTGAGAATTTGACAGTGACCACTGCTTTCTTATATCCGTCACCGAGATCTGACGTTTCGATCTTTGCTTCTTTGTTGATGATCTCCACATCATCTGCTCCGTTTTTTGCAAAAATCTTTGCCTTAAAAGAACCGTCAAAAGCTTCCGGATAGATCATTTCATAGCTTAAAACATTATAAGCCGATACATCGAGTCCTTCTGCAAACGACTTTTTAATCTTTGCCTCACTCCATGTAAAACCTTCACAACCGGTATAATCGAGATCTGCCTTTAACATTTTGCTTCCCTGAAATTCAGCTACACTGATTCCTACCGCATTGTCGTACTGCCAGCCGCCTTCCTGATCCCAGCCTGCACTGCTTCCTGTCTCTGCAGATTCAAAATCATCGATCACACTCGGATCTTTTGCAGGCAGTTCCGGCTGCGCTTCTGCCACACCGCTTAATGTAACATTGGAAAATGTACATGTTCCTGAAAAGCCCTGACCAATCAGTCGGAAATATACACCTTTTAAATCATCTGCATCCTTATCCTCAAACTTAATCGTAATCGTTGTTTTGTGTGTATCTTCTGAAAAACTGCTCTGCTGTAAATACGGGATATCCTGACTGTCTGTCCATGTCCACTCACTTCCCAGCTTCACGATACCCTGAACCTTTAAGTAACTTTCCCCGGTACCCAATGATGCGTACGCCTCATCATCCAGTGTAATATCTGCCTTCATTGTGAAATCTTTCGTTGTCACACAATCTGCAATACTTTCATCATAAGTGATCATTGGCGGATTATCCCAATCCTCTGTTGCAAGATCCAGTTTGTCTTTTGTTACTGTGTTTGTCCCGGTATAAAACACACTCGCTTCTGCCGCATAGACATACTCGTATCCCCCTGCAAAATTGCCGCTTGAAAACGCAACTGCAGCCGCTAAAAGAGCGGCTGCAAGTCGTTTTCCCATAAAACGTTTTCTCATAAACTTACCTCCAATACATTTATTAGCTTTATGCACTTTGTCTTTTAATTATATGTTACTTCAAAAAACATTGTCAATTAAGCTTATATTAGTTTGTAAATTTTCAGAGTTTTTACTTAATTTTTGCTTTTTTAAGTTGTTTTATGAGATTAAAATTGTATACTTTTACTTTATAAATTCAGATAATAAATTTTACTCTAACTCAATCCAGTCCAGCTTCAGTTCCGGTGTCACATACTCTGCTTTCAGTTCATAATACCCCGGCATAAATTTCACACGACACATCCGCTGTGTCAGGAAACGCTCTCCGGTTCCACCTGTCTGGACGGTTGCCATCAGTTCTCCATTCAGATACAGATTGGCAGCTCCCTGTGCTAATCCTTCCACCGGGAAACAGAAATGTGCATTAACGTTTAAAATGCTTTCTTTTTCCACATAAAGGACTGTGTTTTCAAACTTTCCTGCCTCGATCCGGTTTCCGCTCTGCAGTGCACAGACCTGCTTTTCGTCTGTATTTACTGCTTCTTTTGCAGTAACTGTAAGCAGTGGATCAAAATCTTTTAACGGACGTTTCATCACAGGTGTTCCAAGCAGGAAACGGCAGATGTTTTTCGCACAGCGCTGTAACTCTCCAACAGTGAGTTTTCCCGCCTCCAACGCTTCTACGGTATCATCGCCCGCTGCGTTGATGGCAGCACCATTATTGTTGACTACCATGTATAAGTCATTCTGTGCACGAACCATGAATGAGGTGTATCTGCGGTCTGCCTCCCCGCCGTTTACAACGTCATTCATCTTTGCCCACCAGTCTGTCATAACAATTCCCTGATATCCCCACTCGCCACGCAGGATCGTCGTATTTAAGTCATAATTGGATGCCGTCCAGTGTCCGTTGACCGGGTTGTAAGAGGTCATGATCGAATTTGCATTTCCCTCTTTCACGGCAATCTCAAAGCCTTTCAGATAGATTTCACGGAGTGCCCGCTCAGATACAACGGAGTTTACATTATGTCTTTCCGTCTCCTGATTATTCGCTGCAAAATGTTTCACGGTCGCAGAAGAACCGGCACTTCGGATTCCCCTTGTCATTGCCGCCGCAAACTGTCCTGTCACAAGCGGATCTTCACTGAAATACTCAAAGTTACGTCCATTTAATGGATAGCGGTGGATATTGATTCCCGGCCCAAGCAGGGTGTCGATCTCGTTTCCAACTAATTCCCTGCCTTCCATCTGATATAATTCTTCCATCATTGGAATATTAAAGGAACATGCAAGGAGTGTTCCGATCGGGAGTTGTGTTGCCTTTAATCCGCTCTCCATACGGATGCCGGACGGGCCATCGGATGCGCAGGCGATCGGGATACCGTAACCGTGCAGGCTGTCGCTGACACCGCCAAATGCGGATGCTGTACCCGGTGTTACCTTCGGGCTGCTCATTCCCTCGCCGCGGACGATCACGGCTAACTCCTCGTTGGTAAACTGTGCTACAAATGCGTCCAATTCTTCTTCCACACTGCTGCCATTTTTGATATTCTCTGCAACCGCCTGTAAGGTAATTCCTTTATTTCCGGTCTGTGGCAGTTCTTTTGGCAGACGGCTTTTGATCCGCTCTGCCAGATCAACCATCTGCTGTGGTGCTTTTTCATATGCACGGGCAAACACCCCGTCCTCCTTTTGCCTGCCTGTCTTAAGACGCAAAAATTCTTTTGTCGGCGCAAGCGCCTCCTTCAGTTCCTCTGTGACAACGCAGGAAGCAATCTCATAGCCGCCTTTTCCGTCCACATTGGCTTTTTCTGTGCATCTGACACTGTTTCCAACGTAGATCTCATACAGACCTTCCTCTAAGACATAGCAGGACTTATGACCAGTCACACCGCTGTCGTCATAGGAAGCAAACCGGCTTACCGGAATGGTAAGTTCAAGAACTTCCTCCTCGCCCGGAGCAAGCAGTTTTGTCTTTGCAAATCCGCACAATACCTTTGCCGGTTTTCCAAGCTGTCCCTGTGGGGCGGACACATAAACCTGGGCAGCCTCTTTTCCGGCTGCTGACCCGGTATTTTTCACACGGATACTGAGTGCGATCTTTGCATCTTTTCCATTTCCTGTACTCTCCGCTTTTACCGTCTCCATGGAAAATTCCGTATAAGATAAACCGAAACCAAACTCATACATTACTTTTTCCGGTGCGAATGTCTCAAAATAACGGTAGCCGACATAGATATCTTCCGCATAAATATTTTCTGTCTTACTTCCAAAATGGTCCGCTACCGGGTAATCAGAAAGTTTCTCCGCGATCGTATCCGTCAGTTTTCCGGATGGTGTCACTCTGCCCGATAACAGATCTGCAACGGCGTTCGCGCCTTCCATTCCTCCCTGCCAGATGTAAAGAATCGCTTTGATGTGATCCTGATATGCTGCATCTTTCGTCCAGCTCATATCAATGATATTAGACACATTTAAAAGCACTGCCACTTCGTTAAAATATTTTGTTACGATGCGAAGATTTTCTTTCTCCCGTTTTGTCAGAAGATAACTGCCTTCCGTGTCCTCGTAATCTTTATCCTCACCGGCAGTTCTTCCGATCAGAAAAATAGCTTTTTCAGACTTTTCTGCTGCGCAGCGTGCGATCTCGTCGGTGATTTCCATCTCTTCCTGATGCCACGGCTCTGCCGCCCAGCCACCGCCTCCGTTGTCAAACGGATGCTCCTTTAACCATTCTTTATAGGTTTCTACCAATTCCTCATTTACAGGGAAAGCATTGTTTTCTTTGATTCCGTCTAAAATATTTTTGACATACGGCACATTAACCGCTCCACCTGAACCGGTTCCACTCCGGTAATACTCAATCTGGCTTCTTCCGAAAATAGAAACTGTCTCATCCTTTTTGATCGGAAGCATATGCCCCTCATTCTTTAAAAGCACGACTCCCTCTGCTGCTGCCTCTCTACAGTATGCTGCCAGTTCCGGCAGCGGAACACCGATTCCACTGTTACCCATGATAATCCTCCATTTTAATCTCCATTCTTGCGCTGTCTTTCAATGAAAACAACGTTTTCATTTGCATCTCAAGTTTGTGCGTAAGCACAAATCTTGCGTGTGAAAAATCTTATTTTTCACACTATATATCTGTTGTTATCTTTTTAGCCTGTCATTGTTTTTGTCTATGATTGTTTTTCGCCTGATTTCAGTCGATTTTCAGTATTAATCCTAAAATCCGCTTTGCGCAGATCTCCATCTCTTCTCTTGTCAGCACTCCTGCCTCTTTTGCGCGGAGCAGGCTCTCCGGGAATCCACATGCCATCTTGATGTCATTTCCCGCTTTTACTTCTTTATAATGCTCACCGCTTGTCCACCAGTCGGTCGTGACCATTCCCTGATAATTCCACTCACCTCTTAAGATGTCCTCTAAAAGCTCACGGTTTTCAGAAGTCCTGTGTCCGTTTACGATATTGTAAGATGACATAATGCACCACGGATCTGCCTCTTTTACGATAATCTCAAACGCCTTTAAATAAATCTCCCTTGCTGCCCGCTCGGACACTCTGGAATCGCTTTCCTTACGGTTTGTCTCCTTATTGTTGCATGCAAAATGTTTGACCGTCGCGGCAATATGTTTTGACTGGATTCCCTTTACCATTGCAGATGCCATTTTTCCGGTCAGATACGGGTCTTCGGAATAATACTCGAAGTTTCTTCCGCAGAGCGGACTTCTGTGGATATTGACTGCAGGCGTCAGCCAGACGGCAATGTTATTTTCCTTCACCTCAGCGGCACCTGCTGCACCAACCTGATATACCACATCCGGGTTCCAGGTACATGCTAAAAGTGTCGCACACGGCCACGCCGTCGTAACTACGCCGCATTTTTTCTCAATGCGGAGTCCGGCAGGTCCGTCCGCCGTCATAATATTCGGGATTCCATACTCCGGCATATTTCCAAATCCAAATGTATTTGCCACACCGGTATTCGGCTGTCCGCCTAAAATATGCGCAAGTTCCTCATCTGTCATCTGTGCCACAAATTCGTCCAGCGTGATCTTTCCTTCTGCAACTTCCATAAAAATATGTGCGTCTTTCTTATACGGCTGTGACCAGATCTGATGTCCCGGCAGTGTGCGGACAGCCGGTGAAAATCCATCGCTTTCCTCCCTCGGAACACGTTTGATTGCGGAGTAATCCGGATCATTCGGTTCGGACTGCGGCAGTTTTTCAAAACTTCCATCGGAGAGCATGCGCTCCGCAAGTGAAGTCGGAACCAGTTTTGCACTAAGCTGCTCTGTTACGGTATCCTCTGGCATTGTAAAACAAAATACCTGCTCTGTTTCCCTCACGGACGTGCCAAGATAAAACTGATACTTACCTTTTTCCAGCACATAGGCAGATTTCTGAATTTTTCCCAGATCATCATAGGATGCAAGCTGTGCCACCGGTGCCTCTAACGTCAGAAGCTGCGTTTCTCCCTGTGCTAACAGTCGTGTTTTTTCAAATGCTGCAAGGACTCTCTTTGCCTTTCCAAGTACGCCCTGCGGTGCCTGCGCATATAACTGCATGACTTCTTTTCCCGGATATTTTCCGGTGTTGGTCACATTGACACGCACACGGATCACACCCTGTTTTTCTTCCGCAGATACTAACGCACACTCGAAAGTCGTGTAGGAAAGACCGTAGCCAAACGGATAATTGACGGCTTTATCAGCCCCCGGTATTGTCTCAAAATAGCGGTAGCCGACGTAGATATCTTCTTTATAATCGACATATTTTACCGATTCATGGAATGTCTCCGATGACGGATAGTCTTCCAGTTTCTTTGCAAATGTGTCGGAAAGTTTTCCGGATGGGCTGCCGACGCCGCACAGAAGCTCTGCTGCTGCGCTTCCGCCTTCCATACCCCCCTGCCATGCCATCAGTACCGCCTGAATTTTTTCATTTTCTGCAAACCAGTCCGTATCGACCATGCCGCCGACATTCATAACGACTGCCACCTTCGGGAACAACTGCTGCACCTGTTCCACCATCGCGCTCTCTTCCTTCGTCAGGTAAAAGTCTCCGTCCGGAAAAATGCGCTCTGCCTTTTCCAGCAGCGGATCTGTCTGTACCGACTCATCCATCTCCTTATCATAAGAACTCTTTCTGTCCCAGCCTTCCCCGGAAAAACGGCTGATGCAGATCACTGCCGTGTCCGTGTACGCTCTCGCTTTTTTTGCAGTTTCTTCCGGAAACGCAGGCTCTACTGTCATTCCCGGTTCTGCTCCTGCCTCGTACTGTTTTTCTACCTCTTTACGGTAATAATCAGAGAGTGCCTCATACACTTCTACTTTTTCCGGCAGCTTCTTGAATCCCTCATACAAATTTGTCGTATAAGCAACGGTTACATCTCCGCTTCCGCCACCACCCTTGACATAGTCAAAACTGCCTTTTCCAAACAGGGCGAGTTTGGTGCCTGCCTGAAATGGGAGAAGGCTTTCATTGTTCTTTAGAAGAACCATGCCTTCTTTGGCGGCTTCTTTTGACAGGGTGATGTGTGCTTTTGAGGCGGTGACTTTGGTGCCGTCAGCTCCGAGAGGGAGGTTGGGTTGATAAAGTGATCTTTGCCATTTTTCCATGATTGTGGGCTCCTTTTTGAAATATTTGGTGGGTGGGCGTTGGAGGTAAAACTTTTTCGTAGGTTGTGAACGTTGGATGTAAAACGCTTCGTAGGATGTGTCACGTTGCTGGCAAAACGCTTTGTAGGATGTGTCACGTTGCTGGCAAAACGCTTTGTAGGATGTGTATGCTGCGAGGGATACGCAGTTTTAACGAAGGCACGCTCCCGCTGCGTGTCGCTCGTAGCGGTACTAAGCGACCAAAATACGGTCGCTAAGGACCGACGGCTCCCCAGCACCTTCTTATAAATCTGCGTATCCCTCGCAACAGGCGCAGGTTGTTGGTGCGTTTTGCATGCAGCGCTTTCAGCGTATTGATGCGTTTTGTCGGCAGCGGCTTCTTGGTTTCGATGCATTTTTGCCTGCAACGGCTTCTTGGTTTTGATACGTTTTGTCGGCAGCGGCTTCTTGGTTTTGATGCGTTTTGTCGGCAACGGCTTCTTGGTTTCGATGCGTTTTTGCCTGCAACGGCTTCTTGGTATTGACGCGTTTTGTCGGCAACTCTCTTACGTTTCTTATATTCTTTATATTCCTATCATACTTACCTTACACTTTTATTTCAAGGCAGATAATGACTTGTATTTCGGTCGATATTGACTTATTATGAGTTTAACAACAAAGTTGGCAGAATCAGTCCTATCGTACTTTACAAGGACTGCCGCACATATTTTCCGGAAGGCTTTCCAACATGCCCTGCGGTCTGTACGGCGCCGGGGTGTCCGGGTAAGGTGGAGCCGTCTTACCGCTTTTTGTGTGTTCCTTAGCGGGCACATGAACAAAAAGTCATGCTGCGGACAGTTGTCCGAGCTCAATGCACTTTTGGCTTTCCATAAACGAAAAAGCGAGTTCTGGGAGCAGCATGAAATCGCCACTTTGTTCAGGTGCCCGCTTAGGAACACGAAAAAGCGGTAACCGGCTCAGCCTTACCCGGACACTCCGGCGCCATACAGACCGCAGGAAGGCTCGCCAAAACCCCCGCATGCCACAAATCAATTCCCCCCAGAAGAAAGGAATCCCCACCACCATGACCACCCACGAAATCATCACCTCCAAACCCAAACTCCCCGTCTACTTCGACATCTACCAGTCCGACAACCAGCTCGTGCCCAGCCACTGGCACGCACACGTTGAGATTTTATACATCTCCTCCGGTTCCATGCATGTCATCTGCCGCGAGGAATCCTTCCTGCTGCACACAGGCGATATCTTTCTGGTGAATTCCGGTGACATCCATTACACCCGCACGATCGGCAGAACGGAAACCTACCTGCTGCAGATCCCGTTTGACTTCTTTAACCAGATGCTTCCCGGTTTTGCCTCCATCCGTTTTCAGGAATACTTTTCTGCGGAAAAATATAAAAATGACCCCGTATTCTGCGAAATGCGGGATCACTTACTGACCATGGGTTCCTTATATAAAAATGAAAAAAATGGCTACCAGTTTTTATTTGGCAGCCACCTTCATCATTTTCTTTATATACTTTATACTTCTTACGTCCTGCCACAGTCACAGAGTACCGTCTCGCAGGATACCAAAACGCTCACAAGGCTAAAAGATATCATAACTTATGTGGAAAGGCATTATATGGAACCGCTCTCCCTCTCGGATATCTCAGACCGTTTTGCACTCAATACCGAATACTTCTGCCGTTTCTTTAAGAAAAACATGGGATTCACCTTCTTAGAATACGTCAACATGGTACGGCTTTCCCATATTTATTCTGACCTCATGCAGACCGGCGACAGCATTACACAGATCATGGAACGCCACGGTTTTATCAACTATAAGGTATTCAACCGTATGTTCAAAGAAGTATACGGCTGTCTGCCCTCGAAAGTCCGCCATCAGTAGCCGACAAGCTGTCTACATGCAAAGATTCAGACAGCAGACAAGCACTGTCCGCCCTCAAAATTCCGTCATTAATAGCCGATCGGTTTATCCTTGCTTCCCACCTTAAGACGTGCCATAGCACGCGCTAATGAGGCTTTGGAGCGATGATACTCTTCAATGCTCTGTTTCTGGCGGAGCTGTTCTTCCGCACGCTCTTTTGCTTCCTGCGCACGTCTTACATCGATCTCCTCCGGTGATTCACAGGTGTCTACAATGACTGTTGCACGGTTGTTGATGATCTGCGCAAACCCGGTTCCCGTAACACCGTAGATCGTGTTTCCGTTTTCCTCTAAGATACGGATCTCTCCGACCTCCACGGCAAACACCATATTTTCATGGTGCGCCTGGATCGCCTTTAAACCATCATGGAGCGGCAAGACTACCTGTGCACATCTTCCATCGTAAAATACCTTGTCACAGGCAATTACTTTTAAGCTAAATGTATTCATGTTCCTCCCTCCTAGCTGGCGGAACCGGTATTACCCATTGTCTTTGCCCGCTCAATGACATCCTCGATCGTTCCTACGTTAAAGAAAGCAGCTTCCGGATATTCATCCATCTCACCGTCAACGATCGCCTTAAATCCGCGTACGGTGTCTTTTAACGGCACATATTTGCCCGGTACACCGGTAAAGTTCTCTGCAACGTGGAACGGCTGGGATAAGAACTTCTGGATCTTTCTTGCACGGTAAACAACAAGTTTATCCTCCTCGGAAAGCTCTTCCATACCAAGAATTGCAATGATATCCTGTAACTCTGTGTATTTCTGAAGGATCTCCTGAACACGTCTTGCTGTCTCATAATGCTCTTTTCCGACAACATCCTCCTCGAGGATACGGGAGTTTGACTCCAACGGATCAACTGCCGGATAAATACCCTGCTCTACGATCTTTCTGGAAAGAACGGTCGTTGCATCCAGATGTGCGAATGTCGTTGCAGGCGCCGGGTCAGTTAAGTCGTCTGCAGGCACATAGACTGCCTGTACGGAAGTAACGGAACCGTTTTTGGTTGATGCGATACGTTCCTGTAATTCACCCATCTCAGTTGCTAAAGTCGGCTGATAACCAACGGCTGACGGCATACGTCCTAACAGAGCGGATACCTCAGAACCAGCCTGTGTAAAACGGAAAATATTATCAATGAATAAAAGCACGTTCTGATGCTCCTCATCACGGAAATATTCTGCCATGGTAAGTCCTGTCTCAGCAACACGCATACGTGCTCCTGGCGGCTCGTTCATCTGACCAAACACTAAGGCTGTCTTTTCGAGTACGCCGGATTCTTTCATCTCGGACCAGAGGTCATTACCCTCTCTTGAACGCTCTCCGACACCGGTAAAAATGGAATATCCGCCGTGCTCGGTTGCAATGTTACGGATCAGCTCCTGGATCAATACCGTTTTACCAACGCCGGCACCACCGAACAGACCGATCTTACCACCTTTTGCATACGGTGCTAAAAGGTCGATGACCTTGATTCCTGTTTCAAGTACCTCAACGACCGGACTCTGATCCTCGAAAGATGGCGGATCTCTGTGGATACACCAGTGTTTCTCACCCTCTAAAGTCTTGCCGCCGTCTAAGGTATCTCCTAATACATTGAACAGACGCCCCAATGTGCCCTGTCCGACCGGAACCGTAATGCCGCTTCCCGTAGCAACAACTTCCATGTCCTTGTGAAGTCCCTCACTGGCAGCTAACATAATACAACGTACTGTGTTATTGCCGATGTGCTGTGCAACTTCCATGACACAGCGTTTTCCGCCGTTGTCTACTTCAAGCGCATCTTTGATAAACGGAAGGTCATTATCTTCAAATTCAACGTCTACTACAGGTCCCATGACCTGCACGATTTTTCCTGTTTTCATTCCGCTTTCACATCCCCTTCCTATTTTTTCTTCTTTTTCTTCTGTGCCTTCGCACCGCCGATTACCTCTGTGATCTGCTGGGTAATCGCAGCCTGACGCACACGATTGTATTCAATGGACAAAGTCTGCAGCATCTCTTTTGCACTGTCTGTTGCCGCCTGCATCGCCATCATTCGTGAATTGTGCTCACTGGCAAATGACTCCACGAGTGCACCGTAAATAAATCCGTTGACATAGTTCGGCACAACATGCTCTAAAATATCCTGCATGGTCGTATCTGCCTTGATCTCCTCCTGATAAATATCAACAGGAGCTTTCCCCATGAAATCCTCTTTTACCAGTGGAAGCAGTTTCATCATTTCCGCTTCCATGGAAAATGAATTCTCCATTTTCGTATAAATGATGTATACCTCATCCAATTCGTTGTTATTGTATAACTCCAGAATACGTTCTGTGATAACTCTGGCTCTGTGCAGGGAAGGATTTTGCACCGTATATTTAAACTCGGTATCTACCTCTAACCCTTCCTTGGTAAAATACTGTCTTCCAAGCTCTCCGACGACGAACAGTTTGTTGTTTTCACCCTGCTCAAACAGTTCATGCGCCATTTTAATGACGTTATGGTTGTACGCACCTGCCAGTCCCTTATCTGCAGTGATCACAATGTATCCCCTGCGTTTTTTGTCGTCCGGAATCTCCTCGCGCTGGTCAAAATACCGGCTCTTAGCATCCGGAATATGACGGAGCAGTCGTGAGATTGCAGACTGTAACGCATAGAAATACGGCTCTGTATTTTCGAGCTTCTGCTTTGCACTTCTTAACTTTGCAGAGGAAATCATATACATGGCACTCGTAATCTTCATCGTATCCTGAATACTTTTCATTCGTTTCTGAATTTCCTTGGTATTTGCCATGCTCTATCACCTGCTCTTAAATTCTTTGACTGCCTCTACGATCTTTTCTGTAATCCCATCATCCAGCACTTTTTTCTCGTTGATGGCATCAACGACATCTTTATGCTCGATTTTAAAGAAATCCAGTAATCTTCCCTGGAACTCTTTCATCTGTTTGATATCCACATCCAAAAGCAGACGTTTGTTTGCTGCAACCAGTGTAATTACCTGATCTGCGAGGCTCATCGGATGGCAGAGCGGCTGTTTTAAGAGCTCCATCAGTCCTTTACCATACTGTAACTGCTCTTTCGTCATATCATCCAGATCGGAGCTGAACTGTGTAAACACTTCCATCTCACGGTACTGCGCCAGATCGATACGGATCGTACCGGATGCTTTTTTCATTGCCTTTGTCTGTGCCGCACCACCTACACGGGATACGGAAAGACCTACGTTGACCGCCGGTCTCATACCGGAGTTGAACAGATCACTCTCTAAGAAAATCTGACCATCTGTAATGGAAATAACGTTCGTAGGAATGTAAGCGGAAACATCGCCTGCCTGTGTCTCGATGATTGGCAGTGCGGTAATGGAACCTCCGCCTAACTCGTCGTTTAACTTACTGGAACGCTCTAATAATCTTGAATGTAAATAGAATACGTCTCCCGGATATGCCTCACGTCCCGGTGAACGCTCTAAAAGTAATGACAGTGCACGGTATGCCACTGCATGTTTGGAGAGATCATCATATACGATCAGGACATCTTTTCCTTTGTACATGAAGTACTCTGCAAGTGCTGTTCCTGCATACGGAGCGATGTACTGTAAGGATGCAGATTCACTCGCTGTCGAGGAAAGCACGATGGAATAATCCATGGCACCGTTCTTTGTCAGTGTATTCACCAATTTTGCAACCGTAGATGCCTTCTGACCGATTGCAACGTAAATGCAGACAACATCTTTGCCTTTCTGGTTTAAGATGGTATCTACTGCGATCGATGTTTTACCGGTCTGACGGTCACCGATGATCAGCTCACGCTGTCCACGTCCGATTGGGAACATGGAATCGATTGCTAGAATACCTGTCTCCATTGGCTGTTTTACGGACTGTCTGTCTACGATACCCGGTGCTTCCTGCTCGATGGCACGGTAATCATCTGCTTTGATCTCACCTTTTCCATCGATCGGGGCTCCAAGGGCATTAATAATTCTTCCAAGGTAAGCATCACCTACCGGAATACCTGCTTTTTTCTTAGTTCTGGTTACTTTCGTTCCCTCTTTGATCTCTGTGTCTTTACCAAAAATAATACAGCCTATCTGATCGCGTTTGATATCCTGTACCATTCCGCGGACACCGTTCTCAAAGATAACGATCTCACCATACATCGCATGCTCAATCCCATAAATCGTTGCAATACCATCACCGACCCAGATGACAGTTCCGACTTCCTGGTCTTTGCTTACCATGTCATAGTTCTCTATTTCTGTTTTCAGGATAGATATAATCTCTTCTGAACTGATAGAACCCACGTTATCACCTCCACGCTAATCTTCTCTCTAACCGATTTAAGCGCCCTTTCATGCTGTAATCTTCTTCTATATCTCCTACCCGCAGTACAAATCCACCGATCAGTTCCGGCTTCTTTTCCAATGCAAGCGCAACTTTATCTTTCTGATATTTCTTTGCAAGATATGCCTTCATCTGTGCCACTTCATCCTCTGTCGGCTCTAAGACATACTCCAGTTTTGCCTGAAGGATACCATTTTTCTCCGCTTCCACTACATCATATGCGGCAAAAATTTCCTCAAGGAGATCTGCCTCACCGTAATCGCAAACCACCTTCAGAAAATTTTTCATTGATTCCGGAAAGATCCGGTCGATCAGCTTATGTTTCTCCTGTTTTGACACAACCGGGCTTTTTAAACTCTTCGGCAGATCCTGGGTCAGAGAAAGAATCTCTTTTGTCTCATCAACAGCTTCTCTTGTCACACCAAGTTCTAAGAGAACCGTTGCATAATTATTTGCTGTCTGCGTCATTCACACCACCTGCTTTTGTCAAAAACTGTTGATACAGTAACCGGTTATTCTCGTTCGTACTTGCCTCACCAAGTACTTTTCCTGCTGCTGCCACTGCAAGAACTGCAATCTGTGACTGAAGATCCTGCACAGTTTTGTCACGTTCGAGTTCCACGGTCTTATGGGCATTCTCGATGATCTTTTCTGCTTCCGCATCCGCCACATTGATTCTGTTCTCATACTCTGCCTGTGCACTCTTACGAGTTTTCTCAAGCAGTTCTGCAGATTCCTCATGCGCCTGTGCAAGCATTCCCTCATACTGTTTCTTTAAGTCTCCCGCTTCTGCCTTTAAATTGTTGGCATCTGCGATCTGACCTTCGATCATCTGCTTACGCTGCTCCATAACATTCGTGACAGGACCAATTAAAAACTTACGAAGTCCCAGATACAGAACGATCAGGTTAATGATGGTAAAGACGACGTTCCAATCTATTCTTAATAATTGCATTCTCTACCAGACCCTTTCCTTAACCTAAGAATAAGATAATTAAAATTGCAACAACCATACCGAAAATTGCAGTACCTTCGGCAAGTGCACAACCAAGTAATAATGCTTTTGTGATTTTTCCGTCTGCTTCCGGCTGTCTTGCGATAGCGTCTGTTGCCTTAGATGTTGCAAGGCCGATACCGATACCTGCTCCAATACCTGTTAATGCTGCGATTCCTGCTCCAATTGCGATTAATGATGTCATGATAAATTTCTCCTTTTTTGTTTTTACTTTTTTTACTCGACGCTTTCCTTAATAAATAAGGATGTTAAAAATACAAATACATATGCCTGAATAAATCCGTCAAACAAGTCAAAATAAAGACTGAGCGGAACCGGCACTAAAAGCGGTGCCACAATCTTGATCAGCTCCATAATGACAAATGCTCCTAAAATGTTACCAAAAAGACGCATACACAATGATAATGGACGAATAAAAATCTCCAGTATATTCATTGGTAACATAAGTGGTATCGGTTCGGCGAAACTCTTCAGAAAACCTTTCACTCCTTTTGCATGTACTCCCGAATATTCGATCAGTACAATACTCATTAAAGCAAGCGCACCGGTAACACCGACATCCTTTGTCGGGGATTTCAATCCGAACAGCCCGATCATATTAGCAACTGCAATATAAATTCCTACTGTCATTAAATAAGGAATATAACGTTTTCCTTCCTCTCCAAGCAAATCGTAAAAGAAGTTATGCAGTCCACCAACAACTGTCTCCACTGCCAGCTGACGTTTTCCTACGTTCTCTACACGCAGGTTTCTTCCTAAGAAAAATGCTGCTACCAAAAGAACTGCCATAATGATCCATGTCACTACCACTGATTCGGCAACCGGAATACCTCCAAATACCGGAATCGTGAATGCTGTCTCACAATTAAGTTCTTCCATCAGCGCTTTCGATAATTCCTCCGTATTCTCACTTCCCTTCTTTCCTACACTTTGCTGTATTTTATTTAAAAATTTTCCACTTGTCAATTTTTTGTCAAAGCCAAATTTTCCATTCCCATTTTGGTAATTTTATATAAATTCTATTAATGGTTTTTGTAAGTTTTTTTATGTTTTGGGAATTGAATATTTCATTTGTTTATAATTATTTTATTTTTACATTGAATTGCTTCCAAAATATAGGATAAAATACCTAAAAAAGTTTACATCTCTTATGCAATATCTTTTACGGTTCTTTAATAAATTACATATTGCGCTGCATTCCGCTATATCCCTCCCCCCAAATCACTCAAAAATTTTTCTGATCATTTATCTCAACAACTTCTCTATTGATTCTCAACCGACTATTGTCACTCGTAATTTATACTCGCACATTGATTCATCACATCATATACTAAAATAAATAGCTTATTGTACTGGAGACTTTCAATGAACACAGAGACCAGAGGAACACTTTCCCGGCGGGGTAATATTTCACAGATCACAAATGCTTTCGTGGAGGAGGTCAATGCTTTTTCCAACACTTCCACCGGATATATCATCGTATCTTATGCAGCCTCGCCCGGACAGCAATCCGACAACATCCAGATGCTCCGTTTAAATATCAACCGGAACACTGTCATCCTCGATTCATCCGGTCAGGTCATATCCCTGTCGGAAATCCGCCCGCAAACATGGATCAATGCAGTTTTCTCTTCTGCAATGACACGGAGTATCCCTCCACAGGCAAATGCATTTCTGATCATGGTACAGAGACGGCGCCCTCAAATTGAAATTGCAACCTCGATCGGCAGGATTGCAAGTATCGACGCCGCAAATGGCTTTTTGTACACCGGCAATCCAAACGACATCAACAGCCAGGTCCGCTACGTCGTCTCAAATTCCACCTTCTCCGATCCATCCGGCCGCCCGATCACACTTTCATCCCTCCGCCCCAGCCAGCGCGTCCGCATTACACATGCAACCACACAGACCGCAAGCATCCCACCTCAGACAATAGCGTTTCATGTGCAGTTATTGTAACCGAATCTTTACCAGGACATCACACTTTTTTCAAAAATTTACCACAATTCCATCATGAACTTCGTTTACTATAAATAATGTCAAAAGGAAATAAACCTTTTTCACATAAAACAGTTTCTTTTTTTTCATAACAAAGCCAGTAAAACATCCCCCGTTTTACTGGCTCCTCCTTTTTTATTCACTGAACAAGAAGCAATCCATAAAGGGTATGGTAAATGTTCAAAATGTTTTTAAACCACTTCAAAAATTACAAAAAAATAGCGGAAAGCCTTAGTTCTACTGGCTTTTCGCTGTATTTTAGTTAATGAGACATCAGGGATTCGAACCTAAGTCTCGATGTTCAAATACTGATAGAAAGGGCATTTGCAACACATCATCTACTTAGTGTAATCATTCTGTCAAATGCTTGCTTTCCACAAAGAAAGTTTGCTTGCTAACACTTGACGGAATCACATATTCTATATAATGAATTCAGAGGTTGTTAGACACATTTGTTCTAACAACCTCTTGTTTAATCTCATCCTATTTCTTTATGAATACTTGCTTTACATATGAATTCTGTCCAAATACATATGTACCATCATTGTAAACTGTATATGGACACACCTTAACATAATATCTTTTTCCCTTTGCTAATTTTTTTATTGTATAAGTTGTCGTTGGTGAATATACAGTTTTTACTCCCTTTTTAAATTTGTAATTTGTAGAATATTGGATTCTATAACCAATCGCATTTACTGCTGATTTACACTTAACTGTCATTTGACCCTTTTTGTTATTTTTTAAAGAGCTAATAGTTCCTTTAGATAATTTAATCTGTTTTTCTGCTTGGATTTTGAAAGAATATACTGTACTTATTTCTGTACCACCTTTTGTAATATCTAAATAGTATATTCCTTTCGGCAAAGTCCTGCTCTGACTAGTTTTGAATTTTCCTGTCGCTACATTACTTTCATATTGCAAATCATTACCATTCAGTACAATTTTTCCATCTGAATTATATATACACATCCCATAATTTGTAGCGGAATCTACTGTTGCACTTAAAGTAACATGTGACTTTTTAGAAATACTAAATTTGTAATATCTGTGTGTAGTATACCATGGTGAAGGACTTGTTATTGTTCCATTATAAACTTCCTCCAACTCATAATCTTCTGCCTCATCCGTCATTGCTGCATTTACTTTTATGCTTTTAAACATAAACATACAGCAAACGCATAAAAGTATCATTAACAAACTTTTTGTCCATTTTTTATTCATGGCAAACTCCTCCTTTTTTATTTCTATTTTACCATATTTTTTTAATCATTCAACTTTATGGAATAATATTTTTATCCCCATCTATAATATAACATATCAATTACGATATCCCGATAGCAACTATCTGTTTCCTAATAGGGAAAATACTTCACCTATCACAAATAGAGCTGTCTATCTTGTTTATCAAGGTATTTGTCAAAAATTAGGTATAAAAAGCGAAAAAGGTATCATTAAAGATCCTCATTCCTTTAGAAGAAATGTTTCCACCTCCCTTGTTAATTCAAAAGGTGGTAATCTTCTAATTGCATCTGCATTATTAGGACATAGTCCAACCGTCGCAGAAAAGAATTACTTAACGGGAATCGACTTGAATCAAGCTCAAGCTGTAGCCAACCAAAGATACTTGCTAAATTAAACAAAGTGTAATCAATTTTTTTAATGTACAAAAATAAGAAGTGTTGATTTTTCAACACTTCCAATCTTTTAGCTAATGAGACATCGGGGATTCGAACCCCGGACAACTTGATTAAAAGTCAAGTGCTCTACCAACTGAGCTAATATCCCATATTTTCTTTGAATGCCCAGTTCCGGAATCGAACCAGAGACACGAGGATTTTCAGTCCTCTGCTCTACCAACTGAGCTAACTGGGCAAATACGATATTAAAATTCGAGTTGCGGGAATAGGATTTGAACCTATGACCTTCGGGTTATGAGCCCGACGAGCTTCCAGACTGCTCCATCCCGCGATAATAATTAATCTCTTAAAAAGAGAATGGGCAGAGGTGGATTCGAACCACCGAAGCAAATTGCAGCAGATTTACAGTCTGTCCCCTTTGGCCACTCGGGAATCTGCCCATTTAAAACGTTCAATATGAAATTGACTCATTTTAATTCTCAAAATAAATTGAGAAAAGCCGATGATCGGACTCGAACCGATAACCTGCTGATTACAAATCAGCTGCTCTGCCAATTGAGCCACATCGGCGTATCAAATGGGACCTATAGGGCTCGAACCTATGACCCTCTGCTTGTAAGGCAGATGCTCTCCCAGCTGAGCTAAGATCCCATATTGAACGACCCAAGCGGGACTCGAACCCGCGACCTCCGCCGTGACAGGGCGGCGCTCTAACCAACTGAGCCATTAGGCCATTGAAGTTGATACCTTCAAAACTTCATACAGAACACCGTCAATAACATTGCGAACATCGTTCGCTATTTGGTCAAGCCCTCGATCGATTAGTAACAGTCAGCTCCACATGTTACCATGCTTCCACCTCTGCCCTATCTACCTTGTACTCTTCAAGGGATCTTACTTCCTTATGGAAGGGATATCTCATCTTGAGGGGGGCTTCACGCTTAGATGCCTTCAGCGTTTATCCCTTCCGGACTTGGCTACTCTGCCATGCCGTTGGTCGACAGCAGATACACCAGTGGTCCGTCCATCCCGGTCCTCTCGTACTAAGGACAGCTCCTCTCAAATATCCTCCGCCCGCGCCGGATAGGGACCGAACTGTCTCACGACGTTCTGAACCCAGCTCGCGTACCGCTTTAATGGGCGAACAGCCCAACCCTTGGGACCTGCTACAGCCCCAGGATGCGATGAGCCGACATCGAGGTGCCAAACCACTCCGTCGATGTGAACTCTTGGGAGTGATAAGCCTGTTATCCCCAGGGTAGCTTTTATCCGTTGAGCGATGGCAATCCCACTTTATGCCACCGGATCACTAAGTCCTACTTTCGTACCTGCTCCACCCGTCGGTGTCGCAGTCAAGCTCCCTTCTGCCTTTGCACTCTTCAAATGGTTTCCGACCATTCTGAGGGAACCTTTGAGCGCCTCCGATACCCTTTCGGAGGCGACCGCCCCAGTCAAACTCCCCGCCTGGCATTGTCCCACCGCTGGATCACAGCGGCTGGTTAGAAACCCAATACTGCAGGGGTGGTATCCCAACAGCGACTCCCTTGAAACTGGCGTCCCAAGTTCTCAGTCTCCCACCTATCCTGTACGTGCAGTACCGAATCCCAGTACCAAACTGGAGTAAAGCTCCATGGGGTCTTTCCGTCCTGGCGCGGGTAACCAGCATCTTCACTGGTACTTCAATTTCACCGGATGCATTGTCGAGACAGTGCTCAAATCATTACGCCTTTCGTGCGGGTCGGAACTTACCCGACAAGGAATTTCGCTACCTTAGGACCGTTAT